>NZ_NEIP01000016.1:0-136674 GCF_002112745.1 Pseudomonas sp. B7(2017) | reverse complement strand
GCAAACTGGCCCGGATCGTATTCGCCCTGCTCAAAGGACAAAGCGAATATGAACCGAAAGCAGGCTGAGGGCTTTGCCTCAACCATAGAATCTCCCACAGGGGATTTCGGGTGTTTGCAGGATCCAGGTACACCACAAAACCTGTGGTAGCAGACCCAACGCCATCGCTGGCAAGCCAGCTCCCACAGTTTTTGTGGTGTGCTTAGATTCTGCAAACACCCGGGATCCCTGTGGGAGCTGGCTTGCCAGCGATGAGGCCGGTGAACCCGGCACGCCTCTGGAGGCTTACTTGAGGGCCGCCCCCAACGGCATCCGCGTCATGTGCGAAGCCTTCAGCGAACCGAAATACAGCCAATCCCCGTACTCCCGCGCCGTGGTGATCGGCGAGTAGTTGCCGGCGCTGGCGTCCTGCAGATTGGCGATGACCTTGCCGTCCAGGTCCAGCCCCAGCACGAACGCGCGTTTTTCCAGGGGCTTGGGCAGCACGGTGAGCGCCCGGACAATCACCTTGCGCACGAACGGATGTTCGGCGGTGCGGTCCAGCAGCGGATTGCGCGGCGCGTACAGCGCCACCCAGAAGCGGTCGCGGCCGTTGAAGGCGAGGTTGTCCGGCAACCCCGGCAGGTTGTCGATGAACAGGTCGTGGGTGCCGGCGTTGGGGCCGGTCAGCCAATAGCGGCTGATGCGGTAGGCGCCGGTTTCGTTGACCAGCACATAGGCGTCGTCCGGCCCCAGGGTGACGCCGTTGGCGAATTCCAGCCGATCCAGCAGGACGCTGGTCTTGCCGGTCTGGAAGTCGTAGCGCAGCAGACGCCCGTCGCCGCCGTGCTCGATGATCGCCTCGCCGTCGTGGCCGTAGCCCCAGCGGCTGGAGGCATCGCTGAAGTAGGCGTAGTGCCCGGATTTGTCGATGGCCACGTCGTCGGTGAAGCCGAAGGGCAAGCCGTTGGCTTCGGTGGTCAACGCCACCAGCCGGCCCTGGGCGTCGAGGGACAGCAGGCCCTTGTCCGCATCGGCAATCACCAGCAGGCCGTTGGGATGCCGCGCCAGCCCCAAGGGACGGCCGCCGGTGTCGGTGAGCACCTTGCGCTGGTGGCCGTCGAGGCTGGTGCGGATCACGCGGCCGTCGTGCAGGCCGGTGATCAGCTTGTCGTCCTCAAGCAGCAGCGCCTCCGGCCCTTCGATGCCGCTCGGGCCGACCTGGCGCAAGCCGCGCAGGCGCTGGTTGTCGGCGTAGGGCCCTTCGGTCATGGACGGTGCCGGCAGCGGTGTCCAGGCCACCGGTTCGACGCGGGTCGGCATCAGCAGCAGAAACGCCAGCACGATGACGATCAGCAGCAGGATCAGATGGCGCAGTTTCACGCGTCGGCTCCTGCGCGGGACACGTGCTGAGCGGCCCGGTCGCGCAGGGCCAGCATCGAGGCGGCGGACTCGCGCTCGATGCGCCGCTTGAGCAGCAGAAGGTTGGCCAGGCGCATGCCCAGTCCGTCGAACCGATAGTCCAATGTGCGCACGAACCGCGTGCGCCCCCCGAGATCAGCACACTCATAAACCAGCGACAACGACAGGCCGTGGTCGCCCCGCGCCCGTGCGCACCAGCGCCGCCCCGGCAGGTACTCGTCCACTTCCCAGACCAGATGGCCGTCGCGCCCGCCGGCGCGGATGTCCTCCTCGAACCGTGCACCGGCATGCAAGGGACCGGCGGGGCCGTGAATCTTCAGCGACGAGGGGTGCCACTGCGGCCAAAGGCTGACGTCTGCGGCGTAGGCGAGCACGGCGTAGGGCTCGCCGTCGATGTCGATCCCATGCTGCTGGCGGGTCATGGGCGTCCTCGGTTCGTTCGTGTGGGCGGGTTCCGGCTCCCAGTACAGGGTGCCGAACAGGTAATCCATCAGGGGCAGGACGATGTTGAAGTTGCGCTCCTGCATGCGTTCGCGGCGGTGATGCAGTTCATGCAGGCGGTGCATCTGGCGGATCCACGGCAGGCGGGCCAACGGGTGGCGCGGCGGCAGGTGTTCGCAGGCGTGGAACACCTCGTAGGTCAGGTAGCCCAGCACCATGCAGCCGCCGAACAGCCCGGCCACGTTGGCGTTGAGCTGCGCGAACAGCCACCACAGCGGCAGGGCCACGAGCAGCGTGTGCACCACGATCAGCCAGGCGGGAAACAGGATCACCCGCCAGTCCCGGGCGCTGTCCCAGGTCATGTGGCCGGGGGTGAAGAAACTGTGGTGGTCGCCGGCGTGGCGGGCGTAGAACATTTTCGCGAAGCTTTTCTTGTGGTGCCCCAGGTGCCGGTGCACCACGTACACGCCGAAGTTGAAGAACAGCAGGGTCAGCGGCACCGTCAGCCACTCCAGGGGCTGCACCTGCCGCACGCCGCTCCAGAACGCGCCGATGGCCAGCACGCCGAACAGCAGCACGAAGGCGCCGTGCAGCCACGGGTTGTACAGCGGATGGATCGCCGCCCGGTAGCGGCTGCGGAATGCTTCGGTGGTTTGCCTCACTGCGGTCACCTGCGGATATTGTTGTTGTATCCGGCAGATTAGCTGATCCCTCGGCCTGCGCAGGCTCGGGGGCGAGGTCACAAGTGACAGGTTCCGGTACGCAGCGCCGTGGGCTTCAGCTCAACGGGTTCCAGCGCTGCGACCAGTCGTCGTCGGCCTTGATCACGGCGCGCAGCAGGTCGAAGGCGTGCTGCAAGGTGGCCGAGTCGCGGTCGCGGGAGTAGACGAGGTAGGTCGGATAGCCGAATTCCGGGGCCTTGGTCACAGCCTCCAGGGCGCCGCTTTCCAGGTAGGTGCGCACCACCCGCGTGCGGAAATAGCCGCTGCCGCCGTTCTCCAGGATGTACTGCAAGGCCAGCGGGCCGAGGTTGAAGCTCAGGGCGGCCTTGGCCTTTTCCGGCAGGGCGGCGTCGTGCTGGCGGCGGAAGTCCGGGCCCCAGTCGATGTAGACGTAAGGGGCGGGGCGGTCGGGGGTGTGCACCAGGATGAGTTTTTCCTCCAGCACCTGCTCGACCTGCAGGCCCGGCCAGTATTCCGGCTGGTAGACGAGCGCGGCGTCGAGCACGCCGAGTTCGAGCTGGCGCAGCAGGTTTTCGCCGTCGCGGATCTCCATGCGCAGGGCATGGCTGGGGATGTGCTCGCGCAGTTCGGCGGCCCAGCTGAGCATCAGCGGGTTGCACAGGCTGACCTCGCCGCCGATGTGCAGCACGTTGTCGTAGCCTTCGGGCAGCGGCAGGTCGCGGCGGGCGGCTTCCCAGGTCTGCACCAGCTGGTTGGCGTACACCACGAACGCCTCGCCGTTGGGCGTCAGGCGCGCCCCGGCGCGGTTGCGCACGAACAGGGTGCTGCCCAACTGGCTTTCGAGCTTCTGCACGCGGGCGGTGATGGCCGTCTGGGTGACGAACAGTTTCTCCGCCGCCGCGGCGAGACTGCCGTGGCGGACGATTTCCAGGAAGGTACGGGCGAGGTCGATGTCCATGGGCGGGCCGGCGTCTGAGGTGTCGGCATGATAAGCCGCGGTGTCTGAGGGAGCCAGCTTGCTGGCGATGGCGGTGGGTCAGGCAACAGGGATGTTGTCTGTGCTGGCCTCATCGCTTGCAGGCAAGCTCCCACAGGTTTTGTGGTGTGCAGGGATCCTGCGTCCAGCCGGGATCCCCTGTGGGAGCCAGCTTGCTGGCGATGGCGGTGGGTCAATCACCACAGATGCCGGCTGTGCTGGCCTCATCGCTGGCAGGCCAGCTCTCACAGGGTTTTTGGATGTTCGCCGGTCCGGCGGGCAGCCGCAGTACCTGTGGGAGCCAGCTTGCTGGCGATGGGGCCCGATGGGTCAGCCGGCCAGTTCGGCCTCGCGCACCCGTGCCCAGTCCTCCACCAGCCGGGCCGGGGTGCAGCAGGTCTTGCGCTTGAGCACGAAGTTGCGGCATTTCTCGGCGAACTGGTTGCGGTTGTACAGCATGTCTTCCTGCATCTCTTGCAGCTCGGCCTCGCGGCAGCGGCGGATCAGTTCATGGTCGGTGCGCAGCTTGCGCTCGCGCACGGCGGCGTAGGTCGGGTCGGTCAGGGCGCCGTGGGCCCGTTGCAGCAGCCACAGGCCGAACTCGTCCGGGCAGCGCGGGCCGATCTCCTGCACCATGCCCAGTTGCTGGGCCTGGACGGCGCTGACCGGCAGGCAGGCCTGGGTCAGTTGCTCGGCCATGGCCGGGCCGACGGCGCGGGGCAGGCTGTAGGTCCAGTATTCCGAGCCGTACAGGCCCATGCTCTTGTAGTGCGGGTTGAGCACGATGTCGGCGCGGGCGAACACGATGTCGGCGGCCAGCGCCAGCATCACGCCGCCGGCGCCGGCGTTGCCGGTCACACCGCTGACCACCAGTTGCCGCGCATCGAGCAGTTCGGCGCAGACGTCGTCGATGGCCTGGATGTTCGCCCAGGCTTCGGCCCCCGGATCCTGCGCGGCCTGGATCACGTTCAGGTGCACGCCGTTGGAGAAACTGCCGCGACCGCCCCTGATCAGCAACACCTGGGTGTCGCGGGACTTGGCCCAGCGCAGCGCCCGGACCATGCGCCCGCACTGTTCGGTGCTCATGGCGCCGTTGTAGAACTCGAACGTCAGTTCGCCGACCTTGCCGGACTCGCGGTAGCGGATCGGTTGGTACGCCTCGTCGCTGAACGGCGCGTCGGCGATCGACCAGTCGAGCACCGGCACCTTCGCCAGTTGCCCGGCCAGCACATGCCGCGCCGGCCGCTTGAAGGTCTCCTCGCCCGGTTGCGGCTTGAGCCGCAGCGAGCCGATCCACAGGCTCTGGTCGCCGGTGGCCACCAGCACGGCGTCGTCATGCACCGCCAGAATCTCGCCGGGGCGGCCGGTGCGGCTGTCCAGGTGGGCGTCGTACACGTAGTACTGACCGCCGGCCAGGCTGGCCAGCACGCCGGGCTGGCCGTCGGCGGCATCGATGCAGCGTTTGATGAACCGTGCGCAGTCGTGCCAGCTGAACGTGCGGTCGGCCTGTTTCATGTTCGGTTGCAGGCTGCCGCGCACTTTGGGGTCGTTGTAGTCCAGCGGCACCGGCTCGAACCCGGCGATGAACTTCTCCACCACCTCGCGGATGCAGCGGATCGCCGCATCGCTGACCCGGCCGTTGTACAGCTCGGACTTGCGCAGGCCCGCCGGCAGGTTGAATTCGCAGGTGGCCCAGACGGGACCGGCGTCCATTTCCTCCACCGCTTGCAGGGCGGTGACGCCCCAGGTCTGCAGCTCATTGGTGATGGCCCAATCCAGGGCACTGGCGCCGCGGTCGCCGACGATGCCGGGGTGGATGATCACCACGGGGCGTTGCGCATCGCTCCACAGCGACTGCGGCACGCGGTCTTTCAGGAACGGGCAGATCACCAGGTCCGCGCCGCTGTTTTCGATCTGTTCGCACACGGAGGCTTCGTCGGTGAACAGCACCACGCTCGGCGAATGGCCGGCCTGGCGCAGTTCCAGCCAGGCCCGTTGGGTCAGGCCGTTGAACGCCGACGACAGCAGAATGATGTTGAGTGATCGCATGGTTGCTCTTCCTTGAATGGGTCGGCCGCGGGCTCCCGATGAGCCGTCCGTGGCTGTCGATGGAGGCGCAAGGTTAGAGACTGGCGTGGCGGGCGCCAGTGACCGAAGTCAACGTTCTGTGAGGGGAGGTTTCCGTGGCGACGAACTGCCTTATTCTCAATAGTTTTAGGATCCTGATTTTTTATTACTTCAAATGTCTCCAGCGCTATTGCACAGTCGCTCCCCTGATCACCGCCGGACGATGCCGGCAGAACCAAGGATTTTCGCAGCGGGTGGAGCCCGTTTCAGGGAGCAAGGCATGGGTGGCAGTCTCAACCCGCATCACCAGGCCGTGGGCCGGATGTTCCAACAGGATTACCGCTGGCTGTGCACGGCGGTGGGCCGCACCCTCGGTTGCCCGCACAGTGCGCAGGACATCGCTTCGGAAACCTTCCTGCGGGTGCTGGCGCTGCCCGACCCGCTGGCCATCCGCGAGCCCCGCGCGCTGCTGACCACCATCGCCAGGCGGCTGGTGTATGACGGCTGGCGTCGACAGGATCTGGAGCGCGCCTACCTGCAAAGCCTGGCGCTGGCGCCGGAGCCGGTGCACCCGTCGCCGGAGGAGCGGGCACTGGTCATTGAGGCGCTGCTGGCGGTGGACCGCTTGCTCAACGGCCTGTCCGCCAAGGCCAAGGCGGCGTTTCTCTACCATCAGCTCGACGGCCTGACGTACGGCCAGATCGGCGAACGGCTGGGCGTGTCCACCAGCCGTGTGCAGCAATACATGGTCGAGGCGTTCAAGCGCTGCTATCAGGCGATGCAGGCATGAGGCCCGACGAGACCCTGATCGACGAGGCGGCGCAGTGGATGGCGCTGCTGCAGTCGGGCGACGTGAGCCTGCAGGAGCGTGCCGCCTTCGAGGCTTGGCATGCGGCCGACCCCCGGCACGGTCAGATCATCGAACAGATGGGCGGCGGCCTGAACCTGCTGCGCAACCCCAACCTGCGCGGCATGCCCCGCGACAGCCTGCTGCACAGCCTCAATGCGCCGTCCAGCCGCCGACGGTTCGTCAGCGGCAGCCTGAGCGTGTTGGGCGTTGCGCTGCTGGCCGGGCTGTTGGGCCGGCGCTACGGCTGGCTGCCCGAAGCCGGGGAACTGGCGACCGGCACCGGTGAGCGGCGCGGGTTCACCCTCGCCGACGGCAGTGCACTGACCCTCAATGCCCGCAGCCGCGCGGTGCCGCGGTTCGACGCGGCCGAGCGCCGGCTGGCCCTGCGCAGCGGTGAGTTGCTGGTGGAGGTGGCCGCCCGCCAACCCCGGCCCTTTGTGGTCGAGACCGAGCACGGCCGCATGCGCGCCCTAGGCACGTCGTTCATGGTGCAGCGCACCGAGGAGGCGACGCGGCTGGTGATGCTGCATTCCCAGGTCGAAGTGGTCACCGCCGGCGGCGTCCGGCAGGGGGTGGAGGCGGGCGAGAACCTGCTGTTCAACGACCGGGAAATCCTCGCCCTGGAGCGCAGCAAAGGCTATGAAACCGCCTGGGTGCAAGGCCGGCTGGAAGTGCGCGACCGTCCCTTGAGCGAGGTCATCGACAGCCTGCGCGGCTACCGGCGCGGCGTCCTGAGCCTGAGTCCGGAGGTGGCCGGGCTGCGCCTCAGCGGCCTGTACCCGCTGGACGACAGCGACCGTACCCTGCAGTTGCTCGAACGTTCCCTGCCGATCCGCGTGACCTGGCACAACCCGTACTGGGTCAGCATCGGCGCGCGGTTATAGCGCCATAACTTCCCGGTCTACCCAGCCCCTATAAAAACCGCCGGCCCGTTGCTCATTCCCTGCAGATGCCTTCAACAGGGAAGCCCTTCGATGTACTCATTCACACAACAATTGCCTCGACTGACGCTGGCCGCCGCCTTGGCGATGGGGATCGCGCCGTTGCCGGCCGTGTCCGCGGAAGCGGCCGCCCAGGTGTTCACCTTCGACATCGCCGCCGGCCCGCTCGATGAGGTGCTGCTGGACATCTCGCGCCAGTCCGGCGTGCCGATTTCCTTCAGCCAGAACCTGGTGCAGGGCAAGCGCAGCGGCGTCGTGCGCGGTGCGTTGGGCGGCCGTCAGGCCGTCGAGAAAGCGCTGCTGGGCAGCGGCCTGCAAGTGGAGCAGAGCGCGCAGGGACTGACGGTGCGAGAAGCCGACGGGCCGGTCGCCGCACCGGTCAAGGCAGTCTCTGCGGCGCCTGCCGCCAGCGCCGACTACCGCCTGGAGAAGGTCACGGTCACCGGCTCGCGGATCGCCCGGGCGCAGTCCGACGGCGCCACGCCGGTCAACGTCATCACCCACCAAGAGATGGAAGCGCGGGGCTACAAGAACGTCTACGACGCCCTGGCCACCCAGACGCAGAACACCGGCATGACCCAGGGCGAGGACTACGGCAACACCTGGCAACCGGCGGCCAGCGCCCTCAACCTGCGGGGCCTTGGGCCCAACCACACGTTGGTGCTGATCAACGGCCGGCGGGTGGCCGACTACCCGACGCCGTACGACGGCAAGGTCAACTTCACCAACCTTGCGAACATTCCGTCGGCGGTGATCGAACGCATCGAGATCCTCAGCAGCGGCGCGTCGGCGATCTACGGTTCCGATGCGATCGCCGGAGTGGTGAACATCATCCTCAAGGACAAGATCGACGGCGTCGACGTCAACCTCAAGGGCGGCACCAGCGAGCGCGGCGGCGGCGACAACCAACGCCTGCAGATCAGCGGCGGCGGCAGCTGGGGCGACTTCGACGGGCTGTTCGGCCTTGAGCTGACCAACCGCGACCCGATCTGGGCCGACGACCGCGGCTTCATGCAGAGCGGGCCGCTGACGGATGTCGGCTATCGGCGCGACCTGGGCAGCGGCCGTTACCTGGGGCCGGGCTGCGGCGCCTATCAGGGCGTGTTCGACAACAAGCTGCTCAACAACGCCGGCCGTTGCCGCACCGACCAGATGTACAACGACTACTGGACGATCCAGACCCAAAAGGAAAACTACGACGGCTACACCCGCGGCACCTGGCATTTCAGCGACAGCGGCCAGGTGTACGCCGACCTGATGTACGGGCTCGACCACATCCAGAACAACACCCGGGGACCGACCTTCACCTCGCCGGACTTCATCAACCAGAACACCGGCAACCTGGAGCGCTGGTTCCGGCGCTTCGGCGAGGAGGAGATCGGCGGGCGCACCAGCAACAACAGCAAATGGCGCGACACGTCCTGGACCGGCACCCTGGGCCTGTCGGACAAGATCGCCGACACCGGCTGGAACTATGAGCTGGCGGCCAACCGTTCCGAATACAAGAGCGTGCGCACCACCCGCTACACGCCGCGCGCGTCAATCCAGGATTTCTACCTGGGCCCGCAATTGGGCACCCAGGGTGGCTACCCGGTGTTCGCGCCGGACGCCTCGCGGCTCGACCGGCCGCTGACGCCCCAGGAATGGGAGCAGTTTCGCGGCAACCTGACCCAGAGCAGCAAGTCGGTGTCGACCAGCTACAACGCGTCGGTCAACGGCGAGCTGTTCGACCTGCCCGCCGGCCCCGTGGGGTTCGCCGGCGTGCTGGAGGCGGGCAAGCAGGAATACCGCATCGACCCGGACGACAGCCTCAACGACGGCAGCTTCTACAACACCACCCCGAGCCAGAGTTCCGGCGGCTCGCGCAAGCGCTATGCGGCGGGCGGCGAGTTCAGCATCCCGGTCACCGATACGGTGCTGGCGACGGCGGCGGGGCGCTGGGACCAATACAAGTTCAGCGGCCGCACCGAGCAGCAGAAGACCTACAACCTGGGGCTTGAGTGGCGCCCGGTCACCAGCCTGTTGCTGCGCGGCAGCTACGGCACCAGTTTCCGCGCGCCGGACCTGAACTACATCTACCAGTCCGACAGCAACGGCTACTACCCGGCGCAGATCGACTACTACGGGTGCAGCCAGGGCGTGGAGGGCGCCTGCGACCGCGGACGGGTCGACTACACCCAGAGCGGCACGGCGGACCTGGCGTCCGAGCGCGGCAAGTCGTGGACCTACGGGTTCGTCTGGTCGCCGTCGCGCAACTTCGATTTCTCCACGGACTTCTGGCGGGTGGAGATCGACGACCTGCTGACCACGGTGGACGAGAACCGTCTGCTGCAGGAAGAGAACGAATGCCGCAACGGCACCCAGGACATCAACTCGGCCAACTGCCAATCGACGCTGGCGCGGATCGACCGCAATCCGGGCAATGCGGCCGTCGACCCCAACCAGTTGAAGCGGGTGAGGGTGAACGCGATCAACGCCGCCAGTGAGCGGGTCAGCGGCCTGGACTTCAAGAGCAACATCCGCTGGGGCGCGGGGCAGTACGGCGCGTTCAGCTCGGCGCTGGGCTACACCCTGGTGCTGTCGCACTACTACAAGGAATCGGACGAGGCTCCGACCCAGGACTGGCGCACCTCGCGCACCAACTACGACTGGCGCAGCAAGGTCAACGCCAGTCTGACCTGGGACTACCAAAAGGCTACGGCGACGCTGATGGGCATCCGCTACGGCTCGGTCACGAACGGCGCGGGCGACGGCCGACTCTCGCCCTGGACCGTGTTCAACGCCAGCGCCCGCTACCGGCTCAACGACCGGGCGAGCGTGGGGCTGACCGTGAACAACCTGCTCAACCAGGTCAAGCACGACGACTCGGCGGGCTGGCCGTACTACCCGACCGGCAACTATGACCCGTATGGGCGGCAGTGGTGGCTGGATGTGAGTTATCACTTCGGTAGTTGACGGTGCTGAGGCAGGTGCTGGTGATGTCGGCAGTGCCGGCCTCATCGCTGGCAAGCCAGCTCCCACAGGTATTTCAGGTGTTTAAAGGATCCAGGTACACCACAAAAACCTGTGGGAGCCCAGGTGTTTACAGGATCTAGGTACACCACAAAACCTGTGGGAGCTGGCTTGCCAGCGATGACGGTGGATCAGGCAATAAAGATGTCGGCAGTGCTGGCCTCATCGCTTACAGGCAAGCTCCTACAGGTTTTTGTGGTGTACCTGGATTTTGCGGGCACCGGGGATCCCCTGTGGGAGCCAGCCTGCTGGCAATGGCGGTGGATCAGGCGCCATCGAAACCGGCATAACCTCATCACCCATCGGTCTAACCCGTCCCCTATAAAACCCCGCCGCCCATCACACATCCCTGCATAAACCAAAACGCAGGGATGGCTGTTCATGATCCAGTTTTCACCCGTCAAATCCCCTTTGAGCCTGGCCTTGCTGCTGGCGATCCACACGTTGCCGGCGGTGGCCGCCGACAGCGCGGAATCCGCACCGACACCGGTACTGCAACGGGTCGAAGTCACCGGCACGGCGATCCGCCGGGTCGATGCCGAAACCGCCGTGCCGGTCACGGTCCTGCGGGCCGAAACGTTGCGCGAGCAGGGCGTCACCACCACCGAGGAGCTGGTCAACCGCATCTCCGCCAACCAATCCTCGGTCGGCTCCGGACGTTCGGTGGGCTCCAGCAGCGGCGGGGCGTCCTATGCGGACTTGCGCGGCATCGGCCCGAACAAGACGCTGGTGCTGCTCAACGGCCGGCGCCTGAGCAACAACGCCACCAGTTCGATCAACGGTTCCGGCGTCGACCTCAACACGATTCCGTTCGCCGCCATCGACCGGGTGGAAGTGCTGCGCGACGGCGCGTCGGCGCTGTACGGCACCGACGCCATCGGCGGGGTGATCAACTTCATCACCAAGAGCAGCCTCACCGAAGGCCAGATCAGCACCAGCTACGACACCCCCACCCACGCCGGCGGCGGAGAGAGCCGCAACGTCAGCGGCAGTTGGGGCTTCGGCGACCTGCAGGAAGACCGCTTCAACGTCTTCGGCGTGGTCAGCCACGACAAGCAGGAGCGCCTGGCCGCCAAGGACCGTAGCTACACCTACAACTACCAACCTGGCCGGGGACTCGATTACACCTCCGGCACCGCCTCGCCGGCCAACTGGAGCCAGGGCAGCAACGCCACCAACCCGTTGGCCGGTTCCGGCTGCAACGCGCCGGGGCTGCTGGCGCGCAACGGCATCTGCCGCCAAAGCCTGTGGAGCTACCTGGACCTGGTGCCGGAGACCGAAAAGACCTCGGCCTTCGCCAAGGCCACCGGTAAGCTGGCGGACGAGCACAACGTCAGCCTCGAATACTTCTGGGCGCGCAACGAGAACCGCACGCAGATCGGCCCCGGCACGCTGATGGGCAACCAGGTCAACCCCGGCACCGCGTTCTATCCGGGCAACGGCATCACGCCGGGGCCCACAGGCTTCGCCCTCGACCCGACCCAGGCGGTGGACGTCAACTGGCGCGAGACCGCCGTCGGTGCCCGCCGGCACGAGGACGACAACACCGGCCAGCGCCTGCTCCTGAGCTTCGACGGCAGCGTGGCCGGCTGGGACTACAACCTCGGCGCCTCGTACAACCAGAACAAGGTGGTCAACACCATCCGCAGCGGTTATGTGAACGACCGCGCCGTGAGCCAGGGCATCGCCGACGGCGTGATCAACCCGTTCGGCCCGCAGACCGCCGCCGGTGCCGCGTTGCTGGCGGCCAACGCGGTGGACGGCGACTACGGCACCGCCGTGGGACGGGTGAAGGCCATCGACGGGCGGGTCAGCCGCGAGATCGGCGACTGGTTCGGCGCAGGCCCCTCGGCGTTGGCCCTGGGCGGCGAGTACCGCAAGGAAGATTTCCACCAGGACTTCGCCCCGTTCGCCGGCGACGTGCAGAGCCTGGGCGTCGACCCGAACGGCAGCGTGGCGGGCGACCGCAGCGTTTCGGCGCAGTACGCCGAGGTCAACGTGCCGGTGCTCGACAGCCTGGAACTGTCCGCCGCCGTGCGGCACGACAAGTACAGCGACTTCGGCAGCACCACCAACCCCAAGTATTCGTTCCGTTTCCAGCCGTTCAAGCAACTGGTGGTGCGCGGCGCCTACAGCGAAGGGTTCCGCGCGCCGTCGCTGTATGAGCTGTACAACCCGACCTTCACCTCGTTCACCAACGCCAATTACAACGACCCGCGCCTGTGCGCCGGCGGCACGCCGAGCAACGGCGGGATCGCCAACCGCGACTGCGCCCAGCAGTTCTTCCGCAGCTCCGGCGGCAACACCGAGCTGAACCCGGAAACCGCGCGCAACGTCACCCTGGGCTTCGTCTACCAGCCGCTCGACCGCCTGACCACGGGGCTGGACTTCTGGTGGATCGACATCGCCAACCAGATCGCCGAATTCCCGGAATCGGCCGTGTTCGAGAACCCGGAACTGTACCCGGACCGTTTGATCCGCAAGCCCGACGGCTCCATCGACCACGTCGTCACGGGCCTGGCCAACCTCGGCAAGATCAAGACCAACGGCGTCGACGTCAGCTTCGACTACCGCCTGCCGAGCACCCCGTTCGGCGAGTTCGGCATCGGGCTGCAAGGCACCTACGTCAGCCGCTACGACTACCAGCAGCAGCTCAAGGGCGACTACATCGACAAGCTCGGCGACTTTCGCGGCGGCGATTTCGCCTCGGCCGGCGCCGTGGCTCGCTGGCGCCACAGCCTGACCGGCACGTGGAGCTACGGCCCGTTCGGCGCCAGCCTGACCAACCGCTACACCAGCGGCTACCACGACTCGGACCGCGAGGCCCACGACTACGTCGGTTCGTACAACGTGTGGGACCTGGCCGGCACCTACACCTGGCGCAAGACCCTGGGCGTGACTCTGGGGGTGAAGAACCTGTTCGACCGCGAGCCGCCGTTCAGCAACCAGACCTACACGTTCCAGAGCGGGTACGACCCCAAGTACGGCGACCCGTTCGGGCGCACGCTGTACACGCGGCTCAGCTACAGGTTTTGAGAATGACAGGAGAGGGCGGGTTTTAGTGACGATTCGATCTAAGGCCTGCCCTATAAAAAATGCCTGCCTGTTGCACATCACAGGCAGGTGGGATTTGCGGTGGCTGTTCGGGCCCCATCGCGGGCAAGCCCGCTCCCACAGTGTTTTGTGATGACCAAAGATTCAGTCGTCACCCGATACCTGTGGAAGCGGGCTTGCCCGCGATGGGGCCGGGACAGCCGACCCGCCGACAAGGATCTGCCCCATGCTTTCCAGACACCGCCTCCTGGCGTTCGGCCTGCTGCTGAGTCCCGTGACCTGGGCCGCCCCGCAGCACGCCCTCACGGTCTACGGCGAACCGCCCAAGTACGCACCGGACTTCCAGCACCTGGCCTACGCCAACCCCGACGCGCCCAAGGGCGGCTCGTTGCGCCGCTCTTCGCTGGAGAGCGGTCCGTTCGACCACCTCGTGCCCTATGTCGACAAGGGCACCGGCGTCGCCGACATCGACGGCTGGCTGTACGCGCCGCTGGCCTACCGCAGCAAGGACGAACCCTACAGCGTCTACGGCCTGGTGGCGCAGCGCATGGAGCTGGACGCCGACCGCCGCTGGCTGCGCTTCTACCTCAACCCCAAGGCCCGTTTCGACGACGGCAGCCCGATCACCGCCGAGGACGTGCGCTACACCTACGAGCTGTTCACCACCCAGGGCAGCCTCAAGTACCGCCAGCAGTTCCGTGACGTCGCCGAGGTCGTGGTCGAGTCCCCGACCCAGGTGCGGTTCGTGTTCCGCAACAACGAAAGCCGCACCTTGCCGCTGGATCTGGCGACGTTGCCGGTGCTGCCGGAGCACTGGTGGCGCACCCGCGACTTCGCCGACGGCGGCGGTTTCGAGATTCCGCCGGGCAGCGGCCCGTACCGGGTCAGCGCGGTGGATGCCGGGCGCAGCGTGACGTTCGAGCGGGTCAAGGATTGGTGGGGCCAGGACTTGCCGATCACCCGCGGGCTCTACAATTTCGACCGGCTGAGCGTGGAGTTCTTCGCCGACACCGACGTGTCGCGCCAGGTGCTCAAGGCCGGCGGCTTCGACTACAACCGCGAGTTCTCGGCCACCAGCTACACCATCGGCTATGCCGGCGCTGCGCTGGATCAGGGCAGGCTGTTGCGCGAACACTTGGCGCCGGGCGCCGCCCAAGGCACCCAGGGTTTTGTGTTCAACCTGCAGAAGCCGGTGTTCCAGGATCGCCGCGTGCGCCAGGCCATCGCCATGCTCTGGGACTTCGAATGGAGCAACCGGCAGATGATGCGCAGCCTCTACCTGCGCCAGCGCAGTTTCTTTTCCCACAGCGCGTTGTCGGCCACGGAGCTGCCGGACGCCGAAGAGCTGAGGCTCCTCGAACCCTGGCGCGGCAAGATCCCCGACGAGGTCTTCACCCAGGTGTTCCAAGCCCCGCGCACCGACGGCAGCGGCAACGTCCGCGCCCAGCAGCTGCAGGCCCTGAAACTGCTGGAGGCCGCCGGTTGGACACCCCGCGGCGACCAACTGGTGAACGCCGCCGGCGAACCGCTGCGCTTCACCTTCCTCAACGGCCAGAAGGGCTTCGAGCGGCTGCTGCTGCCGTTCAAGCGCAACCTGGCGCAGATCGGCATCGGCTTCGACATCCGCCAGGTGGACACCGCGCAATACACCAACCGCGTGCGCAGCCGCGACTACGACATGATCGTCGCCGGCTACCCGGTGAGCCAGGCGCCGGGCCGGGAGATGTTCAACTACTTCGGCTCCGACGGCGCCGACGACCCCGGCTCCAACAACTACATGGTGCTGCGCGACCCGGCGGTGGATGCGCTGCTCGAAGGCGTGGTGCAGGCCGACAGCCGCGCCAGCCTGCTGCGTCACGCCCATGCGCTGGACCGGGTGCTGCAGTGGGGCTACTACTGGATCCCCAACTATTACCCGCCGGGGATCTCCACGGTGTGGTGGAACCGTTTCGGCCGCCCGGCGGTGGCGCCGCTGTACGACGCCGGCCTCGACACCTGGTGGGAAATCAGCCCGACCGCGCTGACCGCCGCGCAAATGCAGCAACAGCAAAAGGAGTACGCCCATGTGGGGTTATAGCCTGCGGCGCCTGCTGCTGATCGTGCCGACCTTGCTGGCGATCCTGCTGGTCAACTTCGTCATCGTGCAGGCCGCGCCCGGCGGCCCGGTGGAGCAGGCCATCGCCCGCTTGCAGGGGATCGGCGCAGGCAACGCGGTGGGTGGCGGCCATGTGGAGACCGTCGGCGGCGAATCCCGCGCCACCCGTGGGCTCGACCCGAAACTGGTGGCGGACATCGAGCGCCAGTACGGTTTCGACAAGCCCGCCGGCGAACGCCTGTGGCTGATGCTCAAAAGCTACGCGCAGCTGGATTTCGGCAAGAGTTTCTTCCGTGGCGCGACGGTGACGGAGCTGATCCGGCAGAAGTTGCCGGTGACCCTTTCCCTCGGCCTGTGGGCGACGCTGATCACCTACCTGGTCTCGATCCCGCTGGGCATCCGTAAGGCCGTGCACAACGGTTCGGCGTTCGATGCCTGGAGCAGCGTGGCGATCATCGTCGGCTATGCGATGCCGGGGTTCCTGTTTGCCCTGCTGCTGATCGTGGTGTTCGCCGGCGGCACGGCGCTGGACTGGTTCCCGGTGCGCGGGCTGGTCTCGGACAACTTCGCCGGGTTGACGCCGTGGGGCAAGGTCGCCGACTACTTCTGGCATCTGGTGCTGCCGGTGACGGCCCTGGTGATCGGTGGCTTCGCCACGCTGACGATCCTGACCAAGAACAGCTTCCTCAACGAAATCTCACGGCTGTACGTGGTCACCGCACGCGCCAAGGGCCTGAGCGAGCGCCAAGTGCTGTACGGCCATGTGTTTCGCAATGCGATGCTGCTGGTGGTGGCGGGGCTGCCCCAGGCGCTGGTGACGGTGTTCTTCGGCGGTTCGCTGCTGATCGAGGTGATCTTCTCCCTCGACGGGCTCGGGCGCCTGAGCTACGAAGCGGCGGTGTCCAGGGACTATCCGGTGGTGTTCGGTTCGCTGTTCATCTTCACCCTGTTCGGCCTGCTGATAAAACTGGCGGGCGACCTGTGCTACACGCTGGTCGACCCACGCATCGACTTCAACGCGAGGGCCGCCTGATGCTGACGCTATCTCCCATCGGACAGCGCCGCTGGGCGCGGTTCAAGGCCCACCGGCGCGGCTGGTGGTCGCTGTGGCTGTTTCTGGCGCTGTTCGGCCTGAGCCTGGGCGGCGAGCTGATCGCCAACGACAAGCCGCTGGCGGTGTCGTTTCAGGGGCGCTGGTTTTTCCCCGCGTTCGAGCGCTACACCGAACAGGACTTCGGCGGCGAGCTGCCGTTCCAACCCGACTACCGCAGCGCCCAGGTGCGCAGCCTGATCGAGGGGCAGGGCGGGCGCCTGTGGTTTGCGCCGATCCCGTTCGGTTTCGACACGGTCAACTACGACCTCACCGAACCTGCGCCGAGCCCGCCGACCACGGACAACTGGCTGGGCACCGACGACCAGGCGCGGGACGTGCTGGCCCGGGTGATCTTCGGCACGCGGGTTTCGCTGCTGTTCGCGTTGGCGCTGACGGCGGCCAGCGCGCTGATCGGCATCGCCGCCGGCGCCCTGCAGGGCTACTACGGCGGCTGGACCGACCTGTTCGGGCAGCGGCTGCTGGAGGTCTGGTCGGGGCTGCCGGTGCTGTACCTGCTGATCATCCTGTCCGGGTTCGTCGAGCCGAACTTCTGGTGGCTGCTGGGGATCATGGCGCTGTTCTCCTGGCTCAGCCTGGTGGACGTGGTGCGCGCCGAGTTCCTGCGCAGCCGGGGGCTGGAATACGTGAAGGCGGCGCGGGCGCTGGGCGTGGGCGACGGCCAGGTGATGCTGCGGCACATCCTGCCCAACGCCATGAGCGCGACCCTGACCTACCTGCCGTTCATCCTCACCGGGGCCGTCGCCACCTTGTCGGCGCTGGATTTCCTCGGTTTCGGCATGCCGGCCGGCAGCGCGTCGCTGGGCGAGCTGATCGGGCAAGGCAAAAACAACCTGCAGGCGCCCTGGCTGGGGCTGACGGCGTTCTTCGCGTTGGCCCTGATCCTGTCGCTGCTGGTGTTCATCGGCGAGGCCTGCCGCGATGCGTTCGACCCGCGATCATGAATCAAGGAACTGACATGGGTGACAACCTGATTGAAATGCGCGGCCTGCGGGTGGCGTTCAACGGCCAGGAGGTGGTGCACGGCATCGACCTCGACATCCGTCCGGGGGAGTGCCTGGCGCTGGTGGGCGAGTCGGGTTCCGGCAAGTCGGTGACCGCCCACAGCATCCTGCAATTGCTGGATCCGGCGGCCACACAGGTGCGCGGCAGCATCCGCTATCAAGGCGAGGAACTG
This sequence comes from Pseudomonas sp. B7(2017), assembly GCF_002112745.1. NCBI lineage: Bacteria > Pseudomonadati > Pseudomonadota > Gammaproteobacteria > Pseudomonadales > Pseudomonadaceae > Pseudomonas > Pseudomonas sp. B7(2017). The sequence continues at coordinate 118,866 of NZ_NEIP01000016.1, read as the reverse complement.
CTCGGCGTTCATGAGCGCTATCTGCGCCAGTTGCGCGGCAACCGCATCGCCATGATCTTCCAGGAGCCGATGAGCTCGCTCAATCCGCTGCACACCGTCGAGCGGCAACTGGGCGAGAGCCTGGCGCTGCACAAGGGGCTGGCGGGGGCGGCGGCGCGGCGGCGGATCGTGGAGTTGCTGGAACTGGTGGGCATCCAGCACCCGCGTGAACGCTTGAAGGCCTATCCGCACCAACTGTCCGGCGGGCAGCGGCAACGGGTGATGATCGCCATGGCGCTGGCCTGCGAGCCGCAGTTGCTGATCGCCGACGAGCCGACCACCGCCCTGGATGTCACCGTGCAGCGCAAGATCCTCCTGCTGCTCAAGGCGCTGCAAAAGCGGTTGGGCATGGCGCTGCTGATCATCAGCCACGACCTGAACCTGGTGCGCAACCTGGCCCAGCGGGTGGCGGTGATGCGCAGCGGCGTGATCGTCGAGCAGGCTCTCTGCGAGCAGTTGTTCCGGACGCCGCAGCATCCCTACAGCGTCGAACTGCTCAACGCCGAACCCGGCGGCGCGGCGCTGTGCCGGGACTCGACGGAGGACCTGCTGCAGGTACGGGGCCTGAACGTGCGTTTCAGGCTCGGCGGCGGGTGGCTGCGGCCCACGTCGTACCTGCACGCGGTCAACGGCATCGATCTGCGCCTGCAACGGGGCAAGACCCTGGGCATCGTCGGCGAATCCGGCTCGGGCAAATCCACCCTGGGCCAGGCGATCCTGCGCCTGATCGACGCCGAGGGCACCATCCGTTTCGAGGGCGAGGCCTTGGAGGCCTTGAGCGGCAAACGGCTGCGGCCCTTGCGCAAGCGCCTGCAAGTGGTGTTTCAGGATCCGTTCGGCAGCCTCAGCCCGCGCCTGTGCGTGGCGCAGATCATCGCCGAGGGCCTGTCGGTGCACACCGCCATGAACGCGCGCGAGCGCGAGCGGGCGGTGATCGAGGTGCTGCGGGAAGTCGGTCTGGACCCGGCCGTGCGTCATCGCTATCCCCACGAGTTCTCCGGCGGGCAGCGCCAGCGCATCGCGATCGCCAGGGCGCTGGTGCTCAAGCCGGACCTGATCCTGCTGGACGAACCGACCTCGGCGCTGGACCGCACGGTGCAGAAGCAGATCGTCACGCTGCTGCGGCGCTTGCAGGAGGAACATGGGCTGACCTACCTGTTCATCAGCCACGACCTGGCGGTGGTGCGGGCGCTGGCCCATGACCTGATCGTGATGAAGGACGGCAAGGTGGTGGAGCGGGGGGAGACCGCCGAGCTGTTTCGCTCGGCGCGGCATGCGTATACGCAGGAATTGCTGGCGGCGTCGTTTGCCTGAGCCCGAAAGCACGAATCCCGCCACAGGGGCGGGATTCGAGGGTCGTCCGACAGGTTCCGCGCTTGCGGAACCACGGTCTTACGCCGGGAACAGCTCGGACAGTTTCATCGACAGCATCATGTCGCCTTCAACGCGCAGCTTGCCGCCCATGAAGGCCTGCATGCCGTCGGTCTCGCCGGAAACGATGCCTTTGAGGGTGTCGCTGTCCAGCACCAGGGTGCAGTTGGCGTCGGCGTTTTCGCCTTCCTGGATTTCGCAGGTGCCATCCTTGACGATCAGCGCGTAGTGCTTGTCTTCGTCAGTGATGTTGAAACCGAAGACCAGATCCAGACCGGCGGCAGCGGCTGGGTTGAACTTGGCTTTCATTGCTTCGACAGCTTTTGCTACATCGCTCATGGTGTGTTCCTTGATCAAGTGATTTCAGTGACCGCGCAGGTCACGACGAACCGGCGCTCATCGGAAGGTGATGAGATCCGGAGCCTTCAACAGTTGCAGGTGCGCATGGTTGTTGAAGGAAGCCAACGCCACCTCTCGACCGCGGAACTTCAGCTGGTTGAGCGAGGTGTTGACGATTTGCCAGTTCAACTCAAAGGCCTGTTTCGCAGGCATTTGCGTAATGAGGTGGAGCAGGGCGGTGATGGTGCCGCCGGAGGTGAACACGGCGATCTTCTGCGTGCTGTCCGCCTGTTCGAGGATCCGCTGCAGGCCGGCCTGTACCCGGTCGACGAACGCCAGCCAGCTTTCCAGGCCCGGGGTGTCGTAGGTGCCGGTCAGCCAGCGTTCGATGATCAGCGCGAAGATGCGCTGGAACTCGCCGCGGTTCTGCGCGGCGTTGCGCAGGATGTCCAACGCCTCGGGCTCCTCCGGCAGCATGGCCGGGAGCAGGGCGCGGATCACCGCGTCGGCGTCGAATTCGTTGAAGGCGGGGTCGATTTCCAGCGTCGGCACCGGCAGGCCGACGGCGGCGAACTGTTCCAGCGCGCTGTTGGCCGTGTGCTGCTGGCGGCGCAGGTCGCCGGACAGGCAGCGGTCGAAACTGACGCCCAGCCCGGCGAGGTGCCGGCCGAGGATTTCTGCCTGGCGCACACCGGTCGGCGACAGGACGTCGTAGTCGTCTGCGCCGAAGGAGGCCTGGCCATGTCGAATCAGATAGATGCTGCCCACGTCCGCTGTCATCCCGGCACGTTGAAGGTTGTGGCGAGGTTATGAGGATGATCGGGTGCTGTCAATGAAAAAACATACGCTTGTTTGAAATGCCCGTTACAGCCCTGTTGCCAGAGGTTTCACCGCTGGCTGTCAGGGCGGTGCATGGGTATGCTGAAGCCATCCCGCGCGCGTCCGTTTGAAGCCGCGCCTTGTTTTAAGGAGCCTCCGTGGAGTTTTTCACCGAATACGCCAGCTTCCTGGCCAAGACCGTGACCCTGGTGGTCGCCATTCTGGTGGTGCTGACCAGTTTCGCCGCATTGCGCAGCAAGGGGCGGCGCAAGTCGGCCGGCCAGCTGCAGGTCAGCAAGCTCAATGATTTCTATAAAGGGCTGCGCGAGCGCCTGGAGCAGACCCTGCTCGACAAGGATCAGCTCAAGGCCCTGCGCAAGGGCCAGGCCAAGGCCGAGAAGAAGCGGAAGAAGCAGCACGAGACCAAGCCCCGGGTGTTCGTGCTGGACTTCGACGGTGACATCAAGGCGTCGGCCACCGAGAGCCTGCGTCACGAAATCACCGCGTTGCTGACCCTGGCCACGCCGAAGGACGAAGTGGTGCTGCGCCTTGAGAGCGGCGGCGGCATGGTGCACAGCTACGGGCTGGCGTCGTCGCAGCTGGCGCGCATCCGCGAGGCCGGCATTCCGCTGACGGTGTGCATCGACAAGGTCGCCGCCAGCGGCGGCTACATGATGGCGTGCATTGGCCAGAAGGTGATCAGCGCGCCGTTCGCGATCCTCGGCTCCATCGGTGTGGTCGCGCAGTTGCCGAACGTCAACCGCCTGCTGAAGAAGCACGATATCGACTTCGAGGTGCTGACCGCCGGCGAGTACAAGCGCACGCTGACGGTGTTCGGCGAAAACACCGAGAAAGGCCGGGAGAAGTTCCAGCAGGATCTCGACATCACCCATCAACTGTTCAAGAACTTCGTGGCCCGCTATCGTCCGCAACTGGCCATCGACGAGGTGGCCACCGGCGAGATCTGGCTGGGCGTCGCCGCGCTGGACAAGCAACTGGTGGACGAACTCAAGACCAGCGACGAGTACCTGGCCGAGCGGGCCAGGCAATCGGAGCTGTATCACCTGCACTACGCCGAACGCAAAAGCCTGCAGGAACGCATCGGCATGGCGGCCAGCGGTTCGGTGGACCGTGTGCTGCTGAACTGGTGGAGCCGCTTGACCCAGCAACGGTTCTGGTGAGTCCCGTCAGGCGCCTTGTCCGCATCGTCGCAGACAGGGCGCCAGACACATTCAAGTGTTGAATGTGCGGTGCTTATCTATTTCAAACTTCCATATTGTTGTTGCCTGACTCGGTTCAATGATCAGGTATTCCCGCTTTTTCCATGAATGTCTAAACCTTAAGCTGTTTGTTCAAAATGGCATGAAAGGTTGTTTTACATGGAAGTTGAAAAGACCCACTCCCCTCCGCAGATGACCCCAGCTCAGCAAGGCGTATTCTTCGACCTGCTGAAGAATCAAATACCGGCCTGGGTGCTGGAATCATCGCAAGAGTCCAGGGCGGCGCTGTATGGAAGTCTGAAATCCGGTTTCCGTTCCCGATTCGCGGTGCTTGAAGAGTTGCGTGCCTTCAAAAGTCCGGAAAGTTTTTGTGCGCCGCTGCTCGCCAAGGCGTTGTCGGCAAAGCTGGTCGAGCCTGTACAGGTTGAAGGCGTCATTTTTCAACATGTTCGCTCCACCTCAAGCCTGCTCGGACTGAGAAGGAAACTGGTGCTGCCAATCGACCGCGATCTGTTGGGGGCCGCTTGCGAAAACTTCGAACTCAGCGAAACTCGCGCAGAAAACTATCATGAAAGTTCATTGATCTATATTCCGGAACGGGTCAGCGGACACCCCCACAGGATTCTCCCGATCCGGCCCCATGAGTTTGCGCAACTTTGCCGTGTGCTGGATCTGGGCAAAAGCTATCAGGCCCATGTGTCTGAGTTCTTTGGAAACAAGACGCAACTTGGCAGGCTGCGAAAGAAGGCGGTCGCTTGCCTGAAAGACCGGTTTGAGGTTGAACGGCATCTCGCGTATATGCAAAGGCATATAGGAAAGGATGTCTATGAGATGTTGAGGTCCGTCGTCGAGCGCAAGCCGTCGATCATCTTGGGCAAGAACACCTTGGGCTATCAACAGCTGAAGATGCTCGACACGACACTCAATGGCCCGATGTTCATCGGGCCCGTCAGCGAACATGAAGATGATGACTACCGGTGTGTTGTGTACGTGCCCGGAGATCCATTGCACCCCTTGAAGGAATATGCCTCGTTCTCCCACTTCGAGGGAGAGCTGAGCCGTCGCTTGAAGTCACCTGCATTCCGCCAGTTCTTCATGCGCTTCATCAAACTGGAGGATCGGGCCGAGTTTCTTGGAAGCCTGGATCAGAGCCTTTCAGTCAAGGTTTCCCTCTGGAGCAACAATTACGTGCAGGTCGATGGACTTGACCTGGACGCCGAAAGCAACAACGACCTGTTTCTGGCGATCTATCGACAGCATGCCGAGAAAGTGCTGGCCGATGCCCGCTTGCTCGTTGTCCCGACCGACGACGAGGATGAGAAAAGCCGGCTGGCGAGGCTCGAAACCTACAAGGCCATTGGCATCAATGCGTTGCTGTTCATGGGGGCATTCGTTCCGATAGTGGGCGAGGTCCTGTTCGCCGTCGCCGGCATCCAGCTGCTGGCGACGGTCTACGAAGGGGTTTCCCATTGGGCCGCCGGGGAACAGGAACTGGCGGCGGACTGCCTGTTCGATACCATCGAGAACCTGATCTTGATGGCGGCACTGGGTACGGCCGCCAAGGGGGGAAGCAGCCTCTTCAAAGTCGTGCGCCAGAGCGATTTCGTCTTGAGCTTGCGCAAGGTGCCGATTTCGTCCAAGGGTATGCGCTTGTGGAAGCCCGACCTTACGCCTTATCGCGCAAGGCAAAGTCTTCCCCAAGGACTTGAGGTGAGCGAGCAGGGGCTTGTCACGTTTGGCCAGGACCGATACTTGAATATCGGCGCGGATCACTTTGCGGTCCAGCCCAAGAAAGACACGAATGTCTGGGAAGTGCGCCCGCAACAGTCCGAACGCTATCTGCCGGTACTCGAAACCAACGGAGCCGGTGCGTGGCGGCACGACTCCGAGCTGTTCCAGGACTGGAGTCCGCTGACGTTGTTCCGGCGCCTCGGTTACCGCGCAGAACGTGTGCCGGATGCCCAGGCCTCGCAGATTCTGGGTGTCGTCGGCGTGGGAGAGCCTCAACTGCGCCGATTGTTTGCCGAACGCCGCAAGCCGATGGCGACATTGGAGGACACGGTCAGACGATTTACCGCCGACAGTGCCGTCAATCGGTTCATCGAGCAGATGGGCAAGCTGACATCCGCCCCTGCGGCGGATGCTGACCTGCAACTGTTCCTGCTGACCGCTTCCGCGAAATGGCCAAGAGACACGGCCGTGAGCGTTGTCGACGCCCTTGGCAACGAACTCAAGCGCTACGGCCCGGCAACGGCGGAACAAGAGCTGAGGCTCGGCCAAGAGCTATTGCGTAAGGGAACGTTTTACCCATCGCTGTTGGCAGGCCTCAAGGCCCCGCAACGACATCGGCTGCTGGGCATCACATCCCAAGACTCGGCCAGCCACACTGCAGCGCTCGTGGAAATGCTAGCCAACGACGCCGAACGCTTGCGGCTGAATGTGTTTGAGCGGTTGTATGAGCGCACCGACATCAGCAGTGAACCGTTGGCGGCTGCGGTGAAGCAAGCGTTCCCCGAATTGCCGGGGGCGGTCGCCGATGAGTTGGTTCTCAATGCCGACGCCAGTGAGTGGCAACAGCTCGAAGCCGGCAAGCTGCCATTGCGCATCGACGAGGAGGCGCGGCGATACACCCAGGTGGTGAACTTGAATCGCGCGTATGAGGGGCTCTACCTGGATGCTCCGCGTGACTTGAGCACTGACCTGATAGTGCTCGACACCTTGGCCAGGCTGCCGGGTTGGCCGGAGGATGTGTTCTTCGAAATCACGGAGCAGAACGCGGCCTCCAGTGACAGGGCCCAGACGGGCCCGGCCGAAGCCCGGCACAAAGTGTCGTTCAAGGCGCTTGAGGCGCGTTACCGGGCGGTCGATGCCAATGGGCAATTGCTGGCAGAGTCCGCCTCGAACACCCGCGCGCATTATTTCCAGACGTTGTGGCAGAGCCTGCCTGCCCACGCAAGAAAGGCGCTGGGTGTCGAGAGAGACGAGTCGGGCGCGCAGTTGCGCCGGAAAATCACCACGTCGGCCCTGCAACAGCGTGACGATATCGCCCGTTTGGTGGCTGGTCAGTCGTGGCGGGCAGGTTATCGTTCGCCAATGGGATTGGCCGACCCTCGCGGTGAACCTGTGGTGGAGTTCAAGCAATCGACTCCCGCCTCCGCGATCGCCGAAGTGGCAGCGCTGCGACAGCGGGCCCGTGAACTGTACCCCTTGCACTCACTTGCGCGGATCGAAAGTTTTCTGATGACGCTGGGCGACGACGAGGTGCTGGCGACGCGATCCCTCGAAGCGCTCAGGCAGCAATACCTGAAGATGCGCAATACCCTGGAGCAGTGGATAAACAGCCAAACCCATTACCAGAAAGCGGATGACGCCCGGCACACGGTTCCCCGGCGCAGCAAAGCCCTGGCTGCGCAGGCGATCCTGCGGGCATGGCGCAAAGAGCCGGGAACCGTCGGGCAGCTCCCTGAAATATTCGACAGACTGACGTTCGATGCGCAGCCGCTGGGATCGCTGCCGACGATCATCGCAGACTTCAGGCACATCGGCGCACTGGAAATGAACAACGTCGGAGAGAGCGCGGGGCTGAATGCGTTTCTGAAAAACTTCCCGAACCTGCACACGCTGAGCCTGACCGGAAACGGCCTGACCCGGCTGCCCCTGGCGATCCATGACATGCCGCGCCTGACCCACCTGGACCTGAGTGACAACCAGATCGTCCTGACGGCAGAGGCAGCGGCCGCATTGGGTGCCAAAGAACATCTGCAATCGTTGAACCTGAGTTTCAACCCCGGCCTCAGGCGGCTGCCGTCCTTTGCTTCGATGCGCAACCTGCAGCATTTGGCCTTGCGCGGCAGCGGAATCGACGAATGGCCGACGGGCCTTGAAGAGCATCCGATGCTTCGGACCCTTGACCTGCGCGACAACCAGATCAAGGTGCTGGCGGACGCGATCTTCAAGGCGCGGACGGAGCTGAACCAAGGCACCAACATCGACGGCAATCCGTTGTCGGCCAAGGCGCTGGAGGATATTGCCCGATATCAGCAGTCCACCGGCGTCAATCTCGGCGTGATCACCGTCGACTATACCCATCCGCCCGTCGACCTGTTGCCCGACAGTGGTCCCGGCGCCCATTGGGAGAGCGGGCTGGCGCAGGAGGACATTGCGCAGATGCAGGCCGCATGGACCTCGTTGTCGGCTTATCCACGTTCCCGTGACTTCTTCCTGGTGCTCGATCAGATGCGCGATTCGGCCGATGACGTGCGTGAGCATTCGAACCTGGCCGCTCGCGTCTGGAACCTGCTGCGGGCGGCCGCGGAAGATGACAGCTTGCGCAGCGAACTGTTTCGCATGGCACGGATCGGACGGGTCAGCGCCGATGAGGCCGGCAGTGTGTTCAATGATCTGGAGATCAGGGTGCTGGGCTATCGCGCCATGAGGGCGGCACGCACGGGCGAGCGATCGCTGGAGGGCGAACTGGTGCGGTTGCTGCGAGGGCTGTTTCGCCTGCAGGAACTGAAGAGGCAGGCTCAGATCGAGATCGGCCATCGCCTGCGCGACAACACCCTCAGCCGCCGGCAGGCGTCGGAACTGAGCCTGATCTATCGGGTCAGGCTGGCGCGCCGCCTGGAACTGTTGGCCCAGCCAAGTGCGATCGACACCGCGTTCGACGTCGACGTGACCGAGCAGCAACTGGACAAGGCTTACGCAGAAGTGGTCAAGGCGGAAAACTCACCCGCGTTGCTTGATCTGATCGATACCCAGCCTTTCTGGACGGAGTATCTGCATTCGACCCATCAAGAGCTGTTCTTCGGCGTGGAGGAACGCGCCGCCCAAGCGTTTGCCGAGCTGGAGACGCAAAACGATCTGTCGCGTGAGGCCGCGACGCAGAGGACGATGGCGATCGTGGACAATTTCCGCAATGAAAACCGGAGCCTGTACCAACGACTGACGCAAGAGGCGCTGGCTCGGCATCCGGGCCTGGCGCTGCCCGAACCGGCGACGGCCGGGCTCCGATGAACGCTCTTGCCCTCGTCGGCGCCTGAACGAACCGTGGTCCTGCCACGGTTTTTCTTTGCCCGGCGCTTGCGGGCGACAAGGAGAAAAATCCATTCGGTGCCGCTGACCGTTCCTACTTTCAAATCACATGCGTCGGGTTACGTTGCGCTATCTCCAGCACCGCAAAGGATTGCATTGCGACCATGACCGACAACAACGACGAATCCCTTTCCCTGAACCCTCCCGGCCCGGACATGCGCTCGGCGCTGAACGCCACGGTGGCGTCGGCGCTGCCCTTGACGCCGGAAGCCTTCGGCATCGCCCGGATCCGCGCCCGGTGGGGCGCCGACATCGACCCGCAGACCGCCCGGATGGTCACGCTCGACTACGACCGTGACTGGGATCAGGGCAAAAACGGCGTGCATCACGGCAAGGTGCGGCGTTCGCACACGCTCATCCGGGCCTTGCTGGACAATGACCAGACCGTGGCGGACGGCGCGTTCGGCGAAAACCTGTTCGGCCTGTATACCCCGCCGGACATCGGTCCGACCGTCGTGATCCAGGACGAAAGCGCAGCGGACGCGACGAATGAGCCGGGTTGGCTGCGCGACTACGAAGGCATCTACCGCCAGACCACGCCTCAGGTCTACGGCCCTGCCACGCAATTGCCCATCCGTGCGGCGGACTTCAAGCGGTGGGTCTGGACCCTGGAGCTGCGCCCGCTGTACCAGGACTACCTGGACAGTGTCTGGCCGTCGGACAGGATCCTGTTGGCCGATGCTCCCTATCCCTTGAGAACCACCGTGAAAGCGGCCTTCATCATGAGTGCCTTTCTCCAGCGCAGCGAGCGCAGCCTGAGCCGTGAAGGGTTGGCGCTGGCGTTGCGTTGCGCCGGTCTGGCGCCGGATCTGCGCTGGAAAGATCTGACCTTCGCGCAATTGCAGGCAGCCACCCGGCCGGCGGAAGGGATCGAAACCGGGCGTCTGGCCATCTACCGCTATACGTCAAAGGACATCTGGTACTTCCATGACCGTGCCAGCCACCGGGTGCTTCTGCACATTCCCGGCAACTCGTCGCCGCTGCACGAATTCACGGACACCGGCCGGTTGCGCCAATGGCTCGCGGCTCAAGGCCGGACCGAAGGAGGACGGCGGGCATTGGGGACGCATTTTGCCGAGGACGACATCGAGGACGGGCTGTTCCACGCCGGTGTCCTGACCGCGCTGGACGGCATCGGGCTGTATCCGAAGGTGCACTGGCTGGGCCGGACGGCCGGATTCTTCAACAATGACGGTTACTGGAACCCCGACGACTACGTCGTGCTGGAGCCGTTCAAGGGACGCTGCGATCCGTTCGCCCAATGGGTGCTGACGATGAAACAGGACGCGCTGGCCAGTGCCGACGGCATCCGCGACGACGCCCAGGTCAATCGCGATGAACTCAGCGCCGTGGTCGAGCCGGTCGTGCAATGGATCAACCGTCTGGCGCCGTTGGCGTTGTTCGTGCCCGGGGGCGAGGGCGTGCTGGCGCTGGCGGGGCTGATCGATGCGGGCTATGGCCTCGATGCCGCCGTCAACGGCAGCTCCGCGCCGGCCCAGTCCGAAGGGCTGACGCGCACGGTGTTCGGCCTGCTGAACGCGTTGCCGGTGGCCGGGGAGCTCGCGGCGGTGAAGAGTGAAGCGCGGGCCTTGCGGGCGTCGGAGGAGGGGGCTGCTGTCCTGCTGCCGGCCGGCAAGGTCTCCGGCGATGCATGGGTGCCTGCCGCCGCGCGCCTGGCTGCGCTGCGCGGACTGGGCGAGCCTGTCGCCGCCTTCACCGATGAGGTGCTGATGCAGATCGGCCGGGTGATCGACTGGAGCGATGAGGAGCGGCCGCTGACCGGCGACGGTTCGACACCGTTTCCTTTGCTGGCGGACGCCATCGACCGGTTCAGGCTTGAGCAGAGCATTGATCCGACGCTGGATCCCGCCGTGCGCACAGAGCAGTTCAACAGGCGCTACCGGGCGCTCCAGCGCTCGGAGCGCGCGTGGGTGCGGTTGTGTCAGGAACAGTACCCGGGATTGCCCAAGGCGGCCATCGAACAGCTACTCGCACGCCTGGACATCGATGCCGCACGTCCTTTCGATCCGAATGAAGCCCGGCGTGCGCTCCGGGCGCTGGACGGCAAGGCCCGTCAGTACCAGGCCCATGCCCGCCTGGATCAGGCCTATGCGGGGCTGTACCTGCGCGCCGTGAACCATCCCGACACGGACAGGCTTGCGCTGCACACCCTGAGGCATCTGCCGGGCTGGCCATCGGGTGTGGCCGTGCAGGTACTGGACAGCTCGATCAGCGGTCGTGTGCTGGAGCGTGCCGGGGTGCCGGGCGGCCATGACATCCGCCGGTTGATCAAGGCAGGCAGCCGTTACCGCGCCAGTGATGGGGCACCGGATGAAGCCGGCGATCTGTACCGGGCCTTGTCTGCCGTGCTGACGGAACAGGAGCGTTCCTCGCTGGGCCTGGCCTCGGCGGATCCTGCCGGTGCCTTGCGCCTGAAGCTGGGCGAGCATGCGTTGCCCCGCGACGAACTGCAGCGGGGCCTGCAGCGAACGGACGCGGGCCTGGCGTTCGAGTCCTGGGGGCGGCTGGCGGGGGGCGGCTTTCCCACAACCCTTGAAGGGCGGAGCTTGACGGTCGAGGTGGATCGCCTGCAGGTCCAGGAACTCTATCCCGAGTTCGACGCTGCCCAGGCGGATGCCTGGCTGCTTCAGGCCGGCCCGCAGGCGCAGTCGACGCTGGCGGCGTTGCGCCTGGAGCTGGATCAGCTGAACCTCGACCTGAATGACTGGATCGGCCTGTCGGCGACCGACGTCGATGAAATGGACATCGACTTTCTGGCGCCGGGCGACGCCGAGGCGGCGCACATGCCTCCGGCGCAACTGGCCGAGCACAACCAGAACCTGCTGGAGGAAGCCATTGCCCAGGAACGCGTCATGCGCACCGAACTGGCCCAGGAGTTGATCGCCATCTGGCAGAAGCGGCCTCCCAGGGTCAATCGTGTGACGGCCGGTGAGCAGAGGGAGGTGTACCGTCTCGATCTGGATTTCGAGGACTATTTGCGCCTGCCGACCACCCCGGTCCGTTTCGGGGAAGTGTTCGAGCTGTCGATGCGAGGCTTGCATGTGATCGAGCAGGAAAGCCTGGACGGTTTCCTCGAGAGCTTCCCGAATCTGCGCACCTTGAACCTGGAAAGCGTGGACATCCGTCGCTTCAACGGCAACAACGTGCTGGAGGGGGCATTGCCGCCATCGATCCTGAGGATGCGCCATCTGACCCGGCTGAACCTGCGCTCGACCTTCCTGGAGCTCAAGGAGTCCACGGCCTCGCAGTTCCGGGAACTGACGCACCTGCAAGAGCTCGACCTGAGCGACAACCCGCTCACGGAGGCGCCGGTGGTGCTGGGGATGGGCGAACTGCGCGTCCTGAACCTGAGGAATGCCGCCATCACCCGATGTCCCGTCGGGATCCCGGAGCAGCCTCGCTTGGCCCTGCTGAACCTGGCCGAAAACCGGATCGAACGGGTGCCTGCGGCGGTGTTCAGCCAGGCCGTCTCGCGTCAGCGGGTCATGCTCTGGGGCAATCCGCTGTCCGACGAAGAGACGCTGGAAAGGGTCGTCGAACACCGCAGGCGCACCGGCATCAACCTGTGGCTCGATCCCTCCCGGGAGGAAAGCGGCGCAGAACCCTGGCTTGGGGAAGGCAATGAGGTGCTGAACCGGGCACGCCGGTCGATATGGGCGAGCGTGGCCGCGAAACCGTCCGGCCCGGATCTGCTGCGGATGGTGAGCGGTTTGAGCCTGACGGCGGACTTCCGGGTGGCCTATCGGGATCTTCAGGTGCGCGTATGGTTGCTCCTGGTGCAGGCCGATGCCAGCGATGAGCTGTGGGGATTGTTGAGCGGTTGGCTGGCGAGTGCGTTCGGCGATGCCGAGAACCCGTTCGTGGCGTTCGAGGCGTTGGAGGGCCGGGTGAAGTTCTACAGGGACTGGGTGGCGTCGGGGCGGCCTGTGCCGATGATCGGCTGAGCCGGTGGTGCGTCGTTGTCCTGCCCGCTTCGGTCAAAGCGGGCAGGACGGACGTTCAGCGGCGACGGAACAGCGGCAGCGGTTCGTCGGTGGCGGCCTGGTAGGTCACCGAGAAGTCCTTGAGGCTTTCCAGGGCTTCGTAGGGATCCTTGTCGGCGCGCAGCGCGTAGGCGTCGAAACCGCAGCGGCGCATGTAGAACAGCTGGTCGCGCAGCACGTCGCCGATCGCCCGCAGTTCGCCCTTGAAGCCGTAGCGGTCACGCAGCAGGCGGGCGTTGGAGTAGTTGCGCCCGTCCGTGAAGGCCGGGAAGTTCAGGGCGATGACCTGGAACTGGTCCACGTCGTCGCCGATCTCCTCGGCTTCTTCGTCCGCGTCCAGCCAGACGCCCAGGCCGCCGTCGCGGGCCTTGAGCGCATGGGCGTGGTCACGCCACAGGGCCAGCGGCACGATCAGGTCGTCGCAGTTGGAGATGCCGTCGAGGGTCGAGTCCTTGGGCAGCAGGTGCCAGGTTTCGTCGATGACCTCGTTGTTCTTAATGATTCGCTGCATAGACGCGTTCCTTGAAGAGGTCGATGCCGATACGCTGGTAGGTGTCGATGAAACGCTCGTCTTCGGTGCGCTGTTCCACGTACACGTCGATCAGCTTGGAGATCACGTCGGGCATGTCTTCCTGGGCGAAGGACGGGCCGAGGATCTTGCCCAGGCTGGCGTCGCGGCTGGCGCTGCCGCCGAGGGACACCTGATAGAACTCTTCGCCTTTCTTGTCCACCCCGAGGATGCCGATGTGGCCGACGTGGTGGTGGCCGCAGGCGTTCATGCAACCGGAGATGTTCAGGTCCAGCTCGCCGATGTCGAACAGGTAGTCCAGGTCGTCGAAACGGCGCTGGATCGATTCGGCGATCGGGATCGACTTGGCGTTGGCCAGGGAGCAGAAGTCGCCGCCCGGGCAGCAGATGATGTCGGTCAGCAGACCGATGTTCGGCGTGGCGAATCCTTGCTCGCGCAGCTCGCCCCACAGGGTGAACAGCTGGCTCTGCTCGACGTCGGCCAGGATGATGTTCTGCTCGTGGGAGGTGCGCAGCTGGCCGTAGCTGTAGCGCTCGGCCAGGTCGGCGACGGCGTCGAGCTGCTTGTCGGTGATGTCGCCCGGCGCGACGCCGGTCGGTTTCAGCGACAGGGTGACGGCCACATAGCCCGGCTTCTTGTGGGCCAGGGTGTTGCGGGTGCGCCAGCGGGCGAAGCCCGGGTGCTCCTTGTCGAGCGCGGCCAGTTCGGCGGCCTGGTCGTCCAGGGCCTTGTAGTCCGGGTCGACGAAGTGTTTGGCGACGCGATGCACTTCGGCTTCGGTCAGGGTGGTCTGACCGCCGCGCAGGTGCTGCATCTCGGCGTCGACCTTCTCGGCGAAGACCTCAGGGGTCAGCGCCTTGACGAGGATCTTGATCCGCGCCTTGTATTTGTTGTCGCGACGGCCGTAGCGGTTGTAGACCCGCAGGATGGCGTCGAGGTAGCTCAGCAGGTCCTGCCACGGCAGGAACTCGTTGATGAACGCCCCGACCACCGGGGTACGGCCCAGGCCGCCGCCCACCAGCACGCGGAAGCCCAGCTCGCCGGCGGCGTTGTGCACCGGCTCAAGGCCGATGTCGTGGACTTCGATGGCGGCGCGGTCGGAGGTCGAACCGTTGACGGCGATCTTGAACTTGCGCGGCAGGTAGGCGAATTCCGGGTGGAACGTGGTCCACTGGCGGACGATCTCGCACCACGGGCGCGGGTCGATCAGTTCGTCGAAGGCGACGCCGGCGAACTGGTCGGTGGTGACGTTGCGCAGGCAGTTGCCGCTGGTCTGGATCGCGTGCATCTGCACGGTGGCCAGTTCGGCGAGGATGTCCGGGATGTCTTCCACCGCCGGCCAGTTGAACTGCACGTTCTGCCGGGTGCTGATGTGGGCGTAGCCCTTGTCGTAGTCGCGGGCGATCTTGGCCATCATGCGCACCTGACGCGAGGTCAGCTGGCCGTAAGGCACCGCCACCCGCAGCATCGGGGCGAAACGCTGGATGTACAGGCCGTTCTGCAGGCGCAGCGGCCGGAATTCCTCTTCGCTCAGCTCACCTGCCAGATAGCGTCGGGTCTGATCACGGAACTGCTTGACGCGGTCCTCGATGATCCGCTGATCGTATTCGTCGTATACGTACATATAAGTCCTGTTCTCAGGCTTGGGCCACTCGGAAAACGCTGCTTTTGTTTGCTTGCTTGAGACCGAGGGATGCTCTGCAATTCTGCGCGCACGGCCGCGCACTCCCAACGGAGCCGGGGCAATATACCCGTTTGCGTTTATGCGCAAAAGTGATGTTTGAGTATATGTAAAGAACCAAATCGCCTAACAGGGGCGGGTATCCGCTAACCCACATTTGTCGTGCGGACAATCATCGTCTTAACTGTGGTCGAGTCTTCTGCAATCACCGACAAAACCGACAAGAGGCGATGCAATGAGCAACCCAACCAAAGCAAGGAAGAGCGACAGCACCGTTGATGCCTGGGCCATTCTGTTCCTGATCATTCTGGTCGTGGGCACGGCGGTGTTCTGGGTCAGTCATCAATAAGCGACCCGTCCGGGCCCGCTACCGACGGTTGTCGGACAAATTGCAGGATCAAGCGCCAGTGGCCGGTTGATCGAAGGCTATAATGCGCCGCCGTTTTTCCTATGGGCCCGGATGTGTCATGTTGAAGATTCTCCACCTCAGCCTGCTGCTGTTCGGCGCGGTTTTCGGATCCTGCGCGCGGGCGGAATCGGTGCTGTTCCTCAATCCGGGCTCGGAGCAGGAAGCGTTCTGGGTCAGCTATTCGCAATTCATGCAGGCCGCCGCCCGGGATCTGGGCATCGACCTTGAGATCGTCTATTCCCAACGCCTTCCCGAACAGACCCTGGCCCAGGCACGGCTGGCGCTGCAGGGCACCCGCCGTCCGGATTACCTGATGTTCGCCAACGAGCAGTACGTGGCGCCGCAGATCTTGCGCATGGCGTACAACAGCGGCGTGAAGCTGTTCATGGTCAACGCTGCCTTGACCCCCAATCAGCAAAGCCTGGTGGGCGAGCGCGCCGACCGGATCGGCAGCCTGGTGCCCAACGACGAGGAGGGCGGCTACCTGATGATGAACGAGCTGATCCGCCTGCATCCGGCGGTGGCGCCCGGTGAGGAGATCGAGTTGCTGGCGTTCTCCGGGCTCAAGATCACGCCGTCGGCGCAACTGCGTGAAAGCGGCATGCAGCGGGCGCTGGCCGAGCATCCCCAGGTACGGCTGCGCCAACTGGTCTACAGCGGCTGGACACGCCAGCGCGCCTACGAGCAGGCCAAGCAGTTGCAGGCGCGCTACCCGAAGGTGTCGCTGGTGTGGTCGGCCAATGACGAAATGGCGTTCGGCGCGATGCAGGCCTTCGCCGAAGCGGGCAAGGTGCCGGGCAAAGACGTGCTGTTCAGTGCGGTCAATACTTCGCCTGCGGCCTTGCAGGCGTTGCTCGACGGTCGTCTGAGCGCGTTGCTCGGCGGGCATTTCACCTTGGGCGGCTGGGCGCTGGTGGAATTGCACGACCATGCGCAGGGCGTGAACCTGGACCGGTACGGCGGACGCGACCGGCAGATCCCGCTGATGCAGTTGATCGACAAGGCCCAGGCCCGGCAGATGCTGGCCATGGGCAATTCGCCGGACTACGGCGTGCCGTTCCGCAAGCTGTCGGCCAAGGGGCGGCCGGCGTCCTACCGTTACCCCTTCAGCCTGCAGACATTGATGCACTGATCCGCGTCAGACCCCCGCCAGATGCACCACCAGCTTGACGATGGCGAACAGCGTCAGCGCGAACAGCGCCGTAAAGGCAATGCCGAGGATCACGAAGTGGCTGGGCTTGCCGTGGGTGAAGTCCCGGGCGCGGTTCTTCCCGCTCTGCACCCCGAACGCGGCGGCCATGACGCTGTGCACCATCTGCCAGAAGGTCGGTGGCTTGTTGTCGACTGGATCGTCCATAAATCCCCCGTCTGTGTGTTTGCCCATTGAGCATAGCCAATCCTGCTCCCGTTGCCTGGAGCCTTGGCCGAGCCCGCACGGCGCGGGGGAGGGAAGCCCGGATAGGCCGGCCCTTGCGCCTTGGGCGGGCACAAGGGCGGCGAGGCCGGTCTCAGTCGTCGTAGCCCAGGTTCGGCGCCAGCCAGCGCTCGGTGACGCTCAGCTCCTGGCCCTTGCGCGAGGTGTAGCTCTGCACCTGATCCTTGTCGACCTTGCCCACGGCGAAGTACTGCGCCTGCGGGTGGGCGAAGTACCAGCCGCTGACCGCCGCCGCCGGGAACATCGCGTAGTGCTCGGTGAGGAACACGCCGCTGCGGCCGGCGCGCATCTCGCTGGACTCGGGGTCGAGCAGGGCGAACAGCGTGGCCTTCTCGGTGTGGTCCGGGCAGGCCGGGTAGCCCGGTGCCGGACGGATGCCGGAGTACTGCTCCTTGATCAGCGCTTCGTTGTCCAGGGCTTCGTCCTTGGCGTAGCCCCAGTGCTCCTTGCGCACCTGTTCGTGGAGCCATTCGGCGCAGGCCTCGGCCAGGCGGTCGGCCAGGGCCTTGACCATGATCGAGTTGTAGTCGTCGCCGGCGTCCTGGTAGGCCTTGGCCACTTCCTCGGCGCCGATGCCGGCGGTGGTGATGAAGCCGCCCACGTAGTCGGTCACGTCGCTGTCCTTCGGCGCGACGAAGTCGGCCAGGGAGAAGTTCGGCTTGCCGTCGGTCTTGATCGCCTGCTGGCGCAGGTGGTGCAGGCGGGCCAGCGGCTTGCCGTCGTCGCCGTACAGCTCGATGTCGTCGTCATGCACTTGGTTGGCCGGCCAGAAGCCGAACACCGCGCGGGCGCTGATCAGCTTCTCGTCGATCAGTTTGCTCAGCATTTCGCGGGCGTCCTTGTACAGCACGGTGGCGGCCTCGCCGACCACTTCGTCCTCAAGGATGCGCGGGAACTTGCCGGCCAGGTCCCAGGAGATGAAGAACGGCGTCCAGTCGATGTATTCGGCCAGCACGTTCAGGTCGATGTCGTCCAGCACTCGGGTACCGGTGAAGGTCGGCTTGACCGGCGCGTAGGCGGCCCAGTCGAACTGCGGTTTCTTGGCGATGGCGGCCGCGTAGCTCAGGCGCTCGGTGCGGGCGCTGCGGTTGGCGGTGCGCTCGCGCACGTCGACGTATTCGGCGCGGGTCTTCTCGACGAAGCCGGCCTTCAGCTCTTTGGACAGCAACTGGGTGGCGACGCCCACCGCGCGGGAGGCGTCGGTGACGTAGACCACGGCATCGTTGCTGTACTTGGGCTCGATCTTCACGGCGGTGTGCGCCTTGGAGGTGGTGGCGCCGCCGATCATCAGCGGCAGGTGGAAGTCCTGGCGCTGCATCTCGCGGGCCACGTGCACCATTTCGTCCAGCGACGGGGTGATCAGGCCGGAGAGACCGATGATGTCGCACTTCTCGTCGCGGGCCACCTGGAGGATCTTCTCCGCCGGCACCATCACGCCCAGGTCGACGATGTCGTAGCCGTTGCAGCCCAGCACCACGCCGACGATGTTCTTGCCGATGTCGTGCACGTCGCCCTTCACGGTGGCCATCAGGATCTTGCCCTTGGCCTGCGGCTTGTCGCCTTTTTCCAGCTCGATGAACGGGATCAGGTGAGCCACGGCCTGCTTCATCACGCGGGCGGACTTCACCACCTGCGGCAGGAACATCTTACCGGCGCCGAACAGGTCGCCGACGATGTTCATGCCCGCCATCAGCGGGCCTTCGATGACCTCGATCGGCCGGGCGAACGACAGGCGCGACTCTTCGGTGTCTTCGACGATGTGGGTGGTGATGCCCTTGACCAGCGCGTGTTCCAGACGCTTGTTGACGTCCCAGCTGCGCCACTCTTCGGTTTCGGCTTCCTTGACGCTGCCGTCGCCCTTGAACTTGTCGGCGATGGCGAGCAGGGCGTCGGTGGCGTCGCCGTTGCGGTTGAGGATCACGTCCTCGACGGCGTCGCGCAGCTCCTGCGGGATCTGGTCGTAGATCTCCAGCTGGCCGGCGTTGACGATGCCCATGGTCAGGCCCGCACGGATCGCGTACAGCAGGAACACCGAGTGGATGGCCTCGCGCACCGGGTTGTTGCCGCGGAACGAGAACGACACGTTGGACACGCCGCCGGAGCTCAGGGCGTACGGCAGCTCGTCGCGGATGTAGGCGCAGGCGTTGATGAAATCGACGGCGTAGTTGTTGTGCTCTTCGATGCCGGTGGCGACGGCGAAGATGTTCGGGTCGAAGATGATGTCTTCCGGCGGGAAGCCGACTTCGTTGACCAGGATGTCGTAGGAACGCTTGCAGATTTCCTTCTTGCGCGCCTCGGTGTCGGCCTGGCCGACCTCGTCGAACGCCATCACCACCACGGCGGCGCCGTAGCGCTTGCACAGCTTGGCGTGGTGGATGAACTGCTCGACGCCTTCTTTCATGCTGATCGAGTTGACGATGCCCTTGCCCTGGATGCACTTGAGGCCGGCTTCGATCACGTCCCACTTGGAGGAGTCGATCATGATCGGGACGCGGGAGATGTCCGGCTCGCCGGCGATCAGATTGAGGAAGGTCACCATGGCCTTCTTCGAATCGAGCATGCCCTCGTCCATGTTGATGTCGATCACCTGGGCGCCGGCCTCGACCTGCTGCAGGGCGACTTCCAGGGCTTCGGTGTAGTTGTCCTCGCGGATCAGGCGGGCGAACTTGGCGGAACCGGTGATGTTGGTGCGCTCGCCGACGTTGACGAACAGCGAGCTGCGGTCGATGGTGAACGGCTCCAGGCCCGACAGGCGGCAGGCCTTGGGGATGTCCGGGATCTGCCGCGGCGCGTAGCCGGCCACGGCCTTGGCGATGGCTTCGATGTGCCCAGGCGTGGTGCCGCAGCAGCCGCCGACGATGTTGAGGAAGCCGCTCTGGGCGAACTCTTCGATGACTTTGGCGGTGTCCGCCGGCAGTTCGTCGTATTCGCCGAACTCGTTCGGCAGGCCGGCGTTCGGGTGCGCCGAGACGTGGGTGCTGGCCTTGTCCGACAGCTCTTCCAGGTACGGGCGCAGCTCGCGGGCGCCGAGGGCGCAGTTCAGGCCGACGGAAATCGGCTTGGCGTGGGCCACGGAGTTCCAGAACGCTTCGGTGGTCTGGCCCGACAGGGTGCGGCCGGAGGCGTCGGTGATGGTGCCGGAGATCATGATCGGCAGTTCGAGGTTCAGTTCCTCGAACACCCCTTGCACGGCGAAGATCGCGGCCTTGGCGTTGAGGGTGTCGAAGATGGTCTCGATCAGGATCAGGTCGGCGCCGCCCTCGATCAGGCCTTTGGTGGCCTCGGTGTAGTTCTCCACCAGTTCATCGAAGGTGACGTTGCGGTAGCCGGGGTTGTTCACGTCGGGCGACAGCGAGCAGGTGCGGCTGGTCGGGCCGAGGACGCCGGCGACGAAGCGCGGCTTGGCCGGGTTCTCCAGGGTTTTCGCGTCGGCCACCTTGCGGGCCAGGCGGGCGCCTTCTACGTTGAGTTCGTAGACCAGCTCTTCCATGCCGTAGTCGGCCATGGAAATCCGGGTGGCGTTGAAGGTGTTGGTCTCCAGGATGTCGGCGCCGGCATCCAGGTAGGCCTTTTCGATGCCGCCGATCACGTCGGGGCGGGTCAGCACCAGCAGGTCGTTGTTGCCCTTGACGTCGCTCGGCCAGTCGGCGAAGCGCTTGCCGCGGTAATCCTGCTCTTCGAGCTTGTAGCTCTGGATCATCGTGCCCATGCCGCCGTCAAGTATCAGGATGCGCTCTTTGAGAGCTTGCTTGAGGGCCTGGAGGCGGACGCTGCGATCGGACATTGGGACTACTCGAAAAGACCATGACGAAGGGCCGGAATCATAACAAACCTGCGCGGATTTAGAGCAGGCGGCGCATTTGCATGAATATCGCTCATGTTGGAGCGGGCGTACCGGCGGTAGAATCGCGCGGTTTTCTTCAGGATCGGAATCAGGGATATGTTGAACCGCGTCATCGGCACCGTGTTGCTGCTTTTAAGCTTTGGCGCGGGGGCGCAGGGGACGGCCATTTCCTACACCCGCGACATCCAGCCGATCTTCACCGAGAAGTGCGTGGCCTGCCACGCCTGCTACGACTCCGCCTGCCAACTGAACTTGGGCAGCGGCGAGGGCGCGGCCCGCGGCGCCAGCAAGATGCCGGTCTACGACGGCGAACGCACCCAGGCCGCGCCGACCACCCGGCTGTTCTATGACGCCTTCGGCAAACGGCAATGGCAGGAGAAGGGCTTCTATTCGGTGCTCGACGCCCAGGGCAGCCAGGCCGCGCTGATGGCGCGCATGCTGGAGCTGGGCCACAAGACGCCCCTGCAACCTAACGCCAAGCTGCCCGAAGACATCGTGCTCGGCCTGCAGCGCGAGAACCTCTGCGCCATGCCCGCCGAGTTCGAGGGTTATGCCCAAAGCCATCCGACCGAAGGCATGCCGCTGGCCGTGACCGGCCTGACCCAGCAGCAGTACCAGACGCTGCAGCGCTGGCTGGCGTCCGGTGCGCCCATCGACGAGCAAGGGCTGACGCCCAGCGCCAAAGAGGCGATGCAGGTCGTGCAGTGGGAAAACCTGCTCAACACCCCCGGCGCCCGGCAGAGCCTGGTGGGGCGGTGGCTGTTCGAGCACTGGTTCCTGGCGCACATCTACTTCAAGGACGGCGAGCCGGGTCACTTCTTCCAGTGGGTGCGTTCGCGCACGCCGACCGGCCAGCCGATCGACCTGATCAACACCCGTCGCCCCAACGACGACCCGGGCACTCAGGTGTACTACCGCCTGTGGCCGGTGCAGGGGGTGATCGTGCACAAGACCCACATCACCTATCCGCTGAGCGCGGCCAAGCTGGCGCGGGTCAAGAGCCTGTTCTACAACGGCAAGTGGCAGGTGCATGCCTTGCCGGGCTACGGGCCCCAGAGCCGGGCCAACCCGTTCGCCACCTTCGAGGCGATCCCGGCCCAGGCGCGCTACCAGTTCATGCTCGACAACGCCGAGTACTTCGTGCGCACCTTCATCCGCGGGCCGGTGTGCCGCGGGCAGATTGCGACCGACGTGATCCGCGACAACTTCTGGGCGCTGTTCCAGGCCCCGGAACACGACCTGTACATCACCGACCCGAACTACCGCGGCCAGGCCACGCCGTTGCTGGCGATGCCGGGGCAGAACGACGACGTCGGCAGCGTGCTGAGCCTCTGGCACGACTACCGCAACAAGCGCAACCAGTACGAAGCCCTGCGCCGCGACAGCTACGCCGAACTGCCTGCGCCGAGCTGGTCCACGCTGTGGGCCGGCAACGACAACGCGCTGCTGAGCATTTTCCGTCACTTCGACAGCGCTTCGGTCACCAAGGGCCTGATCGGCGAAGTGCCGCAGACGATGTGGCTGTTCGACTTCCCGTTGCTCGAGCGCACCTATTACCAGTTGGCGGTCAACTTCGATGTGTTCGGCAACGTCTCCCATCAGGCGCAGACGCGCCTGTACTTCGACCTGATCCGCAACGGCGCCGAGCAGAACTTCCTGCGCCTGATGCCCGCCGACTCCCGCGAGGGCTACCTGGACGATTGGTATCAGAGCAGCGGCCAGTTCAAGATGTGGCTCGACTACGAGGCCATCGACGACGACAAGCCCACCGCGCTGAAGCTCGACGCCAAGGACCCGAAACGCGATTTCGCCCGCCAGTTGCTGGCCCGCTACGGTGACCTGAACGCCCGTCCCGACCCGATCAACCGCTGCGAGGACGCCTATTGCTCGCGGCCGAACATCGACCCGGCCCTGCAGAACGCCGAGCAGGCCCTGAGCCGCCTGGCATCGCGCCCGGCCGCCGGGCTCAAGGTGATCGATCAGTTGCCGGAAGCGACCCTGCTGCGCGTCGAGACCGCCAGCGGCAAGCGCGAGGTCTACAGCCTGCTGCGCAACCGGGCCCACAGCAACGTGGCGTTCCTGCTCGGCGAATCGCTGCGCTACCAGCCGGGGCTCGACACCCTGACGATCTACCCGGGCGTGCTCACCAGCTATCCGAACTTCATGTTCAACCTGCCGGCGGACCAGGTGCCGGCATTCGTCGATGCGATGGAGGGCGCGAAGGATCAGGAGCAGTTCGAGAAAATCGTCGAACGCTGGGGCATCCGCCGCAGCCATCCGCAATTCTGGTTCTATTTCCATGACCTGAGCCGCTACATCCACGATACGGATCCGGTGGAAGAGGGCGTGCTGGACATGAACCGCTACGAGAACCTCTGAAGCGGCGATGTCGCCACCCATCCTGCGGGAGCCACTGGAGGCTCCCGCAGGGTAGGGGCTGCCACCCGGCGATTTGCGAACTATTCCTACGTAAATACTAGGACTTTGTCCCGGGCGCCGATTGGCGTAAACTCCGCCCAAGCCTGCGAGGAGTTTCCATGACCGCTATCACCATCACCGACGCCGCCCACGATTATCTGGCTGATCTGCTTTCCAAGCAGAACACCCCGGGCATCGGCATCCGCATCTTCATCACCCAGCCTGGCACCCAGTACGCCGAAACCTGCATTGCCTACTGCAAGCCGGGCGAAGAAAAACCCGAAGACAAGGCGCTGGGGCTCAAGAGCTTCACCGCGTACATCGATTCGTTCAGCGAAGCGTTCCTCGACGATGCCGTCGTCGACTACGCCACCGACCGCATGGGCGGCCAGCTGACCATCAAGGCACCGAACGCCAAGGTGCCGATGGTCAACGAAGACAGCCCGATCAACGAGCGCATCAACTACTACCTGCAAACCGAGATCAACCCGGGGCTGGCCAGCCACGGCGGCCAGGTCAGCCTGATCGACGTGGTCGACGACGGCATCGCCGTGCTGCAGTTCGGCGGCGGCTGCCAGGGCTGCGGCCAGGCGGACGTGACCTTGAAGGAAGGCATCGAGCGCACCCTGCTCGAACGCATTCCGGAGCTCAAGGGCGTTCGCGACGTGACCGACCACACGCAGAAAGAAAACGCCTACTACTAAGGCGTTCCCTGCGGACACAAAAAAACGGCGCCCCGTGAGCGCCGTTTTTTTATGGGTGAACATCACGGATGCCATCACCGGCAGGCTGGCCGCTAAGGCCGATACAAATGCGCATGCCCCGCACGGTACAGCGACGATTCGCTGAAATGGTCGCTGCCCAGCACCCGCCCCACGATGATCAACGCCGTACGCCTGAAGCCCTTGGCGGCCACCTTCGCGGAGATGTCCTCCAGCGTCCCCATCACCCAGTCCTGATCCGGCCAGCTCGCCCGGTGAACCACCGCGATCGGGCAGTCCGCGCCGTAGTGCGGCAGCAGTTCGCCGACGATCTTCTCCAGATGATTGACCCCCAGATGAATGGCCATGGTCGCGCCGTGCTGCGCCAGGCTGCCGAACTCCTCGCCGGCGGGCATCGCGGTCTTGTCCGCGTAACGGGTCAGGATCACGGTCTGCGACACGTCCGGCAGGGTCAGCTCGGCCTCCAGCAGCGCAGCGCATGCCGCCGTGGCGGTCACGCCGGGGATGATCTCGAATGCAATGCCCAGCTCGCGCAGGCAGCGGATCTGCTCACCGATGGCGCCGTACAGGCTCGGGTCGCCGGAATGCACCCGGGCGACGTCCTGGCCATTGGCGTGGGCGGTCTTGATCAGGTCGATGATCTGTTCCAGGTGCAGTTCGGCGCTGTTCACCACGCTGACCGCCTGATGCCCCTCCAGCACCGCCGCCGGCACCAGCGAGCCTGCATAGATGATCACCGGGCAACTGCGGATCAGCCGTTGGCCTTTGACGGTGATCAATTCGGGATCGCCGGGGCCGGCGCCGATGAAGTAGACGGTCATTGTTCCATCCTGAAAAAGGGAGCGGTGCAGGGCGTCATGAGGGTCCCGCATGAGCGTTGCTCATGATCGAAAGCGGGGATTATCGGGAATTCAGGCCGCGCCGGCCAATGCCAATGTGGCCTGGGCGTACTTTTGCCGCGGAATCAGCAGCTTTGCCGGCGCCTGGATCAGTTGCTCGGCCAGCGCCAAGGCGGCGCTTTCCGCCACGCCGTAGCAGCCGGTGCGCTCGAAGGCGATCTGCGACTGGTGGCTCAGGCGCGGCCGGTAACCGGCCAGTTCCGCGCTGCTGAAGTACAGCAAGGGCAGCGCCAGTTGCGCGGCCAGTTCCCGCAAGCCGGGCTCATCGCGCTTGAGGTCGATGCTGGCGAGCGCCTTGACCGCCGCCAGTTCGATGCGATGTGCCTGCAGGGCCTGGTCGAGCAAGGCCCGCAGGGTGGCGGCCGGGCAGCCGCGCTGGCAGCCCAGGCCGACCACCAGGGCCGGCGCTGCGCCGTCCGCAGTCATGCGTGGTGTTGGCCTTCGCCGTTGCGGCGGAACAGCCACGCGCTGATCAGCCCCAGGGCCAGCCAGAACGCAACGTTGGTCAGCTGCGAGGCGATCTTGAACTGCGCTTCCAGCGCCTCCGGCGCCAGCATCGAGTGCACTTCCGGTTGCGGTGCGCCGATCACGTGGGGCACGGCGAGGATGGCCGCGCCGAGGATCTTCATCAGCCAGTTCCGGCTGAAGGCGATCAGGGCCAGGCCCACGGCGGTGGACGCCGCGGTGCCGATCCACCACGTCTGCCGCGAGGCCAGGTCGGCGGCGGCGGTGCCGGGCAGTTCGGGCGGCAGGCCAAGGGTCGGCGCCAGCACGAAGGTGGCGTAGCCGGCCAGGCCCCAGAGCAGGCCCTGTGCGGTCTTGGTCGGTGCGCGCAGGGTATAGAGGCCGGCGAGCATCAGGGCGAAGCCCACGGCCACCACCAGGTTGCCGCCGGTGGTCGACAGCACGCGCTGCCAGCCGTCTTCCGGCTCCCAGGCTTCGGCGTCATGGGTGTGGGCCGGGGTGCCGGCGGCGTGTTCGTGGACTTCGGCCGCAGGTTCAGCCTTCTCGTAGGTCTCGGCCTGCAGAATCAGCGGGGAGACCCAGAAGCTTTGCAGCAGGGTGAGCAGCAGGGCGGCCAGCAGGCCGGTGAACCCGGCGGTCCGGGCAATGCGCTTGATCATGTCGGCAGGTCTCAGTGGCACGGGAACGCGGCGCTGTGGCGGGTATCGTGGGCGGCGTTGTGCACCGCTTCGATGTGCGAGAACCCGGCGAAGTAGACGAGGCAGGCCCCCAGGATCGACGCGCAGACGGCGGCGGTCAGGCGTTGGCTCAGGGTAGTGGTGCCGGCGGAGCTCTTGTCAGTGCTGCCGGTGCTGGTGATGATCGACATGGCGCTTCCCTCTGTGGTGTCAGCGGGTGAATAGAGCGCATGGAAACCCTGCGGGACGGGCACGCAGGGTTCGAACAGCGCCCGCCCACCGCGGGTTTGTTATGTTCAGCGGCGCAGGTGCGCGCTGTGTGTTGCGGGCCGGTCTCCGGGCTCGCGAGGGGTCGGCGTCGGCCGACCTGCAAGCGTCACCTTCCCATGCCGCAGGCACAGTGGATCTGACGCTTCGCTCGCTTACCGTTGCGGGGGCAGCACCGGACTGACATGGCCTTGAAGTAAAGCACATGATTCACCGGTTTCCCGTTTCACCCTGTGAAGGGCACCCGTAACAAGTTGTGTAGGAGAGCATGGGCGCACGATCCGAGTCAATCGACGGCTAACGCATGGCCAGCAGAACGTAGGCGCCCAGCGCGATCAGAAAGGCGTAGTAGGACTTCATGCGCGTCAGGCCCAGCAGCCAGGCCAGCGCCACAGGCCCGATCCACAGGTGCGCCGACGGCTGCTGGCCGGCCAACGGTTGCAGCGAACCGGCCAGCAGGCTGATCAGCATCGCCACGGAAGTGTATTTGCCCAGCCGGTCGATGAACGCCCGGGCCCCGCCGGACAAGCGTTCGACATCCACCGCCAGCGGCAGCAGCCGGCAGGTGGCGGACACCAGCGCGCAAATCAGCACATACAGCCAGAACACACTAGGCTCGGTCATAGGCGTAACTCGTGAGGACGGTCACCGCGAGCACCGCCATCAGGCTGATGTCCCCCAGCCACAGCAGGCTGGCCGCCGCGGCGAGCCCGGCGATCCATTGCGCGTGCAGGCTATGCCGGTCGCGAGCCATCTTGCCCAGCGAAGCGCTGATGAAAATGGCGATCACCACGCTGACATGCTCCATCAGCCCGTTGGCGGCCAGGCTGGCGAAGCCGTAGCCGGCGGCGGTGCCGAGCAGGGCGGCGGCGTACAGCGCAAAGCACACGGTGTTGGCGTAGGGGCGGCTGACCGGCCCTTGTTCCTTGCGGATCGACATCAGGGTGAAGGCCGCGTTGGCCATCACCGCCAAGGCCGGGACAAAGGACCTGACGGAGCCTTTGAGGCTGGATTTGAGGCTCAGGGTGAAGACCAGAAAGCGCAAGTTGATGCTCAGCGCCGAGACCAGTACCCCGAAGGCGTTCAGCAGGTGCGCCGGCGTCTCCAGCAATGTCAGCTGCAGCGGCGAGGCCATCACCGTGCCGCTGAACACCACCATCGACGGCAGATCCAGGCCGTGACGCCGGCCGAGCATGCCGATCAGGGTGAAGGTCAGCAGCAGCGAGAACACGAACGGCAACGCATCGCGCAGGCCGGTCGTGATCTCGCTGTGGGTGGCCGGTTCGGCCAGCGCGGACTCAGCCGGCATGGGCGCTCTGCCGTGCGCCCGCCAGCAGGCCTTCGACACCGTCCTTGTAGGCCAGCGCCTTCTCCAGGTAGTACTCGGTGGAGAAGCGCGGGATGAACTCCTCGACCACCGCCACGCCGCGGTAGCCGTTGACGGCGAAGCGGTTGAGCACATCGCTCAGGCGCAGGTTGCCTTCACCGATGGGCAGGTGCTGGTGGTGGGTGTCGTTGAGGTCGGCGATGTGCAGGTGACGGGTCACCGGGGCCAGCTCGGCGATGGCCTGGAACAGGCTGTCGCCGTAGGGCATCAGCGAGCACAGGTGCGTCACGTCGATGGTCACGAAGCAGCCGGTTTCGCGGTGGAAGCGCAAGTGCTCGCCGACGCTGAACACCGGGAACTTCGGTCGCTGGCCGCCCATGTTCTCCAGGCACAGGTCGATGCCACGGGTGTCGACGCGCTGTTTGACCTCGTTGATCGCCACGATCAGGTTGTCCAGCAGTTCGGTGTTCTCCAATTGGTCCTTGTAGCCCGGATGGAACGTCACGCTGGTGGCGCCGGCCTGACGCGAGAAGTCCACGGCGGCGCTCAGGCAGTCCACCGCCTGGCCCCGTTCGACCGGATCGGGCGAGCACAGGTTGTACTGGCGGCCCCACCAGCCGGCGTGCACCGTCAGGGTGATGCCGTTCTGCTCGGTGAAGGCGCGGACTTGCCGCGCCAGTTCGCTGCGCTCCTCGGCGCTGAGCGACCAGAACACGGTCTCGGCGTCTTCGCCGATCTCGAACTCCACGGCCTTGAAATGCCTGGAGAGGTCGGTGATCGACCCGAGAATGTCCGCCGGGTTGTCGTACACGTTGGTGGAAAAGGAGATCAGCGGGAAGTTCGGGCTGATCGGGCCGTCGATGTGGAACAGGGTCTCTTGGGTGCTCATTGCGCCAGTCCTTGGGTGGTGAAACGAGGGTGGGAGATCGCGGCGCTGAAGACGTTCGGGTCGTCTTCGGCGGCGCAGGCCAGCAGCACGTAGCCGTGCCGGTCGGCGGAACGGCGGATGGGCCGGCCGAACTTGCCCTGGTCGAGCGTCGCGCGCAGGGCGAAGGGGTGCCGCAGCAGTTGGTCGCGCAGGTGTTCGGGGTCGGTCGTGCCGTCGGTCTCGATGTAGCGGATCGCCATTTGCACGAAGGCCTGCTCGGGGGCCGGCAGGTCGGTGCCGGTCATCGCCGCGAGGGTGCTGGCCGCCAGGTGCACGCCGGTGGTTTTCCAGACCATCTCCCAGATCTGGTCGCCGCCGAAGCGGGTCTGGGTCTCGATGAAATGCAGGCGCGATCCGTCGAGCTTGACCTCGGTGTGCGCCGGCCCCCAGCGGTTGCCCATGCGTTCGAGCAGCCACAGCACCGCGTCTTCGATCAGGGTGCGGCTGGCATCGTCCAGCGCGGCCGGAAAGTCATGGCCGGTCTCGACATAGCCCGGCGCGCCGCTGGTGTGCTTGCGGGTGATGCCGAGGATCCGGTGGCGGCCGTCGAGGCTCAGGGATTCCACGCTGTATTCGTCGCCGCCGGCGAAGGCTTCGATCAGGTTGCGGCCCTGCAGGGGCAGGGCGTCGACGTCTTCCGGGCGATTGACCGCGTAGACCCCTTGGCTGCCCGAGCCGCTGACGGGCTTGACGATCGAGGCGCCGTGGCGCTCGACGAAGGCGCGCACGGCCTCGGCGCTGTCCGCCGCCGCGCTGTGCAGTTCGTAGGGGCTGCCTTGCAGGAGCCTTCGGAACAGCAGCTTGTCGCGGCTGACCTCGACGCTGCGCACGCTGTTGTGGGGGATGCCCAGCCGTTCGCCCAGTTGCGAGGCTGGCAAAAGGCCCAGTTCCGAGAACGACACCACGGCGTCGAACGGCCGCTGACGGTGCAGGCGTTCGACCGTGTCGCCGTAGCCGGCCAGGTCTGCGATGTCGGGCGTCAGCACCAGCGCCGCGTGTTCACGCTGATAGTCGGACAACTGGTCGGGTTGCTGCACCAGGGTGAAGTGGAAGCGGTGTGCGGTGTCCCAGTCCAACCCTGAATCCCGCCCGCCGATCAGCAGGATGCGTTTGGCAGGCTCGGGGTCGGTGCGCTCGCCATACACGTCGATGTCGGTGACCGCCAGCAGCGATTCGCGCAGTCGGGCCGTGTCGGGCTGGCGGAACTCGACGTACAGGTAGTTCTGGAACCCGTTGCTGGCCGGGCCGATGGCGTCGCCCGGTGCGGCGTAGGCGTACCAGCGCTGGAAGCCCGGCAGGCTGCGCAGGCGTTGGGCGTGATGCAGGCCGTCGTAGGTCCGGTGGGTGCGCGCGAAAGGCGTGGCGATCCCGAACGGCTGGGGGACGTCGCAGGCGGGCGGCAGCGCTTCCCCGGACAGGGCGCGGTGATAGCAGACATCCAGCGGCAGTCGCCACGCCTGGCGGATCACGTGGATCCGGCTGCCGCCGGGCCGTGCACCGACCTCCAGAACCCTCGGCCCGCGTGCGGTGAGGATGAACTCGACATGGGCGAACGTGCCCTTGAGGCCGAGGGCCTGCACGGCGTCGTGGGCCAAACGGTGGCAGCGCGCTTTGAGCGACGCGTCCGGTTCGATGGTCGAGGGCGTGTAGCGGGCGAAATGGTGGAAGTCGTCGCGGCCGATGTCGACCCCGGCGATCACATCGACGATGGGAAAGCTGCTGATGTTGCCGTCGGGGCCGATGGCGCAATCGATGGAATGGTTGGAGCCGTGCAGGTATTCCTCCAGCAGCAGTTGGTCGGTTTCCCGCTGCTTGCCGGCGACGTAGCGTTGCAGCGCCGGCCATTCGCGGCGGCTGTAGTCCAGCAGTTCGTGGCGGTCGCGGATGCAGCGCACGAACAGGCTGCTGTACAGGTTCGCAGGCTTCAGGACGAACGGGTAAGGCAGCGCATCCGGTGCGGCGAGCAGTTCGTCGATGCCCGTTTCGCGGGAGATCACGTGCAGGTCGGGATTGGCCGACGCCTGGAAGCGCTGGCGCTGCAGCACCTTGTCCAGCGTGTGCTCGACGTTGCGGTGCAGATGGGCCAAGGCCGGCACTGCCGCGCACAGGCGGCCGGTGACGGCGACATAACCTTCACGGAAGTTCAGCACGCTGGTGAACCTGTGCTCATCCAGCAGGCGTTGGGTCAGGTCGATCAGTTCCGGTGTCAGGCCTTTGGAAAAGTCGTAACGGGCCACCGGCGGCACCTTGGCCGCGTCGGCGATCTTGCTGGTGGCGCGGCTGTCGGCGATCAGCAGCGGTGTGACGCCCTCGGCGACCAGGCCTTCGTATTCGCCGTCGCGGATGTTGCCGACAATCAGGCAAGCGGCTGCGCTCATCGGCAGGACTCCTCGTCGAAACTGTAGTGAACCCGGTTCAACCGGTGACAGATGTGGGCCAGGCGGATCCGGTCGGCGGCGTTGACGCTGTCGGTCAGCACGTTGCGGATGATGTGGGCGAGGGCGTCCAGGTCTTCGCCGGCGATCCCCAGGCGGGTGATTTCCTGCACGCCGAACCGCAGGCAGTCGCGCCCGCCGATGCGTTTGTTGTTGACCCGTATCCCCAGCTCGTTGAGCTGCTGCGCCGCGTGCTGGCTGAAGGCGCCTTCGAGCAGCAGCATATGGGTGTCGGTGGCGTGCGCCGTCCAGCCCGGCAGCCCGGCCAGCCCCTCGCGCAGTTGGCGGGCGTTGGCGCACATGCGTTCGGCGTAGGCCTGGCCGTGGCGTTCCATCTCCATCAGGGTGACGAACAGTTGCAGCAGGCCGGGCAGGTTGGGGGAGGACACCAGCGCGCCGCCGACGTTGTGTTCGATCTGCCGGGCCAGTTCGGCGCGTCGGCAGACGATCAGCGCACGGTGCGGGCCCGGCAGGGATTTGTGGGTGTTGCCCTGGAGGATGTCCGCGCCTTCGTCGAGCGGGTTGGGATAGGCCTGGCCGGCGATCAGCCCCAGCGTGTGCGAGGCGTCGCAGATGATCAGCGTGCGGTCGAGGCCGCGCCGGTTGAGCAGCTTGCGCAGCGGCTTGACGGCGATCGCCCGGGTGGTCAGGCCGTGGTCGAGCAGCACGGCGGCCGGCGGTTGCCCGAGGGACTGAAGTTGCGCATCGAAGGCGTCGAGATCGATCTGGCCGTCCGTGCCGAGCCCGAAAAACACACTCTGGCGACCGATCTTCTGCACCAGCGGCCCGGTGGCGAAATGACCGCCGCTCTCGGGCGCCAGGGACATGACGATGTCCCCCGGCACGCTCAGCGCCGCCAGCACGCTCAAGGTGCAGTGGACGCCGGACAGCACGCGGTACTCGACGAACTCGGCGTTGAACATCGTCTGCGCGGCCTGGGTCGCGAGCGCCTTCAGCGTTTCGACCTCCGGAAAGTGCTCGACCTGCATCCCGCCGAACTCGGCGGCGTAGCGCTGGCCCGCAATCGGCCGGACGTTGAACAGGTAACGGTCGTAATGGCGGTTTTGCCCCAAGGCCCGGGCCGTGTCGGACAATACATTTTCATTGGCGGTCAGGGACACTGTCGACGTTCGGCGCGCCAAGGCCTCTTCGAACTGTTCGATAATGAAACTGTGCGCGCTGGGCGCGACGGAGGGCACTGCATAAGTTGAATGGTTCATTAGTAATCCGCCAGGTCGAAGTCGATGATCAACATGTCGCGAGTGCTGTGATTTGAACTAATGCCTAACTTCTGCAATGGGGAAACTTCATGCAGGAGTATTCGGTCATTCAATACGACGGTTTCCAGATAGTTCGTCAAAGTTGCGCTGAAAACATTGTCGCCGTTCTCATTGAATATCCGACTTTCGCCGCCGATGACGTGCTGGCGCTGGATCAGGTGCTGAAAGACGAAATCGTGGCCGTCGCGGTGGCGGCCTTCGGGGGTGGCCTGGCCTTCGCGGGTTTCGTCGCACAGGATGCGAAACTGATGGCAGGTCACCAGCCAGTCGCGGTGGCCGACGGCCAGGTCCATCAGCGCCAGGTCCGCCGCCAGCAGGCTGCGCAGCACCGGCGATCCGGTGAAGGCCGGCTCGCTGTGCGCATAGGTGCGCTGGACGCCGCCCAGCAGCGGGTTGTGGGCCTGGGCCTGGAAGAAATGGCAGTCGTCGAGGGGCGTCCAGTGGCGCTCCCGCTGGCGGTACTCGAACTTGCAGATGCGCCGCTCGCGGCGGCCGTTCTCTGCGTTCAGGTAGGTGTCCGGCGGCAGGTTGTCCCAGGTGCGGTCGAAGGCGCGGCACGCTTCGCGGCCCAAGGACGCCACCTGCGCCGCCGGAAAGACGTCGCTGTCGGCGTAGTGGTCGTTGCGCAGCCGTTCGGACAGTTCGAACAGCACGGCACTGCCCGGATGCCCGATGGCGCTACCGGCACTCATGGCGCAGGCACACAGGCAGGTTTCAGAGGAATAGACAGGCGCGGACACTGACGATAATCAGGCATGCAAGAAGTCCTTTCTTATGAAATACATATTCCTTATGTGGGGTCATGGTTCATTTCCTGTTTTGAATTATCAATTCTGTTTTTGTAAAGATATGTAATTTTGCTGTTCGGACGCTCTAGTCCGAGGGGAAGCGGGGTGTAGGAGAAGTTTCTGTTTTGTGAACTTGTAGGAAATAACTTACGTTGAACTTTTTGGTTGAGAAAAGGTCGCGGCCTATATATGAATAAATAAAGTCTATATAGCGATAACGCACTAGACATTGACCCGCCTGCCGACCATGCGTAGCCTTGCGCTTTCGAGGTTCTTCGGCGGCTGCCGAAGCTAAGAAGGGAACGCGGTCCAAGCCGCGGCTGCCCCCGCAACTGTGAACGGTGATGTTCGCTGCCATGCCACTGCAAGCCTGCTTCAACAGGGCCGCGGGAAGGCGCAGCGGATGCCGGGCCCCAAGGCCGGCGCGCCGTCAGCCAGGAGACCTGCCTCGACACAGATTCTCACTACAACCGGGCGGGGTGATCCGGTGGCGAACGCTCCCGGCGCGCAAGCGCGTCGCCGGCTCTCGTCCCGCATGCCCGCCACCTCGCCAAAGGGCATCCGATGAAAACACTGGCCAAACTCCCCGTCACCATCGTCACCGGCTTCCTCGGCTCGGGCAAGACCACCCTGCTGCGGCACATGCTCGACAATGCCCAGGGCCGCCGCATCGCGGTGATCGTCAACGAGTTCGGCGAACTGGGCATCGACGGCGAAATCCTCAAGCAATGCACCATCGGCTGCACCGAAGAAGAGGCCACCGGCCGCGTCTACGAACTGGCCAACGGCTGCCTGTGCTGCACGGTGCAGGAAGAGTTCTTCCCGGTGATGCGCGAGCTGGTGGCCCGTCGCGGCGACCTCGACCACATCCTGATCGAAACCTCCGGCCTGGCGCTGCCCAAGCCGCTGGTGCAGGCCTTCCAGTGGCCGGAAATCCGCAACGCCTGCACCGTCGACGCGGTGATCACCGTGGTCGACAGCCCGGCCGTGGCCGCCGGCACCTTCGCCGCGTTCCCGGATCAGGTCGACGCCCAACGCAAGCTCGACCCGAACCTGGACCACGAATCGCCGCTGCACGAACTGTTCGCCGACCAACTGGCCAGCGCCGACCTCGTCATCCTCAACAAGGCCGACCAGGCCAGCGCCGAAGACCTGGCCCGCGTGCGCCTGGAAGTCGCCGAAGAGCTGCCGCCGGCGGTCAAGATCGTCGAAGCCAGCAACGGCCGCCTGCCGCTGGACGTGCTGATCGGCCTGGGCGCCGGTTCCGAGGAACACATCGACGGTCGCCACAGCCATCACGACCACCACCATGACGGCGATGACCACGACGACCATGACCATGACGCCTTCGATTCGATTTCCATCGAACTGCCGCAGGCCGACGAAAGCCTGCTGCTCGACGCGTTGACCCAACTGGTGGTTCAGCACGGCATCCTGCGGGTCAAGGGCTTCGCGGCGATCCCGAACAAGCCAATGCGCCTGCTGATCCAGGGCGTGGGCACCCGTTTCGACAAGCACTTCGACCGCCAGTGGGGCGCAGACGAGGCGCGCATCACCCGTCTGGTGCTGATCGGCCAGAAACTGGACGCCGCCCAGCTCGAAGCGCAACTGCGCGCCGCGCTCAGCGTGTAAGCCATGCACCTGCTCAGGACCCAGCCCGGCGGTTTCGTGTCGGATGACAATATTGCCGACCTTGGACAGACCCCCGCCGAACTGGTGATCCTGTGCAGCGGCGATTCCAGCCTGGCGCTGCTCGCCGAAGCCGCGCAGCAGTTGCCCGACGACTATCCGAGCCTGCGTCTGGCCAACCCGATGCAGGTGCAGAACCATGCCTCGGTCGATCTGTACGTCGACGAAGTGCTGCGCCACGCCAAAGTGATCCTGATCTCCCTGCACGGCGGCATCGCCTATTGGCGCTACGGCGTCGAGCGCCTGGTGGAGCTGGCCGGGCGCGGGGTGCAGGTGATCCTGGTGCCGGGCGACGACCGGCCCGACCCGGAACTCAGCGGCCTGAGCACCGTCGGCGCCGAGGACCGCGACCGGCTCTGGCAGTTCCTGCGCCAGGGCGGCCTGGGCAATGCGCTGGATTTCTTCCGTTGCCTGGCCAACCGCTGGCTGGATCGCCCCTACGCCTGGGGCGAACCGCAGGCGCTGCCGCGCACGGCGATCTATCACCCGAATAAAAGCACCGCCGCCCTGGGCGACTGGCAGGCCGATTGGCAAGCCGGCCGGCCGGTGGCGGCGGTGTTGTTCTACCGCTCGCATTTGCAGGCGGCCAACACGGCGTTCATCGATGTGTTCTGCCAGCGCTTGCAGGCGGCGGGGCTCAACCCGTTGCCCATCGCGGTGGCGAGCCTGAAGGAGCCCGGCTGCCTGACGGTGGTCGAGGACTGGCTGGACGAAACCGAAACCGGCGTGATCCTCAACACCACCGGGTTCGCCCAGTCCAGCCCGGAGGCGCCGCACCTGCGGCCGTTCCGCCGCGACATCCCGGTGATCCAGGCCATCTGCGCCCAGGACAACGAACCCGGCTGGCGCGCCAGTGAACAAGGCCTGGGCCCGCGCGACCTGGCGATGCACATCGCCTTGCCGGAACTGGACGGGCGGATCATCAGCCGGCCGATCAGCTTCAAGGATCTGGCCTGGCGCAGCGAACGCAGCCAATCGGACGTCGTCTGCTACCGGGCGCAACCGGAACGCATGGATTTCGTCGCCGAACTGGCGCGGCGCTGGGCTGACCTGGCCCGTGTGCCGAACCACGAAAAGCGCGTGGCGCTGATCCTGGCCAACTACCCGACCCGTGACGGACGCATCGGCAACGGCGTCGGCCTGGATACGCCGGCGGCGGCCCTGAACATCCTCAGGGCGCTTCATCAGCACGGCTATCCGCTGCCCGCCGAACTCCCGGCCAGCGGCACCGACCTGATCCGCCAGTTGCTCGGCGGCGTCAGCAACGATCTTGACACTCTCGACCAGCGCCCCTGCCAGCAAAGCCTAGGCATGGACGAGTACCTGGCGATGTTCGACGCCTTGCCCGACGCCAACCGCGCGGCGGTGCTGGAGCGCTGGGGCACGCCGCAGCAAGACCCGATGTGCCGCGACAACCGCATGATGGTCGCCGGCCTGCGCTTTGGCCTGACCTTCGTCGGCATCCAGCCGGCGCGGGGTTATCAGATCGATCCGAGCGCGGTCTACCACGACCCGGACCTTGTGCCGCCCCACGGCTATCTGGCGTTCTACTTCTGGCTGCGCCGCACCTACGGCGCCCACGCGCTGATCCACGTCGGCAAGCACGGCAACCTCGAATGGCTGCCGGGCAAGGGGGTGGGGCTGTCCGATCAGTGCTGGCCGGACGCGTTGCTCGGGCCTTTGCCGAACATCTATCCGTTCATCGTCAACGACCCCGGCGAGGGCGCCCAGGCCAAGCGCCGCACGCAGGCGGTGATCATCGACCACCTGATGCCGCCGCTGACCCGCGCCGAAACCTACGGCCCGCTGCGCAACCTGGAGTTGCTGGCGGACGAGTACTACGAAGCGCAACTGCTCGACCCGCGCCGCGCCCGCGAACTGCAGCGCGACATCCTGCAACTGGTGCGTGACACGCAGATCGACCGCGAACTGCAACTGGATGCCGCGCTCGACAGCGATGCGGATGCGGCGGTGTGGCTGCCGCGCTTGGACACCTACCTGTGCGACCTGAAGGAATCGCAGATCCGCGACGGCCTGCACGTGTTCGGCGAGTCGCCCACCGGGCCGCTGCGCACCGACACGTTGCTGGCTTTGCTGCGCATCCCCCGGGGCGACGGCAAGGGCGCGCAGTCGAGCCTGCTGCGGGCGCTGGCCAAGGCGTTCGGGCTGGGTTTCGACCCGTTGGATTGCGCATTGGCCGAACCGTGGGCCGGCCCGCGCCCGGATGAACTGCAAGCGGTCAGCGACGAGGCCTGGCGCACCTGCGGCGATACCCGCGAACGGCTGGAGTTGTTCGCCGCCCAATTGATCGCCTCGACGACGCCGTCCCCCTGTGGGAGCGGTGTGTCCGTTGAACGCAATGCTGAAGGCACGACCGATTCGCATCCAAAGGAACCTCGCTGGGCCCCGGTCAATGAGATCCTGGCGAACCTGCGCGAGGTCATCGCCCCGCGCCTGGACGCCTGTGGGCCGGCGGAGATGCGTGGCCTGCTCGATGCCCTGGACGGTCGTTTCGTGCCCGCCGGCCCCAGCGGTGCGCCGAGCCGCGGCCGCCTCGATGTGTTGCCCACCGGGCGCAACTTCTATTCGGTGGACGTGCGCAACCTGCCGACCACCACTGCGTGGCGCATCGGCTTCCAGTCCGCCAGCCTGATCCTTGAGCGGCATTTGCAGGACCATGGCGACCACCTGCGCCAGATCGGCCTGTCGGTGTGGGGCACGGCAACCATGCGCACCGGCGGCGACGACATCGCCCAGGCCATGGCGCTGATGGGCGTGCGCCCGGTGTGGGCCACCGGCAGCCAGCGGGTGGACGATTTCGAGATCCTGCCGCTGAGCCTGCTCGACCGGCCCCGGGTCGACGTGACGCTGCGGGTGTCCGGGTTCTTCCGCGATGCCTTCGCCAACCTGATCCGCCTGTTCGACGCCGCCGTGCAGGCGGTGGCCGAACTCGACGAGCCGGACGACCTCAACCCGCTGGCCGCCAAGGTGCGCGCCGAACGTGCAGCGCTGGTGCAGTCGGGGCTGGACGAAGAGGCCGCCCGGCGCCAGGCCGGCTGGCGGATCTTCGGTGCCAAGCCGGGCGCCTATGGCGCGGGCGTGCAAGGCGCCATCGACGCACGCCTGTGGCAGACCCGCGAGGACCTGGCCGAGGTCTACCTGAACTGGGGCGCCTACGCCTACGGCGGATCCGATGAAGGCACCGCCGCCCGCGACCGGTTCGCCCGGCGCCTGAGTCAGGTACAGGCGGTGCTGCACAACCAGGACAACCGCGAACACGACCTGCTCGATTCCAACGACTACTACCAGTTCCAGGGCGGCATGCTCGCGGCGGTGGAGAGCCTGCGCGGCGAGGCCGCCGCCAGCTATCACGGCGACCACAGCCAACCGGACCTGCCGAAGATCCGCACCCTCAAGGAAGAGCTCAACCGGGTGATCCGTTCCCGGGCGGCCAATCCGAAATGGATCGACGGGGTCAAGCGCCACGGCTATAAAGGCGCGTTCGAACTGGCGGCGACCGTGGACAACCTGTTCGCCTTCGATGCCACCACGCAGCTGATCGACGACCACCAGTACGCCTTGCTTGCCGACGCCTATCTGCTGGATCCTTCGACCCGCGAGTTCGTGCGCGAGCACAACCCCCATGCCCTGCGGGACATGACCGAGCGGATGCTGGAGGCGCAGCAGCGGGGGATGTGGCAGGATCCGGGCGCGTACCGCGAGGCGCTGGAGAACCTGTTGCTGGATATAGAAGAAGAGACCTGACCCATACCCCTGTAGGAGCGAGCCTGCTCGCGATAGCCTTGCCCCAGTATCCCTTGGGTTGCCTGCTCCACCGCGATCGCGAGCCTGCTCGCTCCCGCAGTTGCCCCAGGCCCGACCTTGATTGAGTACCGATAGATGACCGACACCTACCATTTCCCTCTGTCCGCCGTGGTCGGCGCCGATGACCTGAAACTGGCCCTGTGCCTGACCGCCATCGACCCGAAGATCGGCGGCGTGCTGATCGAGGGCCCGCGGGGCATGGCCAAGTCGACCCTGGCCCGGGGGCTGGCGGACCTGCTCAACGGCGGTCAGTTCGTCACCTTGCCGTTGGGCGCCACCGAAGAGCGGCTGGTGGGCACGCTGGATCTGGATGCCGCGCTGGGCGAAGGCCGCGCGCAGTTTTCGCCGGGCGTGTTGGCCAAGGCCGACGGCGGCGTGCTGTACGTCGATGAGGTGAACTTGCTGCCCGACCATCTGGTGGATCTGCTGCTCGACGTGGCCGCCAGCGGCACCAACCTGATCGAGCGCGACGGCATTTCCCACCGGCACTCGGCGAAGTTCGTCCTGATCGGCACCATGAACCCGGAGGAGGGCGAACTGCGGCCGCAGTTGCTGGACCGCTTTGGCCTCAACGTCGCCTTGGGCGGGCACACGGCACCGGCCGAGCGCGGGCAGATCATCCGTCGCCGGCTCGACTTCGACAGTGACCCCGAAGGGTTCTGCGCGCAATGGGAAGGCGAGCAGCAAGCCCTGCGCGAGCGCTGCCGCAGCGCCCGCGACAGGCTTGCGGACATTCCGCTGGACGATGACGCCCTGGCGCAGATCACCGAGCGTTGCTTCGCCGCCGGCGTCGATGGCTTGCGGGCGGACCTGGTCTGGCTGCGGGCGGCCCGGGCCCATGCGGCCTGGCGCGGCGCCGGCGCGATCGAAGGGCAGGACATCGACGCGGTGGCCGAATTCGCCTTGCGCCACCGCCGTCGCGTACAGCCTTCGCCGCCTGCGCAGGCACCGGCACAGTCTCCCGCCGACAGCCAGGCCGACAGCCGCGAAGGGCAGGGCCAATGGGGTGAGATGCCTGCGCCGGCGCAAGCCACCGGTGCCCGCCGCGAAGTGCCGCACTGGCCAAAAAAGCCCTAGGCATTCGCCCCCGGTCCGACGCGGGGGCGAATGCCAGACCCCGCGCCGGACGGCTCGACAACGGCAGGCAAGGGCGGCGCCACGCCGCCCGCAGCGGCTCGGTGAACTGGCCGGGCACCTTGCTCAACGGTCGGCCACGGTGCCGGGCGGACCTGCTGTTGCAGATGCGCACCCGCACGCCCTATGAACTGTGGCTGGTGATCGTCGATGCGTCCGGCTCGACCCGTCGCCATCAGGCCCTGAGCGATGCCAAGGGGCTGCTCGCCCAGGTGTTCGACGACGCCTACCGGCAGCGCGCGCGCCTGGCCTTGCTCACCGCCAGCGGCGCAGCGCCGAAGTGGCAGGTGCAGGGGCTCAAGTCCGGCAGTGGCCTGCGGGCCTGGCTCGACGGCTTGGGGGCCGGGGGCGGCACGCCGCTGCTGGCGGCGCTCGCAGAGGCCGGGCAATGGCTGACGCTGCGCCGCCAGCGTTTCCCGGCGGAACGGCAACGGTTGCTGGTGGTGACGGACGGGCGCCTGAAGGATCTGGGGGGCCTGCCGGCGCTGGCGTGCCCGGGCCTGTTGATCGACATCGAACGCGGACCGATCCGCCTGGGCCGCGCCCGGCAGCTGGCGACGGCGCTGGAGGCCGAATACCGGCACATCGATGAGCTGCACCTGAGCTGACCCAGCGCCATCGCCAGCAGGCTGGCTCCCACAAGGGATCCCGGTTATCCGCAATATCCATGTACCCCACAGAACCCTGTAGGAGCTTGCCTGCAAGCGATGAGGCCAACACAGTCGACATCTCTGCTCGCTGACCCACCGCCATCGCTGGCAAGCCAGCGATGACGTCGGCACATTCCGCATCGCTTTCGCCTGATCCACCGCGTAAAACCCCCCGCGCTGCTCTATGCTGCACCCCAGCCCATCACAAGGAGTGAACCATGCGCGTACTGGTCGCCAACCCCCAGGACGATTTCCGCGTCAAGGCCTACGCCGGCACCAACGGCGTGCTGCTCGCCATGGACGTCGCCGAACCCCGGCGCAAGGGCCTGCTCGGTTTCGCCATCGAGAAGCAGCAGGGCGACAAGCCGTGGCTGTTCCTGTTCAACAGCCTGACCTTCCCCGGCAAGGCGCACACCCGGCCGGAGTTCCACGCCACCCCGAGCGACCTGGCCCCTTTGCAGAAATTTCGCTGGGCCGACTACGCCGTGAACCCCGGCATGACGATCCATTACCGCGTGCACCTGGCCTACGGCACGCCGGACGCCCCCGCGCTCGGCGAATCGCTGGAGCTGACCATCCGCTCCGACGACGGCCACCCGGCCAACCAAAGCGTGATCTTCAACCGTGCCGTCGCGGCCAGCCAAGCCTTCCAGCGCAAGTTCCCGGACCTTGACGCGCAGATCAGCGCCAACCGCAACCTGCCCATCGAAGCCTGGCCCGACGCGGCGCGCCAATGGCTGGAGAACGGCCTGCTCGGGCGTCTGCAAGGCTTCATCCAGCGCGCCACCGACGGCCAGTGGGCGCTGGACATCGCAATCTACGAATACCAACTGCAAGCCATCATCGACACGGTGAACGCGGCATTCGACCGTGGGGTGCAGGTGCGGGTGCTGTACCACGCCCGGCCCGACGACGAAGACACCACGATCAACCAAGCGAGCCTGGCGCACCTGCCAGAGGCCAGCAAGCGCGGGCGGGTCACCCACAACATCTTCCACGACAAGTTCATCGTCTTGAGCCGCCTCGATGCCGGCGGCGTGCGCCAGCCACAAGCGGTGCTGTGCGGCAGCACCAACTTCACCGCCAACGGCGTCTACCGCCAGGCCAACGTGGTGCATGTGCTGGACGATCCGGCCATCGCCGCCAGCTACCTGCGCACCTTCGAGGAAATCTGGACGACGCCTGCCGATGTCGGCGCCACCCGCGACTGGATCACCGACGTCAATCCGATGGATCCGGCCAAACCGCTGTTCGCCGGGTTTTCGCCGCGCTCCGGCGGCGCCGACCTGCGCGAGTTCGTCGACATCATCAACGCGGCGAAAAAGGACGTGCTGTTCGTCACCGCATTCGACTTGCCCGACCCGATCCTCAACGCCTTGCTCGGCCAGCCTCACGACGACATCCTGCGCTACGGCCTGCAGAACACCGCGAGCCGGATCACCGGCTTCCATGCCGACCGCACCGCCGAGTTCGCCGCCACTGCGCTGCTCAACACGGGCCTTGAAGGCTGGCTGCGGGAAAACATGAAAGGCCAGAAGGGCAACCTGCTGGTGCACACCAAAGCGGTGGTCACCGACTTCACCACGGACGCCCCGACCATCATCAGCGGCAGCCACAACCTCAGCACCTCGGCCAGCAACGGCAACGACGAAAACTTCCTGATCATCCGCGGCGACACCGACCTGGCGGACCGCTACGGCCTGGAATTGCTGCGCTTCTACGAGCATTACCGCTTCCGCTATTTCGCCAAGAAACTGGATCTCAAGCAGGTGCAGCCGCTGGCGGCGGATGACAGCTGGACGGATGACTATTACGTCGACGGGGATTTGCGGCAGTTGTCGCGGTTGCGGTTTTCCGGGCGGTAGCAAGCCGGAACGGGACGTTCAGGCCTGTACATCTGAATGCGTTTTTTATGTTGTGGATGCGATGGAGTGTTACGTGGACAGAGAAAGTGATGAACCCGTAAACCGTGACGACGAGCCGAGCTCATCGGTGTCCCCAAGGAATCAAAGAGCAAAGTTCTACACGACCTCGCTATCGCCTTCCGATCTGAAAAATGACCAGCAGCGAGTGCGGGATCCAGACCAGGGGGCTTCTGCGCCACCGGAAAACAATCCGAACGGGCTGTCATCGTCGGACGACAAAAAGAAGACTGACGAGGTGACGAACGTCCCGGGGGGGAAGGGAAACACACGGGGTTCCCGTCCCGGCACCACCTCTATCGCCGTCACCCAAAACGACGATCCATGGGCGTCTGACCTGGATGACCGTCTGGGCGCCAACGATGAGGCGAAAGCCTTTGCGCGCCTGGCCGTAGCGAAAGATGTCATGCCGCCGCTTGCCATTGGGCTGTTCGGCAACTGGGGCAGCGGCAAGTCCTTTTTCATGCGCCTGATCCATCAGCACATCGAACGCCTCAGCCAGGGAAAGGCAAGTGCCCAGGCCCCGGAAGCAGGCTCGAAGGAATTCCATACGGATGTCGTGCAGATTCGGTTCAATGCCTGGCATTACGCGGAGACGAACCTGTGGGCCAGTCTGGTCAGCCATATATTCGTCGAGCTGGACCGTTGGTACACGAAGCACAATCCCGAGGTTCGCGACCCGTTGCTCGAACACCTGTCCACTTCGCGAATGCTGACGCTGGACGCTGCCAAGGAGCTGGTTCGTCGCCGTCGAGACCAGCGTGCGGCCGCAGAGCAACTGCTCAAGGCCCGCCAGGCGCTCGAAGAGGTTCAAGCCAAGACCGCGACTACGCCGTCTGTCTATCTTGCGGCGTTGAGTGAGGTGTTCAACGGCGCGGATGCCGGCCAAGAGATCAAAGACGCAAAAGACGAGTTCGCGAAGGCGGCCAAGATCCTTGGAATCGATGCCTTGACCGAGCGTGCCGAGGCTTTCCAGAGCGTATCCGATGCCCTGCATGAGGAAGCGGGAAAGGCTAGGTTGCTGGCCCGCGGATACAAGTCCCAACTGCTGAGCTGGTGGAACGTCGGTGCCTTTGTCGTGTTGGTCTTGGCGATGCCTTGGATGGCGACAGAGGGTGTGGCAATCCTCAAGGCACGACTCCCTTTCCTGCAAGGTCTGCAGGACGGCTTGATGTTGGCGAGTGTAGCGGTGGCAGCGGTGACTGCCCGACTGCGCTGGGTCTGGGGCAAGGCCCGCGGGGCGTTGAAGCAGTTGGAGGCGGGCAAGAGGGCGCTGGACAAAGCCATCGATAGCCGACTGGCCGAACAGAAGAAAGCGCTAGAGCACGCCGTTCAGAGGCAAGCCAAGGCGAATGCCA
The DNA here is from genome assembly GCF_002112745.1 of Pseudomonas sp. B7(2017). Classification (NCBI taxonomy): domain Bacteria; kingdom Pseudomonadati; phylum Pseudomonadota; class Gammaproteobacteria; order Pseudomonadales; family Pseudomonadaceae; genus Pseudomonas; species Pseudomonas sp. B7(2017). The sequence continues at coordinate 75,298 of NZ_NEIP01000016.1, read as the reverse complement.
GCGTCGACGAGGCAAAGGCCTTGGTGCAAGTCACCAGCGAACAATTGGCGCTCGCCACTCACGATTTCTCTCAAGGAACCGGTGCCGGGCGCCTGAAGAAGTTCGTCCGGGCCCGCGCGACGGACGGCGACTATGCGCAACATCTTGGATTGATCGCCACGGTGCGCAAGGACTTCGAGGAGTTGGCGTTCAACGTGACGGAAGCGGGCAGCCTCCGGGATTCGGTCGAGGCGGAGCGCGCTGCATTTCTGCTGAAAATGGATGCGTTCCTGGAGGCCAACAAAACGTTCCTGGACGACGGAGACATCCAGAAGCTGCGGGCGGCGGCCACGCATTCCCCTGAGGAAGTCCGATCCTTCAAACGGATCGCCCTGTACATCGACGACCTGGATCGCTGTCCGCCGGACAAAGTCGTCGAGGTGCTGCAGGCGGTGCATCTGCTGCTGACCTTTCCCTTGTTCGTGGTGATGGTCGCGGTGGATGTGCGTTGGGTGCGTCAGGCCTTGCTCGATCACTACCCCAACTTGATGGCTGCGAACGGCCAGCAGCAACAGACGGCCTCTGTGTCTGACTACCTGGAAAAGATCTTTCAGATCCCTTACTGGATGCGCCCGATGGACAGCGTAGCCAGTGAGCAGTTTCTGCAAGCACAGTTGAAGAGGGTAAGGGGCGCTGATCAGACTGACAAAGTGCCAACGGGTCTAAACGAAACGGAAGGAGCCGTCGGCATTCAAACTGTTCCAGCCGAAATGTTGAAGATCTCCTCCGGTGAGACTGAGGCGCTGCAACTGCTGGCAAGGTACATGGGGTCCTCCCCTCGACGCGCGCTGCGTTTCCTGAATGTCTATCGCCTGATCAAGGTCAGCCTCAAGCCCGATGACCTCCGGGCACTCGAGGGGGGTGAATACAAAGCGCTGCTGACCTTGCTGGCGGTGGCGCTGGGCACCCCGTTGTGTTTTTCGAGTTTGCTGCAGCCTCTCAGATCGAAGAGTGACACCTTTGAAATGAACGAGCTGAAAGGCCTGGTCAGCCTCGACCCATCCGCTGAGAATCTCGCCGAATTTGAGCGCTTCAGGGAAATAATGGCGATATACGCGGACTTGATCGCCAAGCAGAAGAAGCCGCCTCGCCATCGAGTGAAGAAGTACGTCGCCATCATCCAGCGCTACTCGTTTGACGGCTGACGCACCGCCGGAGCGGTCTGGTGACGGCGAGCGTCGCAACCACGGGCGTCAGTCAGACATCGCCTGCCGGTACTGCCGCGTACGTCGCCCCAGGTACAACCGGTCGAGGATCAGCGCCCACAGCGCCGACACCTCGGGCCTGGTCTTGCGCCCCCGGCTCAGGCGGGCCATCTGGAAGCGCACCACGGCCATGTTGGCCAGCGACGCCAGCGGTTTGCGCTTCCAACGGATCGGCGGCAGTTGCGGCTCGCTCGGACGGCCGGCGCGCCAGTGGTTGACCAGGCCCGGCTCGATGGCCAGCGCCGTGGCGATGCCCGCCATGTCGAGGCCGCTGTCGAGCACCTGTTCGACGATCGGCAGGCGGCGGATGCCGCCGGTGACCATCACCGGCATCCGTGCCACGCCGGCCAGTTCGCTGGCCATCTCCAGGAAGAACGCCTCGCGGGCCAGGGTGCGGCCGTCCCGCGCCTCGCCCTGCATGGCCGGGGCCTCGTAGCTGCCGCCGGACAGCTCCAGCAGATCCACGGGCCGCTCGTTGAGCCATTCGATCACCTGACGCGCATCGTGGGTGTCGAAGCCGCCGCGCTGGAAGTCCGCCGAATTGAGCTTCACCGCCACGCAGAACTGCGGCGAAACCGCCTGACGCACCGCTTCGATCACCGACAGCAGCAGGCGCGCGCGGTTTTCCAGCGAGCCGCCCCAGCGGTCGGTGCGGCGGTTGGTCAGCGGCGACAGGAACTGGCTGAGCAGGTAGCCGTGGGCCGCATGGATCTGGATACCGGTGAAACCGGCCTTTTCCGCCAGGGCGGCGCTGGTGGCGAAGCGCTGGATGACCTCTTCGATATCGCTTTCGCTCATCGGCCGGGGTTCGGCGAACAGCTTGGAGAACGCGCCCATCTCCAGCGCCACCGCCGACGGCGCCAGGGCCGGCTGGCCCAGGTTGGCGAAGGTCTGGCGGCCGGGGTGGTTGAGTTGCATCCACAACTGCGCGCCGCCGGAGCGGCCGATCTCGGCCCAACGGCGGAACTGCGCCAAATGACGCTCATCCTCCAGCACCACGCCGCCGGGGCCGGTCATGGCGCGGCGGTCGATCATGACGTTGCCGGTCAAAAGCAGGCCGGCGCCGCCGTCGGCCCAGGCCTGGTACAGACGGTACAGGGCGGCGGAGGGGGCCTGGTCGGCGTCAGCGAGGTTTTCCTCCATGGACGCCTTGGCGATGCGGTTGCCGACGGTCTGGCCGTTGGGCAGATTCAGGGTGTTGAAGGGCGACATGCTTGACTCCTCATCAGTGATGAAGCGAGGCTAAGCTTAAAGTCAAGTTTAAGGTCAAGCAGGAATGCGAGGTGTCCATGAAAATCGGTGAACTGGCGCAACAGAGCGGGCTGAGCGCCTCAAGGATCCGCTTCTACGAGGCTCAGGGCCTGATCCCCAAGGTCGAGCGGCTGGGCAACGGCTACCGGCGCTACTCGCCGCAGGTGCTGCAGACCCTGCACATCATCCAGAGCGCCCAGCGCGCGGGATTCTCCCTGGATGAACTCAAGCTGCTGCTGCCGGACGCCGTCACCGGCGAGTACGACCAGGACGAACTGGTGACCAGCCTGCGGGGCAAGGTCCAGGAGATCGAGGCCATGCAGCGGCACCTGGCGCAGAGCCGGGCACGGTTGCTGGAGGTGATCGACGGCATCCTGTCGCGGCCCGAAGGCATGAGCTGCGGGGCGAATGCCGAGCGGCTGCTGTCGTCGATCAAGCGTTAGTCTGTGGCGGCCCCATCGCGGGCAAGCCCGCTCCCACAGTGTTTTGCGGCGAACGCGAGTTCCGAGTACAACTGAGATCCTTGTGGGAGCGGGCTTGCCCGCGATGAGGCCATCCCGGCCACCGCTCCGGCGAGGTGCTTTACAGATTTTGAAATGATTTGCCGCTGTGGCGATGGCCGCCTCAGCCTGTACTCTCCAAGTCCTTTTTCCCATTCAGGACTTGCATGAACACCCTCACGGAGCCTCCCAGTCGCCCCTTCCTCTCGCGCCCAGGCGCGGTCTTGACGCACTCGCAGCATCCGGTCTTCCGACTCCCGACTATCGTTGATGGCGCAGCCTTCGGGCTTTCGCGTCGCACTTTGCCGTGCCCGGCAGCCCGAAAACACTGAAGAGAGACCGAGACAGAATATGGAATGGTTAGCGGATCCCACGGCCTGGCTGGGCCTTTTGACGTTGATCGTGCTGGAGCTGGTGCTCGGCATCGACAACCTGGTGTTCATCGCGATCCTGGCGGACAAGCTGCCGCCGCATCAGCGCGACCGCGCACGGATCATCGGCCTGTCCCTGGCCTTGATCATGCGCCTGGGCCTGCTGGCGAGCATCTCCTGGCTGGTCACCCTGACCCAGCCGCTGTTCGAGGTGTTCGGCAAGAGCTTCTCCGGCCGTGACCTGATCATGCTGTTCGGCGGTGTGTTCCTGTTGTTCAAGGCCACCATGGAACTGCACGAACGGCTGGAAGGCCACGTCGGCCAGCGTTCGGCCAACACCGCTTACGCGTTGTTCTGGCCGATCGTGGCGCAGATCGTGGTGCTCGATGCGGTGTTCTCGCTGGACGCGGTGATCACGGCCGTGGGCATGGTCGATGAGCTGGCGGTGATGATGATCGCGGTGATCGTCTCCATCGGCCTGATGATCGTGGCCAGCAAGCCGCTGACCCGCTTCGTCAACGCGCACCCGACAGTGATCATGCTGTGCCTGGGCTTCCTGATGATGATCGGTTTCGCCCTGACCGCCGAAGGCTTGGGCTTCCACATCCCTAAAGGCTACCTGTACGCCGCCATCGGTTTCTCGATCCTGATCGAGGTGTTCAACCAGATCGCCCGGGCCCGGCGCAAGCGTTCGATGCAGGGCCTGCGGCCGCTGCGCGAGCGCACGGCCCATGCGGTGATGCGCCTGCTGGGCGGGCGCAAGCTGGCGGTGGAGGAGGTGGGCGAGGAAATCTCCGACCTTCTGGATGACGGCGACGCGCCGAGCGCCGAGCTGTTCGACCGCCGCGAGCGGGTGATGATCAGCGGCGTGCTGCAACTGGCCGAGCGTCCGATCCGTGCCTTGATGACCGTGCGCGCCGACGTCGACCATATCGACCTGGCCGACGATGCCGAGACGATCCGCACGCGGTTGATGCATTCGTCCTACTCGCGTTTGCCGCTGGTTCGCAACGGCGCGGTGGACGAGCCGCTGGGCTTCGTGCACAAGAAGGAGCTGCTCAAGGAATACCTGGCCGGTCACGAACCGAACCTCGAACACCTGGCGCGCCAGACGATCAACCTGCTCGACAGCTACTCGATCCTCAACGCGCTGGAGCAGATGCGCGCCGCCTCGACCCACATCGCGTTCGTGGTCAACGAGTTCGGTGATTTCGTCGGCGTGCTGACCATGACCGACATCCTCGAATCGATCGCCGGCGAGTTGCCGGACGCCAGCGAGATCGAGGGGCCCGACGTGGTCGAGGAGCAGGGCGGTTTCCTGGTCAACGGTGCGTTGAACCTGGCGCGGATCCGTCAGCGCACCGGTTTCGGTGCGCCCGCCACCGAGGACTACCAGACCCTCGCCGGCCTGGTGATGAGCCTGCTCGACCGGTTGCCGATGATCGGCGACCGGCTGGAGCACGACGGCTGGCGGATGACCGTGATGGCGGTCGAGGAGCGGCGGGTGACGCGGGTGTTGCTGGTGCGCGAGGTGGTGTGAGTGTGAGGGCGGCGTTGAGCGAAGACGCCGCGTGCACCTGTTACTTCTGACAGTAGACGGTTGTGAGCGGGGCTTTTAGATTCGTCTGGGCGAAACGAGTGACGGGGCAGTCGCTGCGTCACCCGTGGGTACCGACGATCTGCAATGGAGCACTGTGATGAACAATACCGTCGACGGTTCCTTTGTTCCGGCCGCCCCCATGAACGTTTTGCGGGCCTATCACTCGGCGACCGTGCTGCCCGATGGCGATGTGCTGGTGGTGGGCGGAACCAATGGCATGGAGCCCGCTTCATGGCTGACGGACGGTACACGCGGGGCGAGCGGTCAGGTGCCTTGGCATCATCTCGGCCAGGGGCTGTCCGGCGCGCTGTCAGACGTCGAACGCTACAGCCCGTCAAACAATGCCTGGACGCGGGTGGCTGTGTTGCCTGGACCCCGTTTGGGGCATCGCGCTGTCTGTCTGAACAGCGGGCAGGTCATGGTCATTGCCGGCAGCGGGGCGGTGGGCTCGATCAACGGCGTCGAGCTGTATTCCCCGGCAACGGATCAATGGGTTGCGGCGGCGACGCTTGAGACTCCGCGCTTTGCCCATACCGCAACGCTCCTGGACAGCGGACATGTCATGGTCTGCGGGGGCAACCATCAGTCCCAAGGGCAGGGGCAGGTGCTCGCCAGCGTCGAAATCTACGATCCGGTCACCAACCGGTGGCGTGCCGCCGCCGATGTTCCGTTCGCCCGCATGGATCACACAGCGACCTTGTTGGCGTCCGGAAAATTGCTGGTGTTGGGAGGGTATTCGGCGCAACTGAATGCGGCGATCGATGACGCTTCGTTGTTTGATCCGGCCACGGGTGGGTGGAGTACCGTCCAGCCGTTGCCCGAAAGGCGCATGCAGCACACGGCAACGCGGTTGGCCGATGGCCGGATCCTGGTGGTGGGCGGGGCTGATGCCCCGTTCAATCCTGGACGGGCGGATGCGTACCTCTACGACCCGCAAGCGGACAGCTGGAGCCTTGGCGGGACAATGGTTCATGGCCGCAAGGGGCACAGCGTCACGCGACTGGCTTCAGGGCATGTACTGGTGATCGGAGATGGCCTAAGCGTGGAGTCCGGCAACATGACCGAAGTTTTTGACCCTGACACCCATGAATGGGCCATCGGCGCCGAACTGGCACACGCTCGGTTCATACACACGGCCAGTCTGTTGCCTGGAGGGCAGTTGTTGGTGGCGGCCGGCCTTCGGCCCGGAACGAGTCATCCGTCGTATCTGTCCAGCACTGAGCGTCTGATTGAGTGAAGGAGTGCGGTCAGAACGACCGCACGATCCGCCCCAGGGTTTCCATCGCCTTCTCCGACGCTTCGGTCCACGGGCTGCCGTAGTTCAGCCGGATGCAGTTGCGAAAGCGCTGGGTCGGCGAAAAGATCGGTCCCGGGGCGATGCTGATGCCTTGGGCCAGGGCCATCTGGAACAGTTTCAGCGAGTCCATCTGCGGCGGCAGTTCCAGCCACAGGAAGTAGCCGCCCGCCGGCTGGCTGACCCGGGTCTGCGCCGGGAAGTACCGGGCGATGGCCGCCAGCATCGCGCTTTGCTGTTCCTCCAGGGCATAGCGCAGCTTGCGCAGGTGACGGTCGTAGCCGCCGTGCTGCAGGTAGTCGGCGATGGCCGCCTGGGCCGGCATCGAGGCGCACAGCGAGGTCATCAGTTTCAGCCGCTCGATCTTCTGCGCGTAGCGCCCGGCGGCGACCCAACCGATGCGGTAGCCGGGGGCGAGGCTCTTGGCGAACGAGCCGCAGTGCATCACCAGGCCTTCGGTGTCGAACGCCTTGGCCGGCTTCGGCGCCTGCTGGCCGTAGTAGAGCTCGGCATAGACGTCGTCCTCGATCAACGGCACCTGATGCCGGCGCAGCAGCTCCACCAATTCCTGTTTTTTGGCCTCGGGCATGGTCGCGCCCATGGGGTTCTGGAAACTGGTCATGCACCAGCAGGCCTTGATCGGATGGCGTTCCAGGGTCTGGGCGAGCACGCCCAGGTCGATGCCGTCGCGCGGGTGCACGGGGATTTCCACGGCCTTGAGCTTCAGGCGCTCCAGCACTTGCAGGCTGGCGTAGAACGCCGGGGCTTCGATGGCCACCAGGTCGCCGGGCTCGGTCACCGCTTGCAGGCACAGGTTCAGAGCTTCGAGGGCGCCGTTGGTGATCAGCAGTTCTTCCATCGGCAGCATCAGCCCGCCGACCATGTAGCGCAGGGCGATCTGCCGGCGCAGCTGCGGGTTGCCCGGCGACATGTCGGTGACCACCATGCGTGGGTCCATCTCCCGCGCCGCGTGGGCCAGCGAACGCGACAGGCGCTGCAACGGAAACAGGGTCGGGCTGGGGAAGGCCGAGCCGAACGGCACGGTGCCCGGATCCTTGATCGACTCCAGCACCGAGAACACCAGTTCGCTGACGTCGACCTCGGTGGATTCGTTGACCTGGCTGCTGATCACCGGCTCCGAGAACGGGCTCGGGGCGTGGGTGTTGACGAAGTAGCCCGAGCGCGGCCGGGCGCGGATCAGGCCGCGACGCTCCAGCAGGTAATAGGCCTGGAACACCGTGGACGGGCTGACGCCGTAGGTCTGGCTGGCATAGCGCACCGACGGCACCCGCTGGCCGGGCCCGAGGACGCCGGAGCGGATCAGTTCAGCGATGTCGTCGGCGAATTTTTCGTAGCGTTTCATCGGTATCCCGCGATGGACTGAATTCGAAAGGCGTTGCTTGCGCACGGAGCAGAGGGGGTGTGGTGGGGGCGCAAGCGCCCTCGCCACAGGGCAGCCATCTTACTGGCTCAGCGGTTCATTGGCGCGACAAACCGGCTCTTGGCCACGCTGTAGACCTGCGGGTCGTCGCTGTCGGCGATCCTGAAGCTCAAGGTCTGCGAACTGCTGGCGGCGCGTTCGGTGGTCATGGCCACCGACACCGGCACATCGACGATCTCGCCCGCGGCCAGGCTCAGTTCGGTGCGGCCCTGCAACTGGAAGCCGTCGCCGTCCTCCAGGCTCAAGGTGTAGTCCTGGCGCTGCTGGGTCTTGTTGATGACCTTGAGGGTGTAGATGTTCTCGATCTGGCCCTGGCCGTTCTCGCGGAACAGCCCGCGGTCCTTGGTCACGTCCAGCGACACCATCGGCCGCTCGGCCAGCGCCAGGGCTAGGGCGCCGATCATCATCACCAGCACGGTGGTGTAGCCGATCAGGCGCGGGCGCAGCAGGTGGGTCTTGCCGCCTTGCAGTTCGCGCTCGGAGGTGTAGCGGATCAGGCCGCGTGGGTAGCTCATCTTGTCCATGATCGAATCGCAGGCGTCGATGCACGCCGCGCAGCCGATGCATTCCATCTGCAGGCCGTCGCGGATGTCGATGCCGGTCGGGCACACCTGCACGCACATCTGGCAGTCGATGCAGTCGCCCAGGCCAGCCTCGGCAGGCTTGACGTCGCGCTTGCGCGGGCCACGGTTCTCGCCGCGGGCCGCGTCGTAGGAAATGGCCAGGGTGTCCTTGTCGAACATCACGCTCTGGAACCGTGCGTACGGGCACATGTGCATGCACACCGCTTCGCGCAGCCAGCCGGCGTTGATGTAGGTGGCGGCGGTGAAGAACAGCACCCAGAACAGGCTGACCCCGCCGATCTGCAAGGTGAACAGCTCTTGGGCCAGCGGCCGGATCGGGGTGAAGTAGCCGACGAAGGTCAGGCCGGTCAGCAGGCTGATGCCCAGCCACAGCGTGTGCTTGGCCGCACGCCGCGCCAGTTTGTTCACGCCCCAGGGCGCCGCCTGCAGCTTGATCCGCTGGTTGCGTTCGCCTTCGGTGACCTTTTCGCACCACATGAAGATCCACGTCCACGAACTCTGCGGACAGGTGTAGCCGCACCAGACCCGGCCGGCGAACACGGTGATGGCGAACAGGCCGAAGGCAGCGATGATCAGCAGCGCCGACAGCAGGATGAAGTCCTGCGGCCAGAACGTCGCGCCGAAGATGTGGAACTTGCTCTCCGACAAGTCCCACAGCACGGCCTGGCGGCCGCCCCAGTTCAGCCACACGGTGCCGAAGAACAGCAGGAACAGGAACCCGGCGCCGCTCATGCGCAGGGTGCGGAACAGGCCGGTGAAGCTGCGGGTGAAGATCTGGTTGTCGCTGGACTTGGCCGTCGCCTTCATTGGGCGTGCGGGCACACTTTTTATGTCGGGTGTTGGATCTAGGGTTCGGACGGGGATTTGTTCGCTCATGGTCGTTCGCTCATCAGCCTCCATCAGGCCAATGCACTATGAGCGCCGATCTGTTTGCATAACAGACTCAGGTATTTCCATAAAAAGCGTATCAGATGCGTTCTGCGCCCGGCCCTGCGACAACTTGAAGCAGCCCGCCGGCCAAGGCGCAAACGCCTATCGCAGGCGTCTGCGCTGGGTCTTGACCGGGGTCAGTCAAATCACCGAATCACTGTCGCTGGCCTTCAGGTGCTGGCGGCCGTCCTTGGCGCCGGCGACGGTCAGCGCGTCGGCCTCGGCTTCGGTGATGTAGATGCGCCGGCCTTCGATCTCGACGGCGGACATGGCCTTTTCGCTGTCGGTGATGACGGTGAGGTCGCCGCACAGACGGATCTGCTCACCGTTTTCGGTGGGGAAAAAACAGGTCTGGTTCTCGATGCGCACGGTCATGGGACGATCCTTTGGCAAAGGCTGTTGAAAGGTTAGGGCGCCGCGGCGGCGCAGGGTTCTGCGCAACCGATCAGCGGTCGGCGCTGTCCATCCCTTAAGGGCTCCTGGCGAGGACGGTGCGATGAACGCGTGGTGGCATGAAGTGTGGCAAACCCTGCAAGCGGAGTTCGCCGATGTCGGCGACGCCGCGCAAGTGACGCGCATCACCGTGCGCCTGCTGATGGCGGCGCTGCTGGGTGGGATCCTCGGCTTTGAGCGCGAGCACAAAGGCAAGGCCGCCGGCGTGCGCACCCACATGTTGGTGGCGCTCGGTGCGGCGCTGTTCGTGTTGGTGCCGCAGGTGTCCGGGGCCCAGGCCGACGCCATGAGCCGGGTGGTGCAGGGAGTGATCGCCGGCATCGGCTTCCTCGGCGCCGGCACGATCCTGAAGAACCACGAAGGCGACGAGGGCCACGTCAAGGGCTTGACCACCGCCGCCGGCCTGTGGATGACCGCCGCCATCGGCGTCGCGGCCGGGTTGGGCCGCGAGGCGACGGCGGTGCTCAGCACGTTGCTGGCGCTGGGGGTGTTCAGCGTGATGCCGAAGATCGTCAATCTGTTCGAAAAGGATCACAAACCCTGATCAGGCTGGACGATCACCGGCGGCATGGTCGTCGGCGGTTCCTCCTTGGCCGGCGGGGTGGTGCCGGGCGGATCCTGCTCCGGAACCTGCGACGGTTCGGTCTCGGGCAGCACGGGCTTGTCGATGTTCGGATCGGGTGTTTCGGCCGGGATCGGGATACTCATCGTGAACCTCCATATGGCACATGGCGCAAGAAGTGCTTAAGTGGATTGACCGCTGCAGGGCGGATTCGATCCGGTCTCGGCGCGCGGCAAATCCCGGTGAACTTTTCCCGAGGGCGTTCGCTCGGAACCTAAGTGAGTGCGCGGCGGGTGGATCCGCCGCCGCTTTCCGACAGGCACACGAGCGTCCTTGGGGCGTTAAGGAGAGATGCTCAATGACCGCTGAAAACCCTTCCGCTCCGGGCTGCAACCCGCACATGCCGCTGTCGCAGGCGTTGCTGCTGCCGCGGATCGTCATCGAGAACACTCGCCCGGTCATCGACGGCGGACAGTTCGCCGCCAAGGCCATCGTCGGGCGCGAGGTCGTCGTCACCGCCAAGGTGTTCGCCGACGGCCACGACAAACTGGCGGTGCGCATCCGCTGGCGCGAGGACGGCGAAGAGTCCTGGCACAGCCAAGTCATGGCCGACCAAGGCAACAACGGCTGGGAAGGGCGGTTCCGGCCCGGGCGCCAGGGGCGCCATTGGTTCCTGATCGAAGCGTGGATCGACACGTTCGCCAGTTTCCAGTACGAACTGGAGAAAAAGCACGTGGCGGCCGTACCGGTCAGCCTTGAGTTGCAGGAGGGCCGCGCCATGGTGCAGCAGGCCGCCGAGCGCAGCGAAGGGCCGCTCAGCGAACGGCTGGCGGCGCTGCACCACGAGCTGTCCGGCCTGCCCGAAGCCGAGCAGGTCGCGCTGTTCCTGCACCCGCGCAGTGCGCAGCCGATGGCCGAGGCCGACCACCGCGCCTTTTTGAGCATCAGCAATCCTTACCCGCTGGACGTCGAGCGCGAGCAGGCGGAGTTCGCCAGTTGGTACGAACTGTTTCCCCGCTCGGTCACCGACGATCCCGTCCGCCACGGCACCTTCAACGACGTGCACGGGCGCTTGCCGATGATCCGCGACATGGGCTTCGACGTGCTGTATTTCACGCCGATCCACCCGATCGGGCGCAGCCACCGCAAGGGCCGCAACAACGCCCTGACCGCCGGCCCCGACGACCCTGGCAGCCCCTACGCCATCGGCAGCGAGGAGGGCGGGCACGAGGCGATCCATGCCCAGCTCGGCACCCGCGAGGACTTCCGGCGGCTGGTGGCCGCCGCCGCCGAGCACGGCCTGGAGATCGCGTTGGACTTCGCCATCCAATGTTCCCAGGATCACCCGTGGCTCAAGCAGCATCCGGGCTGGTTCAACTGGCGGCCGGACGGCACGATCAAGTACGCCGAGAACCCGCCCAAGAAGTACCAGGACATCGTCAACGTCGATTTCTATGCGCCCGAGGCGATTCCGAGCCTGTGGCTTGAGCTGCGCGACATCGTCGTCGGCTGGGTGAAGGAAGGCGTCAAGATGTTCCGCGTCGACAACCCGCACACCAAGCCGCTGCCGTTCTGGCAGTGGCTGATCGCCGATGTGCGCGCGCTGCACCCGGAGGTGATCTTCCTCGCCGAAGCCTTCACCACGCCGGCGATGATGGCGCGGCTGGGCAAGGTCGGCTACAGCCAGAGCTACACCTATTTCACCTGGCGCAACACCAAGGCCGAGCTGGCCGCCTACTTCACCGAACTCAACGAATCGCCGTGGCGCGAGTGCTACCGGCCGAACTTCTTCGTCAATACGCCGGACATCAACCCGGCGTTCCTCCACGAGTCGGGGCGGGCGGGGTTTCTCATCCGCGCGGCGCTGGCGACCATGGGCTCGGGCCTGTGGGGCATGTATTCGGGGTTCGAGCTGTGCGAGTCGGCGCCGGTGCCCGGCAAGGAGGAATACCTGGATTCGGAGAAGTACGAGATCCGCGTCCGGGACTTCAACGCGCCCGGCAACATCATCGCCGAGATCGCCCAGCTCAACCGCATCCGCCGGCAGAACCCGGCGCTGCATTCGCACTTGGGGCTCAAGGTGTACAACGCCTGGAACGACCGGATCCTGTACTTCGGCAAACGCAGCCCGGACGGCGGCAACTTCATCCTGGTGGCCGTCAGCCTCGATCCGCACAACGTCCAGGAAGCGAATTTCGAACTGCCGTTGTGGGAAATGGGCCTGCCGGACGACGCCACCACCCACGGCGAGGATCTGATGAACGGTCACCGCTGGGACTGGCACGGCAAGCACCAGTTCATGCGCATCGATCCGGCGCACCAGCCGTTCGGCATCTGGCGGATCAGCGCTTAGGTACATTCCTGTGGGGCGGGCCTGCTCGCGATGACGAGGCATCAGGTCATGAACGGGTGACGGGCAAACCGCCATCGCCAGCAGGCCCGCTCCCACAGGGCATCGGCTGTTCTCGGGGCGGGCGGTCTGCCCGGCAATCCTCAGCACTGACAGGAGTTTCACATGGCGAAGAAAACCAGGTCAGCCACCTTCATCAAGGATCCGCTCTGGTACAAGGACGCGGTGATCTATCAGGTTCATGTCAAATCCTACTTCGACTCCAACAACGACGGGATCGGCGATTTTCCCGGCCTGATCGCCAAGCTCGACTACATCGCCGAACTGGGCGTCAACACCATCTGGCTGTTGCCGTTCTATCCCTCGCCACGGCGCGACGACGGCTACGACATCGCCGAATACCGGGGCGTGCACAGCGACTACGGCACCATGGCCGACGCCCGGCGCTTCATCGCCGAGGCACACAAGCGCGGCTTGCGGGTGATCTCGGAGCTGGTCATCAACCACACCTCGGATCAGCACCCCTGGTTTCAGCGTGCGCGCCGGGCCAAGCGCGGGTCGGCGGCCCGGGACTTCTACGTGTGGTCGGATGACGACCAGAAGTACGACGGCACCCGGATCATTTTCCTCGACACCGAGAAATCCAACTGGACCTGGGATCCGGTGGCCGGCCAGTATTTCTGGCACCGCTTCTATTCCCACCAGCCGGACCTGAACTTCGACAACCCGCAAGTGATGAAAGCCGTGCTGGCGGTGATGCGCTATTGGCTGGACATGGGCATCGACGGCCTGCGCCTGGACGCCATCCCGTACCTGATCGAGCGTGACGGCACCAACAACGAAAACCTGCCGGAAACCCATGACGTGCTCAAGGTGATCCGGGCGGAGATCGACGCCAACTACCCTGACCGCATGCTCCTGGCCGAGGCCAACCAGTGGCCGGAGGACACCCAGCTGTACTTCGGCGACACCGACGCCCAAGGCCTCAACGGCGACGAATGCCACATGGCGTTCCATTTCCCGCTGATGCCGCGCATGTACATGGCCCTGGCCCAGGAGGATCGCTTCCCGATCACCGACATCCTGCGCCAGACCCCGGAGATCCCGGCCAACTGCCAATGGGCGATCTTCCTGCGCAACCACGATGAGCTGACCCTGGAAATGGTCACCGACAAGGAGCGCGACTACCTGTGGAACCATTACGCCGCCGACCGCCGGGCGCGGATCAACCTCGGCATCCGTCGCCGGCTGGCGCCGCTGATGGAGCGCGACCGCCGGCGCATCGAGCTGCTCAACAGCCTGCTGCTGTCGATGCCGGGCACGCCGACCCTGTACTACGGCGATGAGATCGGCATGGGCGACAACATCTACCTGGGCGACCGCGACGGCGTGCGCACGCCGATGCAATGGTCGATCGACCGCAACGGCGGGTTCTCCCGCGCCGACCCAGCCAGCCTGGTGCTGCCGCCGATCATGGATCCGCTGTACGGCTATCAGTCGGTCAACGTCGAGACCCAGGCCGGCGACCCCCACTCGCTGCTCAACTGGACGCGGCGCCTGCTGGCGGTGCGCAAGCAGTCCAAGGCGTTCGGCCGCGGCAGCCTGAAGATGCTGTCCCCGGCCAACCGCCGCGTGCTGGCCTATACCCGCGAATACACCGGCGCCGACGGCAAGCACGAAATCATTCTGTGCGTGGCCAACGTCTCGCGCAGCGCCCAGGCGGTGGAGCTGGACTTGTCGGCGTACGTCGGCATGGTGCCGGTGGAGATGCTCGGCGGTAATGCGTTTCCGCCCATCGGTCAGCTGAGCTTCCTGCTGACCCTGGCGCCGTACGGCTTCTACTGGTTCGGCCTGGCGGCGGAGAACCAGATGCCGAGCTGGCACGTGGAGCCGGCCCAGAGCCTGCCGGACTTCACCACGCTGGTGCTGAAAAAGCGCATGGAAGAGCTGCTCGAAGCGCCGGTCCGCGCCACGCTGGAGCAGGGCATCCTGCCGGACTGGCTGCAGAACCGCCGCTGGTTCGCCGGCAAGGACGCCGCCATCGAGCGGGTCGAGCTGGCGTACGGGGTGCGTTTCGGCGACGCCAGGCATCCGGTGTTGCTCAGCGAGATCGAAGTGATCGCCGCAGGCCAGGTCAGCCGCTATCAATTGCCGTTCGGCTTCATTTCCGAGGATCAGGTCGGCCCGGCGTTGCCGCAGCAACTGGCGCTCGCCCGCGTGCGCCGGGGGCGTCAGGTCGGGTTGATCACCGACGCCTTCAGCCTGGAAGCGTTCATCCGTGCGGTGCTGCAAGGCCTGCAGGCCGGGACGGCGCTGGCGTGCGAGGCCGGCGAGATCCGTTTCGAGGCCACACCGCACCTGGCGGCCCTGGGCCTGGGGGACGAGCCCGATGTGCGTTACCTGTCCGCCGAGCAGTCCAACAGTTCGGTGGTGATCGGCAACGGCCTGGTGCTCAAGCTGATCCGCAAGGTCGCCCCGGGCGTGCACCCGGAACTGGAGATGAGCGCCTACCTGACGGCGGCGGGATTCGCCAACATTTCACCGCTCATGGGCTCCGTGGTTCGCCGCGACGCCCAGGGCGAAGACAACCTGCTGATGATCGCCCAAGGCTACTTGAGCAATCAGGGCGATGCCTGGGAATGGACGCAGAACAACCTGGAACGGGCGCTGCGCGATGAGCTGGCCGCTGCCCGTTCCGAACAGGAGCAGCACTACAACGCGCTGGGCGAGCTGAAGGACTTTGCCGGGATGCTCGGCCAACGCCTGGGCGAGATGCACCAAGTGCTGGCGGCCCCGAGCGACAATCCGGATTTCGCGCCGCAGGTGTTTTCCGCCAAGGAGGCCAAGGCCTGCGGCAAGGACGTGGCGGCCCAGGTCGAGCATGCGCTCACGCTGCTCAAGGCCCACCAGGGCGAGCTCGGCGAGGCGGACCGCGGACTCGTCACGCGCTTGCTGGAACACCGCAAGGCCATTCTCGGCCACGTCCAGGCGCTGGCGGAACAGTCCGTCGGCGGTCTGCGCATCCGCGTCCACGGCGACCTGCATCTGGGCCAGGTGCTGGTGATCAAGGGCGATGCCTACCTGATCGATTTCGAGGGTGAACCGGCGCGGCCGCTGGCCGAGCGGCGGGGCAAGCACAGCCCGTACAAGGATGTCAGCGGCGTGCTGCGTTCCTTCGGTTACGCCGCCGCGATGGCCCTCAACGTGCATGCCGTCGACAACAGCCCCGAGGCCGAGGCGGCGCGCCGGCGGGTGGCCGGGCGCTACCTGGAGCAATCCTGCGAGGCATTTGTCCAGGCGTATCGCCGGGCGGCAGCTAGTCTTGATCATGCCTGGCAAGATCCTGAAGGTGCCGACGCCGCACTGGCGTTGTTCGGCCTGGAGAAAGCGGCCTACGAAGTGGCCTATGAAGCCGAAAACCGCCCCGTCTGGCTGGCCGTGCCGTTGCGCGGCCTGCACGGGCTGCTGAGGGGGCTCAAACCCTTTTCCGGTCTTGATGGAGAGCAGTCATGAGTGTCTCGAACAGGGAACAGGGTCACGTCAAACACACCGCGCTGCCGCGCGCCAAGGACATCGAAGCCCTGGTGCGCGCCGAGCACCACGATCCCTTCGCCATCCTCGGCCCCCACGGCGACGGCGCCGGGGGGCAGTTCATCCGGGCGTACCTGCCGGGCGCGTTGAGCGTCTCGGTGCTGGACCGCGACAGCGGCGAGGAACTCGGCCCGCTGGAGGCGACGGCGACGCCGGGGCTGTACGTCGGCCATTTCGGCCAGGTCCGGCCCTATCTGTTGCGCACCCAGTGGGCCGGCGGCGAACAGGTGGCGGAAGATCCCTACAGCTTCGGCCAGTTGCTGGGCGAGATGGACCTGTACCTGTTCGCCGAAGGCAATCACCGCGACCTGAGCGCCTGCCTCGGCGCGCAACTGAAGACGGTCGACGGCGTCGACGGCGTACGTTTCGCGGTGTGGGCGCCGAATGCCCGCCGGGTGTCGGTGGTCGGCGACTTCAACGTCTGGGACGGGCGCCGCCACCCGATGCGCCTGCGCCATCCATCCGGGGTCTGGGAGCTGTTCGTTCCGCGCCTGGGGGCCGGTGAGCTGTACAAGTACGAAATCCTCGGACCCCACGGCATCCTGCCGCTCAAGGCCGACCCGATGGCGCTGGCCACCAGCCTGCCGCCGGACACCGCATCGAAAGTCGCCACGCCGCTGCGCATCGACTGGCAGGACGAGGACTGGATGAGCGGCCGCGTCGAGCGCCAACGGCCTGCGGCGCCATTGGCGATCTATGAGCTGCACGCCGGTTCCTGGCAGTGCGAGCTGGACGACCTGGGCGAAGTCGCCCGCCAATACACCTGGCCGGAACTGGCCGAGCGGCTGATCCCCTACGTCAAGGATCTGGGCTTCACCCACATCGAACTGATGCCGATCATGGAGCACCCGTTCGGCGGCTCCTGGGGCTATCAGTTGCTGTCGCAGTTCGCGCCGAGCGCACGCTACGGCACGCCGGACGAGTTCGCCGCGTTCGTCAACGCCTGCCACCTGGCAGGGCTGGGGGTGATCCTCGACTGGGTGCCGGCGCATTTCCCCACCGACACCCATGGCCTGGCCCAGTTCGACGGCACGGCCCTGTACGAGTACGGCAACCCGCTGGAAGGGTTCCACCAGGACTGGGACACGCTGATCTACAACCTCGGCCGCACCGAAGTGCACGGCTACATGCTGGCGTCGGCGCTGCACTGGCTCAAGCATTTCCATGTGGACGGGCTGCGGGTCGATGCCGTGGCGTCGATGCTCTACCGCGACTATTCGCGCAAGGCCGGCGAGTGGGTGCCCAACCGCCACGGCGGGCGGGAGAACCTGGAGGCCATCGACTTCCTGCGCCACCTCAACGATGTGGTGGCGCTGGAGGCGCCGGGCGCGTTGGTGATCGCCGAGGAATCCACCGCCTGGCCCGGCGTCAGCCAGGACACCCAGCAGGGTGGCCTCGGGTTCGCCTACAAATGGAACATGGGCTGGATGCACGATTCGCTGCACTACATCCAGCAGGATCCGGTGTACCGCGCCCATCACCACAACGAACTGAGCTTCGGCCTGGTGTACGCCTGGTCCGAGCGTTTCATCCTGCCGATCTCCCACGATGAGGTGGTGCACGGCAAGCATTCGCTGATCGACAAGATGCCCGGCGACCGCTGGCAGAAGTTCGCCAACCTGCGGGCGTACCTGAGTTTCATGTGGGCCCATCCCGGCAAGAAGCTGCTGTTCATGGGCTGCGAGTTCGGCCAGTGGCGCGAGTGGAACCACGATCAGCAGTTGGACTGGTATCTGTTGCAGTATTCCGAGCACCAGGGCGTGCAGAAACTGGTCGCCGACCTCAACCGGCTGTACCGCGAAGAGCCGGCGCTGCATGAGCAGGACGACGTGCCGCAGGGGTTCCAGTGGCTGATCGGCGACGACGCGATCAACAGCGTCTACGCCTGGCTGCGCTGGAGCCGGGACGGCACGCCGTTGCTGGTGGTGGCCAACTTCACCCCGGTGCCGCGCCAGTCCTACCGGGTCGGCGTGCCGTTCGCAGGGCGCTGGAACGAGTTGCTCAACAGCGATTCCGACACCTATGCCGGCTCCAACTACGGCAACGGCGGCGGCGCGTTCGCCGAAGAGGTGCCGAGCCACGGGCAGGCGCTGTCGCTGGAACTGAACCTGCCGCCGCTGGCGGTGCTGATCCTCAAGCCGGAAGGTTGAGCGAAGGTGTCCGGCCAGGCAGTTCCGAGGCTGCATGTGCCGGCCTCATCGCTAGCAAGCTAGCTCCCACAGGTTTTGCGGATGTCCGCAAGGCCTGCGAACGCCCGAGAACCCTGTGGGAGCTAGCTTGCTAGCGATTGCGACCTGTCAGCCACCGGAGATGTCTGTGGGGCTCACCAACGCATCCGCACACCCAGGCTGCCGATCAGTCCGTTCAGGTCGTTGTCGTCCACATCGCTGCTGTAGTCGGCGCTGACGTACAGGCTGACCGTCGGCGTCATGCGGGCCACCAGGCCCAACCCCAGTTCCACCGTCGATGACTTGCGGCTGCTGCTGATCTTGTCCACCTGATCCAGCGTCACGGTGTTGCCGGTGTACACCGTGTGCCACAGGTTGGTGCGCACGTAGGGTTCCACCGGCAGGCCGTTGAGGTCGTAACTGCCTTTCAAGCGGGCGCCGACCCGGCCGCTCCACGCCGAAATGTCGCTGGAGGACGCATTGCCCGATCCCGCGTACGGCGTGTCGAGGGTGATGCGCTGGTTGATCAATTGCGCCTGCGGTTCGACCACCCAGTTGTCGGTCAGGCCGATGGGGAATCCGCCCTCGACCGAGAACGTCATCGCGCTGCCTTCGGTGGCCAGGCGTGCCCCTTGCTCGTTGCGGCTGAAGCCGCTGACCCGGCCGCCGCTGGCCGACAGGTCGACGTGCCAGCCTTGGGCACCGGTCAGGCTGTAGTAGGCCCCCAGGCTCTGGCCTTGCAGGTTGAGGGTGTCGCTGGTGGGGTCGGCGAGGGCGCGGCTGGTGACCAGCCCGCCGCCGTTGACCTGGATCTGTTTGACCCCGCCGATCAGGCCGATCCGTTGGGTGTGGCCGTTGTCGCTTCGCACCGTCAGCACCGCAGGGCCCTTGAAGTCGCCGCTGCCGGGCGTCGCGAAGCCGGGCGTGAGCACATCCAGCTGCGCCTGGCGCGAACTGGCGCCGTACAGCCGGTCCCAGGCGCCGGGGGCCAGGTCTTCGGTGATCAGGTGTTCGCCCTGGCGGTCGGGGCGCGGGTTCAGGCGTTGCGCCTCAGGGGTGACGAGGGTCGCGGGCAAGGTCATGACCGGTACATCCTGGCGATACCACGGCGTGGTCTCGTCCTGCGCAGGGCCGGCCTGCGCCTCCATGGACGAGCACAGCAGGATAGAGCTTGAAAAGGTGCAGAAGGTGATTGTGATCTCATGTGAGGTGAGTGAGGTTTTCATGGAGGTCAACCTTGCTATCGCATGCGCTGTCTCGCCTTGGCGTCTCTCCTACCCCGAATGAGGGGCGACCGAATGGAGCGGGGCGAACCGTGGCCGCCCGTTTTCGCGAGTGTCCGAAGGCCCGCCCCGGGTAGTGATTCCGGGGGTAGTAAGGTAGAGATAAGAAGACCTGCGCCAGTGCGTCAAGAAATTGGACGATAAGCGGTAGCCGCAAAACGGGCGCCACAAGCGATTGTTTATTGTGATTTATATAAGTTCTTGTTTGTGCGGCGTATCGCTCCGCGAGCACCCGCAGAGAGGCGTCCGGACAGCCGACAACCGGTCACCATTCGATGCGCAAGCCGAGGTCGGCGCTCAGTTCCCGGCTGTCATTGCTGTCAATACTGCGGCTGTAGTCGGTACTGGCGTAAACGGCTACCGACGGCGCCAGCGACACCGTCACCCCCAGGCCCACCTGCGCGGTGGACGCCGCCTGGCGGGTGTCGATGCGGTCGGCATCGTCGAAGGTCACGCTGTCGGTGCCGGCGAACGTGCGCCACAGGTTGGCCCGCAGATAGGGTTGCACCGGGCGTCCCCAGACGCTGCCGTTGCCCTTGAGCCGTACGCCGAGGCGCCCGGTCCACGAATCGTCCGAATGAAACGAAACCCGCGCGACTCCGTCGTCCTGGCTGTCGAGGGCGATGTTCTGGTGGATCACCTGCACCTGCGGCTCGACGGCCCAGCCATCGTCCAGCGCCATCGGATAGCCCGACTCCACCGAGAGCGTCAGGGCGTGGCCGCGGTTGTCCAGTTTCAGGCCCCGGTCGGAGCGGCTGTCGCCCGAGAAGCGGGTGCCCATGGCCACGGTGTCCACGTACCAGCCCTGCGGGTCGAGCAGGGTCCAGTAGAGGCCGCCGCTGTCGCCCTCAAGCCGGACTTTGCCTGCCTGCTTGCCGGATATGCCTTGGTTGAACCCATCGACATCGCCCCGCAAGCGGCTGTGGCCGATGAAGAACCCCACGCGGTGGGTTCGGCCTTCGGCAGAGACCGAGTCCATCAGGTCATGGCCGACCTGGAACCCGGTGAGCGAGCCGTCCAGGCGTGGCGCGACGGTGCCGGCCCACGTGCGGTCGATCTGGTTGCCGTAGGCCCTGGCCCACCCGGCGCCGAACGTGGCGGGTTGCCCGGTGAGGCGTTGGTCGCCCTGGCGCTCGTGGTAGGTGCCCAGCGCGTTGAGGGTCAGGAGCGCGGCAACCGGGGGCAGCACCGACCAGGTCGGCACCTCCGGGCGGTAGAGCGGAATCGGCGCGGCGCCCGGAACGGCGACCGGCAAGGGCGCAGGCGTGGACACGGCGGGGGTGCCGGGGGAAGCGGCTGACGCAGTGACCGGTGCCGCGACCGGCACAGGCACCACGGGCACCGACAACGGCGGCAGCGCCGGGTCGGGATTGGGCACACTGACGACCTGAGGCGCGACCACGGCCGAGCGCAAGTACCAGTTGTTTTCCGTCCCTACGGTGACGCCGCCCTTGAACAGGAAGTAGTCGTAGGCGCCGGCGGACACCGGGCCGCGCAGGGAAAACGCCGTGTTGTCACTGGTGGCGGTGCCCAGGGCCTGCACCAGCTCGATGCCGTTTTCCCGGGTCAGTGCGCCTGTACCCTGGAGGTTGGTCACCGCGATGACCGTCGTGCCGGTCAGGCTGCCGTTGTTCACCACCAGTCGGTCGCTGGGCGAGCCGTCACCGGCGACCTGGCTTTGCAGCCGCAGTTGGCCGCCGTTGCCGGCATAGTTGCCCTGGATCGTCAGGGTGTCGTCGGTGCGGGTGTTGTCGCGGGTCAGGTCGATGGCGCCGGCATTGTTGACGGTCACGGCCCGTCCTGCGACGGCGGGCGCCACTTCGCCCTGTGCGGCGCTCAGCACGCTGCTGGCGTCGATGTTCAGCACACCGCTGCCGGTTTGCGGGTCGCCCAGCACCAGCCGGGCGGCCGCCAGATCCAGCTGCGAGCCGTTGCTGAGGTTGACCGTTTCCCAATTGACGGCGCGCTGGGCGAAGGCGGTCCGGGTGTTGTCGTAGGTCAGCGTGTCTTGGCCGAGGCCGCCGTCGATGCGCGGCGTCGGGCCGAGGAGGGTGTCGTCGAGGTTGCGCAAGGTCGCGCTGTCGTCGTTGTCGCCCATCAGCACCGCGGAGCGGATGATCCCGCCGCCGTCCCACAGGAAGCGGTCGTTGCCGAAGCTGGTGCGCACTTCACCGACGATTTCGCCGCCGCTGACGGTCACGCTGTCGTCGCCGCCGCTGACGCTGAGGTTGCCGCCGATGCGGCCGCCGGACACGACGATGGTGTCCCTGCCGAAGCCGGTCACCAGATTGCCCAGGATCTGGCCGCCGGAGAGGTCGAAGACGTTGTCGTCCAGCTTCATGTCGACCCGGCCGATGGTGCCGCCGCTCATGCGGGCGGAGTCGCCGTCCTCGAACGCCCCGGCGATCGTGCCGCCGGTCATCGTGAATTGGTCGTACCCGTCGCCCTGGGCCAGCGAGGCGATGGTGCCGCCGTTCATGATGAACGTGTCCACGCCGCTGTGCTGGTGCACCTCGCCGGTGATCCGCCCGCCGTCGATCTGCAGCACGTTGGCGCCGTCGCCCATGTCGAGGTCGCCCTGAATCGTACCGGACTGCATGAGCACCCGGTCGGCACCGCCGCCGAAGGTGACGTTGCCGGGCACGCTGCCGTTGCCGCCTGTGGGGAATGTCAGGCTGTTGTTGCCGGAAAGGTCGGTGAGCGGGCCGCTGCCGGGGCTGTCGCAGACGTAGCGGTCGTCTCCTTGCGTCGGGCTGAAGGCGCAGGCGGCGAGGGCGCCCTGCGGCAGGAGTGAGGCGAGCCCGATCGAAAGGGCCAGCCGTACGATGGCGTACGGTGCAGGAAAACCGGGCGATTTCATGCCGTATCCCCGTCCATTGGCGCCGGTGGACAGCGCAATGCCTGCACCCTAACAAGGCTTTCCCAAGGTGCCTACTGTCAGGTCTGACAGGTGCGGCGGGGTATCAGATGCGCACCTCCACGGCCAACGGCAGGTGATCCGACAGGTGCGTCCACGGTTTGTTGCCGAGGATCTGCGGGTCATGGCTGCTGGCGTTGCGCAAGTAGACGCGGTCCAGGCGCAGCAGCGGGAAGCGGGCGGGGTAGGTCTTGGCCGGGCGGCCGTGGTGGCGTTCGAAGGCTTCATGCAGGTAGTTGCGCCGGCCCAGGGCGGCGTTGCCTTGCAGCTGCCAGTCGTTGAAGTCGCCGGCGATGATCACCGGCGCGTCGTCGGGAAGGGACTCCAGCAGTTGGCAGAGCAGCTGCAGCTGCAATTGACGATGGCTTTCCAGCAGGCTCAGGTGCACGCAGATGGCGTGCACCGCCGGGTGCCCCGGCACGTCCAGCACGCAATGCAGCAGGCCGCGCCGTTCGGGGCCGGTGATCGAGACGTCGAGGTTGCGGTATTCGCGGATGGGATACTTGGAGAGCAAGGCGTTGCCGTGGTGGCCGTCGGGGTAGACTGCGTTGCGCCCGTAGGCGAAATCGCTCCACATGCTGTCGGCCAGAAACTCGTACTGCGAGGTCGGCGGCCATTCGTTGTAGCGGCTGGAATGGCGCTCATGCTCGCCGACCACCTCTTGCAGGAACACCAGGTCCGCCGACGTGCTGCGCACCGCCTCGCGCAGTTCCGGCAGGATGAAGCGCCGGTTCAGCGCCGTGAACCCCTTGTGCGTATTGACCGTCAGCACCCGCAGCCGGTGGATGGCGGGCGGGTCGGCGGGCTGGACATTGCGGCTGTGACGCTCGGGATCGCTGGACACGTTCGCTCCTCTGAATCATGGCTGCCTGTGCATGCGACTGAGCGCAGGCCAGGCAGTTCATTTTGCCTGCGCACGCCTTCGCGCCGCAGGCGGCTCAGACGAAGACGATTTCGTAGGGCAGGCGCATGCGTTCCAGGATCACCTTGGGCAGCAGCGGCTCCAGGCCCACCGCCGGCTCGCCGTTGAGCTGGCTGGCGTAGGCGTGGGTGGCGTGGCTCTTGCGCGCCACGGTCCAGGTGTCGAGCCGCAGCTTGCGCGCCCGCTGCCAGGGGATCAGCGCATGGTCGCGCTCCGGCCAGTGCCACGCCCAGACCGGCACGTCATGGAACGTGGCACCGGCCCTCTGGGCGGCCTGGGCGCTGGCGCGGCCCACCGCCTCATGGTCGGGGTTGCCGTCTTCGCACCAGGTGCTGAACACCACGTCGCCGGGGCGCAGGTAGCGGCTGATGAAGTCGGTCAGCTGGGATTCGTGCTCGATCAGGGCATTGTCGGCGAAACCGCCGCGCACCCACTTGAGGCTGTGCATCGGCAGGCCGAGGCGGCGCAGGGCCTCGACGCTTTCCTGCGGGCGGAACACGCTCAGGCGTTTCTCCGACCACTGGCGCGAGCCGGGGTGGCTGGCGCTGCCGTCGGTGATCGAGAGCAGTTGCAGGGGATGGCCCAGGCCGCTCAGCAGTTGCAGCAGGCCGCCGCAGGTCACCACTTCATCGCCCGGATGAGGGGCGATCACCACCGCGCGGGCGCCGGCGGGCACCAGGCTTTGGGTGTTGATGACGGGGATGTGTTCGATTTGCGGCGCGCTGTTCCAGATCTGCGCCGGCAGTCTCTGTTCACTCAGGGATAACGGTTTCATGGGTGCTACGTCCTTGTTGTGCGTTGCCCGCAGCCGAATGCGGCGCTTGAAATCCGGGTGCCGTCCGGTCTGTTGAGGCAGTGGGTTGCCGTGCGACGCTCCGAGCCCTGGATTGCCGCGATGCAGAGTATTGCTCAAGAAGCGCGGTTCGTCGCGCTGCAGATCAATCTGATCTGCTTTTTTTTGTCTTGCCTGTGTCGTGTGTCGCAGTTGGTCCCGTGAATCCGGGCGTTTGCTCATTCGTCTTGCTCATGCTGCAGCTCGAACAGCAGCAGCGAGCGGCCGGTGACCGAGTAGCGATGACCGAACGCGAACCGTTCCTGTCCGCGCACCTGCGGCTGGTGGGTGTCGACCAGGCAGATCCAGAAACTGCCTTCAGGCACGTCCGGCAGCGTGAAGTCGACGATGTCGTGGTGGGCGTTGACCACCAGCAGCAACGTCGCATCGCCGCCCTTGCGGCGGATCCCGGTTTCCTGGGCGCGGCCGTCGAGCAGCATGCCCAGGCAGCGGTTGTGCGCGTCGTGCCAGTGTTCGGTGGTCATCTCGCTGGCGTCGGGGGCCAGCCAGGTTACGTCCTTGACCCCGATGTCCTCGTTGTAGTTGCCCACCAGGAAACGTCCCCGGCGCAGGATCGGGTAGGTCAGGCGCAGTTTGATCAGGCGCTTGACGAACTTGAGCAGGGCCTTGCCGTCATCGCTCAGGTCCCAGTTGACCCAGCCGATCTCGCTGTCCTGGCAATAGGCGTTGTTGTTGCCGTCCTGGGTGCGGGCGAACTCGTCGCCGGCCACCAGCATCGGCGTGCCCTGGGCCAGCAGCAGGGTGGCGAAGAAGTTGCGCATCTGGCGGTGGCGCAGGGCGTTGATCTCGGGGTCGTCGGTGGGGCCTTCGACGCCATGGTTCCAGGACAGGTTGTGGTTGCTGCCGTCCTGGTTGTTCTCGTCGTTGGCCTCGTTGTGCTTGTCGTTGTAGGACACCAGGTCGTTGAGGGTGAAACCGTCGTGGGCGGTGACGAAGTTCACCGACGCATAGGGCCTGCGCCCGCGCTGGTTGAACATTTCGCCGGAGGCGGTCATGCGGTTGGCGAAGTCGGCGAGCTGGCCTTCGTCGCCTTTCCAGAAGGCGCGCACGGTGTCGCGGAAGCGGTCGTTCCACTCGACCCAGCCCGGCGGGAAGTTGCCGACCTGATAGCCGCCGGGGCCGCAGTCCCAGGGTTCGGCGATCAGCTTCACCTCGCTGAGCAGCGGATCCTGGCGGCAGGCCACCAGGAAGCTGTGGCGTTCGTCGAATCCGTCGTGGTAGCGGCCCAGGATCGTCGCCAGGTCGAAGCGGAAGCCGTCCACGTGCATCTCGCCGGCCCAGTAGCGCAGCGAGTCGGTGACCATCTGCAGCACGCACGGGTGGCTCAGGTCCAGGGTATTGCCGGTGCCGGAATCGTTGATGTAGAAGCGCTTGTCGTCGGGCATCAGCCGGTAGTACGAGGCGTTGTCAATGCCGCGCATCGACAGGGTCGGGCCTTGTTCGTTGCCTTCGGCGGTGTGGTTGTAGACCACGTCCAGGATCACCTCCAGCCGGGCTTCGTGCAGGTGCGCGACCATCTCCTTGAATTCGGCGATCTTGCCGCTGGCCAGGTAGCGCGGATCCGGGGCGAAGAAGGCCAGGCTGTTGTAGCCCCAGTAGTTGGTCATGCCCTTGTGCAGCAGGTGCTGGTCGTTGACGAAGGCATGGATCGGCAGCAGTTCCACCGTCGACACGCCGAGCTTGCGAATGTGGTCGAGCACGTCATCGACCATCAGCCCGGCGAAGGTGCCGCGCACGTTCTCCGGCACCGAGGGGTGGCGCATGCTGAAGCCGCGCACGTGGGTCTCGTAGATGATCGTCTTGTCCCACGGCACGTTGACGCGCTGATCGTGGCCCCAGGTGTGCGCCGGGTCGATGACCTTGCACTTGGGGACGAAGGGCGCGCTGTCGCGTTCGTCGAAGCTGAGGTCGGCGTCCGGATGGCCGATGGTGTAGCCGAACAACGCCTCGGACCATTTCAGCTGGCCGATCAGCTGTTTGGCGTAGGGGTCGATCAGCAGCTTGTTGGGGTTGAAGCGGTGACCGTTGGCCGGGTCGTACGGACCGTGGACGCGGTAGCCGTAGATCAGCCCCGGATGGGCGTCGGGCAGGTAGCCGTGGAAAATCTCGTCGGTGTATTCCGGCAGTTCGATGCGTTCGAGCTCGACTTCGCCTGCGTCGTCGAACAGGCACAGCTCGACCTTGGTGGCGTGGGCGGAAAACAGGGCGAAGTTGACGCCCAGGCCGTCCCAGGTCGCGCCGAGCGGGAAGGGCCGGCCTTCGCGGATGCGGGTGGGTTCGGTGTGTGTGGCGGGCTCGGTCTGCTTGGGACGGGTCATGCCAATGCTCCTGCAAAACGGGAAGGGGCGGTTCGGTCACCGTCTTCCCTGTGGGAGCGCGCCTGCTCGCGATGGCGTCGTGAATGGCGACATCGGCGGTGGAGGGCCGTCCGCAATCGCGGGCAAGCCCGCTCCCACAGTGATTGGGTCAGTGATCGATACGTCAGGCCACCGGCGGCTTGCGCGGGGCCCGGGGTTTTTTCTCGGTCACCTTTTCGCCCGGCGGAAGGACTTTGGCGACGCCGGCCGGTTTGACCTTGGCGGGGGCCTTGGGTTTGGTCGCGGCGGGTTTGCCGGCGGCCTTCGGCGGTTTCGTCGGCGCCAGCGCCTCGGCCTCCGCCAGCTTGCACGCCATCTCCCAGTGGCGCGCTTCCTGGCCTTCGGGTTTGCCTTCGGATTCCCAGATCTGATAGGCGAACTCGCGGATGCGTTTATCGTCGTTACTCATCGCAATGCTCCTGGACTGAACTCATGCTTTAGAAGAGTTGGATAAACAGATTGACCGGGATCTCCCCCAGCGCGGCGCTGACGTTCAGCTCCCTGTTTTTTGTGACTGCCCCGCTTGAGAAAAGTCCCTTCAGGTTTGTTTCCCCGGGGGCGAACGGCAGCATCACTCGGGTGTCGCCCCAACGCAGCGCGTCCACCTGGGGCACGGCACCGTTTTCCAGCAGGGCGGCGCAGCGGACCGGCACCACGATGATGGCCCGCTGTCCCTCATGCTCGCGGGCGAACGCGAGCACGTTGTGCGCCTGGCTGCCCAGCACCTCAAGGGCCTGATAGGAACCCCGGCGAAACAGCTCGGTGTGTTCGGCGCGCCGTTGCAGCGCCTGGGCGATCAACGCCTGCTTGAGGCGCCCGTCGCGCCACTGCGTCAGCAACTGCGCAACCGGCACGTCGGCCTGCAACGCCTGCTCCCGCGCCGGGTAGTCCACCGGCCGGCGGTTGTCCGGATCCACCAGGCTGAAGTCCCAGAACTCGTTGCCCTGATACAGGTCCGGCACCCCCGGCACGGTCATGCGCAGCAAGGTTTGCGCCAGCCCGTTCAGGGCGCCGGCGGCGGCGATGCCGTTGACCGACTTGGCCAGCGCGGTCCGCAGCAGTTCGCCTTCGGGGGCCAGCAGCAGTTGTTCGGCGAAGGTGTGCGCGGCGTGTTCGTAGGGCTCGTTCGGCGAACTCCAGCTGCTTTGCAGCTTGGCTTCGCGCAGGGCCTTGCGTTGCCACTGGACGATGCGCCCGGCGTACTCGGCCATGGACGCGTGATCGTCGAGGTCCAGCTGCAACGGCCAACTGCCGACCAGCGCCTGGTAAAGGATCAGTTCGTCGCCGGACGACGGCACCTGGTCACCGCTGCGCAGGGGGCGGGCCAGGGCGCGCCACAGCTCGACCTGTTCGGCGTACCACGGGCCGCGCTCGCTGATCGCCGCCAGGCGCGCGCGGCTGTCTTCGCCGCGTTTGTGGTCGTGGGTGGCGGTGGTCAGCAGGTTGTCGGGAAAGCTCGCCAGACGCTGTCGGTTCGCCTCGTGGAAGTCGCTGACCGGGGCGCTGAAGCGTTCGGTGTCGTAACCCACGTCGTTGCGCGACAGCAGCACCGCCGAGCGGTACAGCGCGGTGTCCTCCACGGCTTTGGCGGCGGTGGGGGAGGTCAGTTGCTGAAAGCGCACGCAGGCATGGCGCAGGATCTTGCGCGGGCGGCCCCGGGGCCTGCTGCGCCAAGGGTCGCCGCCGAGCCAGCGGGCCAGGCACTCGAGCACCGGCCAATCGCTTTCGCCCAGGCTTTGGCGTGCGCCTTCCAGGGCTTGCCCGAAGAACACCTCGTCGCGGGCCGGACGCCCCAGCGGGCCGATGTAGGTGCGGTACACCGGGAAGTGCACGATCAGCGCCTGCAACGCCCGGCGGATCGAGCCCAGGGTGAGGTCGCGGGTCATCAGGTCGTCCCGCGCCACTTGCAGCAGGGCTTGGGCGACGCTCTCGCAGTCGCTGGCCAGCGAACCGTTGAGGATCTGCTGTCGCGCCAGTTGCGCTTCTTCGGCGAACGCGGCGGGCCGCTCCGTGCGACGCTGCCAGAGTTCGCCGAGCACGTGCTCGCCGGCCGGGTCATGCTGCAGCAGCGATAGCTGGTTCATGAACTCGTAGCCGGTGGTGCCGTCCACCGCCCAGTCGGCGGGCAGCGTTTCGCCGGGGCCGAGGATCTTCTCGACATAGATCGGCAAGCGGCGCCCCGGCGTCAGCCGGTCCAGCCTTCTGCGCAGCTTGCGGCAGTAGCCGCGCGGGTCGGCCAGGCCGTCGATGTGATCGATGCGCAAGCCGTCGACCAGGCCTTCGGCGATCAGGCGAAAGATCGTGCCGTGGGTGGCCTCGAACACCGCAGGCCGCTCGACCCGCAGGCCGCCCAGCTCGTTGACATCGAAGAAGCGCCGCCAGTTGATGTCATCGGCGGCGGTGCGCCAGCTGGCCAGCCGGTAGCTCTGGCGCTCCAGCAGGCGGTGCAGGCGGGCGAAGCCTTCTTCGGTCTTCGAGTCGTACAGCGTCAGGTTGCGTTCGATGGCCTGCAGGATCGGCCCGTCGTTCGCCAGTTCCGCCAGTTCTTGCTTGAGCGGGATCGACAGCGAGCGGGCGTCGCTCTGGTAACTGAGCGCCTCGAAACGGTCGGCCAGCGCCTTGAGCCGAGACCGGCGCTCCTCGTCCAGCGATTCGTCGGGCTTGAGCAGTTCGCCGTAGTCGCTGGGGCAGACCGGGAAGCGGTGTTCGTAGTGTTGAACGTGGAAGGCGCCGGCATCGAAGGCCAACGGCAGGGTGGCTTCCTGCAACGCGACGCCGTAGTCGCTGCCCAGGAACGGCAGCAGCAACTGGCCTTCCATCAACGGGTCGGGGGAGTGCCACTGGATGTCGAAGAACTCGCCGTAGGGGCTCAGGCGTCCCCATTCCAGCAGGTCGAGCCACCATGGGTTGTCGCCGCCGCCCACGGCCATGTGGTTGGAGACCACGTCCAGGATCAGGCCCATGCCGTGCTCGCGCAGGGCCGCCACCAACTGGCGCAGCGCCGCTTCGCCGCCGAGCTCCGGGTTGACCCGGGTCGGGTCGACCACGTCGTAGCCGTGCAGGGAGCCGGCCCGTGCGGCGAGCAGCGGCGAGGCGTACACATGGCTGATGCCCAGCCGGGCAAAATACGGCACCAGCGGGATCGCCTGCGCGAGGGTGAACCCCTTGTGGAACTGCAGCCGCACCGTGGCGCGCAGCGGCCGGGCCGGCGGCGCGCTCATCGGTCACGCTCGGCGGCCTGCAGGCGAGCGCAGGCGAGCAGTTCCAGGCGCCGTGCGGCGTCCGCGCCGTCGAGCAACGCTTCGCCGAGGCCCGGCAAGCGCCTCGACCAGTTGGGGTGGGAGTCGAGGGTGCCGGGCAGGTTGGCTTGCTCGTCCAGGCCCAATGCATCTTCCAGCGGCAGCAGCACCAGCGGCGCCCGGGTATGGCCGAGGAAACGCACGCTGGCGTCCACCACCTGATCGGCCTCGTGGGATTCCTCGCGAAAGTTCTGCGGATCCTGGCTCAGGGCGGCGCGCAGGCCTTCGCGCTCCCGCTCGCGGTAGCGGCGCCAGTCGATTTCGCCGTTGGCGTCGATCAGCCCCAGGCGCGCGTTCCAGTCGATGTCGCGGCCGTGCCACCAGCCGTTGAGCGTCGGCAGGTCGTGGGTGCTGGTGGTGGCCAGCGCGTTGTCGGGCCAGTCGAGGATCGGCTTGAAACGGGTGTTGTCCTGTTCGAACAGCAGCACGCGCATGCCGAGCATTCCCCGGGCGCTGAGCTTTTCCCGCAGCCCGTCGGGCACGGTGCCCAGGTCCTCGCCCAGCACGATGGCCTGATGGCGGTGGGACTCAAGCGTCAGCAGGCGCAGCAGGTCGTCCACCGGGTAGTACAGGTAGGCGCCGTCCGCCGGGGCCGAGCCGTTGGGGATCACCCACAGGCGTTGCAGGCCCATGACATGGTCGATGCGCAGGCCGCCGGCGTGGGCGAAGTTGGCGCGGAGCATGTCGATGAAGGCGCGGAAGCCGTTGCGCACCAGGCCCTCGGGGGAGAATGCGGAGATGCCCCAGCCTTGGCCGCTGCGGTTGAGGATGTCCGGCGGCGCGCCGACCGTCAGCGAGGCGAGCAATTCGTCCTGGAAGCTCCAGGCCTGGCTGCCCGCGCCGTCGGCGCCCACCGCCAGGTCGGCGATCAGGCCGATGCCCATGCCGGCGCTGCGGGCGGCGGTCTGCGCGCGCTCCAGGCCGCGGTGGATCAGCCACTGGCAAAAGGCGAAGTAGCCGATGCGGTCGGCCTGCGCCTCGGCGAACGCCTTCAGCGCCGCGCCTTGCGGGTCATGCCACTGGGGCGGCCATTGGCGCCAGTCGAGGCTTTCGCCGTTGGCGGCGCGCATGGCCTGGATCGCCTCGAACCGGCAGTGGTTCTCCAGCGCTTCGCCGCCGGCATGGCGGAAACTGGCGAAGTCCGGATGCAGCGGGTGCTGGCCGGCGATGAACCCGTCGTACAGGGCCTGCAGCAGCGTTTGCTTGGCGTCGGCGGCGGCCGGCCAGTCGATCAGCGTGAGGTCTTCCAGGTGCCTGAAGCGGTCGCTCAGGCCGCTGCTGTCGATCGCATCGCGCAGGGCCCGCTCGCCCAGGATCATTCCCGGCGCGGCGTACAGGGCATTGAGGAACAGGCGGCTGGACGGCGAATAGGGGCTGTAGCGCCCGGTGTCGGCGCTGAACATCGCGTGCAGCGGGCTGATCGCCAAGGCATCGGCGCCGCGTTCGCCGGCCACCCGGGCCAGTTCCTCCAGGGCCTGGGTGTCGCCGAAGCCTCCGTCGCCGGGGCGGCGCAGGCCATACAGTTGCACGCTCAGCCCCCAGGCGCGGGGAACCGGTTGGTCCACCGCGTCGGCGACGGTGTAGCAGCGCGGCGGCGCCACGGCCAGGGTGAAGCGCTGGCCGGCGATGTGCACGTTTTGGTAGCCCACCGGAACCAGGCCCGGCAGCCGGGCCTGGTCGTCGAGCCTCAGGGACAGGCGTGCGCCGTCTTCAAGGTGGATTTCGCAAGGTGTGTCGGCCTCGAAGTAGCGGGCCAGGTCCAATGGCGTATCGACATCGACGGTCAACAGGGGCGGCAGGCGGCGTTCCTGCTGGCGTTGCTGCAGCTCCAGCAGGCTGGCGTCGATCTCCTGGGCGGTGCCGGCCGGATGGCCGAGTTCGGTGAGCACCGCGCGCAACACCGCCGGGGCGACCTTCTGCGGGCGGCCGTTGGCGTCGATCCAGTCCACGGCGAGGCCTGCCCGGCTGGCGAGGATTTCCAGTTGCGCATCACTCATGCACGCTCTCCGTCAAAGGGGGCAAAGGGGTGGCGGCCGTGAGGCTGACCAGCGCGCAGTGCGCAGGCAGCAGGCCCGGTTCGGGCCACTCGTCGGCGGTTGCCGGGAACAACCGCCGGGCGTCAGGGCGTGGAGGGTTGACCTGCGGCGACTCGCTCAGGTTCAGGTCGATTCGCAGTTCGCTGCCGTCGCCCAGCCGCCAGCGTGCGCTGACGGCGCCATGGCCGAGTACTTGAGTGCCCAGGGCCTGGGTGCCGGGCAGGTGCGGGATGATGTGCCGGTGACGCAGCTGCAGCAGCTGCCGGTACAGCGCCAGGGTGGCGTGTTGCCGGGGCGTGGCGGTGCCTGCCGGCCGTGGTTGCGAAGCGAGGAAGGTGCGTTCGGCGTTGGGGTCGGGAATCCGCTCCCGTGCGTGCGGGTCGGCGAACGCGCTGAAGGCGGCGAATTCGTTGCGCCGGCCTTCGCGCACAAGTTTCGCCAGTTCGCCGTGATGGCTGGTGAAGAACAGGAACGGCTGTTCGGCGGCGTATTCGTCGCCCATGAACGTCAACGGAATCATCGGCGACAGCAGGAGCAGCACCGTGGCGGCTTGCAGCGCCTTGGGCGCGGCCAATTGATGCAGGCGCTCGCCGAGGGCGCGGTTGCCGATCTGGTCGTGGTTCTGCAGGAACAGCACGAAGGCCGTCGAAGGCAGGTGTTCGCTGGGCTCGCCCCGTGGCGTGCCGTGGCGGGAGAT
This sequence comes from Pseudomonas sp. B7(2017), assembly GCF_002112745.1. Classification (NCBI taxonomy): domain Bacteria; kingdom Pseudomonadati; phylum Pseudomonadota; class Gammaproteobacteria; order Pseudomonadales; family Pseudomonadaceae; genus Pseudomonas; species Pseudomonas sp. B7(2017). The sequence continues at coordinate 42,595 of NZ_NEIP01000016.1, read as the reverse complement.
GTCGCCCTGGAACACGAAGCCCTGGCTCAGGCACCGGGCCAACTGTTCGGTCGGGTGTTCGGCGAAGTCGGCGTAGTAGGCGTCGGTCTCGCCGGTCAGGAGTACGTGAAGGGCGTTGTGGCCGTCGTCGTTCCACTGGGCGTCGTAGGCTTCTTCGAGCAGGCTGGCCTGATTTTGTTCGTTTTCCAGGGTCAGCCAGACGTGGCGGGCCGGATCCACCTGCCGGCGCACGCGATGGGCCAGTTCCTGGAGGAAGTCCGGATCCTCGATGGCGTGCACCGCGTCCAGGCGCAGCCCGTCGAAGCGGTACTCAAGCAGCCACATCAGCGCGTTTTCGATGAAGAAGTCCCGCACTTCGCGGCGGCGGAAGTCGATGGCCGCGCCCCAGGGCGTGTGCTTGTCCTCACGGAAAAAGCCCTTGGCGTAGCGGTGCAGGTAATTGCCGTCGGGGCCGAAATGGTTGTAGACCACGTCGAGGATCACCGCCAGGCCATGTCCGTGGGCGCTGTCGATCAGGTGCTTGAGCTGTTCCGGCGTGCCGTAGGACGCCTGCGGGGCATAGGGCAGGACGCCGTCGTAGCCCCAGTTGCGCTCACCGGGAAACTGCGCGACCGGCATCAGCTCGATGGCGGTGAAGCCGAGCACCGCGAGACGTTGCAGGTGCTGCTCGACCTCGGCGAAACCGCCCATGGCGCCGACGTGCAGTTCGTGGATCACCGCTTCGTTCCAGGGCCGGCCGTGCCAGGTGGTGTGCCGCCAGGCATAGGCATGGGGGTCGACCACCACGCTGGGCCGCGTAAGACCACCGTCCTGCGCCCTGGAGGCCGGATCCGGCACCTCCAGTTCGCCGTCGATGCTGAAGCGGTAGCGGCTGCCGGCCGGACACGGGGTCTTGATCACGAACCAGCCGTCGGCCTGGGGCAGCATCGGCAGCGAGCGGCCGCCGTCCAGTTCGACGCTGACGTAGAACGCATCCGGCGCCCACAGGGCGAACTGCGTGTGCCCGGTCTCCAGCAGGGTTGCGCCGTGGGGCCAGGTTTCAAGGGACCGTGACGGCATCGCTGACAACCTCCCTGGTTATTTGTGGCTCGCTTTGCCCAGCGCCTTGGCCACCAATTGCTCGTAGAGTTCGGCGTAGGGCTCGACGGCCTTGCACCAGTTGAACGGCGCGGCCATCGCCCGGCAGCGCATGGCGTTGAGCAGGCCGGGGTAGGCGAACACCTTGAAGGCGCGGCTCAACGCTTCGCGGTAACTGTCGGCCGTGGATTCGTTGAACAGGAAACCCGTGACGCCGTTCTCGATGGTATCGGCCAGGCCGCCGGTGTTGCGCGCCACCGGCAGCGAGCCGAAACGCTGGGCGTACATCTGGCTCAATCCGCAGGGCTCGTAACGCGAGGGCATCAGCAGGAAATCGCTACCGGCGAACATCCGCCGGGCGTCGGTCTCGTTGAAGCCTATGCGCACGCCGATCCGCCCCGGAAAGCGCAACGCCAGTTCACGCATGGCCTGTTCCTCTTCCGGTTCGCCGCGGCCGATGATCGCGATCTGGCCGCCGTTGCGTACGATGTACTCCGACACCGCCTCGGTCAGGTCCAGGCCTTTCTGGTAGACCAGCCGCGAGACCACGGCGAACAGCGGGCCGTCGCAATCGTCCAGGCCGAACAGCTCGCGCACATGGGCGGCGTTGGTCGCCTTGCCGTCCCAGTCGCCGATGGCGAACGGCGCGAACAGGTGCGGGTCGGTCGCCGCGTCCCAGCTCTCGTCGATGCCGTTGGGGATGCCGCTGAGCAGGCCTTGCTGGGTCTTGGCGGCGAGGAAACCGTCCAGGCCGCAGCCGAAGTCCGGCGTGGTGATCTCCTGCGCATAAGTGGCGCTGACCGTGGTGATGTGGCTCGAATAAGCCATGCCGGCCTTGAGGAACGACATCTTGCCGTAGAACTCCATGCCTTCCTGTTGCAGGGCATGGGCGGGGATGCCCAGTTCCGGGCAGGAGCCCAGGCTGGTGACGCCCTGGTAGGCCAGGTTGTGGATGGTGAACAGGGTCGGGGTGCGCTGCCCGCGCCAGTGCATGTAGGCGGGGGCCAGGCCGGCGGGCCAGTCATGGGCGTGCACCAGGTCCGGGCACCAGTGGATCTGCGCCAGGTTGGCGGCGATGTCGGCGGCGGCGAGGCCCAGGCGGGCGAAGCGGATATGGTTGTCCGGCCAGTCGCGGCCGTTGTTGGCGCCGTAGGGCGAACCCTCGCGGGCATAGAGTTCGGGGCAGATCAGCACATAGATGACCAAGCCGTCGGGCATGTCCATGCGCCCGATCTTGCACGGCGGCAACGCCGCGTGGCCGCCCAGTTCGCCGACGACGTGGATCGGGTTTTCGCTGTTCATCACTTGCGGGTAGCCGGGGATCAGCACGCGGACATCGTGCAGGTGGGCCATGGCCCGGGGCAGGGCGGCGGAGACGTCGCCCAGGCCGCCGGTCTTGACCAGGTCGGCGATCTCCGAGGTGACGAACAGCACTTTCTTGCGGTTGGGGTTCTGGCCGGTCGCGGGCGTCAGCGGACGGGCCACCGGGGCGTTGATCGACCGGCTGCCGGAAACGGTCATGGCGTTCGCGTCGCCGAGGGACGAATGGGCACGCTCTCCCTGAATATCCAATGCCGCTCTGATCATTTGAATCTCCCGTGTCTTTGAACTGATTCTTGTCTGGAACAAGCGATGTCCATGGCCGGATCCTGTGGCCGGGCGCAAACGCGCCATGCATCGGAGAGCACACGCTACCCAACACGCGCAAGCAGAATGGGTGAAGAGGCCATTGCAAGAGTCGAACCAGCCGCCTTGGCCCTGTCTTTCTGATGACCTGTCGCGATCAGCAAAAGTTTCTATTGTTTTTCTACTTTGTGACCGGTCGGTCTTGTGCCGCGAAAATCAGTCTAGGCCAGATCCTAGAGCGGGCCATGACAAACGCATGAATTGTTTGACAATCCGTTTCCGGGCCTTGGAAACCGTGGGCTGCGGGGCGAGACGCACCGACGAAGTGCAGGTTTTGCGGCGGGCTTGGCCCCAAGTTGGTGACCGGTCAGTCACGATTCCGGGCGCGGGGAAGGGGCAGGTGCACTATTGCGGTGCGGTGGGCGGGGAGACAGTCAGGCATCATCGCGGGCAGGTTCGTGGCTACAGCATTCGACTGTAGACGCGTGCCTGCCCGCGAGGGCGGCGTCAGTTGAGCAAGCGCAGCGGTTCACCGGCGGCCCAGGCCTGAATGTCTTCGATCATCTGCGAAAAGAACAGGCTGTAGTTCTGCCGGCTGACATAACCGACATGAGGCGTGGCCAGTACGTTATCCAGCGTGCGCAACGGATGCAGCGCCGGCAGCGGCTCCTGGTCGAACACGTCCAGCGCGGCCCCGGCGATCTGGCGCTTCTGCAAGGCCTTGATCAGCGCCGCTTCGTCGACGATCGGGCCCCGCGCCGTGTTGACCAGCAACGCCGTCGGCTTCATCCAGCCCAATGCCTGGGCATCCACCAGGCCGCGGCTGCGCTCGCCGAGCACCAGGTGCACCGACAGCACATCGGCCTGTTCGAACAGTGCCTGCTTGCCGACCAGGGTGACGCCGGCCTGCGCCGCGCGTTCGGCCGTGAGGTTCTCGCTCCAGGCGATCACGCGCATGCCGAACACTTGACCGAACTGCGCCACCCGCTGACCGATGGCGCCAAGGCCCAGGATGCCCAGGGTCTTGCCGTGCAGGTCGCCGCCCAGGCCTTGCTGCCACTGGCCGGCGCGCAGGGCGTTGGCTTCGTTGACCAGGTTGCGGGTGGCGGCCATGACCAGCGCCCAGGTCAGTTCCGGTGCGGCGTGCTTGTAGCTGTCGGTGCCGCAGACCTTGATCCCCAGCCGGGCGGCAGCCGGCATGTCCAGCGCGGCGTTGCGCATGCCGCCGGTGACCAGCAGCTTGAGGTTCGGCAGGCGCCCGAGCAGGTCTTCGTCGAAGCGGGTGCGTTCGCGCATCACGCAGATCACGTCGAAACGGGCCAGGCGGGTGGCCAGGGTGGCGTTGTCCGCCGGGTAGTCGTGAAGGAACGTCACCTCGCCCAGCGGGTCCAGCACCGACCAGTCGACCACGTCGCGGGCCACGTCCTGCCAGTCATCGAGCACTGCAATCTGTACCGCCATCAGCCTTACCTCTTCAACGAACGGGAGGGGGGTTGTCCAGCCAGCCCAGCAGCGCCTGGTGGAACTGCGCGGGCTCTTCCATCTGCGGCGCATGGCCAAGGCCCGGGAACTCCACCAGCGTGGACTGCGGGATCAGCCGGGCGACCTGTTTGCCGAGCTCGTCGTAACGGCCGATCCGGGCTTTCACCGGCGGCGGAGCGATGTCCTTGCCGATGGCCGTGGTGTCCGACGTGCCGATCAGCAGCAGGGTCGGCATCTTCAGGTCCTTGAACTCGTAGTAGACGGGCTGGGTGAAGATCATGTCGTAGATCAGCGCCGAGTTCCAGGCGACCTGAGTCTTGCCCGGGCCGTTGCTCAAGCCCGCGAGCATGTCCACCCAACGGTCGAACTCAGGCTTCCAGCGGCCGCCGTAATAGGTGCTGCGCTCGTAGTCGCGGATGCCTTGGGCGGTGACCTTCAGTTCGCGCTGATACCACTGGTCCACGGTGCGGTAAGGGACGCCGAGGGCTTTCCAGTCTTCCAGGCCGATGGGGTTGACCAGCGCCAGCCGTTCGACCTGGTCGGGGTAAAGCAAGGCGTAGCGGGTGGCCAGCATGCCGCCTGTGGAATGGCCCAGCAGCGTGGCTTTCTGCACGCCCAGCGCCTTGAGCAATTGCTGGGTGTTGGCCGCCAGTTGCTGGAACGTGAACTGGTACTGCGCGGGTTTGCTGGAGGTGCAGAAGCCGATCTGGTCCGGGGCGATCACCCGGTAGCCGGCGTCGCTCAGGGCCTTGATCGAGCCGTCCCAGGTGGCGCCGCAAAAGTTCTTGCCGTGCATCAGCACCACGGTGCGCCCGTTGGCCTTGCCGTGGGCGGCGACATCCATGTAGCCCATCTGCAGGGATTGGCCTTGGGACTGGAAGGCGAAGTGCTTGAGCGCGTAGGGGTATTCGAAACCTTGCAGTTCGGGGCCGTACTGCGGGGCTTCGGCCAGTGCGGTCAATGGCAGGGCAGTCAACGGCAGGGCGGTGCTCAGGAACAGGCCGGGCAACCAGCGGCGGAGCGAGACGGGCATGGGACGGACTCCGGTGGAAATCGGCCGATGCTGGAACGGCCGGATTAGGGCGACGTTAAACACAGGCAATACCCGCACGGGAACGTTCAACCGGCCCAGCCCAGGGTCAGCAGGGCCAGCACCCCGTAGCGGGCGCCCTTGGCGAACGTGACGATGAGCAGGAAACGAGCGAGCGGTTCGCGCATGGCGCCCGCCACCAGCGTCAGCGGATCGCCGATCACCGGCAGCCAGCTGAACAGCAGCGACCAGCGACCGAAGCGCCGGTAGTGGGTACGGGCGCGGTCCATGTGCCGTGGGCTGACCGGAAACCAGCGCCGGTCCTGATACCGCTCAAGCCCCCGTCCCAGCCACCAGTTCACCAGCGAGCCGAGGACGTTGCCCACCGTCGCCACCGCCAGCAGGCCCCAGAGCCAGTAGCGGTCGCTGGCCAGCAGGCCCACCAGCGCCGCTTCCGATTGCAGGGGCAGCAAGGTCGCCGCCCCGAACGCGGCCAGGAACAGCCCGACGTACGCCGTGGCCATCAGTGGGCCGGGTAGTCCGCCACCACCACATCAGTGCCGTCCTTTTTCAGGCCGATGACCTGATAGGCGTCGCTCATGCCGTCCATCTCCATGCCCGGCGAGCCCATCGGCATGCCCGGTGCGGCCACGCCGAGCAGGTCGTCGCGCTGGCTCAGGGCCCGCACCTGTTCGGCGGGCACGTGGCCTTCGACGAACTTGCCGTTGAGGATCGCCGTGTGGCAGGACGCCAGGCGCGGCGGTACGCCGTGCTGTTGCTTGAAGGCGCTCATGTCGGACTCGACATGATCCTCGACCTTGAAGCCGTTGGCCTCCAGGTGGCTGACCCACTTCTTGCAGCAGCCGCAGTTGGCGTCGCGGTGGACTTCGATCGGGATGAGGTCGGCGGCCTGGGCCAGGGAAGAGAAGAGCAGGACGCCCAGGGCGGTCAGACGCAGGAGGTTTGGCATGGCAGGTTCTCGACTCGGGTGACGGCCAGAAAAGGAACGCATTCTGACCGGTTTTTCCGGCTCGGCATCAACGGAGTGTTTCCAATTAATACGAAGCGGGCTGACAGCATGATCCTAGATCAAGGCTGTCAGCCCGCTGAGCGCCAGATGACAAATCCGTCAGCCGCGCAAGGTTCACCGCACCTTGAACCGCCCCATGATCGCGCTCACCCGGCCGTTCGCCTCTGCCAGCTGGCGGGTGTTGAGTTCGCTGGCCTGGCCGCTCTGCACCAGTTCGTCGACCATCTGCCGGATCTGCACCATGCTGCGGTTGATCTCTTCGGTCACGGCGCTTTGCTGTTCGGCGGCGGTGGCGATCTGGGCGCTGAGGCTGTTGATGTGGCCGACGGAGCCGGCCATCTCGTCCAGCCCGGCGTTGACCCGGGCGGTGGCGTCGGCGGCCGACTGGCAGCTGGCCTGGGTGTTTTCCATGGCGCTGACCGACGAACTCACGCCCTGGGTCAGGCGGGTCAGCATTTCGTTGATTTCCGAGGTGCTGGCCTGGGTGCGGGCGGCGAGGGCACGAACTTCATCGGCCACCACGGCAAAGCCGCGGCCCTGCTCGCCGGCGCGGGCCGCTTCGATGGCGGCGTTGAGGGCCAGCAGGTTGGTCTGGCCGGCGATGGCGCCGATCACCCCGAGGATCTCGGTGATGCGCTGGGCGTCCTGTTGCATGCTTTCGACCTTGTGGGTGGCGCTGGCCACTTCGTCGATCAGCGCCACCACGCTGCCGGAGGCTTCGCCGACGACGACCCGCGAGCGGTCGGCGTTCTCGTTGGCGCGGCGGGTGAACGCGGCGGTCTCGGCGGCGTTCTGCGCGACGCTTTCGGCGGTGGAGCTCATTTCATTGATGGCCGTGACGGTCTGGTCGGTTTCCGAGGCGTGGCGCAACAGGATCTGGCTGGTATGCGCGGAGGTGCGTTGCAGGTTGTCCAGGCTCGAGGCCATGGCGCCGGTGGCCTGGGTCACTTCGCCGATCATGTTCTGCAGATAGGCGATGAACGCATTGACCGAATGGCCGATGGCCCCCAGTTCGTCCTCGGCGCGGATGGTGATGCGCCGGGTCAGGTCGGCGTCGCCGCTGGACAGGGAATCGATGTTGGCCTTGAGGGCCTTCATGCGCTGAATCAGTTGGCGGATGGCATAGACCTGCCACAGCACCAGCAGGATCACCAACGGAATCTGCAAGAGGCTCAGGGTGCCGAGCACGTCGTCGCGCTGGGCGGTGATGGTGCTTGTCGGCAGGGCGGTGGCCAGGAACCACGGGGTGCCTTCGATCGGGCGCATGAAGAAGGTGCTGGCTTCGCCGTTGTCGTCGAACTCGCTGCGCTGGGTCCGGTCGCGCTGCTGCAGGCCGGCCTTGACCTGGCTGGCGAAGGGCGAATTCAGCTCGCTGATGTTCTTGAGCACGATCGGGCCGCTGATGCGCGAACTGTTGCTGATGATCTTGCCGTCGGCCTCGACGATCAGCATTTGCGCGTTGAGGTCCTTTTCCTTGCGCGCCACCAGGTCGTTGAAGAAGCCCAGCGTCACGTCGATGGTCGACACGCCCCAGGCCGCGCCGTTCTTCTGGATGGCCATGGCGCAGTTGGTGCGCGGCTCGGCGCTGGCGTCGTCCTTGTAGGCGGCGGCCCAGGCGCACTGGCCGCGCGGGGTCTGCATGCCGCCCTTGTACCAGCTCTGGTCGTAGTAGTTGGGGGCCGCGTCGCTGTTCCAGAAGGTGTTCACAGCCAGTTTGCCCGAGGCGTCGCGGTGCCAGAACGTGCTGAATTTGTTGCGTCCGGCCTCACGCTGGCCCGGCAGCGGCCAAATACCGCCGCCGAACACCTTGAGTTCGCCGTACTGATCCACCAGGCCCGGCAGCACCGTGTCGATGGCCGCGCTGTCGAGCAGGGGGACGGTCTGGGTGATGCTGCGTTGCTGGGCCTGGACCTTGTTCAGTTCGCCCTGGATCTGTTCGGCGACTTCGGCGATCCGGTTGAGCGCCACTTGCTCCTCGGTCTGGCGCAGCTTGGGCGCGACCAACTGACTGATGCCGACCACGGTCAACACAGAGAGCAAGAGGATGAACAGAACCAGAAACAACGTGTAGCGAGCCTGAATGGTGCGGAATGCGGGCATGAAGACCAGTCCTTGAGCGGCGATTCTTATTGTGGGCAGCGAAAAAAACACGCAGGTGTCCTTAGCTATCGTCGGCGTTTCGCGAAGCTTTAGGTACTTTCGTGCCAGAACGGCAGTGGGCGACAAACGGGCGTATCCGAACTGTTACAGAGAAACTAACCGAACCGTACGTTAGAGCAAAATAACTACTTCCGCCGTTCGCTTATGCCGCTCTGGGTCAATGGATTCGGGGTGTCCGTCATTTGTGTCAAGAATGTACAAGAATTGTAAAAAAGGACAGAAAACGGTTGGTGCTATCACTTTGCCGGCCGATACTCGCGTCCAATCAAGTCGTTCACCAAGGACTTTCCATGTTCATCCCGCAAGGAGCCCAATCATGACCGTCGGCTATACCGGCGCCTGGCAAAGCAAGGCAGGCTTGTTGGTCAGAGACACCCGTTCATCGAGCAAGCCCGTCTCCCAAAGCGTCAAGGTCAAGCAGATGCTCGCCCTGGTGGGCAACGACCCCACCGCGCTCAACACGGCGGAGATGGACAGGCAGCGCCTGCACAAGAACATCAAGGGGTTCGATCCGGAAAACGTTTCGCCCAAGCAACTGGGCACCCTGAGCACGTTCCTGCGCAGCCGCGGGCTGATCTCCGACATCACCGCGATGACCTTGCTCAACGCCGGCGACAAGTTCGACCGCTTCGGCGTCCAGAAGGATCCGGATGCCAAGTTCAACGCACTGGAGTATTTTGCCACCCAACTGGACACCATCCAGAACAACAACCTCAAGGGCAACAAGTACGCCAACGGGTTGATTCCGGAATACAAGAAAGCCATTTACGTGCTGCAGAACCTGAAGACGTACGGACAGGGCGGCGAACGCGCCCTTCCGAGCGACAAGGGCGTCAACGCCAAGGCGTGACGAACGACAAAGGCCCGCCCCCTCAAGGCGGGCCTTTTTTGCGTCAAGGCCGGGCGCTCCGCTGCAGGTCGTCCTGCAGACCCTGCATGTAAGGGCAGTGCAATGTCAGCGCGCATTGCCGCACGCCCCGGTGGAACAGCGCCAGCCAGCCGTTGCTCCCGTCATCCGGCGTCACGCCGCAAAACACGAACCCGGCGTGCGACAGGGTCTGCAGATCCGAGGCGAAGTCCTGCCCCAACCTGAGCCTGAGGGAAATCCGCCAGCGTTCCGGGAGGCCGATCAACTGCCGGGCCAACTCCGCGTCGAGCGCCTCAAACACCCCATCGTAGCGGTCGCCGCGCAAGCGCAGGCGTGCCGCGGGTCCGACCCAGGGCTCCGCTCGGTGATCCGTGCCGAAGACATCGCACAGGTGCTGCATGAGGCGCCGAGAACTGTGTGGCCAACGTTGTGCAGGCAGAGGCCGCCGATGGCCGGCGAGGGGCCGGTAACCGATGACGACGGACTCCGGTTCCGGATCGCCGACGGGCGAGGGCGCGTAGTCCGCAAACAGGGCGGTGCCGTGAAAACCCAGCGTCTCGGCCATGCGCTGGGTGTAGGGGTGCCGGGTCACTTGCTTGATCGTCACGCCCCGGTAGCCCATGGCCTCGGCTTGGGTCAACAGCTCCCGGCCCAGCCGTGTCGCGATGCTTCGGCCGCGGGCATCGGGGTGCACCACGCTCAGCGCCAGTTCGGCGGTGCGCCCGCCCTCGTCGCGGATCAGCGCCGCATGCCCCACCACCCGGTCAGCGCTCACCGCCAGCAGGGAGTGCCAGCGGCCATCCGTTTGGTTCTGGGTGATCATGCGGGGCAGATACACCTGGGGTTGAACGTAATGGTGTGCGTAGACCTCGCGGAACAACTGAGTCACGGCGGCCGCATCGTCGCTGCGGTAGCGCCGCAGAGTGACCGGCTCCATCACGGCTGCTCCCGGGGCTGATTTTGGTAGGGGCGCAGATCCACCACCCGCCGGCATTTGCCCGAGCGCGGATGGCGCAGCAACTGCTGCACCGTGCAGCGGCCGATGCGCAGCTCCAGCAAACCGTCGGCGATCAACCGTTCGATCTGCGGGTTCTGTGCGGTCAGCGCATCGCGCAGCGACTGCCCGACTGTCTCGGTGCCGGGGCATGAGGCGTCCGGCACCCAGTTCAGGCTGACGACGTCCCGGCCTTCGCATTGCTCGATGAGCAGCTGCCAATCGTCACTGGCGGTGATGCGCCGCACGCACTCGCCGATGGCGTGCGGCTCCAGGCTCAGGATGCCGACCCGCACCCGCTGGCTGTCGCTGCTGCGGCCCGTCAGCGCGAACTTGCGCTGCGGCGTTCCGGGCGGCTCCCGCCAGCAGGCGCGGTCGCCGACCGGATAGCGGATCAACGGCATCAGGCGGCGGGTGAGGTTAGTGACCACCAGCCGGCCGGGGCGGTTGCAGGCTTCGATCGCTTCGCCCGTTTCCTCATCGAGGATCTCCAGCAGGCTGTGGCCGTCCGGCGTGCGGTGTTCATCCATCGCGCAATCGGGGTGGCGGGTGCCGATGAGCCCGGCATCGACGCTGGCGTAACCGATGGACGCCACGCGAGCCCGGGGAAAGGCCCGTTCGAGCAATCGCCGCTGGCCGGCGAATACGCTTTCGCCGCCGTAGAGCAAGGCCGTGACGCCCTCAAGCGTCTGGTCCCGGCCGGCGAGCCAGGCGGCGAACGTCAGCAGTTGCGCGGGCACGCCAGCCAATACGTTGATCCGATTGCGCACGACCGCCTCGGCCAGGGGCGCCGGATCCACGCTGCCGGTGAAGGGGTACTCGGTGATGGCGGTTCCGACGTGCGCGAGGGCATCGTGGACGAAAATGAAACTGGCATACAGATCGCCGACAAAGAACAGGTTGGCCACCCGGTCGCCGTGGTTCAGTTGCAGGGCCAGGCTGCGGCCGAAGTCCCGGGTCAGCATGTGCCATTCGTCACGGCTGAACACCGACAGCTTGCCGTCGCCGGTGGTGCCGCCGGTCTTGAACACCAGGGCGCCGTCTGCCTCACCCGTCAGCACCGGCCAGCGGTCAAGGTGTTGAGCGTCTTTCCAGTATTCGCCGGGATCGACGACCGGCAGTTGAGACAGTGAACCGAAGTCCCGGGGGGCGTCTGCATGAAGCAGTCGGTAGTAGCGCGAATGCCGACGGGCGAACGTCACCAGCCCGTTCAGCGTTGAAGTGCTCAGCATAATGTTCTCGACAGTGGATTCAGGGGGAGTGAGCGCTGCGCCAGCCATCAGCGGCGCGAGTCGATCAGCAATGGCGTCTTGCCGCTGTGCCGGTTGCGGGTGAACCGCTCGGCGGGGCACCTTTCGATCTCCAGCGTCAGCAATCCGGTGTCGATCAAGGTCGCCAGGATCGGGTAGCCCAGCAGTCGTTGGCGGGCATCCTCGACCGGCCGTTCGCTGCGGATCCGCAGGCGTTCGAGGCCGTCGGGGGCATGGTCGAGCAGCACCTGAAACGCCGTCTGCAGGTGCTGCGCAAGCTCGGCGAGGGAGATGAAGTCGGTGCCGATGCGAATGAGCTTGCCGTGGCGATCCAGCAGCTCGAAGCGCGGCGAAACCAGACCGCAGGCACAACGGCCTGGCACCCAGCGTCCGCTGTCGCCGATGTCATAGCGTTGCACGTCCTGGCTCTGAGCCCCGATCGAGGTGAACAGCAGGCGCCCGGGCTCCTGACCGCCCACCGGCCGGTCGGCATCGAACGCGACGATCTCCAACTGTTGGGTCTCGCTCATCAGATGAAAGATGCCATCGCCCGTGGCGCGGCAGGCGTGCCCCAAGGGGCCTGCGTCGACGCTGCCGTAAATGGCCGAGCGGATCAGCGAGACCCCGCAGCTGCGCATCAGCGCTCGGCTTGGCTCGCTCAGGTGCTCGCCGCCGGTGAACACCTTTTCCAGGCCACCGTAGGCCCGCAGGCGTTCCTGTCCGTCGAGGAACAGGCGGTGCAGGGTGCTGGGCATGCCGACCAGCACCGTCGCCCGCAGGCGAATGATCAAGTCCACGATTTCGCGGTAATCGTCATCGGCCGGGGCGCCCATGGGCAGGTGGGTGACGTCGAGCAGTTCCAGGGCCTTGGCGAAACTGAAGAATCCGCCGTACAGCCCGCCGCTGAAGAACAGGTTCATCACCCGGTCGCGGGCCGGTTCCAGGCCCGCCGCAAACAAACCGTCGGCGGTGGCGCGCATGTGCCGGCGGAAGTCGCGGTGGCTGAAACCCGCGAGCGCCGGGGCGCCGCTGCTGCCGCCGGAGCGGAAGTACAGCTGCGCCGCCGGGTCGACCGGTCGCTGGGTGAAGGCGTCCTTGGACAGGATCGGCCGCTCGCCGGGCGGCGGCGCGGCGGGCCCCTCATCCAGCGTGGTGCGGCTGCCCGACAGGGCCGCGGTCAGGCTGACCGACACTCGTCGGCTCAGGCGCTGCAAGGCGTAGACGCCATCGTGGGGTTCGCCGGGGTAGCCGTCATGGATGGACGGGGCCGGCGCAAGGCGGGTGACGCCGGCGGTGAGCAGCCGGCGCGACAGGTCGGCCACGTCCTGTTCGGCGCACTGCAGCGCGCAGCTTTGCAGCCTGTTGCGCCACGGCAGCAGGGTTTCAGTCAGCTGCGCACGGGGCACCGGGCAGAGGTGCACGGTGCGAAACAGCGGCGACGGTGTCAGCGGCTGGTCGTGGCTCCAGATCACCCGCCAATGCCGGCCGTCCCAGACGTGGCCGGTCTCTGCGGCGAAATGCCGGCCCAGCCGGGCCATCGCCGTCACGGTGGTGATTTCCGACGCCTCCTCAAGGGTCGGCTCAAGGATCGGCCAGTGCTGCGAGCGGCGTTCGAACGCCTGGGCCAGCGCCGCGCCGATCCGCTGCAGCAGCGCCGGATCGTCGCTGTCCACCAGCAGCCATTGCGGGCTGGAGCAGGCCTGTTGGTCGAGACGGCAGACTTCGTCGACCACCGCCTCCAATGCTGCCGGCGAGGCGCTGTCCGGGGTCAGGTACGCGAAGCTGATGCGGTGGCCCCAGTCGATCCAGCGGCAGCCGGGCGGCAACTGTCGGCTGATCGCCTGCAACGCCGCTTCGCCGCCCCAGGCCGAGACGCCGTCGGCCCATTGGCACAGCTCGCGGGTTTGCGCGGTGGTGGCCGGCAGTACCGCCACATGGCCGGCGAGCAGGCCGTCGGGGGCGCAGTGCACCAGCGCGTGCAGCAGTTGCGCGGTCAGCCCCGTGTCGCTGGCGCTGGGGCGCAACCAGTTGACGTTGCCGGCCAGCAGGCTTTCGACCACGGCGCAGAAGGCCAGCAGCGGCGCATTGCCGGGGGTGATGTGAATCACCAGGCCCAGCGGGCTCCAGCGTTCAAAGCGCGATTGCCGGTAGTCGGTGCGGCGCAAGGAATCCGCTTGCTCGCCGAGCTCGCGCTCGACTTTTTCGCGCAGCGCCGACGGCTGGCAGAAGTCGATCAGCGCCTGGCGTTGCTCGGCTTCCAGGATCGGCAGGGCAGAGACGTCCCGCAGACGTTCGGCAAGGGCGGCGGCTGCGGCGATCACGGTCGTTGATCGCACTGCGGTTGCCAGGCGTTGCGGCAGTTCGGTGCGCAGGTGTTCGAGTGCGTCGCTGAGGGTGCAGTCGTCGCGCAGGTGTCCGTTGATCAGGTACATTTCAGTGGGTCTCCAACAGTTCGGCGGCGGCCATGGCGCAACTTCTGCCTGGGCTGGTGCCGGCGCGTCCGTGCAGTTCGAACCAGTCGCCGGTCAGGCCGCAGCCGCAGTCAGCGCCGGGGTGCAGGGTGGCGAGGTCGCTCATGACCACGGCATGGGCCGGGCTTGAGGTGATGTAGGGGGAAACGAAGCCCAGCAGGCCCGGACGGCCGTAGGGCTGGACGCGCAAGTCCGCCGGATCGCGCACGAACGCCTTGGCGTACACCGGCACATGAAAGCGGTGCCGGGCGCATTCGATGTAGGGCACCGCGTGCTCGACCGCGCCGTAGCCGTCGCGGCAGCGGGCCGGCGTGATGCCCAACTGTTGCTGAATGCGTCGGTAGAACCGCTGTTTGGGGATCTCTTCGCTGGCACGGGCCTTCCAGCCGCCGCCGAAGAACGCCAACGAGTCCGGCGGCAGCTGCAGGTCAGGCAGGCCCTGGGCGCTCATGTGCTGCAACGCTTGCCAGAGAAACGCGGGAAAGCCCAGGATGCGCACCGGCAGGCCTTCCTCGGCGAACGACTGCAGCGCCTGGACGACGCCGAACAGATCGAAGCGATGGCCGTCGGCGGTCGGGCGCAAGGCGTAGGCCACCCGGTGGGCCGGGGCGAACCGGCACAGGAACTGATCGGTGTAGGAGGTGCCCAGGCTGATGCGGCCCTGGGGCTCGTAACTGAGCAGCAGGTAATTGCAGGGCGCGTGCGGCGTGTCCCACCCGTAATGGCTGAAGATCCGGCCGACCATGAACTGCGCGGCCTCCAGGCTGCGCCGGTCATAGCGCATGCGGCTTTTCTGGCCGCGGGTGCCGGACGAGGTGAGTTCCAGGGCGTCTTCGCCGGTCGGGCTGAGCAGCATGCGGCGCTTGAAGAAGTTGGCGAACACCGGCGGCAGCCGCGACCAGTCATCGAGGCTGTCCAGATCCGCGACGGTCAGGCCGTTGGCCTGGAGCCAGGATTCATAGCCGGGCGTGTGCCGGGCATGGAACCGCGAGACTTCGGCCATGGCCCGGTCGAACAGGCCCGGCGGTACGGATTGCGGGCAATAGGGCTGCGTCAACGCGCAGAGCGCATCGCTGTGGGGGAAGTGGAACACGGATTGTCCTTATTGTGGTGCCGCAGAAGTTCGGCCGTTTGGCTGGCCGCGAAGGAAACGGTGGAGCAGGGGCAGGCTGAGCAGGCCGCCCAGCGCGGCCCAGAGGGCAAAGGAGGCCAGCCGGGTGCCGCCGCCGACGGCGACGATGAGGGCGCCGCCGGCCCCCATGACGCCAATGGACAGCATGCCGGCGGCGGCGGACACCAGGCCTTTGCTGTCATCGCTGGAGAACAGCGCCAGGCGATACAGGGCGGCGTTGCTCATGCCCACGCCGAGGGCGTAGACCGAAAGCCCGCCGATCAGCCAGACCACCGAGGGCGAGGTCGCGGCTGCGCCGGCCAGGATGAGGAGTCCAAGGCAGAAGGGCCAGAGCGAAAGGCGGATCACGGCGGTCAGGTCGCGGCTCGCCAGCAAGCGGTCGAGGATCAGGTTGCCGACGATGACTGCGCAAAACACCGGTATCTGCCACAGCGCGTACGCTCGGGTGGACAGGCCTGAAACCTCCACCAAAAGCAGCGGCGCCAGGCCGATCCAGGCCATCAGCGGCAAGCTCATCAGGCCCAAGGCGAGGCAAGCGCCCAGGAACCTGCGGTTGCGCAGCAAGGTCAGGTAACGGCGGCCGATCCGGCGCCAGCAGAACGGGGATGAAGCCTGTGGCGTGTGGCCGTGCCGCAGGCTGGCGACCGTTTCCGGCATGCACAGGTAGAGCCCGATCCATGCGACGGCGCCGATGATGCCCAACCCCAGAAACAGGTCGCGCCAACCGATCCATTCCAGCAAAAGACTGCCGAGCAGCGGGCCCAACAGGGGAGACAGCAAGGCGACGTTGCCCAGCAGCGCCATGAGGCGCACGGCGTCGGCCTCCCGGAACGCTTCCTGCAACGCCGGATAGCTGACGGCCACGACAAAGCCCAACCCGATGCCTTGCACAAAGCGCAAGGCATTGAAGGCTTCAATGCTGTGGGTGGCCCATGCCGCCGCGCAGGCCGCACTGAACAGCGCACAGCCGGCCAGCAGGGCGGGGCGTCGGCCGAACCGATCCGACAAGGGGCCGATCAGCCATTGCAGGCAGGCGCCGCCGATCAGGTAGAGATGAAAGGCATACGGAACATGGCGCGTATCGGCTTGCAGCTCGCGGGTGACGGCTGACATCGCGGGCATGACCACGTCGCTGGCCAGGTAGGTCAGGCTTTCGAACAGGGTGATGGCCAGGCAAAAGCCGAACACCTGTACGGGCCGAAGGGGGATGAGGGTTCTTTGCATGCGCGTCCATGGCGGTCAATCGATGAGGAGCGCAAAGAATAGGGGGCGGGGGCGGGAGGCTGCCACGCCGCAGGTGTGACCCGATGTTTGGCCGATTTGCAACGTGTTGCCAAAGAGGCCTTTCCTGCGCTGGCCGGTTTCTTTTCCGGTGCGTTTCAGGCCGGGTGCCCCACGAAAAATGCCCACATCCTCGTGGGCATTCCTTCAGGTGTTCATCAATTGGTTACAGTTGAATGGAGCGCGACAGGCTCCTGGGCGACGGGCTTATCGATGGTAGTAATAGCCGGGGCCTTGCGGAGCGTAGTAACGGTGACCGCCATGCCAGCCGTCGTGGGGAAAGATGATGCAGCCGCTGAGGGTCAGCAGTGCAAGAACCGGAATCAGCCAGGTGATTCGACGCAGCATTTCGAAAGTCCTCATGGTTAACGCCGCCTGCGAGCCAAAACTCGTCATCGGCTGTAACATGAGACCCCGCCCGCTGCCGCGCATCCCCGCAATACGGTAAGCGCATGGCATGCAAGCCGATACAAACCGGATACATTCCAAGATTCAGGAACCCGCAATGACCCAGTCGCAACGCTTGAAATATTCGATTCTGATCGCCCTGGCCGTTCTGGCGATCATGCTCGGCCTGTCCTGGCTGCAGAACGCCGGCATGATCGGCGAGAAAACGTTCCAGTACATCGCCATCGGTGTGGCGGTGGTCGTGGTGGTGATCAATGGCGTGATGCGCCGCAAGGTCAAGCCCTGACGGCGATCGCAGGCGGCCTCACTCGGCGTTGAGCACGGCGCAGGCCTGAGGGTGCAGGCTGTAGCTCTTGTCGGCGTTGTAGATGACCACGCCTTCGGTGCACAGGCGTTTGAGCACTTCGCGCACGCTGAGGAAGGACAAGGGAATGTCCAGGTCCAGCAACTGGCTGTGCACGCCGCGCACACCCAGGCGGCGGTCGTTCTCGGCGGCGACCAGCAGGGCGTCGATGACTTTCAGGCGAATCAGGCTGGTGCGCAGGCCGAAGCTTTTGAGCAGCAGGCGGATGCGCTCGTTGCCGTGGCGCTCGGGGCGTTGACCGAAATTGCTCGCGAGGGGGCCCATCGAAGCGCCTTGCGACGCCAGGCTACCGTCCGTTGGTAGTGGTGGGTTGTACATGGGATTACTCCTTTCTCAGAGCCTGATCAGGAAAATGTGGCTGCTCTCTCTGTAACAAGACGAATCAGCACGCCAAATCATGAAGGTCAAAATGTAGAAAATTTGTCGCCGATTCGTTGTTTCTCCGTCATCACGGGGCGGAACGGGCGTCGGGCCGATTAAATTTTTTTTACCGGGCTCGTTCTCTGATAAGGCTCATTGCGCGTGGACGCGTGGGTGTTTCCGGAGCGGATCCGGTCTGTCCCGGTGCCCGGGCAAGACGATCGGACCTGCTCTTCGGCATTTGATCAGGAGCGAGCGTGATTATTTCCAGGCAGTTAACCGGACTGGCCCTTGCCGGTATGTTTCTCGGGCTGAGTCTGCCCGCCCATGCGTTGAGCCCCTCGGCCCAGACCGGCGCCGACATCCGCCGCACCGGTTTCGGCGTGCCGCACATCAGCGCGCAGAACGAGCGCGGCCTCGGCTTCGGCATCGGTTATGCCTACGCGCAAGACAACCTGTGCCTGCTGGCCAACGAGATCGTCACCGTCAACGGTGAGCGTTCGCGTTATTTCGGGCCGGAACAACTGACGGTCGAGGAACGGGAGAACCGCGTCAGCGACTTGTTCTTCACCTGGCTCAATACCCCGCAGGCCGTGCAGGCGTTCTGGCAGGCGCAGCCGGCCGAAGTGCGCGACCTGGTGGAAGGGTATGCCGCCGGCTACAACCGATACCTGGCCGAACGGCGCCCGCAGGGGCTGCCGCAGCAATGCCAGGGCGATTGGGTGCGTGACATTTCGGCCCAGGATCTGGTGAAGCTGACGCGCCGTCTGCTGGTCGAGGGCGGGGTCGGGCAGTTCGCCGAGGCCCTGGCCGGCGCCACACCGCCTCAGGCGAGCGCCCGGATCGCCGACGATGCGCGGGCCTACCGGGTGGCCGACCTGCACATGCAACGCTTCGCGCTGGATCGCGGCAGCAACGCGGTGGCCGTGGGCAGCGAGCGCTCGTTCAATGGTCGCGGCATGCTGCTGGCCAACCCGCATTTCCCCTGGGTCGGCGGCATGCGCTTCTATCAGATGCACCTGACCATCCCCGGCAAGCTGGACGTGATGGGCGCGGCCCTGCCGGGCCTGCCGGTGATCAATATCGGCTTCAACCGTCACCTGGCCTGGACACACACCGTCGACGCGTCCAAGCACTACACCCTGTACCGTCTGCAGCTCGATCCGAAGGATCCGACCCGCTACTTGCTCGACGGCCAATCGGTGCCGATGGGCAAGCAGACCCTGACCGTGCAGGTCAAACAGGCCGACGGGCAGGTCGTGCCGGTGACGCGTGACGTCTACAGCTCGCAGTTCGGGCCGGTGGTGCAGTGGCCGGGCAAGCTCGACTGGGACAACCAGTACGCCTACAGCCTGCGCGACGCCAACCTCGGCAACGACCGGGTGCTGACCCAGTGGTATTCGATGAACCGCGCCGCGGACCTGAAAGCCTTCCAGGACTCGGTGCACAAGTTCCAGGGCATCCCATGGGTCAACACCCTGGCGGCGGATGACAAGGGCCAGACCCTGTACATGAACCTGTCGGTGGTGCCCAACGTCAGTGCCGACAAACTGGCCCGATGCAGCGATCCGCGTGCGGGCCTGCAAATGATCGTGCTCGACGGCTCGCGCCGCGACTGCGCCTGGGACATCGACCCCAAAGCGGCGCAGCAAGGCATCTACGCCTCCGGCCAATTGCCGCAGCTGCTGCGCAAGGACTTCGTCCAGCATTCCAACGATTCGGCTTGGCTGGCCAACCCGGCCCAGCCGCTGACCGGGTTCTCGCCGCTGATCAGCCAGGAAGGCCAGCCGTTGGGCCTGCGTTCGCGCTTCGCGCTGGACCGCCTGGCCTCGTTGGGCAAGAAAGGCAAGCTGTCGGTGCAGGACCTGCAGGCCATGGTGATGGACGACCAGGTGTACCTGGCGACCCAGGTCATGCCGGATCTGCTGAAGTTCTGTGAGGCGAGCGCCGACGGGCAAGCGCTGAAAACGGTGTGCGCGGACCTTAAGGCCTGGAATGGCCGGGCCGACCTGGATGCGGGCCTTGGGCTGGTGCACTTCCAGAACATCATGCAGGCCTTGCAGGAAGCGCCGGACGTCTGGCGTGTCGCGTTCGATCCCCAGCAGCCGCAGACGACCCCGCGCGGTCTGGCGGTCGAGCGGCCGGCGGTGGCCAAGGCAGTGGGTGAAGCGATGCAGGCGTCCGCCGAATCGGTCGCCAAGATAGGCCTGCCGGCGCAAGCCCGTTGGGGTGACGTGCAAGTGGCCAGCAGCGGCGCGCATCACACGCCGATCCATGGCGGCCCGGGCACGCTGGGCATCTACAACGCGATCCAGAGCGTGCCGCGCGAAGATGGCCGGTTGGAGGTGGTGAGCGGCACCAGCTACCTGCAGGTGGTCACGTTCGACGACAACGGGCCCCATGCCCAAGGGCTGCTGGCGTTCTCGCTGTCGAGCGACCCTGCGTCGCAGCATTCGAAGGACCAGACCGAAGCGTTCTCGAAAAAGCGCTGGAGCGTGCTGCCGTTCACCGAACAGCAGATCAAGGCCGATCCGCAGTATCGGTTGCAGACGGTGCGAGATACCAACGAGAAGGCCGGGAAGGTGGCGGCGCAGTAAGCGCCGCTAAACGGATGCAGCATGAAGGCCGTACCCTTTGCGGGGTACGGCCTTCAGCTTTTCGGGGGTTGCTGCGGCATCGAGTTGATGACCGGATTGCCGTCCTGGTTGCGGGTCAGGTAGACCGGCAGCACCTTGGGCAGCGAGGTCACGAGGCTGTCGAGCTCTTTGACGTTGTAGATCCCGCCGACCCGGATCGTGCCGGTGGCGTTGTCGGCGAGCATCAGCGGCTTGGCCAGGTAGCGGTTGATCTGCGGCAGGGCTTCGGTCAGCGACAGGTTGTCCAGCACCAGCTTGCCGCTGCGCCAGGCCAGCGAACTGTCGTTGGCGTAGGTCTGGCTGATCTGCGGCATGAAGTCGCCATGATGGTAGCGGGCCTGCATCGACGGCCCCAGGCGCAGGCCGTCGCCCGGCAGCTGTGCATTGCTGGTGACCAGCACCGAACCTTCGATCAGGTTCACCTTCACCTGATCCTCGTACATCCAGACGTTGAAGCGGGTGCCGGTGACACGGATCCGCCCCTCGCCGGCACGGACGGTGAACGGGTGGTTCGGGTCATGGCTGACCTCGAAGAACGCTTCACCCTTTTTCAGGGTGACATGGCGTCCGTCCTTGTAGTTGGCGTAGGTCAGTTCGGTGTTCAGGTTCAGTTCGACCTGGCTGCCGTCCTTCAAGGTGACCTGGCGGACATTGCCGGAGGCTTCGACATGCTGGTAGCTGTTGGGCAGCCAGCCCAGGTTCCAGCCGGCCCAGGCCGCCAGCGGCACGGCCAGCGCGCTGAAGCAGGCGACGGTGGCGTACTGGCGCCAGGTCCGGACGGGTTTGCCGAGGGGCACGACCACGGAGGGTTCCGGGCGCGGCAAGTGCTCGGCGATGTCCCAGATCTCCAGCATCGCCTCGTACTCGAACGCGTGCACGGGATCGGCATCGCGCCACTGCTCGAATGCGCGACGCTCATCGGCCGTGCAGTCGACCGCGTGCAGGCGCATGCACCAGTGCGCGGCGGCATCGGTGATCGCGTCGTATTCGGCTTCCGAAAGGGTGTTCTGGGTCATCGAGTCGTCCTGATTTGCTGCATTCTAACCTTGACGGGAAGGGGACGAGAACAGCCGTCATGGCTAATTCCCATCAATGAGGCCCGTTTTTCCCGTACGACATCCTGAAAACAGGCTGTATTGAGAACAGTATTCATACGCAGCGTGAAAAAATGATCAAAAGACGGGTCCAGTCGCCGGCGCTCGGCGCGTCTGGCGCGCTCATCACAGAAAACGCGCAGGTTCGGGGGGGCTGCGCGTTTGCACGTACGTTCGTCAGACCGGGCCGGCCGGACGCTGGGGGACGGGATCCAGTTGGCGGCCCATCTCGCAGATGAGGAAGGCGATCGAGTCGGCATTGCGCAGGATCGTGTCGATGCGCGGCACGGGGTTGGTCGGGTGAAGGAACGCGGTGCGTGCCTCATCCAGCGTGCGGCTCGATGTGGCGGCGAGCACGGCCTTGGCCACATGCTTGGTGGCCGTTTCCTGATCCATGTCGATCCAGGCGCTGTCTTCATCCTCCCAGCGGGTGAACAACTGCTCCCTGGGGGTGGAGCGGGACAGGGCTTTACGCTGAAACGCCACCTGATCCTTGTGCATTTTCTTCCCTGCGTGGGTAATGGTGGCGATCAGGTCCGAGAACGGTCGTCGCGCTTCGAGCGACGCGATATCCACGGCGCCGCTGACCTGATGGGCCAGCTCATGGAGCAGCGTTGCGGCTTGCGCGTGGCAGTCGACGTCGAACGGCTGGGTCAGGCCCGACTTGTAACAGTCCAGTTCCTGGTTGAAGAAGTGCTCGGTGAAGTGAATTCGATTGCGGTGATCGACATCGACCACGAATGCAATCACGTTTTCCTCCGCGTGTCGGCTGGATCCGATGACGAAACGTTCAGTGTCGAGCAGGTCGTCGGTCGGCTCCACCAGCGCCCGGCAGACCGGCTTAACGGCATTGGCGATCTTTTCCATCAGATCGGTGCCAATGGTGTTGAGGTCGAAGAATTCCTTGAGAAACCGATCGAGCCGGGGGGCGGACGCCAGTGTTTTGAACTGGGCCAGGTTGTGCAGGCTGTTGAAGGCGTAGTGGCGGGCCAGATACACCGCCTGCATCAACGCGCGGGCCTTTTCCGGATGGCAGGCGCGAATCTGCTCCATGCCCTGGGCTTCGACGTTCATCTTGAGCCCGACTTCGCGCTTGCTCGCGTACCGGTCAAGCAGTCTCGACATGGCCTTGCCGTAATGGACGGTATGCTGGTTCGGATCGATCGCCCACAGTCCGGATTTCGTCCTTTCCAGTGCCGGGCCCTCCTGGGTGTCATCGACGAGACGCCATCCCATTCCTGCCCGGGCGGCGCGGTACACCTTGCCGGCCACCGCCGCGTAGCGCTTCACGCTCGTCGGATCCGCAAAGGTGCCGCTGACCCTGTCGCGCTTGAGGTTCTGCAAGGACACCATGGGCGCCTCGAATGCCTTCAGGCAGGTACGGGCCGGTGCCGTCGACCTGATCTTGTCCCACTGCGGATCGGGCAGGGCCGGCGCAGGTTCCGCAGCGGCGGCCTCTTGGAGGCCGAACAGCGATTTCAGGCGCAAGCGTCTCAAAACGACCAGTTGCGCGGCCGCGTTGATGATGTCGCCCAGCGCTTGTTTCCAATGGTGGTGCTCCAGCGCCTCGACGGAGTGTCGCAGATCCTTGAGGCTTTGCCACAGGAACGGTATGGCGCCGATCTTGCCGGGCAGCAGCATGGCGAGGAGGTTGACGGTTTTCCCGAACATTCGTTTGACGGTTTCCCAGTCCGGCAGTGCGCCGGTCAGCGACCGCCCGGCGATCAAGCGCTCCAGCAGCAGGATGTTGTCGGTGAACAGCCGATCCAGCAGGTTACCGCCGATGGGGCTGAAAGCCAGGGACATCTCGCTGGTCTGTCCGGCACTGTCCTTGAACAGTGAAGCGAACACCGATCGCTGGGCCTCGGGCAGGCGTCGTACCAGCATATCCTGCAGTGTGCCGGGCACGTTGAACGCGGCGATGACAGCCGCTTCGTCGGCGAACTCGCGAAACACCTGTTCGGCATGGTAAGGCGCATACAGCACCTGCGGCCCGGCGATTGCGCGGGGCGGACCGATCAGGTAAAGGCCCAGCGCCTGTACCGGCTCGGCGCCGGCGGTCTTGACCAGCTCCAGCGGGCGCACCAGGGCATGTGCGCCCTGGACGAGGCTCCGGGCGACCGCATCCGGCATGTCCAGCACTTGATGCACGAGGTCGAAGGCGACGGCAGAAAGGTATTGCTGCAATTTCAGCGCATGGGCGTGCTGAAGCAATTGCCAGGACACTTGCCGGGCGAAGCGTTGCTTGCGCACGCCTGACGCATCGGTCGACAACGCTTCGCTCACCTGCCTGGCAAACGTGGCGGGGATCTCGAGCGAGAGCAACAGTTGCCGGATGGCTTGGCGGTTCAGGCCGGCCGGCACAGGTTCGAGTGAGCGCAGGGCAACCGTGAAGTCGCCTTGCGTTTCGTCGACATGTCGCAGGGCATATTCCGTCAGGCTGCACGCCGGCCCGGCCAATGCCAGCACCGGGGCGATTTCGATCTCGTCCGGATTGAGCCCAGCGCCGGGGAAGCGGCGCGCCAGCAACCGGTTGAGGGTTTCGCGCACCTGGTCGGTCAAGGACGGCAGTCCGTGCAGATAGTCTTCGTTGTCCAGGATCCTCAGTTGTTCGAGCAGTTCGATCTGCAGTCGCTGATCCTCGACGGCAGCCATGCCCAACCAGGCCGGCAAGGTCTGTTGCAGGGCGATGGCACGGGCCAGCGCAGCCGCCCGTTGCAGGTTCGTGTGGGGCTGGGAGCCGGCCAGCGTCTGCAGGGCGCGCTGCAGTGAGGCGGCTTTCGGTTTGAGCTCGCGCCAATAGGTGCATTCTTCCATGAACCGGTCGAGGGACGATTCGGCCCGGTCTTGCCGCACGTCGCCGTCGATCAACCGTAGCGGGCCGAGTATGAAGTCACGGTGGAAGCGGTCGGCGGACGGCGCGAGGTTTTCCAGCAGGGTCAGACGTGCGCTGCTGTCCTGCAGACGTTGACTCAGCGCCGCCTTGGCCTGGTCGAGTGTGTCGAACACTTCCAGGCCCAGGGCCGGCGTCCACAGCAGGGCATGGCCCGAGTGTTGTGCGTCGAGTCCGCCGCGTTCGGTCAGCAGGATGCAGTTGGCCAGCGGCACGGTGTGCATCGCATCGGCGTATTGCAGGGTCAGGCGGTAGGCGTCCGGCCTGAAACCGCCAACCGCGCGACGGGTGCGCCGGTTCGGGTGCTCAGCGTTGAACACCGCTTTGACGATCTCCTCATCCTGGTGCGTCAAGTTGCCCGTGAGGGTCGCGAGATAGGCCTCCCCGCTGAGGCCGACGAACAGGGCGTGGGCGAGCCGCGGCACCATATCGAGCAGATAGCTCTGCTGATCTTGCGTGGGATACAGTGGCTGACGGGAAAACTCCCGGGCGATGGGTATCTGCACGCTGGCGAACTTCTTGGCCTCGGCCTTCGCCCGATCCGCCAACACTTGCGACGGTTGCAGGCTGCCCGTCAAGACCGGCCGGGTGCTCCAGCGGCCTCGGGGATCGAGGCCCATGAGTCTCTCGTCGACCATTGAGCGGATATCCAGGGCCTTGTCGTAAAGGGCCTCCAGATTCACTGTGCCGTCGCTGTGGCGGTACACCTGCAGGATGTATTCGAGGTTCTGCCGTTGCTTGGTGATGATGGCCTCGAACAGCACCTTGAAAATGTCCCCGGCGATGACGTCGCCGGAAACCGTCGGGTACTTGAAGCCCAGGAAGCGCTGGCGCTCCTCCAGGCTCAATAACCCGTAGAGCTCATCCTCGTGCCCGGCGGCCTTGAACTTGGCCAGCAGCGTATCCTTCAGATCCGCATGGTCCTTCAGCACCTGCAGGCCCTGGGAAGGCGTATACAGGAACGCCTCGGTCCGGCTGGTCATCAACGATCCGGCCAGTTCCACCGGTCTGGCCGGGTTCTCCCACAACCGTACGGTCTCCAGCGCGACGCTGCGGGAGGGGCCGATGGCCGTGTCGGGCCGGATCCAGCGCAGCAGATCCGTGAATTGCACGTCGTCGATGATGCGGGCCTCCCGCTTGAGCACAAGGTCGTTGAAGGCCTGCTGCGCCAAGGCGCGGGCGAAGTATTCACGGCGCGAGTGACCGTCTGCCGAAGGCTCGTCCCAATATCGCTCCATGCGATCGAACAGCAGCGGCAGCAGCATGCCGGCGATTTGCGTCAGCGATTGCTCCCAGGCTTTCGCCGACGTGGCGTCAGAGGCTTGAGACGGGTGGGTGAAGCGCACCTGGGCGTCAGGCTCCAGCGGATGACAATAGACCAGGAGCGCGGCTTCGCTCAGGGGCATCGGCGCCGGCCAGCGGGCGCCCGGGAAGCTTACGCGGGTCAGGCGCTGGTCGATGCCCGGAAACATTTTCCGCAACCGCTCGGCGAACATGTCCTGTATCGCATCCGCCAGCGTGGGGAGCCGCAGCAGTTCATCCAGCATGGCCTTGGCGTTGTCTGCCGGGCCTTGCTCGATCACCGTGCGCTGGTCATCGAAGATGTCGCCGTTGATCAGGGCGTAGGAGACTTGCACTGGCTGCCCGGAGACCAGGCGCTTGCGTTGCGCGAGTGACATCAGCGCGAGCAGCGGATCGTCCTCCTTGGCCGTTTGGATGTAGTCGCTCAGGTGGAGGGTGAGGGCATTCAGATCGAAGAACTTGCGCACGCCGCCCAAGGGTGTGTAAAGCACGGCGGCAGCGTCGTCAGGCGTGCCGTCCAAGGCAAAGCTTCCGGCCAGCGGCACCGCCGGGGCGTCTTTGGCCTTGAGCATGATGCGGTAAGCGAACATCGGCGAGCTTTCCCGGCTGCGGCGCTCATGGCTGGCCAACTCCACATGGCACAGCCATTTCAGGTCATTTTCGGACAGCCCGAGCGGCGTGCCGAGCTCTTTCCAAAGGGAAGGGGTTTCCAGGATCTGGGAAAACAGCAGCGGTGCGGGGGAAGCGGTCATCGTTGACACTCGATCGGGGCGCGGGCGCCGTGAATGGAGCGTCAAGGTTAGGTGCCGTGTCGCGTTGCAGGTGGTACACCGTTATATACGCCGCCGAGACAGCGGTCGTTCCACGCAAGGGTTGACAGCCTGTCGTCGGGGCATGGTTAATCGGCGGGCGAGTTGTCCGAACGCTGTCGTTCCCTCCAATAATTACTCTGGAGCTTCAGATGTCTGCGCCACACGATCCTGCTGTCTCGTCCACCCTGTCCCTCGATGAACTGACTCATTTGCTCGAAACCATCTTCGTGCGTCACGGCACCTCGGCCGAAGTGGCCCGGATCCTGGCCGCCAACTGCGCCGGCGCCGAACGGGACGGCGCCCACAGCCATGGCGTGTTCCGCATGCCCGGTTACGTCTCGACGCTCAGCAGCGGCTGGGTCGACGGCCGGGCCGTGCCAAAGGTCGAGGACGTGGCGTCCGGCTTCGTGCGGGTCGATGCCGGCAACGGCTTCGCCCAGCCGGCGCTGGCCGCCGCCCGGCCGTTGCTGGTGGAAAAGGCCCGCTCGGCCGGCATCGCGGTGCTGGCCATCCGCAACTCCCATCATTTCGCGGCGCTGTGGCCGGATGTCGAGCCGTTCGCCGAAGAAGGTCTGGTGGCCTTGAGCGTGGTCAACAGTATGACCTGCGTGGTGCCCCATGGCGCCGACCGGCCGCTGTTCGGCACCAACCCGATCGCGTTCGCCGCGCCCCGGGCCGACGGCGCGCCCATCGTGTTCGACCTGGCCACCAGCGCCATCGCCCATGGCGACGTGCAGATCGCCGCGCGCCAGGGCGAGAAGCTGCCGGCGGGCATGGGCGTGGACAGCCTCGGCCAGCCGACCCAGGATCCGAAGGCGGTCCTGGGCGGCGGCGCGCTGCTGCCGTTCGGCGGGCACAAGGGCTCGGCGCTGTCGATGATGGTCGAGTTGCTGGCGGCGGCGCTGACCGGCGGCAACTTCTCCTTCGAGTTCGACTGGTCGAACCATCCGGGCGCGAAAACCCCGTGGACCGGTCAGTTGCTGATCGTCATCGACCCCAGCAAGGCGGCGGGGCAGAGCTTCGCTGAGCGCAGCCAGGAACTGGTGCGGCAGATGCACGGGGTGGGGCTCAAGCGTTTGCCGGGCGATCGCCGGCACCTTCAGCGGACGCGGTCGCTGAGCGAGGGGATTGTGCTGGACGGCGCGACAATGGCGCAGCTGCGCGAATTGGCAGGCCTTTGAACGGACTGTGGCCAGGGAGCACGCTCCCTGGCCACGTGTTCAGCGACGGCCGAGCAGCAGTCCCACCACCAGGCCGAACCCGGCGGAGATCGCCACGGTCTGCCACGGATGCCCGCCGATGTAGTTCTGGGTGGCTTCGACCGCCGGTTGCGTGCGGGCACGCACGTTCGTGACCGAGTCCCGCGCCTGCTGCAACTTCTGGGCGATCTGCCCGCGCAGGGTCTCCGCTTCTTCGCCGACCAGCGCGGCGCTGCTCTTGAGCAGTTTTTCCGATTCTTCGATCAGGGCCTGAAGGTCGCTGAAGGCTTGATCCTTGATCTGGTCTTCGGCGGTGTGCGCGGCGGTTCTACGGGCCATTGGGTGACTCCTTGCAGGTGAATGGACAGTGATCAATGGAGTGTGGCGCAAACTGAAAAGTTGCAGCGATTTCATCTGCGGCAGAAAAACCGCCGCCGGAGAATTCCGTCCAGCGTGTAAGATGTCGCCATTTCATGCAGCAGGTAATTTCCGATGAGTTTCAATCTGGCCGACAAATCCCTCGCAGAGCGCGCCGCGCTGGAAGACGAGAAATCCCGACTGTTCGAACTCTGGAAGACCAACCTGGGCAAGGCCAAGGGCGAAGCCGCGCGTCTGTTCGGCGAGCGGGCCAAGCGCAAAGGCAAATGGGCCGAGTGGGTGCGGTCGGAGCTGGACGGCATGTCGCCGCCGGAGTACTCCAACATGGTGCGCAGCGAAGTCAACCGGCTGATGGCGGCGAACAAGTAACCCGCCGTCACGCGTTGGCGAAACAGGCGATGATCGCCTCGCGCACCTTCAGCACCACCGGATCGGTCTGGGGGCTGGTGCGCCAGCCCAGCTCCACCGGGTAACGCGGCAGCGCCAGGGGGCAGGGCAGCAGCGCCAGGCCGCTCAGCGACGCGATGGCCTCGGCGGCATGAGCCGGGATCGTCGCCACGGCGCCGCTGCCCTTGAGCAGGTGCGGCAACGCGGCGAAATGAGTGGTCGAGGCGCCTACCCGGCGGCTCAGCCCCAGCGCCGCCAACCCTTCGTCGGTGATGCCGATGAAGCCGCCCGAGGACACCAGCAGGTGCTCGCGGGCGACAAACTCCTCCAGTCCGATCTGCCCCTGGCCGGGCGCCAGGCTCGCCGGATCCGCCAGGCAGGCATATCCCCCTTCACCCAGCACCTGACGGCTGAGCAGCCGCTCGGCAAACCCGCCGGCGGTGATCGCCAGGTCGAGGCTGCGCTCCATCAGGGCGCGGGCGACGATCTGGCTGTGGGTCTGGCGGAAAATCACCCGCAGTTTCGGCGCAGCGTCGGCGATCGCGTCGATCAGCCGCCGGCCGTAGGCGATCTCGAAATCGTCCGACAGCCCGATGATCACCGAGCGGCCGTCGTATTGATCGGCGGCCGGGTCGACCATCGCCAGGCTTTGCCGGCATTTGTTCAACGCATCGCTGACCACCGGCTTCAACTGATTGGCCTTGAGCGTCGGCGCCAGGCCCCGGCCGGTGCGCACGAACAATTGATCCCCGTACACCTCGCGCAAACGCCGCAGCGCCGCGCTGACCGCCGACTGGGTCACGCCCAGGCGCAGGGCGGCGCGGCTGGCGCTGGACTCTTCGTGGAGGGCTTCGAAGGTTTTCAGCAGGTTGAGGTCGAGGGTCGCGATATTCATGTGGCTCATATCATTCAGCAGCGGGCAGGGCTTTATTCATGATCCCGTGCGGCCGGAGAATCGGCAACACCTGATCCTCACGGAGTGAACGCAATGCCCAAATCCATCGTTGCCGCGCTGCAAATCGGCGCCTTGCCCGGCGGCAAAGGCGAAACCCTGGAACAGATCCTGAGCTGGGAGGCGGCCATCCTGGAGTCCGGCGCCGCGCTGGTGGTGATGCCCGAAGCGCTGCTCGGCGGGTACCCGAAAGGCGAAGGTTTCGGCACGCAACTGGGCTATCGGCTGCCGGAAGGGCGCGAGGCCTATGCCCGCTACTTCGACAACGCCATCGATGTGCCTGGCGCTGAGACCGAGGCGCTGGCGGGCCTGTCGGCGCGCACCGGGGCGAACCTGGTGATCGGCGTGATCGAGCGTGCCGGCAGCACCCTGTACTGCACCGCGCTGCATTTCGACCCTCAGGCGGGCCTTGCGGCCAAGCACCGCAAACTGATGCCCACCGGCACCGAACGCCTGATCTGGGGCAAGGGCGACGGCTCGACGCTGCCGGTGCTCGACAGCCAGGTCGGCAAACTGGGCGCGGTGATCTGCTGGGAAAACATGATGCCGCTGCTGCGCACGGCCATGTACGCCAAAGGCATTGAAGTGTGGTGTGCGCCGACGGTGGACGAGCGCGACATGTGGCAAGTGAGCATGCGCCACATCGCCCATGAGGGGCGCTGCTTTGTGGTCAGCGCGTGCCAGGTGCAGGCTTCGCCGAACGAGTTGGGCGTCGAGGTCGCCAACTGGCCGGCGGACCGTCCGCTGATCGCCGGCGGCAGCGTGATCGTCGGACCGATGGGCGATGTGCTGGCCGGCCCGCTGAAAGGCGGGGCAGGGCTGCTGACCGCCGAGATCGATACCGACGAGCTGGTGCGCGCCCGTTACGACTACGACGTGGTGGGTCACTATGCGCGGCCGGACGTGTTCGAGTTGAGCGTGGATGAGCGGGCCAAGCCCGGAGTGCGCTTTATCGCCTGATCCGCAAGCCCTGCGGTGCCTTCACTGACGCCATCGCCAACAGGCTGGCTCCCACACTGTTATGCGGTGACCACAGATTCTGCGCTCACCTTGAATCCCTGTGGGAGCCAGCCTGCTGGCGATGGCGTCAGCCGGATCGGCGCAGAACCCGGCCAGCGTCACCAGGTGGCGGCGCTGGCCCTGGGCAGGCTGAGCTTGCCGCGGTCGGTGAAGCGCATCGTGCCGAACGCGCCGCCCGCCAGTTTGCCCCGCAGCACGTAAGGCAGGTTGTCGAGGTTCTGGGTCTGGCTCAGGCCCAGGGTCTGGCGCAGCACCGAGAACGCCGAAACGCTCACCGGCACGCTGACCACCGCCTCGGAGAAGCGCGGGATCGAGCCGGACTGGTCGCTCACCCCCGAGGCCAGCGGACGGCCGTTGACCTCAAGATCCAGCGCGATGCCGTTGTAGTCGATGGCGGTTTCATTGGGGTTCTGCACCCGCAGCTTGAGGGCGAAGCGCATTTCCAGTTCTTGGCTGGGCAGCGGTTCGAGGCCGACCACGTTGATGTTCACCGGGTCGCGGGAAGGGAACAGCGCACAGGCGCTGAGGGACAGCACAAGCAGGGACAGCAGCAGGGCGGGGAGACGGCGCATGGGGCGTTCTCTCGATGAAGAAAAAGGGCCGGACCGCCAACGGTCCGGCCCTTTGATTGTGCGGCGGGCCGCCTCAGCGGTTCAACGGTGCGACCGCAGGCGGCTGTGCAGGTTCAGCCTTGGCCGGCATTTCCGGGTTTTCCATGACCTGCAGGATAGACGCCTCCGGGTCGAAGTCGTCCTCTTCCAGTTCGATGAACTCTTCCGGCAGGAAAATGTTCAGCACGATCGCGCACAGGGCGCCGACAGTGATCGGCGACTCGAAGATGTTGCGCAGGGCCTGCGGCAGTTCGCGCAGCACTTCCGGCACGGCGGCGATTCCCAGGCCCATGCCCACCGAGATGGCCACGATCAGCATGTTGCGCCGGTGCAGCCCGGCCTCGGCGAGGATCTTGATCCCGGCCACGGCCACGGTGCCGAACATCACCAGCTCGGCGCCGCCCAACACGGGCTTGGGCATCAGTTGCAGCACTGCGCCGATCATCGGGAACAGGCCCAGCAGCACCAGCAGACCGGCGATGAAGAACGCCACGTAGCGGCTGGCCACGCCGGTGAGCTGGATCACCCCGTTGTTCTGGGCAAAGGTCACCATCGGCATGCTGTTGAACACCGCCGCCATGGCCGAGTTGAGGCCGTCGGCAAGCAGCCCCGACTTGATCCTGCGGATGTACAGCGGGCCCTTGACCGGCTGGCGCGAGATCATCGAGTTGGCCGTCAGGTCGCCGGCGGCCTCCAGCGGCGACACCAGGAAAATCACCGCCACCGGCACGAAGGCCACCCAGTCGAAGTTGAAGCCGTACTTGAACGGCACGGGAATGCTGACCGCCGGCACCTGCGGCAGGTTGGCGAAATCCACCTGGCCCGTCAGCCACGCCACCACGTAGCCGAGGGTCAGGCCGATGACGATGGCGCCCAGGCGCAGGAACGGCACATCGACCCGGTTCAGCACCACGATGGTGCCCAGCACCAGCGCGGCCAGGAACACATGGCTGGCCGCCCCCAGGTCCGGTGCGCCGAAGCCGCCGGCGATGTCGGTCATCGCCACCTTGATCAGCGACAGGCCCATCAGGGTGATGATGGTGCCGGTGACCACCGGGGTGATCAGCATGCGCAGCTTGCCGATGAACTGGCTCAGCACCACTTCGATGAACGCCGCGAAGAAGCAAACGCCGAAGATCGTCGACAGGATCTCGTCGGTGCCGCCGCCCCGGGCCTTGACCATGAAACCTGCGCTGAGGATCACGCTGATGAAGGAAAAACTGGTGCCTTGCAGGCACAGCAGCCCCGAGCCCACCGGGCCGAAGCGCCGGGCCTGGACGAAGGTGCCGAGGCCGGAGACGAACAGCGCCATGCTGATCAGGTAAGGGATTTCGCTGTGCAGGCCCAGGGCGCTGCCCATGATCAGGGTCGGGGTGATGATGCCGACGAAGCTGGCCAGCACGTGCTGCAGGGCGGCGAACACCGTGGCGGTGAAGTCCGGACGGTCGTTGAGGCCGTAGATCAGGTCGTTGTTGCGCGGGGCTTTTTCGGAGACGGTCATGGTGGTGTGCGCGCCGCAAGGCGCAGCCGGGTCAGAAAATGGGTGCGCAGGATGCCGGAAGCGAGCGGTGAGGGCAACGCAATAAAATTGCCTGAAAGGTCAGGTTTTACGCGGCCCTCAGGCAAACGCCGCCAACAGATCCTCCTCGAACGCCTTCTGCGCGTCCCCCGGCACCTGGGCCCGGTGCCGGGCCAGGTGAAACGCCACCTCAAAGCTTAATCCGCCTTCGCGCACCGGTCGCAGCAGGCCTTTGTCCACCCATTGGCGGGCGTAATGGCTCGGCAGGTAGCCGACGTGCTTGCCCGACAGGATAAACGCCAGCGTGCCTTCGACCTGTTCCGAGCGCGCCGAGCAGACCTGGCCCTGGAACGGCTCGTCGCTGCGCAGGAACCGGTACGGATGGTCGACCCGGTCGCAGGCCTGCAGCGCCGCGTCGTCCGGTGCGTCGTCGGTGAACAGCGGATGGCCGGGGGCGCAGTACAGGTGTTGGGTCTCATGGAACAGTTCGCGGTAGTCGAACGCAGTCTGCACCTGGGAAAAGTAACCGATGGCCAGGTCCAGCCGCTGCTGCAGCAGCAGGCGCTCCATTTCCCCCGGCATGGCGCTGATCAGCTCGATGCGCACCGCCTCGTCCCGCGCGCGAAAGCGCCGGATCGCATCAGCCACCCGTTGCAGCACCGAGTGGTCCACCGCTTCGGACAGCCCCAGGCGCACCTCGCCGATCAGGCGCCCGGCCACGCCGTTGGACTCATGACGGAACGCTTCGATGGACTGGAACAGCGCACGGGTCGCGGCCAGCAACCGTTCGCCCTTGGGCGTCAGGCTGAAGCCGGCCTTGCCGCGGTTGCACACCCGGTAGCCCAGGCGCGTCTCAAGCTTGGCCATCTGCTGGCTGATGCTGGACTGGCTCAAGCCCAGTTCCCCTTGGGCGGCACTGAAACCGTTGCATTCGACCACGCCGACGAACAGGCGCAGCAGTTGCAGATCCACGTCGTGGAGTTGACCGAGCATCACATTGTCTCCGGCTAATGTCAGGTTAACGAACTTGAGATTTTTGTAATGTATCCGCCGGCGCATCCTGCCACCACTCCCCTCGGTCAGGTGTTCGTCATGGCTTCTGTGTTCAAACTGGGCTTGCCCGCGCTGTTGATCTCTGCTGTGTTCACGGCCCACGCCGAGGACAAGACCCTCAACCTCTACAGCTGGGCCGATTACGTGGCGCCGCAGACCTTGCAGCGCTTCGAGCAGGAAACCGGCATTCATGTGCGCTACGACACCTTCGACACCACTGAAGTGCTGGAGACCAAGCTTCTGACCGGCGGCAGCGGCTACGACGTGGTCGTGCCGTCCTCCACCGTGCTGGCCCGCGGGCTGGCGGCGGGCGCCCTGAAGGAAATCCCCCGTGAAGGGCTCAAGGGCTACGCCAACCTCGATCCGGATCTGCTGGAGAAACTGGCGGCGGTGGATCCCGGCAACCGCTACGGCGTGCCCTACACCTGGGGCACCCTGGGTCTGGGGATGAACGTGGAGGCCGTCAAGAAACGCCTGCCGGATGCGCCGCTCAACAGCCTGGATCTGCTGTTCAAACCGGAATACGCCGGCAAGCTCAAGGACTGCGGCATCGCGATCCTGGATTCGCCGCAGGAGGTCATCGGCCTGGCCCTGCATTACCTGGGCAAGGATCCCTACAGCAGCGACAAGGCAGACCTGGCCGCCGCCGAAGCCCTGTTGCAGCGGTTGCAGCCGTCGGTGCTGTACGTCGCCACCGGCCGGCAGATCAACGACCTGGCCAACGGCAGCGTGTGCCTGGCGCTGACCTACAACGGAGACGCAGGCATGGCCGCCGACCAGGCGCGCAAGGCCGGCAAGCCGTTCGAGATCGCCTACCGCATCCCCCGTGAGGGCACGCTGGTGTGGCAAGACAACCTCGCCATCCCCAAGGACGCGCCGCACCCGGAGGCCGCCCGGGCCTTCATCGAATTCATGCTGCGGCCCGAGTCCGTGGCGGCGCTGACCAACACCCTGTTCTTCGCCACCGCCAACCAGGCCGCCACGCCGCTGGTGGACGAGGCGGTGCGCAACGACCCGGACATCTACCCGCAGCCCGGTGTGCGTGAGCGGCTATATGCCGACCGCAGCATGAGCCTCAAGGACATGCGCCAGCGCACCCGCCTGTGGACCGCTTTTCGCAGCCATCAATAAAAAGGAGATTCACCGTGGACGTGCCGATGCAAAACGATCAAGCCATCACCCGCGACAGCCTTTTCGGCACCGCCGCCGAAAGCACCTACGCCGGCATCACCAGTTTCATGCGCCGGCGCTACAGCCGTGACCTGCGCGGAGTGGACGTGGCCGTCAGCGGCGTGCCGTTCGACACCGCCACCAGCAACCGCCCGGGCGCCCGGTTCGGGCCTCGGGGGATCCGCGCGGCGTCCGCCGGCATCGCCTGGGAACGCCACTGGCCGTGGACGTTCGACCCGTTCGATCATCTGGCGGTGATCGACTACGGCGATTGCGACTTCGATTACGGCGCGCCGCATTCCATCCCGGAAAGCATCGAGGCCCATGCCGAGCGAATCCTTCAGAGCGGCAGCGCCATGCTCACCTTCGGCGGCGACCACTTCATCAGCTACCCGCTGCTCAAGGCCCATGCACGCAAGCACGGCACGCTGTCGCTGATCCACTTCGACGCCCACAGCGACACCTGGCCGGACGAAGGCGGCAAGCGGGTCGACCACGGCACCATGTTCTGGCATGCGGCGCGGGAAGGGCTGGTGGATCCGGCGCGTTCGGTGCAGATCGGCCTGCGCACCACCAACGACGACCCTCAGGGCTTTCAGGTGCTGGATGCGCGGCAGGTGCACCGGCGCGGCTGCGAGGCCATCGTCGAGGCCATCCGTGCGCGGGTCGGCGAAAGCCCGGTGTACCTGACCTTCGACATCGACTGCCTCGACCCGGCCTTCGCCCCGGGCACCGGCACCCCGGTGTGCGGCGGCCTGAGCACGGTGCAGGCGCTGGAGATCCTCGGCGGCCTGCGCGGGATCAACCTGGTGGGGATGGACGTGGTGGAAGTGGCGCCGGCCTATGACCACGCCGAAGTCACGTCCCTGGCGGCGGCGACCCTGGCCATGGAGATGCTGTGCCTCTACGCGGCCCGTCATAAGGTCGATGCCTGAGGCAGGTTTGTCCCTGAGGTGCCTGGGCTGGCGATGGCGTCGGTCCGGCCGACACATTCATCGCCTGATGCACCGCCATCGCGGGCAAGCCCGCTCCCACAGGTTCTTGGGTGGGGCATGACTGCAGAGACCTGCTGACAGAATCTGACAGTGCCCGGTGCTAAGCTTCGGCCATTTTCCGGACGGAGCCTGCACCGTGTCGCGTACCACCCGTTTACTGACCCTGCTGCAAGTGCTGCGCGGCAAGAAGCGCCCGGTGACGGCGGCGACGCTGGCGGCGGAGCTGGAGATCTCCGAGCGTACGCTGTACCGCGACATCGCCGAGCTCACCGCCCTGGGCGCGCCGATCCACGGCGAGGCCGGCGTCGGCTACGTGCTGCGCAGCGGCCTGTTCCTGCCGCCGCTGATGCTCAATGCCGATGAGACCGAAGCCATCGTCCTCGGCCTGCGCTACGTCGATCAGCGCGGCGACGAGGTGCTGGGCAAGGCCGCCGCCGATGCCCTGGCCAAGATCGCGGCGGTGCTCGACCCCAAGGCCCGGGACGCCTTGCTCAACCCCACCGTGATGCCGGGGCCGGCGGGGTACGGCTTCCCGCAGAACGTCGTGCCGCTGAGCGTGCTGCGCCAAGCCATCCGCGAGCAGAGCAAACTGCGGATCGACTACGCCGACGCGCAGCAGACGCCCAGCCAGCGCTCGATCTGGCCGCTGGCGCTGGGCTTTCTCAATGAAGTGCGGATCCTGGTGGCCTGGTGCGAACTGCGCGGCGCCTACCGCACCTTCCGCACCGACCGGATCGCCGCCGCCACGGCCGCTGACGGGCGCTATCCGGGCCGGCGCAGCGACCTGCTGCGCACCTGGCAGCAGCAGATGCAACAGGACGAAACCCGGCGCTTCACTCCTGACAAGAATTGACGCAGGGCTGTTCTAGGATGGCGGCAGAACCACTCAACAAGGAGTTGCAACCATGTCCCATCCGACTCTGGCCCCGGCCATCGCCGGGTACATCAACGCAGCGAACGCCCGTGACACCACGCAGATCGCGAGCTTCTTCGCCGAGAACGCCAACGTGTTCGACGAGGGCCACCATCAGGTCGGTCCTACGGCCATCGCCCACTGGATCGAGGACAGCGGCCGGCGCTACCAGCCCCGCGTCGAGGTGCTGGACGTGCAGCACCGCACCGGCAAGGTGCTGGTGCACGGGCTGGTGTCCGGCGACTTTCCAGGCAGCCCGCAGCCGCTGCGCTACATGTTCCGGCTCGACGAACAGGGCAAGATCGCCCGACTGGACATTTCCCTGTAGCGCTCATGGCATACTGCCGCGCATGACATTCGACTCTCCGCTCAGCGCCTGGCAGTACGCCATCGAACACGACGGTTTCATCCAGGATGAAGCCCAGGAACATGCCGTCTTCGCACTGCACAAGTGCCACGAGGCCTTGCACGCCGGTGTCCGTTCGGTCACCGGCGTTTACTTGTGGGGCCCGGTCGGGCGCGGCAAGACCTGGCTCATGAACCGTTTCCACCAGAGCCTGCGGGTGCCGGCCCGGCGTCAGCACTTCCACCACTTCATGGGCTGGGTGCACCAGCGCTCGTTCCAGTTGACCGGCATCGCCGACCCGCTGCGGGCGCTGGCCCGGGAATTGGCGGCCGAGGTGCGGGTGCTGTGCTTCGACGAACTGTTCGTCAACGACATCGGCGACGCCATCATTCTGGGGCGGCTGTTTCAGGTGATGTTCGATGAGGGCGTGGTGGTGGTCTGCACCTCCAACCTGCCGCCGGACCAACTGTATGCCGACGGCTTCAACCGCGACCGCTTCCTGCCCGCCATCGCCGCGATCCAGGCGCACATGCAAGTGGTCGCGGTGAACGGCGCCGAGGACCATCGCCTGCACCCCGGCGCGCACGCGCATCGCTACTGGGTCGCCGCGCCGGGGCAGAGCAGCGCCCTGGGCGACGTGTTCAAGGCACTGACGGCCGGGCAGGCTTGCCATGCCGGCCCGGTGGCCGTCGGTCACCGGAGCCTGCCGGTGGTGCAGGCCGGCGGGTCGGTGGTGTGGTGCCGTTACGCCGACCTTTGCGAGCAGCCGTTCGCCGCCATGGACTTCATCGCGCTGTGCGACAGCTACCGGGCTATCCTGTTGAGCGAGGTGCCCAACCTCAGCGCGAAGAAGCGCGAAGGCCGGATCGCCCGCGGCACCGAGGACGGCGCCGAACGGGTGGCCGCCGGCGACCGCGAGTTGCCGCAGCTGTCGGTGCACGACGACGGCGTGCGCCGCTTCATCGCCCTGGTGGACGAGTGCTACGACCGCAAGGTGCCGCTGTACATCGAGGCGCAGGTGCCGATGGAGGCGCTGTACACCGAGGGCTATCTGGAATTCCCGTTCCGCCGCACCCTCAGCCGCCTTAAGGAGATGCAGCTGCAACGCTTTGCCGAGACCTGAAGCGAGGAGGGCGCGCGATGACGCAGCCACTGTCCCACCACTTGCTGACCATGGCTTACCAGAACGCCTGGGCCAACCATCGGCTGGCCAAGGCCTGGAGCCGCCTCGACGCCGCGGAGCTGGCGGCGCCACGGGTGAGCTTCTTCCCGAGCATCCGCCTCACGCTCAATCACATCCTCACCTGCGACGGGTTCTACGTCGATGCGCTGGAGCGCGAATTGCGCGGCGATGAGCCGCATCCCGATTGCTATGCGTTCTTCGCGGTCGACGAACCGTTTACCGAAGGGCATTCCCTGCGCCTTGAGCAGGCCCAGGTGGACCGGCGCCTGATCGCCTATTGCGAGCAACTGCGCGACGCCGATCTGGGCCGGGTGGTGACCATCGCCCGGGACACGCCGCAGCACGACACCCGCCTGCGCCTGCTCTCGCACCTGTTCGAGCACCAGATCCACCATCGCGGACAGGTGCATGCCATGCTCAGCGGCACCTCTGTGGAACCGCCGCAGCTTGACGAGTTTTTCTGCGCCGGCGAGTCGGCCCTGCGGGCCGAGGACTTCGCCGAGCTGGGCTGGACCGAGGAACTGATCTGGGGGCGCTGACCGCGACTGGCTGCGCAATGAAGGCGTTGAATCAGGCACCAGGGATGTCGGATGTGGCGGCCCTATCGCTGGCAAGCCAGCTCCCACAAGGATCGTAGACATTCGCAGGATCAGCGGCCAGCGCAAAACCTGTGGGAGCTGGCTTGCCAGCGATGGCGTCGGGCCAACCGACACATTCATTCCCTGACACGCCGCCTGCACAGTCCTCTGGGAGCAAGCCAATGTTTGTCTTGTCGCCCGTGCCGCCGCCACGTTATGGTCTCCGGGCCTTTCAACGCGCAAGACGCGCGCCGGGGCCCCGTGCGATCGAGGATGGAAATGGATTCCGCAGAAATTCTTGTGCTTCAAGCCAGCTATACCAATCCGGTGCATGCCGAGGCCATCGGTGTCGTGCTCAATCACTATGCCGAAGACCCGATGGGCGGCGGCCAGTCGCTCGCGCCCGACTTGCTGCGGCGTCTGCCTGAGGAGCTGGCCAAACGGCCCCACGCCTTCAGCGTGCTGGCGTTCGTCGGCGGCGAGCCGGCCGGATTGGTGAATTGCTTCGAGGGGTTTTCCACGTTCGCCTGCAAACCGTTGGTCAACGTGCATGACGTGGCGGTGATGACGAAATTTCGCGGCAGGGGCCTGAGCCACAAAATGCTGCGCAAGGTTGAGGATATCGCCCGTCAGCGCGGCTGCTGCAAGATCACCCTTGAGGTGCTCGAAGGCAACGACGTGGCGAAGGCGTCCTATGCCAAGCTCGGGTTCGTGACCGGCACGCGGGATCCGGCGCAGGGGCCGATGCTGTTCTGGTCCAAATACCTGCAGGCATGAAAAAGGGCGCCCGGGAGGCGCCCAACTGTCCACTGCGGATCCGTCGCAGGGTCATCGGTAGATCATCGGGCCATCAGGGGCGATAGGACTCGGTCACTTGCGCGGTCTGGTCGTCCGGAACCTTCAGCTCATCGGCTTTGCTGTCGGCCTGTTGCCCGGCGGCGTCGTGATGCACCGGGAAGTTCTGGTAATAGTGCCGCATGCGCTCGGCGCCGCCTTCGGCGAACGCGCTGGCGGATCCCAAGGCGAGCAGTGCGGCGAGGATTGCGGTGGTGATGTTCATGGTGCCTCCCACTGTGAATGTCGGAGCCTTTCGTCCATGAATCGAGGTCTCGGCGCGCAGTGTCCGCCGGAGGCATTAACTAAGGGTTAACGGCTGCCTGTGACGAGGGAACCCGCCACAGGGGATGCCCAACTACCTTGGGGTCAAAGCTTCCAGTCCAGGCTCAGCGTCACCGTGCGCGGGTCGCCCCAGAACACGCCGTTGTAGAAGCCGACGTTGTCGTAGTACTTCTTGTCGAACAGGTTGTCGACGTTCAGCGACGCCGACAGGTGCCGGTCGAACTCGTAGCGCGACATCAGCTTGACCACGGTGTAGGCGTCCTGGCTGATCCGCGTGCGGCGCGTGACGATCTCGCCGTCGGCGTCGCGCCCCACGGGGCGATTGGCCTTGCCGTAGATGTCGCTCTGCCAGTTCACCGCGCCGCCCACCGTCAGCGCGTTCCAGCTGCCCGGCAGGCGATAGGCTGTGGACAGGCGGAACAGGTTCAGCGGCTGGTTGGTGTTGGTGCGCCGTTTCTCGCCGTCGGCGGAGTGGGTGTAGGTGTAGCCGGCGGTCAGGTTCCAGCCGTCCAGCACCTCGCCGGACACCTCCGCCTCGAACCCGCTGACCTTGTTGCCCTTGCCGCCGCTCTTGTAGAACTCTTCGCCGGTCTTCGGGTCCGGCGGCACCGAATCGTCCACCTCGGCGACGTTGTCCTGCTTGCTCCAGAACAGCGCCGTGGCCAGGTTCAGGCGCTCGTCCAGCAGGCTGCCCTTGAGCCCCAGTTCGTAGTTGCTGCCCACCACCGGCTCCAGGTATTTGCGGTTGGCGTCGCGGTTGGTCTGCGGCTTGAAGATGTCGGTGTAGCTGACGTACACGGTGTATTCGGGCGTGATGTCGTAGAGCAGTCCGGCGTAGGGCGTCCACTGGTCGTTGTGCTTCTGGCGGGTGGTGTCCACGGCCGTCACGTGCAGGTCGTCGCCGAAGGTGTTGCTGGTGCTGGACGACTCCCAACTGCCGTAACGGCTGCCGAGCACCGCATGCAGACGGTCGGTGAGGCTCAGGCGGGTGGCCAGGTAGCCGGCCTTCTGCCGGGTATCGTCCTTGGATTCGGTGAGCCCGGTGACGGTGTCGGGGAACTTGGCGATAGTGCCCATGTATTTCCAGTCGCGGATGGTGCCGTAGTCGTCTGACCGGGGGCCGGCGATCGCGTAGGGCGAAGCGGAGCGCCGTTCGGCCTCGCCGTACCCCAGCATCAGTTCGTGTTCGCGGCCCAGCAGCGTGTAGGGACCGGAGACGTTGAAGTCATAGGCGGTCATCTTCTGCGTGCCGAGCATGTGCGAGGTGTAGGCCGTCATGCCGCTGCGGTCCGCCTCGGGGAACCCGGCGCCGCCGTAGTAGACCTTGCCGTCGGTGTCGCTCTGGCGGTGGGTGT
Organism: Pseudomonas sp. B7(2017); assembly: GCF_002112745.1. Classification (NCBI taxonomy): domain Bacteria; kingdom Pseudomonadati; phylum Pseudomonadota; class Gammaproteobacteria; order Pseudomonadales; family Pseudomonadaceae; genus Pseudomonas; species Pseudomonas sp. B7(2017). The sequence continues at coordinate 1,547 of NZ_NEIP01000016.1, read as the reverse complement.
AGGCGGCCTTGAGGTGCCAGCCGTCGGCCAGCGCCTGGTCGAGGGTGGCGAAGGCGGTCTTGTCCCTGATCGGCCAGGAGCTCCAGGACGTCGCCATGTTGGTGGAACGGCCCAGGCCGGCCTTGCCGCCGTCGGCGTTCCAGTACGGCACGGTGCCCCAGGAGGTGCCTTGCACGTGTTTGTCCTGGTAGTCGTAGCCGACCGCCAGCACGGTGGAATCGGTCAGGTCGGCTTCGAGGATGCCGTAGCCGACTTCCCGCTGCAGCGCGTACTTGTCGCGGAACGACTGGCTGTCGCGGTAGGCCAGCACGCTGCGCCCGCGCAGGCGCCCGTCGAACGCCAGCGGCCCGCCCACGTCCACGTAGCTGTAGTAATCGTCGTAGCTGCCGCCGCTGACCCCGGCCTGGGCCTGCCATTGGGCGGTGGGGCGCTTGCGCACCATGTTGATGGTCGCCGACGGATCGCCCGCGCCGGTGGTCAGGCCGGTGGCACCGCGCACCACCTCGATGCGGTCGTAGATGATCGTGTCCGAGTCCGACTTCATGAACGTGAACGTGTTGAGCATGCCATCGACCTGGAAACTGTTGATCGAATAGCCGCGCGAGGAATAACTGATCCGGTCCGAGTCGTTGTGCTGCACCACGATGCCGGTGGTCTGGCTCATGGCCTCGGACAGGGTGCCGAGCTTGAAGTCGTCCATTTGCTGGCGGGTGACCACCGACATCGATTGCGGGGTGTCCTTGATCGACAGGTTGAGCCGCGTCGCCGTGCTCATCGCGCCGGTGGTGTAGGCGCCGGTGTGTTCGGTGGTGCTGCCCAGGCCCTGGGCCGTGACGCTGGTGGCGGCCAGTTCCAGGGCCGGCGCGTCGGTTTCCGGGCGCTGCTCGGCCTCGGTCTCGGCCAGAAGGTCCGAGCTCAGGGCGGCACTGCACAGGCCCAGGGTGAGGGTCATGGAACGGGTAATGGGCGCGAACATCGCAGCCGACTCCTTGTCATCGAGGGAAAATTTCCGTTTGCTCAGAGACGAAGGGGAAGGGCGCGATTTAGGGTTAAACGAGAAATATTGTTATTTGGAGGGCCCAGACGTGAGGCCGGTGTTCACCGCCAGACCGTGTGGGAGCCAGCCTGCTGACGATGGCGGCAGGTCAGCCGAATGTGATGTTGGCTGGCCCACCGCGATCGCCAGCAGGCTGGCTCCTACAGGGGTTTGCGTTTGGTCAGAGGGCGGCGTCGGCCTTCAGTTCCAGGCTGTCCAGCACCCGGTTCACCGCCAGTTCGCCGAGCATGATCAGCTGCGCGATGCCTTGCGCCGTGTGCCGGTGCTGGCCGTCTAACAACCCCGCAAAGTTGTTGGCCATGACCTTGGCCGAGGTCAGGGTCTCGCAGGCGTCGGCCAGCAGCTCCTCGTTGTCGGCGGCGGGGGCGATGGCGTAGAGCTTGCTGATCTTGAGCGCGGGTTCAGGGACGAACATCGGGTTGAGGTAATGGTCGAGGGCACGCTCGGCGGCTTCGTTGAGCTTGCGCGAGTCGGGGGATTCGTAGGGGGA
>NZ_NEIP01000015.1:0-143879 GCF_002112745.1 Pseudomonas sp. B7(2017) | reverse complement strand
GCAAACTGGCCCGGATCGTATTCGCCCTGCTCAAAGGACAAAGCGAATATGAACCGAAAGCAGGCTGAGGGCTTTGCCTCAACCATAGAATCTCCCACAATGTCATGCACGGCACGGAACATGTGGAACCGGCCTGCTGGCGACAGCGTCGCTGAAGGCGTCGTTCAGGCCGAACCGACGGGCATATTCATATGCCCTTTCGATCTAGTTGGCGCCCTGATTAGAAGCAGGGCGCTGTGCTAGGATTCGGCCCTCGAACACGGCCCGCTGGCCGTTCATAAGAAAGCTTTCGTGAGTAGCCATGGTCGACAAACTGACGCATCTGAAACAGCTGGAGGCGGAAAGCATCCACATCATCCGCGAGGTGGCCGCCGAGTTCGACAATCCGGTGATGCTGTACTCCATCGGCAAAGATTCCGCCGTGATGCTGCACCTGGCACGCAAGGCGTTCTTCCCGGGCAAGCTGCCGTTTCCGGTGATGCACGTCGACACCCAATGGAAGTTCCAGGAGATGTACAGGTTCCGCGACCGCATGGTCGAGGAAATGGGCCTGGACCTGATCACCCACGTCAACCCGGAAGGCGTGGCGCAGGGCATCAACCCGTTCACCCACGGCAGCGCCAAGCACACCGACATCATGAAGACTCAGGGCCTCAAGCAGGCGCTGGACAAGCACGGCTTCGACGCGGCCTTCGGCGGCGCCCGCCGCGATGAAGAGAAATCCCGCGCCAAGGAGCGCGTGTACTCGTTCCGCGACAGCAAGCACCGCTGGGATCCGAAGAACCAGCGTCCGGAGCTGTGGAACGTCTACAACGGCAAGGTCAACAAGGGCGAGTCGATCCGTGTCTTCCCGCTGTCGAACTGGACCGAGCTGGACATCTGGCAGTACATCTACCTCGAAGGCATCCCGATCGTGCCGCTGTATTTCGCCGCCGAGCGCGAAGTGATCGAGAAGAACGGCACGCTGATCATGATCGACGACGACCGTATCCTCGAACACCTGAGCGACGAGGAGAAGGCACGCATCGTCAAGAAGAAAGTGCGTTTCCGTACCCTTGGCTGCTACCCGTTGACGGGCGCGGTGGAGTCCGAGGCCGAAAGCCTGACGGACATCATTCAGGAAATGCTGCTGACGCGGACTTCCGAGCGCCAGGGCCGGGTCATCGACCACGATGGCGCAGGCTCGATGGAAGACAAGAAACGTCAGGGCTATTTCTAATTAGGGTCGAACCATGTCGCACCAATCCGATTTGATCAGCGAGGACATCCTCGCCTACCTGGGCCAGCACGAACGCAAAGAGCTGCTGCGCTTTCTGACCTGCGGCAATGTCGATGACGGCAAGAGCACCCTGATCGGGCGCCTGCTGCACGACTCCAAGATGATCTACGAAGATCACCTGGAAGCGATCACCCGCGACTCGAAGAAGGTCGGCACCACCGGTGACGACATCGACCTGGCGCTGCTGGTCGACGGCCTGCAGGCCGAGCGCGAGCAGGGCATCACCATCGATGTCGCCTACCGCTACTTCTCCACCGCCAAGCGCAAGTTCATCATCGCCGACACCCCGGGCCACGAGCAGTACACCCGCAACATGGCCACCGGCGCGTCCACCTGCGACCTGGCGATCATCCTGGTCGACGCCCGCTACGGCGTGCAGACCCAGACCCGCCGCCACAGCTTCATCGCGAACCTGTTGGGCATCAAGCACATCGTCGTTGCCGTCAACAAGATGGACCTGAAGGACTTCGACCAGGGCGTGTTCGAGTCGATCAAGGCCGACTACCTGCAGTTCGCCGAAGGCCTGAAGATGAAGCCGTCGAGCATGCACTTCGTGCCGATGTCCGCGCTCAAGGGCGACAACGTGGTGAACAAGTCCGAGCGTTCGCCGTGGTACACCGGCCAGTCGCTGATGGAAATCCTCGAGACCGTGGAAGTGGCGGGCGACCGCAACTTCACCGACCTGCGTTTCCCGGTGCAGTACGTCAACCGTCCGAACCTGAACTTCCGCGGTTTCGCCGGCACCCTGGCCAGCGGCATCGTGCACAAGGGCGACGAAGTCGTGGTGCTGCCGTCGGGCAAGAGCAGCCGCGTCAAATCCATCGTCACCTTCGAGGGCGAGCTGGAGCACGCAGGTCCAGGCCAGGCCGTGACCTTGACCATGGAAGACGAGATCGACATCTCCCGCGGCGACCTGCTGGTGCATGCCGACAACGTGCCGCCGGTCACCGACAGCTTCGAGGCGATGCTGGTGTGGATGGCCGAAGAGCCGATGCTGCCGGGCAAGAAGTACGACATCAAGCGCGCCACCAGCTACGTGCCGGGCTCGATCGCCAGCATCGTCCACAAGGTGGACGTGAACACGCTGGAGGAAGGTTCGGCGAGCGCGTTGCAGCTCAATGAGATCGGCAAGGTGAAGATCGCCCTCGATGCGCCGATCGCCCTGGACGGCTACGACAGCAACCGCACCACCGGCGCGTTCATCGTCATCGACCGCTTGACCAACGGCACCGTCGGCGCCGGCATGATCGTCGCCCAGCCGGTGAGCCACGGCACCGCCACGCAGCACGGCAAGTTGGCCCATGTAGCGACCGAGGAGCGCGCCCAGCGCTTCGGCCAGCAGCCGGCCACCGTACTGTTCAGCGGCCTTTCCGGCGCGGGCAAGAGCACGCTGGCCTATGCGGTCGAGCGCAAGCTGTTCGACATGGGCCGTGCGGTGTTCGTGCTGGACGGCCAGAACCTGCGCCATGACCTGAACAAGGGCTTGCCGCAGGACCGTGCCGGCCGCACCGAGAATTGGCGCCGAGCCGCCCATGTGGCGCGTCAGTTCAACGAAGCCGGCCTGCTGACCCTGGCCGCGTTCGTCGCGCCGAGCGCCGAAGGGCGCGAGCAGGCGAAGGACCTGATCGGCAAGGAGCGTCTGCTGACGGTCTATGTCCAGGCATCGCCGACCGCCTGCGCCGAGCGTGATCCGCAGGGCCTGTACGCGGCGGGTGGCGACAACATTCCGGGCGAGTCCTTCCCGTATGACGTGCCGCTGGATGCCGACCTGGTGGTCGATACCCAGTCCGTGTCCCTGGAGGAGGGCGTCAAGCTCGTGCTGGATCTGCTGCGCGGCCGCGGCGCGATCTGAGCCTTGGCCTGAAACGCAAAGCCCGCCGATGAGCGATCATCGGCGGGCTTTTCGTTTGGGCTGTCCTGATCTCCTGATTCTGCGGGGCTTGGACCGACGTCATCGCCAGCAGGCTGGCTCCCACAGAGGATTCGGCTGAATGCAGAGCCTGCGGCCAACGCAATCCATGTGGGAGCCAGCCTGCTGGCGATGGCGCCGGTCAAGGCGCCGCAGGAACGGAACCTATGCATCGCACGGTCAGCGGCGCCCAGGAAACTCGCGGTTCAACTGCTCCAGCAACGCATCCTTGTCCAGCCACATCTGATTGATCCAGCCCTGGAACTGCAGGCGGTATTCGCCGTCCTGGTCGTAGTTGCGGCCGACGAACTGCGGCGGCACCTTCAGTTCCTCGACATGCACCACCACCTCCTTGACCCGGCCGCACAGCAGGTCGCCGAAGCCGGGGCGCCCGCCCGGGTAGTGGAGGGTCACGTTGACGATCGACTCCAGCTGTTCCCCCATCGCATCGAGCACGAAGGCGATGCCGCCGGCCTTGGGCTTGAGCAGGTGCCTGAACGGCGACTGCTGCTGGGCATGCTTGGCGGCGGTGAAGCGCGTGCCTTCGACGAAGTTGAAGATGCCCACCGGGTTGTCGCGGAACTTCGCGCAGGTCTTGCGGGTGGTCTCCAGATCCTTGCCTTTCTTTTCCGGATGCTTTTCCAGGTAGGCCTTGGAGTAGCGCTTCATGAACGGAAAGCCCAACGTCCACCAGGCCAGTCCGATCACCGGCACCCAGATCAGCTCTTGCTTGAGAAAGAACTTCAGCGGCTGGATGCGCCGGTTGAACACGTACTGCAGCGCCAGGATGTCGACCCAGCTCTGATGGTTGCTGGTGATCAGGTACGAGTGCCGGTAGTCCAGGCCCTGCAGGCCGCTGACGTGCCAGCGGGTGCGGCAGACCAGGTTCATCCAGCCTTTATTGAGGCTGATCCAGGCTTCATGGGTGTGGCTCATCAGCCAGCGGGTCAGGCGTTGGGTGAAGGCGAACGGCAGCACCTTGAACAGCGCCACCACAAACAGGAACGAGCACAGCAGGATCGTGTTCAGCGCCAACAGCAGCGCGGCGATGACGCCGCGCAAGGGAGCGGGAAGAAAGGCCAGCATCGAGTCAGATATCCAGGGTTCGGTTGGCGGCTTGGATCGCGGTCAGGGCAATGGTGTAGACGATGTCGTCGACCTGGGCGCCGCGCGGCAGGTCGTTGACCGGCTTGCGCAGGCCCTGCAGCATCGGGCCGAGGCTGACGCAGTCGGCGCTGCGCTGCACGGCCTTGTGGGTGGTGTTGCCGGTGTTCAGGTCAGGGAACACGAACACCGTGGCGCGGCCGGCCACCTGGCTGTTCGGCGCCAGTTGCCGGGCCACGGTCTCGTTGGCGGCGGCGTCGTACTGCAACGGGCCGTCGATCAGCAGCGCGCGTTGCTGCTCGTGGGCGAGCAGGGTGGCTTCGCGCACCTTCTCGACTTCCTCGCCACTGGCCGATTCGCCGCTGGAGTAGCTGATCATCGCCACCCGCGGCGTGATGCCGAAGGCCGCCGCCGAGTCGGCGCTCTGCAGGGCGATCTCGGCCAGTTCCGCCGCGCTCGGGTGCGGGTTCATCACGCAGTCGCCGTACACCAGCACCTCTTCGGGGAACAGCATGAAGAACACCGACGACACCAGGGTGCAGCCCGGCGCGGTCTTGATCAGTTGCAGGGCCGGGCGGATGGTGTTGGCGGTGGTGTTGATGACACCCGACACCAGGCCGTCCACCTCATCCAGCGCCAGCATCATGGTGCCGATGACCACGGTGTCTTCCAGCTGCTGCTCGGCCATCGGCGCGTTGAGGCTTTTGCTCTTGCGCAGGGCCACCATCGGTTCGACGTAGCGTTCGCGGATCAGGTCCGGGTCAAGGATCTCCAGGCCCGGCGGCAGTTCGATGCCTTGGGCGCGGGCCACGGCCTCGACGTCGGCGGGCTTGGCCAGCAGCACGCAACGGGAGATGCCGCGCTCCTGGCAGATAGCGGCGGCCTGCACGGTGAGCGGTTCGCTGCCTTCGGGCAGGACGATGCGCTTGTTGGCCACCTGGGCCCGCTGGATCAGCTGGTAGCGGAACACCGCCGGCGACAGGCGCATCTCCCGCGGGGTGCCGCAGCGCTGGTGCAGCCAGTTGGCGTCGAGGTGGCTGGCGACGAAGTCGGTGATGATCTCGGCGCGCTCGCGGTCGTCGACGGGGATTTCCTTGTTCAGGCCGTTGAGCAGGTTGGCGGTGTCGTAGGAGCCGGTGCTCACCGACAGCACCGGCAGGCCGGCCTGCAAGGCGCCGCGGCACAGCTCCATGATGCGCGGGTCGGGCAGGGTGTCGCTGGTCAGCAGCAGGCCGGCCAGCGGCACGCCGTTGATGGCCGCGAGGCTGACGGCCAGGATGATGTCGTCGCGGTCGCCGGGGGTCACCACCAGCACGCCGGGCTTGAGCAGGTCCACGGTGTTGCGCATGGTGCGCGCGCAGATGATGGTCTTGGTCATGCGCCGGGTTTCGTAGTCGCCGGCGTTGAGCACCTGGGCGCCCATCAGGTCGGCGACGTCGCGGGTGCGCGGGGCGTTGAGCTCGGGCTGGAACGGGATGCAGCCCAGCAGGCGGAAATCGCCGCTGCGCAGCAACGGCGAATGTTCCTTCAGGCGCGCGGCGAAGGCGTCCATGCTCTCGTCGGTCTTGACCTTGTTGAGGATGACGCCGAGGACCTTCGGATCCTTCGGCCCGCCGAACAGCTGCGCCTGCAGCTCCACCCGGCCGGACAGCTCGGTCAGCACTTCGTTTTCCGGCGCCGAGACCAGGATCACCTCGGCGTCCAGGCTCTTGGCCAGGTGCAGGTTGACCCGTGCGGCGTAGCTGGCGCTGCGGGTCGGCACCATGCCTTCGACGACCAGCACGTCCTTGCCGACGGCGGCCTGCTGATAAAGGGTGATGATCTCTTCCAGCAGCTCGTCGAGCTGACCGTCGCCGAGCATCCGCTCGACATGGGCCAGGCCCAGCGGCTGCGGCGGTTTCAGGCCGTGGGTGCGGGCCACCAGCTCCGTGGAGCGTTCAGGGCCGGTGTCGCCGGGGTGCGGCTGGGCGATCGGTTTGAAGAAGCCGACCTTCAGGCCGGCCCGTTCCAGCGTACGCACCAGCCCGAGGCTGATGGAGGTCAGGCCCACGCCGAAATCGGTGGGCGCGATAAAAAAAGTCTGCATGCGGATTCTCTGAGGGTGCATGGCAATGGCGATCAGCGGCTTTGGGCGATCTGCCTGAATTCAGTCGCCAAGGTTATCGCTAACCGAGCCCTGCGCGCACCAACCGCACGCGAAGGGCCGGCCTATTTTTTCAAGGCGTTGCGCCGGATCCAGCACCCACGCCCGCGACTGCCAGGGCGGCTGGTGGCGCAGGTGCTGGGTATGGCCGCAGGACAGCTCGGCGACCCAGTGGCCGTCCTCGTCCTGGTGGAAGCCGGTGACCGTCGCCGGGGGCGTTTGTTCCCGTCTGTCCGGGTTGTGTTCGCTTTCGGGCAAATCCTTGTTTAGACTTGTCCGTTCTTCATTCTTATGCAAAAGGTCCCGCCTCATGCTGATCGCCGCCAACAAGGCTGTCTCCATCGACTATACCCTGACCAACGACGCTGGTGAGGTCATCGACAGCTCCGCCGGCGGCGCACCGCTGGTTTACCTGCATGGCGCAGGCAACATCATTCCGGGCCTGGAAAAAGCCCTGGAAGGCAAAGGCGCCGGTGACGAACTGAGCGTTTCCGTCGAGCCGGAAGACGCCTACGGCGAATACTCGGCCGAACTGGTCAGCACCCTGAGCGCCAGCATGTTCGAAGGCGTCGACAAGCTGGAAGTCGGCATGCAGTTCCACGCTTCGGCGCCGGACGGGCAGATGCAGATCGTCACCATCCGCGACATCGACGGCGATGACGTCACCGTCGACGGCAACCACCCGCTGGCCGGTCAGCGCCTGAACTTCAAGGTCAAGGTCGTCGCCATCCGTGACGCCAGCCAGGAAGAGGTCGCTCATGGCCACGTCCATGGCGAAGGTGGCCATCACCACTGATTTTCTGCGCTAAGCTTTCGAGTACTGGAGAGGCGCCCTGAGGGCGCCTTTTTAGTCTGCGGCTGTCCTTGGCGCGCTGCCAAGCGGCTGTTTCAAGGGGAACACGGGAATCTGGAGTCCGTCATGAGTGCTTTTCACGACCTTAAGTTGACAGCCCTGGATGGCCAGGAGCTACCGCTGGCGCCCTTCAAGGGCCAAGTCGTGCTGGTGGTCAACGTCGCCTCCAAATGCGGGTTGACGCCACAGTACGCGGCATTGGAAAACCTTCATCAGCAGTACAAAGGCAAGGGCTTCAGCGTGTTGGGCCTGCCGTGCAACCAGTTCGCCGGCCAGGAGCCTGGCTCCGAACAGGAGATCCAGGAGTTCTGCAGCCTGAACTACGGGGTCAGTTTCCCGTTGTCGAGCAAGCTTGAGGTCAACGGCCACGAACGGCATCAGCTCTACCGCTTGCTGGCGGGCGAGGGGGCCGAGTTCCCCGGCGACATTACCTGGAACTTCGAGAAGTTCCTGCTGGGCAAGGACGGCCGCGTACTGGCCAGGTTCTCGCCGCGCACGGCGCCGGACGATCCGGCCGTGATCACCGCGATCGAAAAGGCATTGAGCTGAAACACGAAAATCGCAGCCATCGGACTGCGATTTTTTTTGCCTGCCTTTTGACCCTAAATCATTCAGATCAATAATGCTTTCATGTGGGTGGCGTCACGCATATTATCGCCGTCATATGGCCTCGTGCCTGTCGACAACGTTTTCGTGGAGCTTCCCGATGCCCGTCCAAGCCCTGTTCAAACCGTTCCAGTTAGGTGCCCTCGAACTGCCGACCCGCGTGGTCATGGCCCCCATGACCCGCTCGTTCTCGCCGGGCGGCGTGCCGAACAGCAAGGTCATCGAGTACTACCGTCGCCGTGCGGCGGCCGGGGTCGGCCTGATCATCACCGAAGGCACCACCGTGGGCCACCAGGCCTCCAACGGCTATCCGAACGTGCCGCACTTCTATGGCGAGGCGGCGTTGGCCGGCTGGAAAAAGGTCGTGGACGCGGTGCACGCCGAAGGCGGCAAGATCGTTCCGCAGCTGTGGCACGTGGGCAATGTGCGGCGCCTGGGCACCGAGCCGGACGCCAGCGTGCCGGGCTATGGCCCGTCGGAAAAGCTCAAGGACGGCCAGGTCGTGGTGCACGGCATGAGCAAGCAGGACATCCAGGACGTGATCGGCGCCTTCGCCCAGGCCGCCAAGGATGCGCAAAGCATCGGCATGGATGGCGTGGAGATCCACGGCGCCCACGGCTACCTGATCGACCAGTTCTTCTGGGAAGGCAGCAACCAGCGCACCGATGAGTACGGCGGCGACCTGGCCAACCGTTCGCGGTTCGCCATCGAACTGATCCGCGCCGTGCGTGCGGCGGTCGGCGAAGGTTTCCCGATCATCTTCCGTTTCTCCCAGTGGAAGCAGCAGGACTACACCGCGCGCCTGGTGCAGACCCCCGAGGCGCTGGGCGAATTCCTCAAGCCGCTGGCCGACGCCGGCGTGGACATCTTCCACTGCTCGACCCGCCGTTTCTGGGAACCGGAGTTCGAAGGCTCCGAGCTGAACCTGGCCGGCTGGACCCGCCAGCTGACCGGCAAGCCGACCATCACCGTCGGCAGCGTCGGCCTGGACGGCGAGTTCCTGCAGTTCATGGTCAACACCGACAAGGTCGCGCAGCCCGCCAGCCTGGAGAAACTGCTGGAGCGCCTGAACAACGACGAGTTCGATCTGGTGGCGGTGGGGCGTGCGTTGCTGGTGGATCCGGACTGGGCGCAGAAAGTCCGCGAAGGCCGCGAGCAGGAGATTCTGCCGTTCAGCCGCGAGGCGTTGATGACGCTGGTGTAGGCGGCGCCTTCACTGGCGCCATCGCCAGCAGGCTGGCTCCCACGAAGGGCTCGGTGGCCACCGGGCACCCGAGAAGCCTGTGGGAGCGACCTGGCTTCGGGCGGCGATCCGACGAATAGGGCTGCCCGGATCAGGGCAATGTCTGCGCGTTCGGCATCGCCTGCTCCCCTGAGCACGCCCCGCGCAGATGCCCTTCGAACTGCTCGACGATCGTCGCCCAGCCCTGACGGCTGGCATGCTGGCGCGCATTCAGGCGCACGGAGCGCAGGGTTTCCCGCTCTTCCAGCAACCATGCCGCCGCCTCGCAGAACGCTTCCTCGTCGCCCGGCATCGCCAGCACGCCGTTGTAGCCATGGCGGATGTGCTGCGCCGCCGCAGCCTGGTCGTAGGCCACCACGCCCAGACCTGAGGCCAAGGCTTCGAGCACCACGTTGCCGAAGGTTTCGGTGAGGCTGGGGAACAGAAAGATGTCCCCCGACGCATAGTGCGCCGCCAACGCTTCGCCGCGTTGCGAGCCGCAGAAGATCGCCTCGGGCAGCTGCTTTTCCAGGGCGGTGCGCAGCGGACCGTCGCCGACCACGATCAGCTTCGCGCGGCGTTGTGGATAAGTGCTGCGCAGCCGTTCGAAGCTGCGTCCCAGCAAGCCGAGGTTTTTCTCGGCGGCCAGTCTTCCGACGTAAATCACCGCGATGTCCTGCTCGCTCAGACCCCACTGCGCACGCAAGGCGTCCAGGCGTTTGGCCGGGTGGAACAACTGGCTGTCCACCCCCCGCGACAGCAGCGCCAGCCGGTCGAAGTGCCGGCGCTCCAGTTCCAGGCGTTGGCTGACGCTGGGCACCAGCGTCAGCGCCGAGCGGTTGTGGAACCAGCGCAGGTAATGGGTCAGCAACCGCGTCAGCACGCTGAACCCGTACTGGTGGGTGTACTGCTGGAAATTGGTGTGGAAGCCGCTCACCACCGCGATCCCCAGGCGCCGTGCCGCTCGCAGCGCCGACAGCCCGAGCGGGCCTTCGGTGGCGATGTACAGCACGTCCGGGCGCTGGCGTTTCCAGCGGCGCAGCAGCTTGTGCATCGACGATTGTCCCCATTGCAGCCCGGGATAACCCGGCAACGGCCAGCCCCGGCACAGCAGCACCCCGTCGTCTGCGCTGCGCTGGGGATCGTCGCCCTGGCGCGGGCGCACCAGTTCCACCCGGTGCCCGCGCGCGCGCAGGCCTTCGCACAGGCGACCCAGGGTATTGGCCACCCCGTTGATTTCGGGAGGGTAGGTTTCGCTGATCAGGGTGATGTGCAGAGCTGTCGTCATGGCCCCAGTGTCGGCTGGGGCCATGTCGCGGTTGTGACATCCGGATGATGGATTTGTGACCGACCGCAGCCCGGGTCAGGCAGGGGTGGCCAGACGCTCGGCGCCGCGCTCGCGCACCCAGAACAGCGTCGCGCCGGCCACGGCCGCCGGCATCATCAGGATGTTCACCAGCGGGATCATCAGCGCCAGGTAGACGACCCCGCCGAAGCTCATGCTCTGCCAGCGCTTGTGCCGCAGCCAGGCGAGCATTTCGTTCCAGCCCAGCTTGTGGTTGTCCGCCGGGTAGTCGATGTACTGGATCGCCATCATCCACACCCCGAACAGCAGCCACAGGGGCGCTGCGACGATGTTCACCACCGGAATGAACGAAAGGATGAACAGCCCCACCGCCCGGGGCAGGAAGTAGCCGAGCTTGCGCATCTCCCGGGCCAGGGTGCGCGGCACCATGGCGATCAGTTCGCCCCAGCTGAAGGCCGGGAAGTCGTCGGTGCCGCGCACCACCACTTCGACCTTCTCCGCCAGGAAGCCGTTGAACGGCGCCGCGATGACGTTGGCCAGCATCGTGAAGGTGAAGAACACCATCAAGGCCACCAGCACCACGAACAGGGGCCACAGGATATAGCTGAGAAAGCCCAGCCAGTCGGGCAGCGATGGCATCAGGGCGTCGACCCACAGGCTGAACTGATGGCCGGCCAGGTAGATCAATCCGACGAACAGCACCAGGTTGATCGCCAGCGGCAGCAGCACGAACAGGCGCAGGCCGGGGCTGAGAACCAGCTTCAGGCCTTTGCGCAGGTATTGCGGTCCGGACAGGACAGGGGCGGGCATATCGGGCTCCGAGCAAGGGAAAACGCGCCGACCTTACCGGCTTTGCCCGGCAGGCGAAAGCGCGGCGGTGGGATCGACATTCACTGTAACAAAGACGGCCGGCTCGTCAGCGTGTCCGCATAGAGACCACCTATGAGCTGGATTGTTAAACCGTATTTCCTTAATCTTGCCCCCCTCGATACGCTGCACCCAACTTTTTGCAGGACTGTCGAGCCCATGCCTTCCCCAAGGTTATCCACAGTCCTTTTTTATTCCCGCCGGCAGTCCGGCGTCCGCGCCAGTGGTTCTGGCCGGTCAACAGGAGCAGGTCCATGTCTGAAGTCCGTCATTCGCGAGTGATCATCCTCGGTTCCGGCCCTGCCGGTTACAGCGCTGCGGTGTACGCGGCCCGTGCCAACCTCAAGCCGCTGCTGATCACCGGCATGCAGGCCGGCGGTCAGCTGACCACCACCACCGAGGTGGACAACTGGCCGGGCGACGTCCACGGCCTGACCGGTCCCGTGCTGATGGAGCGCATGCGCGAGCACGCCGAACGCTTCGAGACCGAGATCGTGTTCGACCACATCAACGCCGTGGACTTCGCCTCCAAGCCTTACAGCCTGACCGGTGACAGCGGCACCTACACCTGCGACGCCCTGATCATCGCCACCGGCGCCAGCGCCCGCTACCTGGGCCTGCCGTCGGAAGAGACCTTCATGGGCAAAGGCGTTTCCGCCTGCGCGACCTGCGACGGTTTCTTCTACCGCAACAAGCCGGTGGCCGTGGTCGGCGGCGGCAACACCGCTGTCGAAGAGGCGCTGTACCTGGCCAACATCGCCAGCAAGGTCACCCTGATCCACCGCCGCGACACCTTCCGCGCCGAGAAGATCCTGATCGACAAGCTGCACGCCCGTGTCGCTGAAGGCAAGATCGAGCTGAAACTGAACGCGACCCTGGACGAAGTGCTGGGCGACAACATGGGCGTGACCGGCGCCCGCCTGAAGAACAACGACGGCAGCTTCGACGAAGTGAAGGTCGACGGCGTGTTCATCGCCATCGGCCACACCCCGAACACCTCGCTGTTCGAAGGCCAGTTGGAGCTCAAGGACGGTTACCTGGTGGTGCAGGGCGGCCGTGACGGCAACGCCACCGCGACCAGCGTCGAAGGCGTCTTCGCCGCCGGCGACGTGGCCGACCACGTGTACCGCCAGGCCATCACCTCGGCCGGCGCCGGCTGCATGGCGGCCCTGGACACCGAGCGCTACCTGGACGGTCTGCAGAACGCTGCGCACTAACACCGCAGAAACGAAAAAACCGGCCTTGGCCGGTTTTTTTGTGCCCGCGATTGCTTGGGCGATGCAATCCCGATGTGGCGGATGTTGCTCTGCGGTGGCTTGACTGACGCCATCGCCAGCAGGCTGGCTTCCACAGGGATAGTGTCTTTCGGGACTCAGCGGCGGGTCAGGGGCTGGGCTTCGAACCTCACGCCGGCCAGGCCGTGCTTGATCAGCGCGCGGATGTTGCCGTGGTCGCTGCCTTCCGGAGTCGCGACCACCGAACGGTAGTGCTCGCCGAACGCCAGCAGCGCCTCTTCGTCGCTCAAGCCTTCCAGCAGCGCCAGGCCGAGGGTCTTGCAGGAACCTTCGTTCTGCCCGGCTGCGTTTTCCACGCCGCCGTTGTTGAAGGCCTGCTGGCGATAGTCGTAGCCGGCGTCGATGAACGCCAGGGTGTCGGCGAAGGCGTGTTCGCCGCTCTTGAAGCTGGCGCGCAGGGTGTTCAGGTCACTCATTGGGTTTTCCTTTGGCGAACGCCGCCTGTTGTTCGGCGCTGGCTTCTTGCTGATAGTGGGCTTTCCAGTCGGCGTACGGCATGCCGTAAACCACTTCGCGGGCGTCATCGAGGCTCACCTCGATCTGGCGCTCGTCGGCGGCGGCCTTGTACCACTTGGACAGGCAGTTGCGGCAGAACCCGGCGAGGTTCATCAGGTCGATGTTCTGCACGTCCTTGCGGCTGTCCAGGTGGGCGACCAGCCGGCGGAAGGCGGCGGCTTCGAGTTCGAGGCGTTGTTGCTCGGTCATGATGGGCTCTGTGCAGTCAAATCGTGGCGCGGATGATAAAAGCCTGGCGCCCGATGCGCCAGTTACGCTCAGCGGCTGGCCGCCAGGGTGATCGACACCGATTCGGCGAACCGCAGCGCATGGGGCTTGTCGACCTCGACCTCGGCGTACTGCACCGCCGTGTTGGCCATCACCAGATCGAGCAGCTCCTGGGTCAGGCGTTCGAGCAGGGCGAAGCGGTTGCCTTCCACGTGGGCGATGATGGCCTTGGTGATGGTGCGGTAGTTGAGCGCATGGTCGATGTCGTTGTCGCGCACCGCTTCCTGGGCGGCGTACAGGATGGTCAGGTTGATCAGCACGTCCTGCTTGTTGAGGATCTCGTCCTCGTTGATCCCGATGAAAGTGCGCAGGCGCAGATCCTTGACCCGGATGCGCGCCGTTCCCGGCTGAAGTTGTGGCATTTACGTGCTCCGTCCAATCAATTGCAGGAACTCCTGGCGGGTGTTGCTCGACTCGCGGAAGGCGCCGAGCATGACCGAGGTGTTCATGGTCGAATTCTGTTTTTCGACACCGCGCATCATCATGCACATGTGTCGGGCCTCGATGACCACCGCGACCCCTGCGGCAGCGGTGACCTGTTCGATGGCCTCGGCGATCTGCCGGGTGAGGTTCTCCTGGATCTGCAGGCGGCGGGCGAACATGTCCACCAGCCGTGCGACCTTCGACGGCTCCAGCACCCTGCCTGTCGGAATATAAGCCACATGGGCCTTGCCGATGAAGGGCAGCAGGTGATGTTCGCACAGCGAGTACAGCTCGATGCCGGGCACGATGACCATCTCGTCGGTGTCGGAGGCGACCAGCGCACCGTTGACGATGGCCTCGACGCTTTGCCCGTAGCCGTCGCACAGGTAGCGCATGGCCTTGGCCGCGCGCTCGGGCGTGTCGAGCAGGCCCTCGCGGTCGGGGTCTTCGCCGAGGCCGACGAGGATTTCGCGGTAATGGCCGGACAGGGAAGGCGTCATGGTGATCCTCGCGGGCGCTTATTTGACGTGCCGCCCGCCGTTGACGGTCAGGGTGGTGCCGGTGACGTACGGGTTGTCGAGCAGGTAGCGCAGGCTCTGGTAGACCACCTCGCTGCCGGGCTCGATGCCCAGCGCGGATTTGGCCAGTGCCTTGGCGCGGTACGCCGCGTCGTCGTCCGGGTTGAACAATAGCAGGGCCGGCGCGATGCCGTTGACCTTGATGGCCGGCGCGTAGCGTGCGGCGAAGGACAGGGTCAGGCTGTCGAGGCCGGCCTTGGTGGCGCAGTAGCCGATGTGCTTGCTGCTGCCTCGGCGGGTCACGTCGTCGCTGATATGGACGATGTCGGCCGGGCCGGACCTGCGCAGCAGTTCCTCGCAGTGCAGGTTGATCAGGTACGGCGCGAGCATGTGCACGCCGAACATCCGCGTGAAGTCCTGGCCCTGGCGGGCGTCGCTTTCCTCCAGCCATTCGGAGGCGTTGTGCACGATGCCCCGCAGGCTGTCGGTGCGGGTCTTCAGGTCAGCGATGAAGCTCAGAATGGAGGCTTCGTCGCAGAAGTCCGCCTGCAGGCCGATGGCGCCCAGGTCGCGCAGCGCCTGCACGCCGGGGCGTTCGGTGCGGTAGGTGAACAGGACGCGGTGGCCGTCTTCGAGCAGGCGCTGCGCGCAATGCAGCCCGACACGCTGGCCGGCGCCGGTGATGAGGATCGGGGCGGAGGTGGAGGTCATGAACGGCTCGCGTCGGGGGGAGAGCAAAAACTATAACAGCGGCGCGGGCCCAGACCTACGCATGGATCGGCAGGAGCGGGCCGGCCCGCCCCTACGCCGGGGGTTACGGGTTCTGGGTGGAGGGGGCGGCGGGGGCACGGCGCGCCGGCGTGCCGCTCAGCCAGTTGGCCAGCAGCCTCGTCGACAGCGGAATGAAGAAATAGACCATCAATGGCGTCAGGCACAGCGTGCTGACGAACACCCGCGGCAGCAGGCTCATGTCGGCGAGCAACGGGCCCAGCACGAAATTGAACAGCAGCGACACCGGAAAGAACGCCAGCCAGATCGCCACCGCTTGCTTCCAGCGTGGCGGCCGTTGTCCGGCGGCGCCGAACCAGCCTTCGATGCCGCTGACCCGGTGCTCCTTCGGATGGGCGAACAGATCGCTGCCGCGGGCAAGCCAGGCGGTGCGCGACGCGGAGTGCTCCCAGGCGTGCAGCGTCTGTTCGTCGGCGAAGCGGAAGATGATCTGGAATTCGTTGTCGTCGGGCGGCGGGGCGAGCACGCCGGAACCCAGGTAGCCAGGAAAGTCGGTGGCCAGTTGTTCGCCTTCGCGCAGCCAGGCGATCAACTCCTGATAACGGCCTTCGGCGACGCGGCGGGCGACCATCAGCGTGACGGGTGAAGCAGACATTTTGTATCTCCGTATTACAGATGCGTCGCTCCGGATAGGGGCAACGCCTGAACGCGGCGCCGGGGTGGTGGGCCGCGTTTTTCGACAAGCAAGGATTATTCCGGATTTCCCCGATAAAACCAGCCACATTCGTCGCCGTTCACGGCTTGAACCGGCACCGGGCATCGGGGGTAGAATGGGATCCAACTTTGCAGCCAACGCCAACAAGGACGTGCGCCCGCCAATGCCTGTCATCAACGAGCTTCGCCTTGCCTCGCAGGCCTCTGCCGCGCTCGAGCGCGAAGAGCTGTTCCCCATACGCGAAGTGGCTCGGCTGACCGGCGTCAACCCGGTCACGTTGCGTGCGTGGGAGCGACGCTACGGCCTGATCCAGCCGACACGCACCGAAAGCGGGCACCGCCTGTACTCCGTGACCGATATCGAGCGCGTGCGCAGCATCGTCGATTGGATCGACCGCGGCGTGTCGGTGAGCAAGGTCGGCAAGATCCTGGCCAGGACCGAGCCGAGAAAGGCGTTGGCGCACATCATTCCCGACGAACTGGTGCAGACCGATTACCTTCAGTGGCAAGAACAGGTGCGCCGGGCGGTCAGCTCGTTCGACGATCAGGAGCTGGACCGTGTCTACGGCCAGATCTTCTCTTCCTATGCGTTGCCCGTGGTGTTCCAGGACATCCTGATGCCGCTGTGGCTGCAGATGCTGCAGCGTCAGGACGCGTTCGGGCAGACCAGCGAATGGCTGTTCCTCGATGGCTTCCTGCGCGCCCGGGTGCTGCAGCGTGTCGTCATGCTGCGTGGCTCGCAGCCGCGCAAGGTGATCGTCAGCGCCCTGGCCGGGCAGTGCCGCGAACTCGAACTGCTGGTGGCGGCGCTGTTCCTCAGCGACAGCGATGCGGGGGTGCGGGTGCTGACCACGGGGCAGCCGTTCGACGAACTCACCCTGGTCTGCGAAAAGATCAAGCCTCAGGCGCTGGTGCTGTTCTCCAACCACGCGCCGTCGCCGGAGCTGCCGCGGCGCCTGAACCGCCTGGCCTTGAGCCTGGATTGCCAATTGATGCTGGCCGGTGACGCCGCGGACCTGGCGCAGGACAGCCTGGCAGGGTCGTCCATCGGTTGCCTGGGCAACGAGGGCGCGACCATGCGTCAGCGGATGGTGCAGTTCCTGGCGGGGAACCTGGATACCTGAACCTCAGGTGTGCAGGGCGGGGTGCGACAGACGATGCTGCTGCAGGATGAACTGGCGCAGGCGCTCGGTCTCGTCGGCGTCGCTCTGATTCAGCGCGTAGGCGTAGAAGCCTTGCTCGGTTTCCCGCTCGAAGGTGCCGCGCAGCGAGATCCGCTCATAACCCGACGGGCTGAACCACAGAGCGAAGTGCTTCGGCGGCTTGGTCTTGTTGCGCACTTCGAGCAGGACGCCCTTGTGCGAAACCTCGTGCACCCAGAGCATGCCCGGCTGCCCCTTGGCGTTCTCCAGCGCCACCGGCTCTTCGAGGGCCAGGCGCCACGGACGCACCATGGGGCCGTCCTCGTAGATGCTCGGCACGCCCAGGCGAAGGTGCAGGGCGTGGAACTCATCCTCGACCAGATGCAAAGGGAAGGTCATCTGCTGGTTTTCGAAGTTGGCCTGGATGGTCACCTGCTCATGGGCCGCCAGGCGCGTGAGCAGGTCGCGGATCTGCGAACCGCCGTTGACCATGAGACTCGACGTCGCATCCCGCACGTTCAATTGCGGGTTGTGTTGCATGGTCTGGATGAAATCCAGCTCATCCTGGGTCAGGAGGGCGTCGCGTTGCATGGCTAACTCGAAATAAATAATTACAAAGTCATTGGTGATTGTAGTTAATGACCATTAGTTCGCCGCTTTGTTTGAACCGTTCGTCGCTTTCAGGGCGGCGAGCTCGGCCTCCAGCGCGGCCACCTGGGCCTCCAGCTGGATCACCCGCTGCTGCGCCTTGACCTGAACGGTCACGTCCTTCTGCACGCCGACGAAATACGTCTGCCCGTCTTCGGCGCCCTTGACGGTCGACAGGGACAGCTCGTTGTAGAACGGCGTGCCGTCCTTGCGGTAATTGCGCAGGATCTCGCGGCACGAGCCGCCGTCCCTGAGCGCGTTGCGGATCAGCGTCAGGTTGTCCTGGTCACGGTCGCCGGACTGCAGGAAGCGGCAGTCCTGGTAGAGGATCTCTTCGCTGGTGTAACCGGTCAGGCGTTCGAAGGCCGGGTTCACGTAGATCAGGATGTTGTCCTGTTCACCTTCGCGTTCGGCCACCACGATGCCGTCGTTCGACGCGTTGATCACCATTTGCAGCAGGTTGGCATTGATCATGGTTGAATCCTTTCAGGGTTGTCGACCGCTCGCATTCTAGAAGATCGCCGGGCGCTGTCTACTGGCCATCAGCGCTTGTTGAGAACCAATCGCAGCGTTGTGCGTCCGGCTGTTACTATCGCCGCTCATTTTTCAGTTTCGGGATCAGATTGATGAAAGTCGCCATTCTCTCCGGTTCGGTCTACGGCACCGCCGAAGAAGTCGCCCGCCACGCCCAGAGCCTCATGAAGGCGGCAGGGCTTGAAACCTTCTACAACCCGCGCGCGAACCTGGCCGACCTCCAGGCGTTCGGCCCTGAAGCGCTCCTGGCGGTGACCTCGACCACCGGCATGGGCGAGCTGCCGGACAACCTGCAACCCTTGCATTCGGCGCTGCGCGATCAATTGCCGGCGGCCTGGCGCGGTCTGCCCGGCGCGGTGATCGCCCTGGGCGACGCCAGCTACGGCGAGACTTTCTGCGGCGGCGGCGAGCAGATGCGCGAACTGTTCGCCGAGCTGGGCCTGCGGGAAGTGCAGGACATGCTGCGTCTGGACGCCAGCGAAAGCGTCACCCCGGAAACCGACGCCGAGCCGTGGCTTGAAGGGCTGATCGCCGCACTCAAGGGCTGACCGCCCGCTCGCGCAGCAGCGCCAGCCAGGCCTGCGCCGCTTTCGACAGGTAGGCGCCGCTGCGCCAGATGAACGCGATGTCCCAGCGCAGGGTGTCCGGCGCCCGCAAGGTCAGGCGCACCACGCCCGGGCGCTCCAGGGCGCGGGCCACTACGCTTGGCAGCAGCACCACGCCTTGGCCGGCGGCGACCAGTGCGGCGAGAAAATCCGCCTGGCCGCTGCGTCCGCCTTCCTTCGGGGTGAAGCCCAGTTGCTGGCAGGCCTGAAGCAGGCGGTCGTTGAGCACGAAGCTGCGCTGATACAACAGGAACGGCGTGTCCGCCAGTTCCTCCAGGCCGATGTCTCCCTTGCCGGCCAACGGATGGTCCACCGGCAGCAAGGCATCCAGCGGTTCGTCGCAGAACGGCTGGAAGTCGAACTGCGGATCTTTCGGCAGCAGGCTGCCCCCCAGCTCCAGTTCGCCGCTGAGCACCGCCTGCTCGACATGGCGGCTGCCGCCCTCCAGCAAGTGAATGGCGATGTTCGGATAGCGCCGCCGGTACTCGGCGAACAGCCCGGCGAACAACGCGTCGCTGCCCAGCAGGGGCAGACCCAGGCGCAGCTCGCCGCGGGCCAGTTGGCTGAGGTCGTCCAGTTCGCTGAGCAACTCGTTGCGCAGGCGCAGCATGCCTTCGGCCCGTTGCAGCACCACGCTGCCGGCGGCGGTCAGGCGCAACTGCGATCCGAGCCGTTCCAGCAGCGCCGTGCCCAGGCTCTGCTCCAGCTGGGCGACTTGCTTGCTCACCGCGGACTGGCTGATGTGCAAGGTCTTGGCGGCCTGGGTGAACCCGCCCTGATGCATCACTTCGACGAAACTGCGCAGCTGTTTGAATTCCATGGCCTGATTCCGAATTGGAATGGCTGTGAGTCTAACAATTCGCTTCGGAGATGGCAGGCCGCTTCGTAAAATGGGCGCCTGCGAGGAGCGAAACCATGATCAAGCGTCTTTCCCGTCTATTGGCCGAACTGGCCGTGCTGCTGGGCCTGTATCTGCTCGGCTGCCGGCTGGCCGCGTGGCTGGCTTGGCCGATTCCCGGCGGGGTGATCGGCATGGCGCTGTTGCTGCTGGCGTTCGCGTCCGGCCGGGTCAAGCCGGCGGCGTTGCAGCTGGGCGCCGGGCTGCTGATGGCCGAGATGCTGCTGTTCTTCATTCCCGCGCTGATGAGCCTGCTGGATCACGGCGCCTTGCTGCGCGACGACGGCTGGCGGATCGCGCTGGTGATCGGCGCCAGCACGTTGATGGTGATGCTGGTGACGGCGTTCACCGTGGAGCTGGCCGTGCGCCTGAGGCCTTCCCATGACGTATGAACCGATGCCGATGTTCTGGCTGGCCTTCACGCTGCTCGCGTACCTGTTCAGCCGTTGGCTGTACCGGCGCACCGGGCGCTACGTGCTGTCGCCGCTGATCCTGGTGCCGGCGCTGCTGCTGGCCCTCGCGGTGCCGCTGCACACCGCCTATGCCGAGTACTCCCGCGACACCCGCTGGCTGATGCAGGTGCTGGGGCCGGTCACCGTCGCGTTCGCGGTGCCGATCTGGCAGCAGCGGCGCCTGTTGGTGCGGCATTGGCCGGCCCTGTTGCTGGGCATGCTGGCCGGCAGCGCGGCGTCGGTCGCGACGTCGTTCGGGCTGGCCCGGGCGCTGGCGCTGGACAGCTCGGTGACGCTGTCGCTGGTGCCGCGCTCGATCACCACGCCGTTCGCCATGCCGTTGGCGCAGGATCTGGGCGGCGTGCCGGAGCTGACGGCGGTGTTCGTGATGTTCACCGGGGTGTTCGGGGCCATGCTGGGTGGCGTGCTGCTCAAGTGGCTGCCGCTGCGCAGCGCCCTGGCGCGCGGTGCGCTGTTCGGGGTCGGCGCCCATGGCGCAGGCGTCAGCCGGGCCCGGGAAGTGGGGGGTGAAGAGGGCTCCGTGGCCGGGCTGGTGATGGTGCTGACCGGGCTGCTCAATCTGTTCGCCGCCCCTTTGCTGGCGTCGGTGCTTTGACATGGATCCAAGGCCCTGGCCTTTCTGACCCGCTCAGTCATCAAGCTGGCTACCAATGCAACTACACGATCTTCGGCGGCTGACTAGACTGCTGTCACGTGCAGAACAATAAGAACGCAGAGGTGCATACAGTGAGCGTAGCCCCCGTCCCGTCGTCCCAGAATGTCAAAGACCAGGTCAGTGCCGCGGAGTGGCAGACCCGGGTCGATCTTGCCGCCTGTTACCGTTTGGTCGCCCTGCATGGCTGGGATGACCTGATCTTCACCCACATCTCCGCCAAGGTGCCCGGCACCGAAGATTTCCTGATCAACCCCTTCGGCCTGATGTTCCATGAGATCACGGCGTCGAGCCTGGTGAAGGTCGACCTGGCCGGCCGCAAACTCATGGACAGCCCCTACGAGATCAATCCCGCCGGCTACACCATCCACAGCGCCGTGCACGAAGTGCGGCACGACGTGGCCTGCGTGCTGCACACCCACACCGCGTCCGGCGTGGCGGTGTCGGCGCAGCGGCAGGGGGTGCTGCCGATCAGCCAGCAGTCGCTGTTCGTGCTGTCCAGCCTGGGCTATCACGCCTACGAGGGCGTGGCGCTGAACCACGAGGAAAAGGCCCGGCTGCAGGCCGACCTGGGGGACAGCAGTTTCCTGATGCTGCACAACCACGGCCTGCTGACCTGCGGCGGCACCATCGCCGATACCTTCCTGATGATGTTCACCTTCCAGCGCGCCTGCGACATCCAGGTGATGGCCCAGGCCGGCGGCGCCGAGCTGATTCCCATCGAACCGCAGATCCTGGCCGGTGCCCGGGCGATGATCGCCGGCGTCACCAAGAGCGCCCAGGGCATGGGCGGCGCGCTGGCCTGGCCGGCGCTGCTGCGCAAACTCGATCAACACGACGCGGGATACCGACTCTGATGCCTCTGACCGAGATTCCGCTGAGCGTCTGGCGCAAGCGCAGCCGCACGTTTGTCTTCCGTGGCCAGCCGATCCGTTACTGGACGTGCGGGCAGGGCGAGCCGCTGCTGCTGATCCATGGCTTTCCGACCGCCAGCTGGGACTGGCATTACCTCTGGCAGCCGCTGGCCCAGCGCTACCGGGTGATCGCCTGCGACATGCTCGGTTTCGGCGATTCGGCCAAACCCCTGAACCACACCTACAGCCTGCTGGAGCAGGCCGACCTGCAACAGGCGCTGCTCGCGCACCTGAAGGTCGAACAGCCGATCCACGTGCTGGCCCACGACTACGGCGACAGCGTCGCCCAGGAATTGCTCGCCCGGCACGGCGACGGCCTGATCGAGGTGGCCAGTTGCGTGTTCCTCAACGGCGGCCTGTTCCCGGAGACCCACCGGCCGGTGCTGATGCAAAAGCTGCTGCTCAGCCCGTTGGGCTGGATGATCGGCCGTGCGTTCAGCCGCGAAGGCCTGGCGAAAAGCTTCCGGCAGATCTTCGGGCCGCAGAGCCGTCCCAGCGAAAGCGAGCTGGATGACTTCTGGAGCCTGATCGAGAGCAACCGCGGGCGGCGGATCATGCACAAGCTGATCGGCTACATCCCCGAGCGACGGCTGCAGCGCGACCGTTGGGTCGCGGCCATGCAGCGCGGCGACATCCCGTTGCGAGTGATCGACGGCGAAACCGATCCGATCTCCGGCGGGCACATGGTCGAGCGCTACCGCCAGCTGATTCCGGACGCGGACGCGGTGCTGTTGCCGGGCATCGGCCATTACCCCCAGACCGAAGCGCCGGCGCTGGTGCTCAAGCACTACCTGGCGTTTCGCGACCACCTCGCGCTGCCGCCCCTCAAGGCCGCGTGCTCCTGAACGCCGCGCAGCGGCGCGCGTGCTGCCGCTCGCTGCGCCGCAACGCAAACGCTCCCGTCTGATCATCCTTGCGCCTTATCGGCCGCCATTCAGCGCCAGCCGTGTTCGTTGTGACCGCAGCGCCTGTGCCTGACACTCGGGCTCTCTGTCCCTCAGGCCTGCTGGAGTCCCTGCCATGAATGAAGCTGTGCGTTTCGAAGACAAAGTCGTGATCGTCACCGGAGCCGGCGGCGGCCTGGGGCGGGCCCACGCGTTGCTGTTCGCCAAGCAGGGCGCCAAGGTGCTGGTCAACGACCTCGGCGGCTCGACCCAGGGCGAGGGCGCCAACGCGTCGGCGGCCGACCGCGTGGTTGCGGAGATCCGCGCGGCCGGCGGCATCGCCGAGGCCAACCACGATTCGGTCACCGACGGCGACAAGCTCGTGCAGAACGCGCTGGATGCGTTCGGCCGCGTCGATGTGGTGGTCAACAACGCCGGGATCCTGCGCGACAAGTCCTTCCACAAGATGGAGGACGCCGATTGGGACCTGGTCTACCGCGTCCATGTCGAAGGCGCCTACAAAGTCACCCGCGCTGCCTGGCCGCACCTGCGCGAGCAGAATTACGGACGGGTGATCTTCACCGCGTCCACCTCCGGCATCTACGGCAACTTCGGCCAGTCCAACTACGGCATGGCCAAGCTCGGCCTGTACGGCCTGACCCGCACCCTGGCCATCGAGGGCCGCAAGAACAACATCCTGGTCAACGCCATCGCCCCCACCGGCGGCACCCGCATGACCGAGGGCCTGATCCCGCCGCAGGTGTTCGACCAGCTCAAGCCCGAACTGGTCAGCCCGCTGGTGGTGTACCTGGCCAGCGAGAACTGCCAGGAGACCGCAGGCCTGTTCGAGGTCGGCGGCGGCTGGATGGGCAAGGTGCGCTGGGAGCGCAGCCTGGGCGCCGGGTTCGATCCGAACGCGGGCTTCTCGCCCGAGGATGTCGCGGCGCACTGGCAACAGATCTGCGACTTCGAAGGGGCGGCGCACCCGAAGGACAACATCGAGGCGCTGAAGGAAATGATGGGGAATCTGCAGAAGTATTCGTTGTGATCCAAGCCGGCCACCGGGGTGATCCCTGGTGGCCGTTTGCTGTTGCGCGTACCGGTCGTTCAACATGAATGTTGGCGTTGTCCGGTTCTGCCCCTCCCGCTGACCTGTGCACCCTTCTCAAAAGGCGTCGCGTAGGTTTTCAGCCGTTCACCGCTTGCATTGACCTCGTGCCGTTGGCGTCCGGACATTCTGTCCGGCGACGCCACGGCGGAGCCCCTCCCTGAACACAACACCGATTCCTGCTCACGGGTGCTGAGACCGAACGTGTCCGGTGTGGCAGGAGGACTGATCCGCAGACAAAAAAAAGGCCGCTGCATCAGCAGCGGCCAAGGTAAGACGTTGGATCAAGGAGCTACAAATCAACGTCAGTGAACAGCGGGTCGAGGGAGCGCAAGCGTTGCGCACCGTCTGAAAACGGTTGCCGATGGCCCTCAGGCTACGGACTTCTGGCTTCAAGGCTGTTCGCCTTGAAAGCCCGTTCAGAATAAGCGCACGGGCCTGTGGGAAAAATACCGATTCCGGACATGCACTGTTGCGGGGCATGCAACAGTCCGGTGCACCGCGATGAGCATCATGCCCGGCATTGATCGTAGACCATCCAGCCCGTTCATGATCGGCGAAGAGGCCTGCCCGGCAAAGGCATTCATCCTTTCGGGCGACAGCGTGAATACCTCCTTGGTGCGCTTATCGGGCGCGGCCGCCGGGCAGTAGGGTGGAGCCTCCTGTCACTCACCGGGGAAGACGCATGACAAAAACAACAATGCGCGCCATCTTCACACCGCAGGCGTTGGCCGTTGCGGTGGCCATGGGATGCTGCGCCCAGGCGCAGGCGGTTTCGTTCAACATCGGGGAAATCGAGGGCACGTTCGACTCGTCGCTGTCGGTCGGTGCGAGCTGGGGCCTGCGCGATGCCGACAAGTCGCTGGTGGGGACGGTCAACGGCGGGACGGGGCAGTCCTCGACCGGGGATGACGGGCGCCTGAACTTCAAGAAAGGCGAAACCTTCTCCAAGATCTTCAAGGGCATCCACGACCTTGAACTCAAGTACGGCGACACCGGTGTGTTCGTGCGCGGCAAGTACTGGTACGACTTCGAGCTCAAGGACGAGGACCGCGAGTTCAAGCCGATCAGCGACAAGGGCCGCAAGGAGGGCGCCAAGTCCTCGGGCGCCGAGATCCTCGACGCCTTCGTCTACCACAACTATTCCATCGCCGACCTGCCGGGCACCGTGCGCGCCGGCAAGCAGGTGGTGAGCTGGGGCGAGAGCACCTTCATCGGCAACTCGATCAACAGCATCAACCCCATCGACGTGTCGGCGTTCCGCCGCCCTGGTGCGGAGATCAAGGAAGGCCTGATCCCGGTGAACATGCTGTTCGCTTCCCAGGGCCTGACCGACAAGCTCACGGTCGAAGGCTTCTATCAGCTGGAGTGGGATCAGACGGTGCTGGACAACTGCGGCACGTTCTTCGGCGTCGACGTGGCGGCGGACGGCTGCACCACCGGCTACACCGTCGGCAACCCGGCGATCGCGCCGCTGGCGCCGTTGGCGGCGGCGTTCGGGCAGCCGATCCAGGTGGCCCGCGAAGGCGTGGTGATTCCCCGGGGCGGCGACCGCGACGCGCGGGACTCGGGGCAGTGGGGCACGGCGCTGCGCTGGCTCGGCGAAGACACCGAGTACGGCCTGTACTTCATGAACTACCACAGCCGCACGCCGACCGTCGGCACCACCACCGCCGGGCTCTCGACCCTGGCGGCGTTGCCGGGGATGGTCGGGATCGCCAACGGCATCGCGCCGGGCGCCGGCTCTGGCCTGGCCCAGAGCGTGATGCTCGGCCGCGGCCAGTACTACCTCGAATACCCGGAAGACATCCGCCTCTACGGCGCGAGCTTTTCCACCACGCTGCCCACCGGCACCGCCTGGACCGGGGAGATCAGCTACCGGCCCAACGCCCCGGTGCAGGTCAATACCAACGACCTGACCCTGGCGATGCTCAACCCCATCGCCGGCGGCGCGGCGTCGCCGCTGGCCACCCGCCCCGGCGCCGACAACAAAGGCTACCGGCGCAAGGAAGTGACCCAGGTGCAGAGCACCCTGACCCACTTCTTCGACCAGGTGCTGGGCGCCGAACGCCTGACCGTGGTCGGCGAGGCGGCGGTGGTGCGGGTCGGCGGGCTGGAGCCGCGCAGCAAGCTGCGTTACGGCCGCGACTCGGTGTACGGCCAGTACGGTTTCGGCGGCGACACCGGCGGCTTCGTCACGTCCACCTCGTGGGGCTACCGGGCCCGGGCGATCCTCGACTACGCCAACGTGATCGGCGGCATCAACCTCAAGCCCAACCTGTCCTGGTCCCACGACGTCGCCGGGTACGGCCCCAACGGGCTGTTCAACGAAGGGGCCAAGGCGGTCAGCGTCGGGGTCGATGCCGACTACCGCAACACCTACACCGCGAGCCTGAGCTACACCGACTTTTTCGGCGGCGACTACAACGTCCTCGAAGACCGTGACTTCGTGGCCCTGAGCTTCGGCGTGAACTTCTGACCTGCCCGAATAAGGATGAATCCGATGCGCAAGATGATTCTGCAGTGCGGCGCCCTGGCCTTGAGCCTACTGGCGGCCAACGTGATCGCGGCGGTGTCGCCGGAAGAGGCGAACAAGCTCGGCACCAGCCTGACGCCCCTGGGCGCCGAGAAGGCCGGCAACGCCGACGGCTCGATTCCGGCGTGGACCGGCGGCATCCCGAAGAACGCCGGGGCGGTGGACAGCAAAGGGTTTTTGGCCGATCCGTTCGCCGGCGAGAAGCCGCTGTTCACCATCACCGCCGCCAACGTCGAGCAGTACAAGGGCAAGCTCTCCGACGGCCAGGTGGCGATGTTCAAGCGCTACCCCGAGACCTACAAGATCCCGGTCTACCCGACCCACCGCACCGTCGCCGCGCCGCCGGAGATCTACGAGTCGGCCAAGCGCAGCGCGCTGAACGTGACGACCATCAACGACGGCAACGGCCTGGCCAACTTCACCGGCAACCGCTACTACGCTTTCCCGATCCCCAAAAACGGCGTCGAGGTGCTGTGGAACCACATCACCCGATACCACGGCGGCAACCTGCGGCGGATCATCACCCAGGTGACGCCGCAGACCAACGGCAGCTACACGCCGATCCGCTTCGAGGAAGAGATTGCGGTGCCGCAGTTGATGAAGGATCTGGATCCGGAGAAGGCGGCCAACGTGCTGACCTTCTTCAAGCAGTCGGTGACCGCCCCGGCGCGGCTGGCGGGCAACGTGCTGCTGGTGCACGAGACCCTCGACCAAGTGAAGGAGCCGCGCCTGGCCTGGATCTACAACGCAGGCCAGCGCCGGGTGCGCCGCGCCCCGCAGGTGGCCTACGACGGGCCGGGCACGGCGGCGGACGGCCTGCGCACCTCGGACAACTTCGACATGTTCTCCGGGGCGCCGGACCGCTACGACTGGAAACTGATCGGCAAGAAGGAAATGTACATCCCCTACAACAGCTACAAGCTCGATTCGCCGAGCCTCAAGTACGACGACATCATCAAGGCCGGGCACATCAACCAGGACCTGACCCGCTATGAGCTGCACCGGGTCTGGGAGGTGGTCGGCACGGTCAAGCCGAGCGAGCGGCACATCTACGCCAAGCGCCACATGTACCTGGACGAGGACAGCTGGCAGGTGGCGCTGGTCGACCACTACGACGGCCGCGGCCAACTGTGGCGGGTGGCCGAGGGGCACGCCCAGTACTACTACGATCACCAGGCCCAGGCGTACACCCTCGAAGCGCTCTACGACATCATCGCCGGCCGCTACATCGCCCTAGGCATGAAGAACGAAGAGAAGCACAGTTTCGAGTTCGGCTTCGACGCCAAGGCCGCCGACTACACGCCGTCGGCCCTGCGTTCGGAGGGCGTCCGGTAACGGTCGCGATACACAAGGCGTACAAAAGGCGACCGGGCGGTCGCCTTTTTTATGGGGGCCGATCAGCCGCTTGAATACTTATCAACAAGCGCGCGGGACAGAGCTAGGGTGACGGCACAACGATAAGAAGGCTCGCACGATGACCGCCATGACGCCGTGTCTGGATTCGCCCCGTTTTCTGCCCAGGCTGTCTGCCCATCACCAGTTGCGCAGCCGTCTGAGCGGGCCGCTGCTGGAGACCACGGCACGCATCCGCTTGCTCTGCGCGCCGCCCGGCAGCGGCAAGACGGCGTTGATGAGCGAATGCCTGTTGCAGGCGCCGGCGGGCTGCACGGTGCATTGGCTGCCCTTGGCGGGCGCGGCGTTGTCCGTCGACGGGTTCTGCCGGCGGCTGGCCCAGGCGCTGGGTGCGCAGGGTTCGGACGAGGCTGCGCTCACCGAGGAACTGGCCCGCTGGCGGTCGCCGGCCTGGCTGATGATCGATGACTATTGCCGCCAGCCGGATCCGTTGCTGGACGCCTTGCTCGACCGTTTGCTGGCGGCCAGCGCCCCGACGCTGATCTGGTGGATCGGCACCCGCCGGCGTCCGTCCTGCAATTGGCCGCGCCTACTGCTCGACGACGCGTTGCATGAGTGCGAGGCGGCGGCGCTGGCGCTCACGCCGCAGGAACTGGCCCCGGTGCTGCGGCACCTGCCGCCGGAGCAGGCGGGGCTGGCGGCCGAGCGCATCGTGCGGCGCACCGGTGGCTGGTGTGCCGGCGTGCGCATGGCGTTGCTGCAGAAGTGCGACTGGTCGCAACGGGAACTGCCGCAGCAGCGTGCCGACACCTTGCTCGATTACCTGCAGCGCGAACTGTTCAGTGGCCTCACCCCCGAGCTGGCCGAAGCCTGGCGGGTGCTGGCGCATTTTCCACGGTTCAATGCCGGGCTCTGCGATCACTTGTTCGGCGCCGGGGAAGGCACGCAGTACCTGAGCGACTTGCAGGCGCTCGGTTGCTTCATCGAACCCTGGCAGGGCTCGGCCGACTGGCTGCAGGTGTTCCCGGCGCTGTCCCGGTTGATCATTGACGAGCACTGGCCCCAGGGGCGTTCGTGGCATCGGCGGGCCTGTCAGTGGTTCGCCGCCGAACAGGACTGGAAGTCGGCCTTCGAACAGGCGTTGCTCGCCGAGGAGTTCGAGGTGGCGGTCAGCCTGTTGCAGCATTTCACCTTCGAGCACCTGTTCGAGGACCGGGCCGTGGTGCTCCTGCTGAGCCTGCACGAGCGCCAGGGCGAGGCGCTGATGCTCGGCTCGCCGCAACTGATCGGTCTGATGACCGCCGCCTTGCTGTTTGCCGGGCGATTCAGCCAGGCGACGGCCTGGATCGGGCATCTGGGGCGCTTCCTTCCCCAACCGTCGGCGGTGCGCCAGCAGCAATTGATCGCCCGCTGGCAGGCGCAGCAAGGGTGGCTGCTGCACTTGCAGGGGCACATGGACGCCGCCCGCGAACATTTCGAGCAAGCGTTGGCGGCGTTGGCGGATGACGCCTGGCCGGCGCGCTTGCTGTGCCTGTCCGGGCAGACGCAACAGGCGCTGCTGTGCGCCGAGATGGATCGTGCGCAGGCGATCAACCGCGAGGCCCTGCGTCTGGCCCGGGCCTGCGGGTCACTGCTGTTCGAGGGCTTGCTTGAGCTCGATCACGCCCAATGGCTGGAGCAGCGCGGCGCGCCGGGACGTGCCGACAGCCTGTTGGCGCAGATGGAGCAATTGTTGAGCGCGCGGGACGAACGTCCGACGCCCTTGCTGGGGCGCATCGCCTTGCGGCGGGGGCGGTTGGCGCTGGGCATGGGGCAGCAGGCGCAGGCCGCCGAATGCTTCCGGCAAGGGCTGGACGATTGCCTGCGCAGCCACGACAAACGCGTGCTGTATGGCTTTCTCGGCCAGGCGCAACTGGCCGCCAACGGTGGGGACTATGCCCAGGCCTTCGAACGATTGCGCGACGCGGAACGGCTGATGCAGCAGCGGCAGATTCCGGACACGGTCTACCGCGGCGCGCTGCTGCAGGTCAGCAGCCATTTCTGGTTGCAGCAGGGGCGGGCGGAGCTGGCGTGCGAAGCCTTGAGCCGGGTGCTCAGGCACTATCGCGGCCCGCAGGCATTGCAGGCTCCGCCGGCGACGCTAGAGCTGATTGCGCGGATCGAGTATTTACTGATCCTCGCCATGACCAGATCGCTGTCGGCACCGAGCGATGCGGCGGCGCAACTGGAAGGCTTGATGAACCGGGCGCAGGCGCGGGGCATGTGGGCGCTGTTCACCGAGCTGCAGCTGGCGACGGCCGAACTGTTGTGGGTGGAGGGTCGCCCAGCCGACGCGAAAGCGCGGCTGCGCGAAGGGATGGACAGCGTGACCAGGTACCAGGGGCAGCAGGCGCTGAGCGAACTGCGCCTGCGCGTACCGGCATTGCTGCAGGCCTGCCACGAAGTGCGGGGTGAGGAAACCGACGCGCTGTCGGATCAGGCAGGCACGTTGAGCCAACGGGAGCGGCAAGTCCTGAAGCTGATCGCGCTCGGCCATTCCAATCAACAGATTGCCGATGCGCTGTTCATTTCTCTGCACACCGTCAAGACCCATGCCCGGCGGATCAACGGCAAGTTGGGGGTTCAGCGCAGGACGCAAGCGGTGGCCAAGGCGAAGTCGACGGCGCTATGGCAATGAGCGGGCCAGCCTTTGCGGCGGCGGTGGCCGGATGCTGAAAGGCTGAGTCAACCCTTCAGGCCGTCGCCCTGATAGCCCATCCGCCAGCTCACGGCCCGCGCCGCCGCCAGCAACCGCCGGGCCGCCGGGCCGTTTTCGTCGGCGTGGAACAGCGAGGTCGGGCCGACGATGGTCAGCACGGCGGCGATCTGCCCGACCGCGTTGAACACCGGGGCCGACAGCGCGTCCACCCCCGGCATCAGCAAGCCGTGCACGTGGTGCAGGCCCCGTGCGCGGATCTGCTGGCACAGGTCCGCATAAGCCTTCTCATCCGCCAGCGGATGCTCATCGACAGCGGTTTCCCGCTCGCGCAGTTCGTCGGTTTCGCGGTGCGGCAGGTAGGCGCTGAAGACCAGGCCGGTGGAGGAACTGAGCAGCGGCAGCACCGAGCCCAGTTGCGTCACCACCGTCACCGCCCGCACCGCCGGCTCGATGTGCACCACGGTTGCGCCCTGGTTGCCCCAGACCGCCAGAAAGCAGGTTTCGTTGAGTTCGTCGCGCAGTTCCGACAGCGGCAGGGCGGCGACCTTGAGCACGTCCATGCTGTTGAGGGCGGCCAGGCCCACGCGCAGCGCCTCGCGGCCCAGCCCGTAGTGGTTGGTGGCGGCATCCTGCTCGGCGAACCCCGAGGCGATCAACGCCTGCAGGTAGCGGTGCACCTTGCTCGCCGGCATCTGCACGTGCTCGGCCAGGCGCGACAGCGACGTGGCGGGCGACAGTTCGGCCAGCGCCTTGAGGATGTCGGTGCCGACCTCGGCGGAGCGCACTTTCTGTTTGCCGTTGCTGTCGCTGGTTTTTTCCATGGTGGCGCCGTGTCCCGGATCGAATGGGCGTCTTTATAGCTTGACGCTGGATAGCGAGCAAATTACGTTATGCGTAATCGAATTACGACAATAACAACCCCGGCGTGCCAGCACCTCTGATCCAGAGCGACGGGCCATGCCGACTCCCTGTTCAGGAGGCTCCATGAACCTCGATTCAGCCCTGGCGTACCAGTCGGGTTTCGGCAACGAATTCAGCAGCGAAGCGTTGCCGGGTGCTTTGCCCGTCGGCCAGAACTCCCCGCAGAAAGCCCCCTACGGCCTCTACGCCGAACTGTTTTCCGGCACCGCCTTCACCATGGCCCGCAGCGAAGCGCGGCGCACCTGGATGTACCGGATCAACCCGTCGGCCAATCACCCGGCGTTCGCCAAGCTGGAGCGGCAACTGGCCGGCGGCCCGTTGGGTGAGGTCACGCCCAACCGCCTGCGCTGGAACCCGCTGGACATTCCGTCCGCCCCCACCGATTTCATCGACGGCCTGGTGAGCATGGCCGCCAACGCCGGCGCCGAAAAACCGGCCGGCATCAGCATCTACAGCTATGCCGCCAACCGCTCGATGGAGCGGGTGTTCTTCAATGCCGACGGCGAGCTGCTGCTGGTGCCGCAACTGGGGCGCCTGCGCATCGCCACCGAACTGGGCGTGCTTGAGGTCGAGCCGCTGGAGATCGCCGTGCTGCCGCGGGGCCTGAAGTTCCGCGTCGAGCTGCTGGACGCCCAGGCCCGCGGCTACGTCGCCGAGAACCACGGCGCACCGCTGCGCCTGCCGGACCTGGGGCCGATCGGCAGCAACGGCCTGGCCAACCCCCGTGACTTCCTGACCCCGGTCGCCGCCTACGAGAACCTTCGGCAGCCGACCACCCTGGTGCAGAAGTTCCTCGGCCAGCTGTGGGGCACCGAGCTCGGACACTCGCCGCTGGACGTGGTCGCCTGGCACGGCAACAACGTGCCGTACAAATATGACCTGCGCCGGTTCAACACCATCGGCACGGTCAGTTTCGATCACCCGGATCCGTCGATCTTCACCGTGCTGACCTCGCCGACCAGCGTGCACGGCCTGGCCAACCTCGACTTCGTGATCTTCCCGCCGCGCTGGATGGTGGCCGAGAAGACCTTCCGTCCGCCGTGGTTCCACCGCAACCTGATGAACGAGTTCATGGGCCTGATCCAGGGCGAGTACGACGCCAAGGCCGAAGGCTTCGTGCCCGGCGGCGCGTCCCTGCACAGCTGCATGAGCGCCCACGGCCCGGACGGCGAGACCTGCACCAAGGCCATCAACGCTGACCTCAAGCCTGCGAAGATCGACAACACCATGGCGTTCATGTTCGAGACCAGCCAGGTGCTGCGCCCGAGCCGTTTCGCCCTCGACTGTCCGCAACTGCAATCCAATTACGACGCCTGCTGGGCTACGCTGCCTGTCACGTTCGACCCGACCCGGAGATAACCCATGACTCAGACTTCCATCGCCCGCAGCTGGGTCGCCTCGGCCAACGGCCACGCGGACTTCCCGCTGCAGAACCTGCCGCTGGGCGTGTTCAGCGCCGACGGTTCGGCCCCGCGCAGCGGCGTGGCCATCGGCGACCGCATTTTCGACCTGGAGGCGGCGCTGGACGCCGGCCTGTTCGAAGGCGCCGCCCGCGCGGCGGCCGAAGCCACCCGCGGCGGCCAGTTGAACGCCTTCTTCGCCCTCGGCCGCGAG
This sequence comes from Pseudomonas sp. B7(2017), assembly GCF_002112745.1. Classification (NCBI taxonomy): domain Bacteria; kingdom Pseudomonadati; phylum Pseudomonadota; class Gammaproteobacteria; order Pseudomonadales; family Pseudomonadaceae; genus Pseudomonas; species Pseudomonas sp. B7(2017). The sequence continues at coordinate 111,148 of NZ_NEIP01000015.1, read as the reverse complement.
GCGCGGGTCGCCCTGCGCGCACGCCTGCTGGAGCTGTTCAGCGAAGGCAGCGCCCTGCAGGCGAAGATCGAAGCCCCGGGCGCCAAGCTGCTGCCGCTGGCTGCCGACTGCCAGATGCACCTGCCGGCGCGGATCAGCGACTACACCGACTTCTACGTCGGCATCGAGCACGCGCAGAACGTCGGCAAGCTGTTCCGCCCGGACAACCCGCTGCTGCCCAACTACAAGCACGTGCCGATCGGCTACCACGGCCGGGCGTCCACCGTCCGCGCCTCCGGCACCGATGTGCGCCGTCCGAAAGGGCAGACCCTGCCGGCCGGCGCCAGCGAGCCGACCTTCGGCCCTTGCGCCCGCCTGGACTACGAACTTGAGCTGGGCATCTGGATCGGCCAGGGCAACGAGATGGGCGAGCCGATCGCCATCGGCGACGCCGCCGAGCACATCGCTGGTTTCTGCCTGCTCAACGACTGGTCGGCCCGCGACATCCAGGCCTGGGAATATCAGCCGCTGGGGCCGTTCCTGTCCAAGAGCTTCATCACCAGCGTCTCGCCGTGGGTGGTGACCGCCGAAGCGCTGGAGCCGTTCCGCACCGCGCAGCCGGCGCGTCCGCAAGGTGACCCGCAGCCACTGCCGTACCTGCTCGACAATCGGGATCAGGCCGGCGGCGCGTTCGACATCGAACTGGAAGTGCTGCTGCTCACCGAGGCCATGCGCGAGCAGAACCTGCCGGCCCACCGCCTGACCCTGAGCAACACGAAATACATGTACTGGACCGTCGCACAGATGGTCGCCCACCACAGCGTCAACGGCTGCCAGCTGCAGGCCGGCGACCTGTTCGGTTCGGGCACCTTGTCGGGGCCGGAAAGCGGCCAGTTCGGCAGCCTGCTGGAGATCACCGAGGGCGGCAAGAAACCGGTCGAGCTGGCCACCGGCGAAGTGCGCAAGTTCCTTGAGGACGGTGACGAAATCATCCTGCGCGCCCGTTGCGCCCGTGACGGTTTCGCCTCCATCGGCTTCGGCGAGTGCCGGGGCAAAGTGCTGGCGGCACGCTGACAGGAGCGGCTCATGGATCTCTACACCTACTACCGTTCCACCTCGTCGTACCGGGTGCGCATCGCCCTGGCGCTCAAGGGGCTCGACTACCGGGCGCTGCCGGTCAACCTGATCGCGCCGCCGGGGGGCGAGCACCGGCAACCGGCGTACCTGGCGATCAATCCGCAGGGCCGTGTGCCGGCCTTGCGCACCGATGACGGCGAGCTGCTGATCCAGTCGCCGGCGATCATCGAGTACCTGGAGGAACGTTATCCACAGGTGCCGCTGCTGCCGGAAAACCTTGCCGCCCGCGCCCACGTGCGCGGCGTGGCGTCGGTGATCGGCTGCGACGTGCATCCGCTGCACAACGTCAGCGTGCTCAACCGGCTGCGTCAGTCGGGTCACGACGAATCCCAGGTGACGGAGTGGATCGGCCACTGGATCGGCCAGGGGCTGGCGACGGTGGAGCAACTGATCGGCGACGAAGGCTTCTGCTTCGGCGAATGGCCGTGCCTGGCTGACGTGTACCTGATCCCGCAGCTGTACGCCGCCGAGCGCTTCAACGTCGCGCTCGACGCTTACCCGCGCATCCGCCGGGTGGCGGCGTTGGCCGCTGCGCATCCGGCGTTCGTCAAGGCCCATCCGGCGAACCAGCCGGACACCCCTTGAGGCCTGGCGCCGCTCAGCCGTAGGCGCCGATCTGCTGGCAATCGCGACCTGTCGGATTCATCCGGGATGACTGACATGCCGCCATCGCCAGCAGGCTGGCTCCCACAAGTAACACCGGTTCTGTCGCAGCAAACAACCATAAGAACAAAACAGGTACCTTGCGATGCACAACCAGATTGCCAGCTTCCGGGCGGCGCTCGACGCCCGTCCTGTGTCCCGTTTCCAGTGGTCGCTCCTGATCCTGCTCGCCTTGCTGCTGGTCACCGACGGCTACGACGCCCAGGTGCTCGGCTATGTGGTGCCGGCGCTCGCCCAGGACTGGGGGCTTGAGAAAGCCGCGTTCGGCCCGGTGTTCAGCGCCAACCTGCTCGGCCTCACCCTGGGGTCGCTGGCCGTGACGCCTTTGGCCGACCGCTTCGGCGTGCGGCGGATCCTGCTGGCCTGCGTGCTGATCTACGCCAGCCTGACTGTGCTGATGATGTTCGCCGATTCCCTGGACACCCTGATGGTCGCGCGCTTCATCTGCGGGATCGGCATGGGCGGGGCGATGCCCAGCGCCATGGCGCTGATGTCCGAATATTCACCGCCGCGCCTGCGCACCTTGATGGTGACACTGGCCGCCTGCGGTTTTTCGTTCGGCGGCGCGGCGGGCGGGTTCGTCGCCGCCGGCTTCATCGACCGCTTCGGCTGGCAGGCGGTGTTCCTCGCCGGGGGCGTGACGCCATTGCTGCTGTTCCCGTTCCTGTGGTGGCTGTTGCCCGAATCGCTGCCGCGGCTGCTGCGCGATGCGCCGCCTTACGCACGCCTGCGCAAGGTCACTGCGCGGATGCTCCCGGACTGGCAGCCGCCGGTGGCGTCCGTTGAACAGAACGAGCGCGAGCAGGGCAGCAAGCTGACCGTGGTCGAGCTGTTCCGCAACGGCTATGCACGGCCGACGCTGCTGATCTGGTCGACCTTTTTCGTCAGTCTGATCCTGCTGTATTTCATGATCAGCTGGCTGCCGTCGCTGCTGCTGGAAAGCGGGCTGGCGCTCAAGGAGGCGAACCTGGTGACGTCGATGTTCCTGTTCGCCGGCACCGTGGGGGCGATCTGCATGGCCTGGTTCGCCGACCGCCTCAAGCGCAAGGTGCGCCTGCTGTCCGGCGTGCTGGCCGGGGCGGCGTTGTGCACGGTGCTGCTGGGGCTCAACCACGACAATCCCCGCTATCTGGTGGCGTTCGTCTTTGCGGCCGGGTTCTGCATCATCGGCGGGCAACTGACGCTCAACGCCTTCGCCAGCAACTTCTACCCGGCGCACGTGCGCGCCACCGGCACCGGCTGGGCGCTGGGGGTCGGGCGCTTCGGTTCGATCCTAGGACCGCTGTTCGGCAGCCTGCTGTTGGCGATGCACATTCCGGTGCAGCAGATTTTCTTCTTCTGTGCGGTGCCGGCGGTGATCGCCGCACTGCTGATCATCCAGGTGCGCTCGCCCGCCGAGCCCACCCGATCAGATGTGGGAACCCGCCTGCTGGCGAAGAACGATAACGCGGTTTGACTGACAGTCCGCGGCGCCTGGAATCGCCAGCAGGCTGGCTCCCACAAAGGCTTGCGCCTATAGGGTTCAGTGGACGATGGCGTTGGGCGGCAGGTGGCCCAGGCGTTCGGTCAGGCGCAGCCGCTGGATCGGGTCGTCGCTGAGCAGCAGCGCACGCTCCAGGTCGAAGCGCTCGGCGTTGGGGCAGTCGAGGCGCTGGTACAGGCTGGCGCGGGCCAAGTAGTCGGCGGCGTTGGCGTTGCCCAGTTCGAGCACGCGTTCGGCGTCGATCAGGGCGGCGATGAAGTCGTCGTGGGTCAGGTGCAGCTGGCGCAGGTTGCGCGACAGACGCTGCAGCATCTGCAGCGGCTCGGCGGTCTGCAGGTGCTCGGCGTTCAGTTTCATCTCAGGCCCGTACTGGCGGTGCAGCAGGTCGCGGCAATCGTTGGGGTAGAGCCGACGTCCGCCGCAGGGGTCGAGCAAATGGTCGGCGCCAGGCACCCGCAGCAGGAAGTGCCCGGGAAAGTTGACGCCGGCCAACGGGATGCCCAGCCCGCGGGCCAGCTCCAGGGCGATCAGCGCCAGGGCCAGCGGCTGGCCGCGACCGGTCTGCAGCACCTTGTGCAGCAACGCCGCCTGGGGGCGCAGCGGCGAGAAGTCGTCCTGGGCGAACCCCAGGTCGTTCATCCGCCGCAGCAGCGGCTGCGCCAGTTCGCCGGCCGGCAGCATCGGCAGGCCGGCGCCGACCTTTTGCTGCAGCTCCCTGAAGTCCCGCAGCAGTGCTTGGGGATCGACGCCGTTGTCGTGTTCGGCCGCGATCCACAGCGCGGCTTCGAACAGCGCGGGCGGCGAACGGTACAGGCAGTCGAAGAAACGTTGGCGCGGGTTCATCACAATCTCCGTCGGATGCCTCGTTGTAGCCCCGTCCTCGCCATTCGTCCAGTGCGCCGCCGCTCTGGCGCCGGGTTATGCCGCGAAACATCGGCGCACGCCCGCGCTTATTCCGGCGCGCTTCAGCAATTTTCAGGCGCAAGCCTATACTGGCGACTACCGCAAGTGATTCGGGAGCCCGTCGATGTTCGCTCTCATGCAAAGCACTCGCCTGGAATCGCTGCACCTCAGCGTCGACCCGCAATCCGGGTTGAAGGCGGTGATTGCCATCCACAACAGCCGCCTGGGGCCTGCCTTGGGCGGGTGCCGTTACTTGGCCTACCCCAACGACGAGTCCGCGGTCGAGGACGCCGTGCGCCTGGCCCGGGGAATGAGTTACAAGGCCGCCCTGGCCGGCCTGGCCCAGGGCGGGGGCGTGGCCGTCATCGTGCGGCCGGCCCATGTGGAAAACCGCGCCGCGCTGTTCGAGGCCTTCGGCCGCTGCATCGATCAGTTGGACGGCCGCTACATCACTGCCATCGACAGCGGCACGTCGGTGGCGGACATGGACTGCATCGCCCAGCACACCCAGCACGTCACCAGCACCACGTCCGCCGGCGACCCGGCGCCCCATGCCGCGATGGGCGTGTTCACCGGCATCCGCGCCACGGCCATGGCGCGGCTGGGCAGCGACAACCTCGAAGGCCTGCGTGTGGCGATCCAGGGGCTGGGCAATGTCGGCTTCGCCCTGGCCGAGCAACTGCACGCCGCCGGTGCGGAGCTGCTGGTCAGCGACATCGACCACGGCAAGGTGCAGTTGGCGATGGAGCAGCTCAACGCCCATCCGATCGCCAACGACGCGCTGCTCAGCACCCCGTGCGACATCCTCGCGCCGTGCGGCCTGGGCGGCGTGCTCAACAGCCACACCGTGCCGCAGCTGCGCTGTTCGGCGGTGGCGGGCTCGGCGAACAACCAGTTGTCGCACCTGGACATGGCCGACCAGCTGGAGCGGCGGGGCATCCTGTACGCGCCCGACTACGTGATCAACGCCGGCGGGCTGATCTACGTCTCGCTCAAGCACCGGGGCGAGGAATTGCCCACCATCACCGCGCACCTGTCGAAGATCAGTTCGCGGCTGACCGAAGTGTTCGCCCACGCCCAGGCGGAAAAGCGCTCCCCGGCGCGGGTGGCCGACGAACTGGCGGAAAGGGTGCTCTACCGTTGAAGCTTGGGTTTGCCCGGACATGAAAAGGCCCCCGGACCGTTCGGTCCGAGGGCCTTGTTCAATTCGGGCTGCGGTTACTTGGCGGCCTTCGCTGCCTTGACCGGCTTGGCCGGCGTCTCCACCGGTTCGGCCGCTTCGCTCGGTTCGGCCTCCGGGGCTTTCCCGGCGGGCGCCGCCGGCGCGTTGATCAGTTCCGACAGCGCATCGGGCTGGCTCTTGAACGCCTTGGCGAACACGTCGCGGTTCTTCGCCATGTAGATCCCGACTTCTTCCACTTGCTGCTCGTTCAACGACGGAACGGCCTTCTGCAACACTTCGGACAGCAGTTCCGCCAGTTCGAGCATCTTGTCATGACGGTCAGCTTCGGCTTTATCCATGAACAAGCGCTCCAGGTCTCGGCTGCTGCGGTATACCACTTCGACGGCCATTCACCACCTCACATGCCTTCACGTTGGTTGTACTGTATCTATATACAGCGAAAAGGATAGGCGAATCCCTTCGCTTTGGGTAGTGGCTTTTCAATGTAGACCGGATCCGGTGATTTTCCCGGGCGCAAACGCAACGACCCGCCGTGGGCGGGTCGTCGGGCAGGAAGGGGCCGGGTCAGAACTTGCCGCTGGCGTACCCTCCGTCGATGGGCATGATCACGCCGGTGACGTAGGACGACTGGTCGCTGAGCAGCCAGAGCACCGCGTTCGCCACTTCGTCGGCGGTGCCGAAGCGCTTCATGGAGGTGACGTTGATCTTGCGCTGGGTGTTCTCCGGCGCGGCCTGCAGGCGGGCCTCGCTGTTCATGCCGCCGAGGATCGGGCCGGGGGCCACCGCGTTGACGCGGATGCACCCGCCGTCCGCCAGCCGGGCGTTTTCGATGGACGCCACCTGCGTCATGCCGTTGATCGCCTGCTTGCTGGCGACATAGGCCACCTGGCCGCCGATCGGCACCACGCCGGCGCAGGACGACGTATTGACGATGGAGCCCCGGCCCTGGTCGACCATCAGCCGCAGTTCATGGCGCAGGCTGTGGTAGGTGCCGTTGACGTTGATGCTCATCACTTTCGCCCAGTCGTCCGGGCACGACTCCGCCACGGCGCCGTAGCGGGCCGTCACGCCGGCGTTGTTGAAGGCGCAGTCGAGCCGGCCGTAGAGGGTGCGGATGCGCCCGAAGGCCTGTTCGACCTGCGCCGGGTCGGCGACGTCGCACGGGATGAAGCGGCAACGCTCGCCCAGCCGGTCCGCCACCTGCGCCCCCTTTTCCTCGTCCCGGCCGAACACGATCACTTCGGCTCCGGCCTTGATCAGGCGTTCGCTGACGGCTTCGCCGATCCCGCTGGTCCCGCCTGTCACCAGGCACACTTTTGCTGTGAAGTCGTACATGGTCACGTCCTTATGCCAACGAAGGCCTCAAGTATTTGGGGTTCACGCAGCAATACACCCGGTCCAGGCGCGGATTGCTCTTGTCGCTGAAGCACTGGCTGTCCCAGCGGCATTTGTGGATCTCGGCCGAACGGCCCTGCAGGGTCTTGTTGATCAGGTCGTTGTCGGCGAACAGCGCGCGGGACATCCCCACCCAGTCGCACACGCCTTCGCCCAGCAGGCGTTCGGCCTTGTCCAGGCCGTCGGTGAACCCGGCGTAGCCCACCGGCACCGTCGACACGGCCCTGATCGCCTTGACCCCGGCCTGCAGGTAGTCGTCCATGGCCGAGGAGTGATGGATCAACTGGCCGAAGGTCGCGCCGATGCACATCGAGCATTCCAGCGCCGCCACGCCGGCCTGGCAGAGGGCCTGGACGGTTTCCTTGATGTCCGGGTATTGCAGGCCCTCGTCACCCAACTGGTCGTCGATGCCCAGCCGGATGGTGACGATCAGCTTGCCCTGGGTGCGCTCGCGGATGGCGCGGACCACGTCGAGCAGCAGGCGCGCGCGGTTTTCCTGGCTGCCGCCGTAGCGGTCCGTGCGCTTGTTGGTGTGGGGCGACAGGAAGCTGCTCAGCAGGTAGCCGTTGGACGCCTGCAACTGCACCAATTGCGCACCGTTGATCCAGGCCAGCCAGGCCGAGTGGGCGAACTGCTCGATCACCTGGGCGATGTCCGCTTCGTCCATGACCCGCACCCGGTAATCCGGATCGAGCTTGGACACCCGCGGACAAGGCACGCCGCTGGGCGTCAGCACGGGCACCCCGGTGTTGGTCGTGGTGCCCTGGCCGCCGTAGTGCTGGAGCTGGACGCCCACCGGAGTGCCGACGCGTTCGGCCATCTCGAACATGGCCTTGAGCGATTCGCCCTGGTGCGGCTCGAACAGGGCCAGGCCGGTGCTTTGCAGGCGGGACTGGGGCGACACCGTGGCGTTGCACAGGAACGCCATCGAGCAGCCGCCCTCCATGATGCCCTGGTAGAACTCGACCATGGCGGGCGTCACGCAGCCGCTGTGGTCGGCCAGGTCCACGCCCATCGAGGCGAAGAACAGCCGGTTGCGCAGCGTCAGCCCGCCCTTCAGGTGCAGCGGTTCGAGCACGTTGGGGTAGTGGACGGTCATGGCTCTGTCCTCTGCTCGGGCATCGCCGACGTCGGGTTCAGGTTCATCCACAGCGGTTGCCCGAACTCGGCGGGCGCCACGGTTTCCTCATGGGAGAAGTAGGTGAACTGCTTGAGCACCTCCCGCCACTTGAACCGCAGCTGGGAATCCAGCTCCGCCAGCTGCAGCCGCAGCAGTCCGTCCGTCGAGGCCGCGTGGGCCCTGACGGTCTGCACCGGCAGGCAGACCATGCCTTCGTTTTCCAGGTACAGGTACGCGTGGCCCTGTGCGGGAGCGTCGATCGGGCTGTCGCTGCGCACTTGCAGGCCGCCCATCGACAGCAGCTCCAGACGTCCGGTCAGGTGGCGGCCGGACTCCAGGCGCACCAGCACTTCCTGGCGGATGCCCTTGAGCGGCCGGAACCACAGGGACGGGTCGATTTGGATGTTCCGCATGCGCTTGAACACGGGCATCTTGATGACTTCGCCGTGGAGCCGGATGTCGGCCACCAGTTCGCCGCGCTGGTAGAACCGCGCGCGCTTGTCGACCTTGCGCGCCCGGGCCGGCGCGAGCCCGTCGTAGTCGCCCACCAGCACGTCGACCTGGAAGGACGACTCGGTGTAGCGGGGGAAGCTGGATATCAGGTCGACGATGGAGATCGACACCTCGCCCCGGGCATAGCCGCTGTGCTCGTAGAAGTGCGCGTACATGGCCTGCCGGGCGACTTCGATCAGCATCAGGCCGGGCACGTGCTCGTGGTGCTTGCGGTAGAAGAAGTAGTTGGCGGTGTCGTTGAACAGGGTGAAGCACTGCAAGCCTTGCTGCGGACAGCCGTCCAGCTGCTTGAGCACGTCATGCACCCGCCGCTTCTGGCCGACGTCCAGCGGCGCCTCGCAGCCCGGCAACTGCGCCAGTTTGGCTTCGGTGCTTTCCGGTATCCAGACGCCCGTCAGGATCAGGTGGTCGGTGGCCTTCTCGTAATGGAGCAGCAGCTCCGGGAGTTCCGCCGACAGGCCGGCCTGCTCCAGCTCGTCCAGGCCGACCACCGTCGGCAGCGAGCGCAGCACCAGCCGGTCGCTGTCGGCGCGGTACGCCAGGTCCACGGCCTCGCTCTGCGCCGGCCCCAGGTTCGCCCGTGCGACGATCCCGGCATCCAGCCAGGCCGGCAGCAGGTGGCGGGCGTCGTATATCAGCACGTCGTCATCGTGGCCCTTGTGCACGATGTCCTTTGCGACTTTCCTTTCCATGTCGATCATGATCATCCCTCAGTGTTGAACGTAGGTTTTCGGCAGTTGCTATCCATGTCGCAAGTTCGATCCACACCGACAGGAACCGTTGGGCTCGTTACAGCGGCTTGCTGGGTTTCTTGTTGACTCGGGGCCTCACTGCACCGTGATGCAGCAGGCGCCCAGGATCCGGTTGTCGACCGCCCGGGGCGGCGCCAGCCATTTGAAGTCGATGCCGCCGCGCCGCAGCAGGCGCCCGACGGCAAGCGGGGACACCGACACCAATTGGGAAACGCCGCAGGTGCGGGCGTAGTCCAAGGTGGCCATGAACAGGCCCACGGTGTTCTCGTCGGACATCATCTGTTCGTCCCGGCCGGTCTGGGTGTCCAGGTCCAGGGAGGTGAAGCGCGACAGCTCCCAGATGTCGTCCCGGCTCGGTGCGGGCACATCGTCCAGCAACGAGGTGAACACCTCGCTCAGCAGGTACGGCTGGGTGGTGGGCAACAGGCGGGCACAGCCCTTGATGTTGCCGTCCTCCTCTTCGGCGACGATGTAGTGGGTGCCGCTGTGGTCGAACTGGTCGAACTCGAAGTCGGCGGGCGTCGACAAGTCCCAGCCGAGCCGTTCCACAAACACCTGATACCGATAGTGCGCCAGGCGCTGACGCCCGGCGGGCGTCAATTGGTCGTAACGTCCGGACAAGTAATCCATCACAGTTTCCTTTTAGTGATTGGGCTGGAGTTAATTAGAAGGCACAGCGAGTTCACGAACTACCTGTCACCCTTGACAGCTATCGCAATATTTTGAAATATGTTATGGGCGCCGGCACGAAGCCGCTTGCAATAAGTATGAGAAAGGAATCTCTATGTCGCACTGGCAGGCTGAACTGTTGGAAAAGGCTATGTCCGCCACGGATGTCGAAGTATTGTTCGACAATCTAACCAGCGTGGCCCGACAGTTGGAATTCGATTATCTGGCGTATGGTTCCAGAAGACTTTTCCCGATCACCAAACCCCGTCTTTTTCTCGTCAACAACTATTCGCCCGCCTGGCAGGCTGCCTATTCGGACAATCGTTACCTGGAGATCGACCCGTACGTCATCCGCGCGCTCAGAAGCGTGAAGCCGGTGCTGTGGGACGCCGAACTCAAGGCCCGGGCGCCGGATTTCTGGCAGGAGGCGCACAGCCACGGGCTCTCGGAAGGGTGGGGGCAAACGCTGCTCAACAGCGAGGCCCAGGGGCTGGTGACATTCGCCCGGGGCAGCCAGCCGATCAGCGCGCTAGAGCTTCAGACCAAGCAGGCCGAGCTGTCCTGGCTGGCGCAGATCACCCACCTGGGCCTCACCCGGCTGCAGCTTTTGGGCGCCGAATCGGTGCAGCCGGTGCCCATCGAACTGTCGCAGCGGGAGAAGGAAATCCTGCAGTGGACCGCCGACGGCAAGTCGTCGGACGACGTGTCCATCATCCTCGGCATCTCCAAGCGAACGGTCAATTTCCACATCAACCACTGCCTCAAGAAGCTGGGTTGCCAGAACAAGATCGCGGCGGCGGTCAAGGCCTCGCTCATGGGATTGTTATGGAACTAATGTTAAGTGCCGCACAGTTTTATGGCAGCGCCGATAGTGTGATCTTCCCTCTGCGTCATATCGGTGCATGGCGAAACTAAGTATTGGACGCTTGATCAGTTTTTTATTGAATAAACTTATGCCGTAATCGTATTGGCCGTCGGATGTCATGTAACCGTAAGCCGGATGAAGTTACAGCTTCACAATTAATCAGGCCCGTTTCTCTGTAAATATTTGTAATGGAAACCGGTGTTGCGCCGAACGCCGGTTCAAGTTCGCTGCACATGTTTGCCGTGCGCGGCGCAATGTTCGGCCCTCCCGTTTGCCTCTTCCCGCCACGCCTTTCGCTTCGGCGTGGCCCGGTGCGACCAAACGCCACGGCGCGGGTTTGCCCGCCGCTCGCCATGATGCGTGGCCCTGTTTCTGCATGGCTGGGGCCGCGTGCAGAAAAACCGTCATGTCGACCCCGCATCATCCGCTCGTACCGGGCTAAGGAACCTTCACCGTGAAAATCAACTGGGCCGAAAAACTGCGGCAGAACGTGCATCAACTGGCCGAGTCCCTGGGCAACCTGTTCGTCGAGACGTTCCACTACCTGGCGCTGTTCGCCATCGGTGCGGTGACCGCCTGGGCGGCGGTGATGGAGTTTCTGACGATGGTCGAAGAGGGCCACATCAAGATCGATGACATCCTGCTGCTGTTCATCTACCTGGAACTGGGGGCGATGGTCGGGATTTACTTCAAGACCAACCACATGCCGGTGCGTTTCCTGATCTACGTGGCGATCACCGCGCTGACCCGGTTGCTGATCTCCAACGTCTCGCACCACAACCCGCCGGACATGGGCATCATCTACCTGTGCGGCGGGATCCTGCTGCTGGCGTTCTCGATCCTGGTGGTGCGCTACGCCTCTTCGCAGTTCCCGTCGGTGAAGATCGAGCACCCGCACCGCAAGACCGGCGCGGGTTCCGGCGAACATCCGGAAGTCGAGAAGGGCGAGCTCTAAAGCCGGCTCGCCGGCCGCGCCGGGCCATTGCTGCGGGGCGGCGGCGCAGGCAGGGCGTCGCCGTGGGTCATCGCTTCGAGGATGGCCAGGGCGCTGTGGCCCTGCTCGATGGCGATGCCGAACTGAATGCTCTGCACCAGACGCGCGAGGCGTTTGGGGTCGTTGCGCTGCTCGGCGCTGATCATGCGCTTGGCCGCGACCCGGCCGTTTTTGGAGAGGGTCAGCATGATGCTGCCGTCCAGGCCCTGAATGCTCAGGTTGATCTGATAGTCCGGCGCGAAGGCATCGGTAATGATCTGAAAAGGATTGTCCATGATGCGTCACCGCCTGATTGAACGTGCAGTTGTTGACCGGCCGGGGTCGGGTTGGTTCGCCCGGCCAGACCGTCGGCCTGTCGCTCGCTTGCGTTTGCAAAGTCCGTTTGCAGCGCAAGGGCGGTAGCAAGGGACATGCCGGAACGCGTGCCGAACGCGGTTTGCGGGCAAAAAGAAGGCGAGCCCGGGGCTCGCCTTCTTTTTGGGTGGCCCGTTTCAGGGCAGGAACGAAAAGATGATCGCCGACAGTGCAATCAGGCCGACCAGCACCACGAACACGTTCGAGGCCTGGCCCGAGTACGGGCGCAAGGCCGGCACGCGGCGGATGGCGTACATCGGCATCAGGAACAGCAGGCAGGCGATCACCGGCCCCCCGAGGGTTTCGATCATCCCCAGGATGCTCGGGTTGAACGTCGCCACGGCCCAGCAGCTGAGGATCATGAACAGTGCGGTCGCGCGGTTCAGCCAACCGGCCGACACCGCCCGGCCGCGTCCGCGCAGGCTCTTGACGATCATGCCCTGGAAGCCTTCGCTGGCGCCGATGTAGTGGCCGAGGAAGGACTTGGTGATCGCCACCAGCGCAATCAGCGGCGCGGCGTAAGCGATGACCGGGGTCTGGAAGTGGTTGGCCAGGTACGACAGGATCGAGATGTTCTGCGCCTTGGCCGCCGCCAGGTCCGCCGGCGACAGCGCCAGCACGCAGCTGAAGCAGAAGAACATCACCGTCACCACCATCATGCCGTGGGCCATGGCCAGGATGCCGCTGCTCTTGCGTTCGGCCTGGGCGCCGTAGCGCTGCTTCTGGTCGAGGGCGAAGGCGGAAATGATCGGCGAGTGGTTGAACGAGAACACCATCACCGGGATCGCCAGCCACAGGGTCTTGAGGAACACCGACATCGGCATGGCGTCCTGGGCGCTGGCGAAGAACGCGCCGTTCCAGTTCGGGATCAGGCTCAGGCCCAGCAGCAGCAACGCGGCGACGAACGGATAGACCAGCACGCTCATGGCCTTGACGATCACGCCCTGGCCGCAGCGCACGATGGCCATCAGGCCTAGGATCAACGCCAGCGACAGCACCGCGCGCGGTGGCGGGGCGATGTGCAGCTGGTGTTCGAGGAAGCTGCTCAGGGTGTTGGTCAGCGCCACGCTGTACACCAGCAGGATCGGGAAGATCGCGAAGAAGTACAGAAGGGTGATCAGTTTGCCGGCCCCGGTGCCGAAGTGTTCTTCCACCACTTCGGTGATGTCGCCGGAGCGTCCCGACAGCACGAAGCGGGTCAGGCCGCGGTGGGCGAAGAACGTCATCGGGAAGGCCAGCAACGCCAGGATCAGCATCGGCCAGAAACCGCCGACGCCGGCGTTGATCGGCAGGAACAGCGTGCCGGCGCCGATCGCCGTGCCGTACAGGCCCAGCATCCAGGTGGTGTCGGCCTTGCTCCAGCCCTGGCGGGTGGCGTCGTTGTCGCGGGTAAGGTCTGCGGAGGGGTTTTCGGCAGCGGGTGTACGTACATCGGTCATCGTTTTTGCCTCGTTATTATTCTTGCTCGGGCTCACGGTTGGCCGGCCGCGCGAGGCGGCCGGCCGGGGCGGTCAGGGAAGGCGCGTCAGCACTCCACCCAGCTCACGGCCAGGCCGCCCCGTGAAGTCTCTTTGTATTTGTCATGCATGTCGGCGCCGGTGTCGCGCATGGTGCGGATCACCCGGTCGAGGGAAATGAAGTGTTTGCCGTCACCGCGCAGGGCCATCTGCGTGGCGTTGATCGCCTTCACGGCGGCGATGGCGTTGCGCTCGATGCACGGCACCTGCACCAGGCCGCCGACCGGGTCGCAGGTCAGGCCGAGGTTGTGCTCCAGGCCGATTTCGGCGGCGTTCTCCAGTTGCTCCGGGGTGGCGCCGAGCACTTCGGCCAGGCCTGCGGCGGCCATGGCGCAGGCCGAGCCCACTTCGCCCTGGCAGCCGACTTCGGCGCCGGAGATCGAAGCGTTTTTCTTGCACAGGATGCCGACGGCGGCGGCCCCCAGGAAGAACGCGACCACGTCGTCGTCCGACGCCTGCGGATTGAATTTCATGAAATAGTGCAGGACCGCGGGAATGATCCCCGCCGCGCCGTTGGTGGGCGCGGTGACCATGCGCCCGCCGGCGGCGTTCTCTTCGTTGACGGCGAGGGCGAACAGGTTGACCCATTCCATCGCCGACAGCGTCGAGCTGATCACGTTGGGCTTGCCGATCTCCAGCAGGCTGCGGTGCAGTTTCGCCGCGCGGCGGGGCACGTTCAGGCCGCCGGGCAGCACGCCTTCGTGGCTCAGCCCTTGCTCGACGCATTCGCGCATCACCGACCAGATGTGCAGCAGGCCCTGGCGGATCTCGGCGTCGCTGCGCCAGGCCCGTTCGTTGGCCATCATCAGCTCGGACACCCGCAGGTTGTGCTGCTTGCACAGGGCCAGCAGTTCGACGGCGCTGGAAAAGTCGTAGGGCAGGGTCACCTCGCCGGCCGCCGCCGCGCCGGACTCGACTTCGGCTGCTTCGACGATGAAACCGCCGCCCACCGAATAGTACGTTTGGCTGAACAGCTCGCCCGTCGCGGCAAAGGCTGTCAGCGACATGGCGTTGGGGTGGTAGGGCAGGCTCTCGTCCAGCAGCAGGAGATCGTGTTGCCAGTTGAAGGCGATCGACCGTTGGCCGGCGAGGGGCAGTTGGCCGGTCTCGCGCAGCCGCTGGATGCGCGGTTCGATGGTGGTCGGGTCGATGCTGTCCGGCCATTCGCCCATCAGGCCCATGACGCTGGCGCGGTCGGTGGCGTGGCCGACGCCGGTGGCGGACAGCGAGCCGTAGAGGCGCACTTCCACACGCTCGACATCGTTGAGCAGACGGCGGTCGGTCAGGGCCTGGACGAAGGTCGCGGCGGCGCGCATCGGGCCGACGGTATGGGAACTGGACGGACCGATGCCGACTTTGAACAGATCGAAAACACTGATAGCCATGCTAAACCCTTACAAGCAATGGAGTAGGAATCGCTGCCATTTTTTGTAGGACAAGCGCAATGTCGGCGATACTGCCTACCTAGGTTCAACGTGACCAACGAAACTTCCTAAGAAAGCCTTTAGCAGGACTAAACCATGAGTCGTCAATTGCATGCCCAGACTTACGTCTGGCTGCAGGTGTTTTCCTGTGCCGCCCGGCACCTGTCGTTCACCCGTTGCGCCGAGGAACTGCACATCACCCCGGGGGCGGTGAGCCAGCAGATCCGCCAACTGGAGGAACGCCTGGGACTGCGCCTGTTCCATCGCCGGGCCCGGGGCGTGGAGCTCAGCGCCGAGGGCCAGCGGCTGGCGATGACGGTCAACGAGGCCTACGGCAGCATCGACGCGGAGTTGCGGCGGCTCGATGCGGGCATGATCAGCGGGATCCTGCGGGTGCGCTCGATTCCTTCGTTCCTCAGCAAATGGCTGACGCCGCGCCTGCCGCGCCTGCAGCAGCGCTACCCGGACATCCAGCTGCGGCTGGTGGCGGAGGACAGCAGCGTGCCGCTGCACGAGGGGGATTTCGACCTGGCCATCGACCTGAACGACGGCAGCTATCCGGGGCTGTTGTCCACAGCCCTGCTCGACGAGCAGATCTTTCCGGTGTGCGCGCCGGGCCTGCTGCGCGGGCGGCCGCCGCTGCACGGTCCGGCGGACCTGGTGCATTTTCCGCTGCTGCACGACATCACCGCCTGGCGCGGCAGCTACGAATACGCGGAATGGGAGTTCTACCTCGACGCGATCGGCTTCGAGGGCGCCGATGTGAGGCGGGGGCATACGTTCAACCGCAACCACCTGACCATCGAGGCGGCCATCGCCGGTATGGGGGTGGCCATCGCCCGGCGCACCTTGCTCAACGACGAGCTGGAGCGGGGCACGCTGATCGTGCCGTTCGGCCAGTCGGTGCCCAACCACAAACGTTATGTGCTGCTCTACGCGCCGGGGGCGCTGAGCCATCCGGGCGTGCGTGCGGTGCATGACTGGCTGGTGGAGGAGGCGGGCATTTTCCGGGGCCTGCACCCGTTGAGCGACGGGAGTTTGTGACCGGATTTTTCAGCAAGGCGGGTCGAGGCAATTCCCGACCATACCAGTGCTTTTGCCCGTTGTCCGGCTTTTTTTGCGTACGGATATTTATCTTTTTCAGGGGGTTGAAATGTTCGGCGCACGGGCCGATTGTTGTCATCAAGAGGTCACGGAAATCCTGTTCCGGGCCTCTTGAGAGCAAGCTGAAATAAGGGATGAACTATGCAAATCCAAGTCAACAGCGACAACCATGTTCAAAGCAGCAAGCGACTGGAGGAGTGGGTACGTACAACCATTGAGAGCACGCTCGAACGTTATGAGGAAGACCTGACCCGCGTCGAAGTCCATCTGGGCGACGAGAACGGCGACAAGCCCGGTCCCCATGACATGCGCTGCCAACTGGAAGCGCGGCCAAAAGGCCATCAACCGATTTCCGTGACCCACAAAGCCGATACGCTGGAACAGGCGATCGAAGGGGCCAGCACCAAACTGGAACATGCACTGGAGCACCTGTACGGCAAGCTGCGGGCCAAACGCGCCAATGTGGTGAGGCTCGAACGCGGCACCCATGCCGACCGGCTGCTGGAGGAAGAATTCCTGGAGAACGAACAGGCAGCGATCAACGGCTGATCCGCTGATTCACCTATCCACCCAACGAAAACGGGCCTGCGATTGCAGGCCCGTTTTTTTTGCCCTGTCTGTCAGGGCAAACGGCTGCCTGGCCATGAACCGTGGCGAGGGCGTTTGCTGCGGCTGGGAAGCGCAGCAGCCCCGATCCCGTCCATGTGCAATCACCCTGTCGGACGACTGAAGTCCGCCACACGGAAATCGACCTCCTTTGCACATGAGAATATTTATCATTAATATTGCTCGCCATTGATCCGGCCTTTCGGTCGGACGTTTTCGTTTCAGGGTCGAAACATGAAAGGCAAATTCGCCGCACTTCCCATGTCCTATCGTCTGGCCGTCACCTCCAGGGTGTTGGCGGCGGTGTTGGGCGGCTATCTGGTCGCGGCGCTGGCCAGCGTCACGCTGACGTTGTGGCTGCCGCTGGAGCGCGGCGAAGCCGTGGTGACCGGCATGACCGTCTCGTTCCTCGTCTACCTGGTGGCCGTGCTTTGGTGCTTCGCCTGCCGCACGGCGTGGTCGGCATGGGTCGGGCTGCTGGCGCCGAGCGTGATCCTGGCGACCGTCACCGGCGTGGCCCGGGGCCTGGGCTACGTATGAAGGAAGGTTTCCGGCAGTCGATGGCTTGGCTGCACACTTGGAGCGGCCTGGTGTTCGGCTGGCTGCTGTTCGCGATTTTCCTGACCGGCACCCTGGCCTACTTCAAGGACGAGACCAGCCGCTGGATGCAGCCGGAAATCCCCGTGCGCGCGCTCAACGCCGAGGCGAGCCTGACCCAGGCCCAGCACTACCTGCAACGCCACGCCGCCGACGCCTCGCGCTGGGTGATCGATCTGCCCGACGCCCGGGATCCCGGCCTGACTGTGCGCTGGCAACAGGCGCCGGCGGCTCCCGGCGAGCGCGGCCGTTTCACCCGGGCGACCCTGGACGCGCAGACCGGTGCCGCCGTGCAGCCCCGGGAGAGCGCGGGCGGCGAGTTCTTCTACCGTTTCCACTTTCAGCTGCAGATGCCCTATCCCTGGGGCCGCTGGCTGGCGACCGCCGCAGCCATGGTGATGTTCATCGCCCTGATCACCGGCATCGTCACCCACAAGAAAATCTTCAAGGACTTCTTCACCTTCCGCCCGCGCAAGGGCCAGCGCTCGTGGCTCGACGGCCATAACGCGGTGGGCGTGCTGGTGCTGCCGTTCCATCTGATGATCACCTACAGCAGCCTGGTGATCTTCATGTCGATGGTGATGCCGGCCAGCATCCTGGCCAGCTACGGCAAGGATGTCAGCGCGTTTTACCAAGAGGTGTTTCCGCAGGTGCCGCTCCCCGAACACGCCGGCCAGCCGGCCACGCTGCCAGCGCTGGCGCCGCTGCTGGCCCGGGCCGGCGAATATTGGCCGGGCGGGCAGGTGGCGCGGGTGACGGTGGACAACCCCGGCGATGCGAACGCCGCCGTGGTGATGACGCGCTCCAGCCGCGACCGCGTGGTGTATGACTATGGGCGTGAGCTGAGCTTCAACGGCGTCACCGGGCAACTGCTCGGCCAGACGCCGGAGCAGTCGCTGCCGATGGCGGTCGCCGGCGGCTTCTACGGCCTGCACATGGGCCGGTTCGCCGGGGCGCCGCTGCGCTGGCTGTACTTTTTCTGCGGACTGGCGGGCACGGCGATGATCGGCACCGGGCTGATGATCTGGTTCGGCAAGCGCCAACTCCAGCATGCCAAGAAGGGCACCGCGCCGTTCGGGCTGCGGCTGGTGGAGGTGCTGAACATCGCCGGCATGGCCGGTCTGGTGACGGCGGTGGCGGCGCTCTTCTGGGCCAACCGGGCGTTGCCGCTGGATCTGCCCGCCAGGGCCGGCTGGGAAGTGAATGCCTTCTTCATTGCCTGGGGTTTGAGTGTGGCGCATGCGGCGCTGCGTTGCGGGCGCCAAGCCTGGGTCGAGCAATTGAGCGCGGCCGCCGTGCTGTTCGCCGCGCTGCCGCTGCTCGATTGGGGCACCGCCGGCCGTTACCAGATTGCCGCGCTGGAGCAGGGCGACTGGACGCTGGTCGGGTTCGACCTCACCTGCCTGGTCGCCGGCCTGTTCCTGGCCTGGGCCGCCAGGAAAACGCAACGCGGCGGGCTCGCCGCGAAGGCCGGCAGGCCCCGTCGCGAGACGGTGCGCCCGGCCGTCCTCGAACCGGGGGCGCACTGAATGCTGGCGACGTTCCTGCTGTGCTACGGCGGCTTCACGGCCCTGTGCCTGTCGATGGCGCGTCACCATGACGATCTGCTCGGCCGCAAACCGTCCTTGCGCCGCCGCCGGGGCCTGAAGCTGGCCGGCTGGGGGCTGCTGGGCCTGTCGCTCTGGTCGGCGGTGGCCGGCAAGGGCTGGGGCTTCGGCCTGGTGGACTGGTTTGCCGTGCTGATGGCCAGTGCGTTGGCGCTGGTGTTTCTTCTGCCCTATCGCCCGCGCCTGGCGTTGGCGCTGGCCGCCTTCGGCCTGCTCGCCAGCCCGGCCGCCGTCTGGGGTCTGAGCTGAGATGCTGGTCAGCCTGCCGCCGGAGTCCCGCGACGATGAGCCGCGCGGGGCGCGTGCGCATTTTCTTCAGGTGTTCCTGTCCCAGCGTTCGCAGATGGAAGCGCTGGTGAACCGGCGCGTCGGCTGCCGGGCCACGGCGGCAGACCTGGTGCAGGATCTGTTCCTGCGGTTCTGGCGCCGGCCCCTGGTGCAGGTCGAGGAGCTGAGCACCTACCTGCTGCGTTGCGCCGGCAACATCGCCATCGACCATCTGCGCAGCGAGGGCGCGCGGCTGCGGCACAGCGAAGGCTGGCGGCCGGAAGAGGCGACCGGCAGCGAGCCCCAGGCGGCGCTGGAGGCGGGCAACGACCTGCGCCATGTCGAGGCGGCGTTGCGCGCCTTGCCCGAGCGCACCCGGCAGATCTTCTTGCTCAACCGCATCCACGGGCGCAAGTACGCCGAGATCGCCAAAGCCATGGGCCTGTCCCAAAGCGCCGTGGAAAAACATATGATGCGCGCCCTCGAGGCCTGCAAGGCCAGCCTGCGCGAACCCGCGCCACGCACGCCAGGGAATGCACCGTGAACCCCAACGACCGCGTCACGCCGACGCCCGAGCAGGAACAGACGGCCTTTGCCTGGCTGAGCCTGTTGCACGACCGCCCCAGCACCGGCGACCCACTCACGTTCAGCCAGTGGCTGCGCGCCGACCCTGCCCACGCAGAGGCCTATGCCCGGGCGCAGGTGGTCTGGGAAATGAGCGAGGGGCCGGCGCGTACGCTGGCCGATGAAGAGGCGCTGGCGCTGCAGGGCTATCTCGATGCCATGGACCGCCCGCGCCGTGCGCCGCTGCGGCGTTGGGCCCCCGCGCTGGCGCTGGCCGCGTGCCTGGTGCTGATGGTCGGCCTGGGCAGCGGTTGGCAGCCGCAGCGTTGGGTCGATGACCTGGGCGCGGATTATGTCTCGGCCCCCGGTGAGATCCGCACGGTGACGCTGGCCGACCAATCGCAAGTGACCCTGGACGCCGACAGCGCCATCGCCGTGGATTTCAGCCAGGGCGAACGGCATGTGCAGCTGCGCCGGGGCGCCGGGTTCTTCAGCGTGACCCACACCGGCGAGCCGTTCGTGGTCGACGCCGAAAAAGGCCAGGCGCGGGTGCTCGGCACCCAGTTCGAAGTGCGCCTGCAACCCCATGGCGCGCAGGTCACGGTGCTGTCCGGGCGGGTCGGCGTGACGGCAGGCGGGGAGGCGCCGCAGCAGATCCTCACCGCCGGCCAGCAAACGGCCTACGCCAACGGCACCGCCCAGCCCCTGCGGGCGGTGGACAGCGAAGCGCAACTGGCCTGGCGTCAGGGTTGGCTCAACTACTACAAGGCGAGCCTGGCTGACGTGGTGCAGGACCTGCGGCGCTACTACCCCGGGCGGATCCTGTTGCTCAACGACGGGCTGGCGGCGCGCAAGGTCAGCGGCAGCTTTCCCGGCAAGGATCCGCAGGCGGTGCTCGATTCCCTGCAAGGGGTGCTGGGGTTCGAGCAGCACCGGATCTTGGGGCAACTGATCATCCTGCGCTGAAGTCACCGGCCTCATCGCTTGCAGGCAAGCTCCTACAGGTTCAGCGGTGTACCTGGATTTTGCGGGCGCCGGGAAAACCTGTGGGAGCTGGCTTGCCAGCGCCAAGGCCGGTAATGCCCGCATCTCTGTTGCCTGATCCACCGCCATCGCTGGCAAGCCAGCTCCCACAAGTATCTCGGGTGTTCACAAGATCTATGCACACCACCAAAAACGGTGGGAGCCAGCCTGCTGGCGATGGCGGCAGCACGGCCAACACCTTCTCAGAAAATATTTTCAAGAAACCGGTGAGGTAATTCCGGGCAGCAACCGTGTAGTGACAGAAACTGCGAGTCATTCGCATCCGTTGCGGTTCTACACAGGTCATGAGCAATGAAGTCCAGGGCAAAGTCGGGTTCGGTCAAACAGTGGTTCAGCGTGTCTGCATTGAGTCTTTCGGCATTGGCCTTGCTGCCTTCGGGTGTGGCGCTGGCCGCCGAGGCCGTCGGCAGCCAAGCGCAGCCGTTGTTCAGTTTCAACCTGGCGGCCAAGCCGCTGCCCCAGGCCTTGAGCGACTTCAGCCGCCTCACCGGGCAGAGCGTGGTCTACACCGATGAGGCGCCCTACGGCCTCACCGCGCCGGCGGTCAACGGCCGGATGAGCGCCGAACAGGCCCTGCAACGCCTGCTCAGCGGCTCCGGCATGACCTTGCGCCGCACCGACAGCCACACCCTGGCGCTGGAGCCTGCGCCCACCGAAGGCGCACTGAACCTCGGCGCCACCACCATCACCTCGGTGGCGGCCCAGCCGATGAGCTACCAGCCGCCGGCCACCAGCTCGGTGATGCGCTCGTCCGCGTCGCTGCAGGAGATTCCCCAGACCGTCAACGTGATCCCGGCCCAGGTCATCCGCGACCAGGCGCCGCGCAACCTCGACGACGCGCTGGCCAACGTCAGCGGCATCACCCAGGGCAATACCCTGGGCAGCACCCAGGATTCGGTGATGACCCGTGGCTTCGGCGACAACCGCAACGGCTCGATCATGCGCGACGGCATGCCGCTGGTGCAGGGCCGTGGGATGAACGCCACGGTGGACCGGGTCGAAGTGCTCAAGGGGCCGGCCTCGCTGCTGTACGGGATTCAGGATCCGGGCGGGGTGGTCAACCTGGTCAGCAAGAAACCGGAGCTGACGCCGTACAACGCCCTGACCCTGCGCGGCTCCACCTACGGCGACGGCAAGAACGGCAGCGGCGGCGGCTTCGACAGCACCGGCGCGCTGGGCGAGTCGGGCCTGGCCTACCGCATGGTGCTGGACCATGAGGACGAAGACTACTGGCGCAACTTCGGCACCCACCGCGAAACCCTCATCGCGCCGTCGCTGGCCTGGTTCGGCGAGCGCACCAAGCTGCTGTTCGCCTACGAGCACCGGGAATTCCTCACCCCGTTCGACCGCGGCACGCTGATCGACCCGCGCACCAACCACCCGCTGGACATCTCGCGCAACGAGCGTCTGGACGAGCCGTTCAACAACATGGAAGGCCGCTCCGACCTCTACCACTTCGAGGCCGACCACGAGCTCAACGACGACTGGAAAGCCCACTTCGGCTACAGCTGGAACCGCGAGACCTACGACGCCAGCCAAGTGCGCGTGACCGCCATCGACACCAGGAAAGGCACGCTGACCCGCAGCATGGACGGCACCCAGAACGCGATCAGCACCGACCGCTTCGCCACCGCCAGCCTCGAAGGCAAGGTCAACGTGCTTGGCCTGCAGCACGACCTGGTGTTCGGCGTCGACGACGAGTACCGCAAGATCTACCGCGAAGACCTGATCCGCCAGAAAAGCCGGAGCACCTTCAGCTACGTCGACCCGGTGTACGGCCGCGAGGTCGCGGGCACCACCGTCAGCCCGGCGGACTCGGCCCAGACCGACCTGCTGCGCAGCGATTCGGCGTTCGTGCAGGACTCGATCCACCTCGACGACCAGTGGATCCTGGTGGCCGGCGGGCGCTTCCAGACCTACGACCAGTACGCCGGCAAAGGCGTGCCGTTCAAGGCCAACACCGACAGCAACGGCCAGAAATGGGTGCCGCGCGCCGGGCTGGTGTACCGCTACACCGACGCGCTGTCGTTCTACGGCAGCTACACCGAATCGTTCAAGCCCAACTCGACCATCGCCCCGCTGAGCGGCAGCAGCACCGTGCTCGACGGCAGCATCGCGCCGGAACAGGCCAAGTCCTGGGAGCTGGGCGCGCGCCTTGACATGCCGGGCCGCATCACCGGCAACGTCGCGCTGTTCGACATCAAGAAGCGCAACGTGCTGGTGGCCAACGCCGAAGGCCCGACCACGATCTACAGCGCCGCCGGCGAAGTGCGCTCCCGGGGGCTGGAAGTGGACCTGACCGGTCAGCTGAACGACCGCTGGAGCCTGATCGGCAGCTATGCCTACACCGACGCCGAGGTCACCAAGGACCCGGACTACCAGGGCAACCGCCTGCAGAACGTGGCGAAGAACACAGGGTCGCTGTCGGCGGTGTACGACTTCGGCAGCGTGATCGGCGGCGACCAGCTGCGGGTCGGCGCCGGGGCGCGGTACGTCGGCGAGCGGGCGGGCAACGCGGTGAACGACTTCGAACTGCCGAGCTACACCGTGGCCGATGCCTTCGCCACCTACGACACGCAACTGGACGGGCAGAAGGTCAAGTTCCAGCTCAACGTGAAGAACCTGTTCGACCGCACCTACTACACCTCGGCGGCGAGCCGGTTCTTTGTGTCGATGGGGGATTCGCGGCAGATCTCGCTGTCGAGCACCCTGGAGTTCTGATCCGCGACCGCGTCATCGTTCATCGCGAGCAGGCTCGCTCAGGCAACGGCCCTCCACCGCCTAACGCAAGAACGCCTGACGGTACTCACCCGGCGTTGCGCCGATCACCTGGCGGAACCGGTTGGTGAAGTGGCTGGCGCTGGCGAAACCGCACGCCAGCGCGATCTCGCCCAGCGGCAACCCTGTCCCCCGCAGCAGTTCCCGTGCCCGGCCCAGGCGCCGCGCCAGCACGTACTGGTGCGGCGGCAGGCCGAAGCTGGTGCGGAACATCCGCGCAAAGTGGTATTCGGACAAGGCGCACAGCCCCGCCAGTTGCCCGAGGCTGATGGGGTCGCCCAGGTGGCTGTCGATGAAGCCCACCAGCAGCCGCCGCTGATGCGGCGCCAGCCCGCCCTTGAGCCGCAGCCCAGAACGCGCGCCGACCTGGCTGAGCAAGGTGTGGCTGATCAGTTCGTGGGCCAGGCTGCTGGTCAGCAGGCGCTCGCCGGGCTCGTCCCAGTCGAGGGTGAGCAATTGCCGAAAGCGCAGGGCCTGTTGCGGGTCGTCCAGGAAGGTCTGCTCGCGCAGTTGCATCTCCCGTGGCTCGCGGTCGAGCAGGGTGACGCAACCGAGCGCGAACTGCTCGGCGCTGAAATACAGGTGGGCCAGGCGGATGTCGCCGTTGATCACCCAGCCGGACTCGTGGTCGGCGGGCAGGATGCACAGCTTGTCCGGTGCGCCCTTGTTGCCGGGCTGGCCGCGGCGGAAGGTGCCGGTGCCGCCGGCGATGTAGCAGGACAGGGTGTGGTGGCTGGGCGCCTCGTATTCCTGGGCGTCGTGGTGATTGCTCCACAGCGCGGCGGACAAGCCGTCCCCGAGCTCGGCGCTGTGCTCCAGGCGAGCGTTCGGCGAGCGGCTGAGGGCTTTGAAGACTTGCAGGGTATCGAGTGCGGCCATGTTCGGTTCTCTCCAACGCCTTGCATCCTACTCCGTGGCGCCGGCGCTGCCAGCCCGTCGCCGGACAAAAGCGCAAGTTTATGCAAGCGCCGGTCAAGGGCGGGGCGGACACTGAACGCCCACCGAGGAGAGTCCGCCATGAACCTTTCGCTGTACCTGCTCACCGTGCTGATCTGGGGCACCACCTGGATTGCCTTGAAATGGCAATTGGGCGTGGTGGCGATCCCGGTGTCGATCGTCTATCGCTTCGGCCTGGCGGCACTGGTGCTGTTCGTCCTGCTGCTGCTCAGCCGCCGCCTTCAACCGATGAACCGGCGCGGGCATCTGATCTGCGTGGCGCAGGGCCTGTGCCTGTTCTGCGTCAACTTCATGTGCTTTTTGACGGCCAGCCAATGGATCCCCAGCGGCCTGGTCGCCGTGGTGTTCTCCACCGCGACCCTGTGGAACGCCCTCAACGCCCGGGTGTTCTTCGGCCAGCGGATCGCCCGCAACGTGCTGATGGGCGGCGGGCTCGGCCTGTTCGGGCTGGGGCTGCTGTTCTGGCCGGAACTGGCCGGCCACCACGCCAGCCCGCAGACCTTGCTCGGCCTGGGGCTGGCCCTGTGCGGCACCTTGTGCTTCTCGGCGGGCAACATGCTGTCGAGCCTGCAGCAGAAGGCCGGCCTCAAACCGCTGACCACCAACGCCTGGGGCATGGCCTATGGCGCGGCGATGCTGTCGCTGTGGTGTCTGGTCAAGGGCATTCCGTTCGACATGGAATGGACGCCGCGCTACATCGGCGCGCTGCTGTACCTGGTGATCCCGGGCTCGGTGATCGGCTTCACCGCTTACCTGACGCTGGTCGGCCGCATGGGCCCGGAACGCGCCGCCTATTGCACGGTGCTGTTCCCGGTGGTGGCGCTGAACGTCTCGGCGTTTGCCGAAGGCTACCAGTGGACGGCGCCGGCGCTGGCCGGCCTGGTGCTGGTGATGCTGGGCAACGTGCTGGTGTTTCGCAAACCCAAGCCTGTGAGTGTCGGGTTCGCCAAGCCTGCGCATTGAAACAGCCGCTTCAACTGTCGACTTTCAATACCAGATAGATCAACGCCGGTATCAGAAAGTCGACAATGCTTTGCGCCCACATCATGGCGTTCCAATCATTGGACTGATCCATGTCGAACCACTCGTTGCCAACTACCTGAAGGCAAAAGTAATAAACGAACAGTGCCACCAGGAAACCGAGCACGGCGTATTTCTTGGCTTCGTGAAACTGTTCCGGCGAGGCGTTCAACTGTCGGAAAAGTTGATAGCAGCCCAGCAGGCAGGACGACGTGAATATGGTCTCCAGCGTCATGATCATCCAGTAGATCCGGTGGTGCATCATGTCCGAGGTGATCGCCCGGTAGGTCAGGTGGCTGCCGGTGGTGTCCATGCTGAGGATATGGCCGAGGAAGATGTAGTTGGACTGGTAGTCGGTCAAGTTGCTGAAGACGATCAGCACGCCAAAGGCACCGACCATGAAGACAATGGCAACTTTGCTTCTTCTGATGATTTGCGAGGTTGTAAGGGTTCCCACTTTTTGTTCTCCGTTCATTGTGCCTTTCATAAGTAAGGCTGATGGGCGGAAGTCTATCGGGGCGCAAATCGCAAAGGGGAAGGAGTGATTTTCAAGTTGTGTGGGTCATTGTTCGGTTCAAATCGATAGTTGCCCATCCGATGAGCCGGTGATGCCAGGGCGTGACGCTTGCGCGCAGGCCCTGGCGGCGGCCGTCAGCCTTTCCAGACCTGCGGATTCACCAGATCCTGCGGCCGTTCGCCCATAAGCGCACTGCGCAGGTTGGCCAGCGCACGGTTGGCCATCGCCTCGCGGGTTTCGTGGGTGGCCGAGCCGATGTGCGGCAGTGTCACGGCGTTTTTCAGCTGGAACAGCGGGGATTCGGTCAGCGGTTCCTTTTCGTAGACGTCCAGCCCCGCACCGCGGATGCGGTTGTTCTGCAGCGCCTCGATCAGCGCCGGCTCGTCCACCACCGGGCCTCGGGAAATGTTGACCAGGATCGCGCCCGGCTTCATCAGCGCCAGTTCGCGGTGGCTGATCAAGTGGCGGGTCTGGTCGCTGAGCGGCACCACCAGGCAGACGAAATCGGCTTCGGCGAGCAGTTGATCCAGGCTGCGGAACTGCGCGCCCAGCTCTTGTTCCAGCGCGGTCTTGCGGCTGTTGCCGCTGTAGAGGATCGGCATGTTGAAGCCCAGGCGTGCGCGCCGGGCCACGGCGGCGCCGATGTTGCCCATGCCGACGATGCCCAGGGTCTTGCCGTGCACGTCGCAGCCGAACAGCGGGGCGCCGACGCTGGCCTGCCACTGGCCGGCCTTGGTCCAGGCGTCGAGTTCGGCGACGCGGCGGGCGCTGGCCATGATCAGGGCGAAGGCCAGGTCGGCGGTGCTTTCGGTGAGCACGTCCGGGGTGTTGGTGAGCATGATCCCGCGTTCGTTGAAGTAGGCCAGGTCGTAGTTGTCGTAGCCGACCGACACGCTGGAGACCACTTCGAGTTTCGCCGCGTTTTCCAGTTGGGCCTTGCCGAGCTTGCGGCCGACGCCGATCAGGCCGTGGGCGTGGGGCAGGGCTTCGTTGAACTGGGCGGCGATGTCGCCGTTCTTCGGGTTGGGCACGATGACGTCGAAGTCCTGTTGCAGGCGTTCGATCATGGGCGGGGTGATGCGGCTGAAGGCCAGGACGGTTTTTTTCATTGCTTCGGGCTCGGCGGGGCGGGATTGCTGAGCACGCTAACATTTCTGTTTTGGGTTGTCTTGGAGGGCTCTGGGGGTTGGGCGTTTGGGGTTTTGGGTTTGGGTGAATATCCGTTTCTGCGGGTGTTGCCGCTGGCGGTTCCGCCCTTACGGCGGGTCACTTTTGGCAAACGCCCGGAATGCCGGCCCAGCCCAAAGTAACCAAAAACGCTGGCCCCGGCGTTCGGCCCCTCGCTGAGGCTCGGGGTTCCTTCGCTCCGGGATTCATCCGGGGGCATCGGCTACGGTTTGCTTCGCTGCACCTCCTTCCGATGTGTTTGGCTGCGCCAAACGGCGCTGCGCGCCCACCCCCGGATGAACCCCTCCGCTCAGCCTTCCGAAGGGGCCGGCAGATCAAGATCAAAAGCGAGGCGAGCTGACACTCGGCCTTTTGAGAGGCGCGTGATGGCGGCCTGACAGCCGACCTGTTTCTGACTGCCCGACACAATTCCCTGTGGGAGCTGCGGTGCGACGACTCGACTTGCCAGCGATGGGGCCGGCACTGCCGACATCTGTGGTGACTGACCCACCGCCATCGCCGGCAAGCCGGCTCCCACAGGTTTTTGTGGTGTGCCTGGATTTTGTGGGCACCGGGATACTTGTGGGAGCCAGCCTGCTGGCGATGACGGCCTGCCAACCAACCAATCTCTACCTGATGTGCACAGCCCGCTCCCACAAGGGTGAATCAACTGTGCCCCGGCTGAACCTTCACATTGTCCAGCACCCGGTTCACCGACAGCCCCGCCAGCATGATCACCTGCTGGATCGCCAGGATCGTGTCGCGCTGCGCCGTGCCCAGTTGCTCGGCCAGTTGGCTGGTGAGGGTGCCCGCCGAGGCCAGGGAGGCGCTGGCATGCACCAGCAGGCTTTCGTCGTCCATGGCCGGGTCGACCATGAACATCCGGCCCGGACGGCGGGCGGAAGGCTGGGTGGGGTTGAGGTAGTGGTCGAGCGCACGTTCGGCGGCGTCGTGGAGTTTTCGCGAATCGGTGGATTCGTAGGGGGAGGTGCTGTCGGCGGCAGGTGGGTTCGGTGTGGGTTTGAACATGGTGAAGCTCCATTCGGGATGTGGAGTCCGCCACGCACCGCGACCAAGCAGTGGGGTGGCGAACCGTACGCGGGTTGGTCGACCAGGGAATGGAAACCCGGCAGGGCCGTTAGCCCTCCCACGCACAGCTCGCCATTAAGCAGGCTGAAAAGCGCGCCATTCTAAACCCGGACGACCAAGCCCGGTCACTGAATCTGTCAGCGACCCCCAAAGCCTATCCAGCGCATTTCCGACCGACAACCGTCAAAACCTGTCGGAAACATCCGCCAAAAACACCCCGTCTGTAGGACGCCGAACTCAGTTCGCCAACCGCACGCCGCCCAGGCTGCCGCTCATTTCATAGGCCACCAGTTCCGCCTGGTGCGCCGAGAGGATTTCCGGCAGCGAGCCGCGCAGGTACTCGACCCAGGTCTTGATCTTCGCGTCCAGGTACTGGCGCGACGGGTAGATGGCGTAGAGGTTCAGCTCCTGGGAGCGGTAGTTGGGCATCACCCGCACCAGCGAGCCGTTGCGCAGCGCTTCGATGGCGGCGTACACCGGCAGCACGCCGATGCCCATGCCGCTGATGATCGCGGTTTTCATCGCGTCGGCCGAGTTCACCAGGAACGGCGAGCTGTTGATGGTCACCATCTCCTGGCCTTCCGGGCCGTCGAAGGCCCATTTCTCCAGGGGGATGACCGGGCTCACCAGGCGCAGGCAGGCGTGGTTGAGCAGGTCGCTGGGCTTCTGCGGGCAGCCGTTGGCTTTCACGTAGGCGGGCGAGGCGCAGACGATGCTGTAGGTGATGCCGAGGCGCTGGGAGACGAAGCCGGAGTCCGGCAGTTCGCTGGCCAGCACCAGGGACACGTCGTAGCCCTCGTCGAGCAGGTCCGGCACGCGGTTGGCCAGGGTCAGGTCGAAGGTCACGTCCGGGTGGGTCTTGCGGTAGCGGGCGATGGCGTCGATGACGAAGTGCTGGCCGATGCCGGTCATGGTGTGGACCTTGAGCTGCCCGGCCGGGCGCGAGTGGGCGTCGCTGGCCTCGGCTTCCGCCTCTTCCACGTAGGCCAGGATCTGCTCGCAGCGCAGCAGGTAGCGCTTGCCGGCCTCGGTCAGGGCGATGCGCCGGGTGGTGCGGTTGAGCAGGCGGGTTTGCAGGTGGGCCTCAAGGTTGGAGACCGCGCGCGAGACGTTGGCCGTGGTGGTGTCGAGCTGCACGGCGGCGGCGGTGAAACTGCCGGCCTCGGCCACGCAACTGAAGGCACGCATGTTTTGCAATGTGTCCATGGGGTGCTCTCAAGGGAGATGGCAAATTGTGACATGAAGTTTCAAAGGCGAGACCCCCGACTTAGGGATTATCTCGTTAACGGTAACAAAGATTCACAGGAATCCCAGCTTATCGCGGTCCGGGCGCCCTCATAGAATTGCGCCGAAGTGGGAATGGGGCGTGCTTGCGCATGCGCCAGGTCAACGGATCCGGCGCTCGGGTGTGCTACCGCACCGGCAGGCGACCGCTCCGTCGCCGCTCCCACAGGTTCCCCGCTTTTCCCCTCTTTCAGGAAGTCGCAGCAGTGCCGCGTCGCATCAACAGAGCGCTTTTGCCGCTCAGTGTTCTGGCTTTTACCCTGGGTCTTGGCGGCTGCATCGGAACCGGCGGGATCGCCCCGCAGGGCAAGGCGCTGGAGGCCAACGCACTGGCCACCGACGAGGCCATCGCCCACGCCGCCCGTGACGCAAACTGGCCCGCCGCGCAATGGTGGCAAGCCTTCGGCGACCCGCAACTGAACCGCTGGATCGACCTCGCCGTGCAAGGCAGCCCGAGCCTGGCCATGGCCGCCGCGCGGGTGCGCCAGGCCAAGGCCATGGCCGGTGCGGCCGAAGCCGCCGAGTCGCTGCAGGTCAACGGCCAGTCCACGCTCAAGCGCCACAACTGGCCGACCGATCCGTTCTACGGCCCGGGCGACCTGGCCAACACCACCACCTGGGACAACAACGCCGCGCTGGGCTTCAGCTACGATCTGGACCTCTGGGGCCGCGACCGCAACAGCACGGAACGGGCGGTGGACTTGGCGCACATGACGGCGGCCGAGGCGCAGCAGGCCCGGCTCGAACTGCAGAACAACCTGGTGCTGGCCTACATCGAGCTGTCGCTGCACTACGCCCAGCGCGACATCGTCGCCGCGACGCTGGCCCAGCAACAGCAGATTCTGGACTTGGCGCAAAAACGCCTGAACGGCGGGATCGGCACCCATTTCGAAGTCAGCCAGGCCGAAACGCCGTTGCCGGAAACCCACCGGCAACTGGATGCGCTGGACGAAGCCATCGCCCTGAGCCGCAACCAGATCGCCGCGCTGGCCGGCAAGGGGCCGGGGGAGGGCGCGCAGTTGCAGCGGCCGACCCTGTCCCTGGGCACGGCGCTGAAGCTGCCGTCGGCGCTGCCCGCCGAACTGCTCGGCCAGCGTCCGGACGTGGTCGCCAGCCGCTGGCAGGTGGCGGCGCAGGCCCGGGGCATCGACGTGGCGCACGCCGGGTTCTATCCCAACGTCGACCTGGTCGGCAGCCTCGGCTACATGGCCACCGGCGGCGGGGCGCTGGAGTTCCTGACCGGCAAGAAGCTCAACTACACCGTGGGGCCGGCGATCTCGCTGCCGATCTTCGACGGCGGGCGGCTGCGGGCGGAACTGGGTGAGGCGTCCGCCGGCTACGACATCGCCGTGGCGCACTACAACCAGACCCTGGTCAACGCGCTGAAGAACCTCTCCGACCAGTTGATCCGCCGTGAGTCGATGGACAAGCAGCAGACCTTCGCCGCCGAGTCCGTGGCCGCCGCGCAGAAGACCTACGACATCGCGATGGTCGCCTATCGGCGGGGGCTCACCGACTACCTCAACGTGCTCAACGCCCAGACCCTGCTGTTCAAGCAGCAACAGGTGCAGCAGCAGGTGCAGGCGGCGCGCCTGAGCGCCCATGCGCAATTGGTGACGGCGTTGGGCGGCGGGCTCGGTGCGGGCAACGATGTGCCGACGGCTGCGCAGACCCAGGCCCCGAAAACCCCGGCGCTGCTGCGGTGAACACACCTCGGTGCGGGAGCGGGCTTGCCCGCGAAGGCGGTGGATCAGGCGACCTCACTGTTGAACGTGACGCCGTCTTCGCTGGCAAGCCAGCGCCCACAGGTTTTGAGTCCAGACTGATTTCTTGAGCGTATTCGAATGACTCCCATGCCCGCCCCCCTGCGCTGGCTGCACTCCCTGGAATGGCGCCGGGGCTTCTTTGACTGGGCACGCAGCGACGGCGTGACCTGGGTCTACATCTTCAAGGTGCTGATCGCCGCGTTCCTCACCCTGTGGCTGGCGATGCGCCTGGAACTGCCGCAGCCGCGCACGGCGATGATCACCGTGTTCATCGTCATGCAGCCGCAGAGCGGCCAGGTGTTCGCCAAGAGTTTCTACCGGTTCCTCGGCACGTTGGCCGGGTCGGCGATGATGGTCACGCTGATCGCGCTGTTCGCCCAGAACACCGAACTGTTCCTGGGTTCGCTGGCGATCTGGGTCGGCATCTGCTCGGCCGGCGCCGCCCGTTGCCGCAACTTCCGCGCCTACGGTTTCGTGCTGGCCGGGTACACGGCGGCGATGGTCGGCCTGCCGGCGCTGGCGCACCCGGACGGCGCGTTCATGGCGGCGGTGTGGCGGGTGCTGGAAATCTCCCTGGGGATTCTCTGCTCCACCCTGGTCAGCGCCGCGATCCTGCCGCAGACCGCCAGCGCCGCCATGCGCAACGCGCTGTACCAGCGCTTCGGCGTGTTCGCCCTGTTCGTCACCGACGGCCTGCGCGGGCGCAGCAAGCCTGAGTCGTTCGAGGCCAGCAACGTGCGCTTCATCGCCGAGGCCGTGGGCCTGGAAGGCCTGCGCAGCGTGACCGTGTTCGAAGACCCGCACATGCGCCGGCGCAACGGCCGGCTGAGCCGCCTGAACAGCGAATTCATGGGCATCACCACCCGCTTCAACGCCTTGCATCAGTTGCTTGAGCGCTTGCGCGGCAACGGCGAGGAACACGTCGTGGCGGCGATCAGGCCGGGCCTGCAGGACCTGGCCGAAGTGCTCGACGGCTTCAGCGGCAGGTCCCTGACCAGCCCCGATGCGGCGCGCCTGGCGACGGCGCTCGCAGCCTACAAGGAAGGCTTGCCGACACGGGTGCGCAGCCTGCGGACGGCGTTCCAGGAGACCGGCCCGAGCGAGGCCGAGCTGCTGGATTTCCACACTGCGTACGAATTGCTCTACCGCTTCGTCGACGACCTGCACAGTTATGCACAGACCCACGCGTCCCTGGCCGACCACCGCCACGAACGCGAGCGCTGGGACGAGCCGTTCACCCCGCAGACCAGTTGGTGGGCGGCGGCCGCTTCGGGGATCCGCGCCTCGTTCATCCTGATCGTGCTGGGCAGCTACTGGGTGGCCACCGCGTGGCCGAGCGGCGCGACCATGACCCTGATCGCCGCCGCCACCGTGGGCTTGTCCGCTGCCACGCCGAACCCCAAGCGCATGGCGTTCCAGATGGCCTGCGGCACGTTCCTCGGGGCGCTGATCGGCTTCGTCGAGATGTTCTTCATTTTCCCGTGGATCGACGGTTTCCCGCTCTTGTGCGTGATGCTGGCCCCGGTGATCGTGCTCGGCTCGTTCCTGGCGTCGCGCCCGCAGTACGCCGGGGTCGGCCTCGGGCTGCTGATCTTTTTCAGCACCGGTTCGGTGCCGGACAACCTGACCATCTACAACCCGTACACCTTCATCAACGATTACATCGCCATGGTCATGGGCATGCTGGTGTGCGCCGCTGCCGGGGCGATCATCCTGCCGCCCAACAGCCGTTGGCTGTGGAAGCGCCTGGAGCAGGACCTGCGCGGCCAAGTGGTGTACGCGATCAGCGGCAAGCTCAAGGGCCTGGCCTCGGGCTTCGAAAGCCGCACCCGCGACCTGATGCACCAGGCCTACGGCCTGGCGACCGGCCAGCCGCTGGTGCAGAAAAAACTGCTGCGCTGGATGTTCGTGGTGCTGGAGGTCGGCCACGCGATCATCGAGCTGCGCAAGGAGCAGGCGATCCTGCCGGTGCACCCGGCGTACGCCGAGTCCCAGCCGTGGCGCCAGTCGATCCGCGTGATGGGTCGGGCGCTGGTGCGGCTGTTCCTGCAACCCAACGCCAGTAACCTGGAGCGGGCGCTGGTGGCGGTCGATCACGCGATTGGCCGTGTCGCCGCCACCGACGAGCCGTTCGCGCCGCACTTCGACACCTCGGCGCTGCGCCGGGTGAAAAGCTACCTGCACTTCATCCGCACTTCGTTGCTCGACCCGCAATCACCGCTCGCCGCCTACGCGGCCGCCAAGCCCGAAGGACTTGCCCATGCCCCGTGAAATCGCCTTCCACGGCGTGTACATGCCGACCATGACCCTGATGTTCTTCGTCGCCGCGGCACTGGCCTGGGCGCTGGACCGCTTCCTGTCGGGGTTCGACCTGTACCGCTTCTTCTGGCACCCGGCGCTGCTGCGCCTGAGCCTGTTCACTTGTCTGTTCGGCGCGATGGCGCTGACCGTCTACCGCTGACTCTCCAACTCTGAAGAAGGTCTTGATGAAAAAGTTTTTCAGCCTGCTCGCGACCCTGCTGGTGCTGGCTCTGGCGCTGTGGATCGGCCGCACCTTGTGGGAGCACTACATGAACACCCCGTGGACCCGCGACGGCCGGGTGCGGGCGGACATCATCAACGTCGCCGCCGACGTCACGGGTGAGGTGGTCGATGTGCCGGTGCGCGACAACCAGTTGGTGAAGAAGGGCGACCTGCTGATGCAGATCGACCCCGAGCACTACCGGTTGGCGGTCAAGCAGGCGCAGGCCCTGGTGGCCTCGCGCAAGGCGACGTGGGAGATGCGCAAGGTCAACGCCCACCGCCGCGCCGACCTGGACAACCTGGTGATCTCCAAGGAAAACCGCGACGACGCCAGCAACATCGCCGACGCGGCCCTGGCCGACTACCAGCACGCCCAGGCGCAGCTGGAGGCCGCCGAGCTCAACCTCAAACGCACCGAAGTGCGGGCGGCGGTGGACGGCTACGTGACCAACCTCAACGTTCACCGCGGCGACTACGCACGCATCGGCGAAGCGAAGATGGCCGTGGTCGACATGAACTCGTTCTGGGTCTACGGCTTCTTCGAAGAGACCAAGCTGCCCCACGTGCGCGTGGGCGACCGGGCCGACATGCAACTGATGAGCGGTGAAGTCCTCAAGGGCCATGTGGAGAGCATTTCCCGCGGCATCTACGACCGCGACAACCCGGAAAGCCGCGAGCTCATCGCCGACGTCAACCCGACGTTCAACTGGGTGCGCCTGGCCCAACGGGTGCCGGTGCGGATTCACATCGACGAGGTGCCGGAAGGGGTGCTGCTGGCGGCGGGCATTACCTGCACGGTGGTGGTGAAGCAGACCGACGGCCGTTGATCCGTTGTGTGGCGAGGGTGCTTGCTTCCGCTAGGGCGCGCAGCGGCCCTAAAAACGGGTCTGCTGCGCAGCCCGGCGGGAGCAAGCGCCCTCGCCACAGGGGACAGTAAGATGTGTTGATGAGCGCCAGGGCCGGGTCGACGGTCTGGGCCGGCCGGTTCGGCCATTTCGCCGGCCGCCGTCAGAGGCTTGCGCGCAACCCGAACCGCTTCATCAGCGTCGATTCCAGCAGACCCTTGGGCAGCCAGGTCGCCAGCAACGGCAACGCCCGGCTGCCGTTGCCGATGCGGATCAGCCGGGGCGGCTTGGCCTGCTGCACGGCCTTGAGCAGTTCGGCGGCGAAGTCCCGGGCCGGGGTCGGCTTGTCCTGGGATGCCTTGGCCCGCGCCCGGATCCCTTCGCGCAGCGGAAACCACGGCGACTGTTCGGTGATCAGTTGCTCGGCCTCATGCCCGGCGTTCTTGGCGAAGCTGGATTCGATGGCGCCCGGCTGAACCTCCATCACCCGCACGCCGAACGGCGCCAGCTCCATGCGCAGCGCGTCGCTCAGGGCGTGCACCGCTGCTTTCGAGGCGCAGTAGGCGCCGGCGAACGGCGTGACCAGCACACCCGACACGCTGCCGACGTTCACCACCAGCCCCTTGGCCCGGCGCAGCACCGGGAACAGTGCGCGGGTGACGCCGACGATGGAGAACACGTTGGTCTCGAACTGGCGCTGCATGGCCGCCACGCCGCCGTCGAGCAGCGGGCCCATGGCGCCGTAGCCGGCGTTGTTGATCAGCACGTCGAGGCCGCCGCGCTCGTGGTTGAGCCGCTCGCTCAACTGCTCCAGCGCCGCGCCGTCGTTGACGTCCAGCTGCACGGCGGTGAAGCCGGCGGCGCTCAGCGCGGCGACGTCCTCGGCCTTGCGCGCGCTGGCCCAGACGTCATAGCCGGCGGCCTTGAAGGCGTCGGCGAGGGCGCGGCCGATGCCGCTGGAACAACCGGTGATCAGTGCAACGGGCATGGCGCATTCCTTATGCAGAGGTGAAGGAGGCAGACGTGAAGGGGATCAGTCGGAGAAACTACCCTGCAACCGCTCGGCGCGAAACTCCAGGGTCTGCGGGCGGTAGCCGGGACGCAGCGGCGGCAGCGGCAGGCAGTCTTCCCAGTTGCCGCCGGGCTGTAGTTCGCCGGGGCCGCGGTAGCGCGGGGCGGTGTACTGGTTGTCGGCCAGGTTGACCGTGTCGCCCGGCGCATACGCGGCGATGCGCCAGCGCAGCTCGGTCAGCGGCACGTCGTTGCCGTTGTTCATCTTGAGCTGCAACGGACGGTCGGCGGGACACTGTTCGGGGGCATAGGCGATGCGCAGCTCCAGGCGCGCCAGTTGCTTGACCTCGCGGTTGTCCAGCCACACCACCCACATCGCCACCAGCCCCAGGCCGACGGCCGCCGCCGCCGACACCGGCAAGGCCTTGGCGGGATAGCGCAGCAGCAGGATCAGCCAGGTGATGACCAGCAGGACGCCGATGAACATGTCGCGCAACCTCGCAGGGATGGAAGGCCATCCTACCTAAGCGTAGAGGGGGTTGGCGATTGGCAAGTGGTGTGCGGCGCCAGGTCCGGCCCCTTCGCGGGCAGGCCAAGGAGGCGGCATTCGGCCGAGATTCCCGGTGGGAGCCAGCCTGCTGGCGATGGCGCCGGTCGAGGCTGCGCAGGACCTGACCAGGAACGTTTCTCCGGGCATCGACCCGACGAAGAGGCTGGAACGACACCCCTTTCGGATCGACAACGGGAGCGCCACCGGTCGGGACTGTAATTTCTGACAGTGGCCGTCGCGGCGGAGCCGGTGTTGGATAGCGTACACGGCCGGTACCGGAGGACGTATGGGACGCTATCTGATCTGTTGGGCCTGTCTGCTGCTGGCAGCCTGCCAGTCCTCGACGCTCGACGGACTGTCTTCCGACCCTCGCTCGGCTTTCCAGAAGCAGGGCGAGGCCGTGGCAACGGCGCTGGCCGACCGGTACGCCGACACCCGAAAGGATTGCGGCAGCGCCTCGAAACCGGCGTTCCTGTGCGCCGGCATTCTGTTCCGGGGCACGATCCATTCCACCCAATACCACTTCTGGAACCCCAGCCCGATTGCCGTGGAGAAGGGGGGGCTGTCGTTTTCGTACCTGCGGCGCGACTCGCAGTACCGGCAGATCGATTCCACCTACGACCACGGTTTCGTTTTCCACCCGATCCTGGATACGCCGGTCGGCAAGCGTCACATCGAAGTGCTTTGCGTGTTTCCCATCGACGGCGCCACGTTCGACCGCGAAAACCCCGGCTGCGGTGCCCACCGCGCCTACCCGCAGCAGAGCCGGCGCTGCCAGTCGCAGGGCATCACCACCGCCGAGCAATGGATGGCCCACACGGTGCGGCCCGGCGTCGCGCAGGGCCACTACCAGTGCAGTTTCGATGTGCGCGACCAAATGAACGACGCGGCGGCGGACGCGTTCTACCAGGCCTTGCGCGTGATGACCCTGCACCAGGATGTGGCCTTCCACAGCCGCAACGAGCTGATGCTGGCGACCTGGCCGCAGGACATCCCCGGGGAGTTGCCGATCCAGGCGCTGTACTACACCGGCGGCGGCTTGACGTCGGCTCAGTACGACCAGCAGGACTTCTATGACCGCAGCGGACTGAGGCTGCCGATCATCCGCATCGAGCTGCCGCAGACGCCGGCGCACCAGGCGCGGTTCGTGTTCGATCCCGCCGATCAGGTGTTCGATCCGCAGAGCAAGGTCTTGCGGGTCGCTTCACTGACCGCCTCACCTCAGGCCGATGCCTTCACCTTCGCGGCGGACAGCGGGTTTCCCCGCACCGGCTTCAGCGGTGCGCGCTACAGGCTGAACATGGCCGGCGGGACGCCCCCGTTCGCGTTCAGCAGTGCCGAGCCGGGCCGGGCCGAGATCGGCGCCGGCACCGGCGAGGTCACGCTCAGGGGGCATGGCCCGGTGACGTTCACCATCAAGGATGCCGGGGGCCAGAGCGTGCAGTACACGCAGCCCCAGGCGACGCTCTGGTTCACCGCGTTGGCGTGCCATATGGATTGGGCTTCGGCGGAGCGCTATGCGAACGGTCACGGCGTGGCGCTGCCCAGGCCGCTGGAACTCAACGGTGGCTACCTGCTGCGGTATCCGGGGGCGCTGTACCCGGAATGGGGCGACTTGGTGCGCGGGTACGGTTGGCCGACCGGGGCGTTCGACGCCGCCCACAACTACGACCGTTCGATCCCCGAGTACTGGACGGCTCAGGCTGCCTCGGCGGGAGACTACGCCACGGCGGCGGTCACCCTGGGCTACGCCCATCGGCGGCCAGCGGCCTGGCGGCTCTGTTCGGTGGCGGTGTCACGCAGCCCTTGAGCCCGCGGGGGGCAGACGAAAAGCCCCCGCCTGGCCTGCCGCGGATAGGGGACGCAGCAGGTCGGACGGGGGCTTTTTGTCACAGGAAGGTCACTGTGCGATGGTCTTCACCGACACGCCGCGCTCGACCGGGGTGGAGCGGCCGTAGATGTCTTCGAAGCGTTCGATGTCGTCCTCGCCCAGGTACGAGCCCGATTGCACTTCGATGATCTCCAGCGGGATCTTGCCCGGGTTGCGCAGGCGGTGCACCGAGGCGATCGGGATGTAGGTGGACTGGTTCTCGGTGAGCAGGAACACGTTCTCGTCGCAGGTGACTTCGGCGGTGCCGCTGACCACGATCCAGTGCTCGGCGCGGTGGTGGTGCATCTGCAGCGACAGGCACGCGCCCGGCTTGACCGAGATGTGCTTGACCTGGAACCGGCCGCCCATGTCCACCGAGTCGTAGGAACCCCACGGACGGTAGACCTCGCAGTGGTTCTGGGTCTCGCTGCGGCCCTGTTCGTTGAGGGTGTTGACCATCTGCTTGACGCCTTGGACCTTGTCCTTGTGGGCGATCATCATGGCGTCCTTGGTTTCCACCACGACGATGTTCTCCAGGCCGATCACCGACACCAGCTTGCCGTTGCCGTGGATCATGCAGTTCTTGCTGTCCTGGATCACCACGTCGCCCTTGCTGACGTTGCCGTTGGCGTCCTTCTCGTTGACCTCCCACAGCGACGACCAGCAGCCGACGTCGCTCCAGCCGGCGGTCAGCGGCACCACGCAGGCGCGCTGGGTCTTTTCCATCACCGAGTAGTCGATGGAGTTGTCCGGGCAGCAGGCGAAGGTGGCTTCGTCGAAGGTGATGGTGTCCGGATCCTGGACGCTGCGCTCCAGGGTCAGCAGGCAGGTGTCGTAGATGTCCGGGTCGTGCTTTTTCAGCTCTTCGAGGAAGCGGCTGGCGCGGAACAGGAACATGCCGCTGTTCCAGTAGTAGCCGCCGGACTCGACGTATTCGGTGGCGCGCTTGACGTCGGGCTTCTCCACGAAGTGCGAGACGCGGCTGACGCCTTCGGGCAGCAGCGAATCGCTGACCGACTTGATGTAGCCGTAGCCGGTCTCCGGTTTGGTGGCCGGCACGCCGAACAGCACCATCTCACCGTTTTCCGCCGCCACCGTGGCCAGGGCCAGGGCGCGCTGCAGGGCTTTGCGGTCTTCCAGCACGTGGTCGGCGGGCAGCACCAGCATCAGCTCGTCGCGGCCCTCGTTGACCAGCATCATCGCGGTCAGCGCCACCGCCGGCGCGGTGTTGCGGCCGAACGGCTCCATCAGGATGCGCTGGGCCTCCAGGCTGCGGTTGGCCAACTGCTCGTTGACGATGAAGCGGTGCTCCTTGTTGCAGACCACGATGGGGGTGTCCATGCCGTCGAACACCAGGCGCTCGACGGTCTGCTGGAACAGGGTGTGTTCGCCGGTCAGGGCGAGGAACTGCTTGGGGAACTGCTTGCGCGAAAGCGGCCAGAGACGGGAACCGCTACCACCTGACAAGATCACCGGAATCATAATGTTTACTCCATAAAATCAATTGGGTTAGAGCCACGAACCTGCGTCGTTTCACTCTTGTTGTTGTCTCGTGTCCGAATGCCCGCCTCGGTTCCTGTGGGAGCTGGCTCGCCAGCGATCGCATCACCTCGGTGTATCTGCGCAACCGAGTTGTCCGCATCGCCGGCAAGCCGGCTCCCACAGGGATTCGGGTCAGTTCGGGAAATGTGTCAGCGGGTCGACACCGGGCGCTTCACCCACACCGGCGACAGGCTGCTGCCCGTGCCGGTGACGTACAGCACCGCCGCTTCGCCGCGCTCCAGGGCGACCGGCTTCACGTCGCCGACCTTCTTGTCGCCTTCGTACAGCGCCAGGCTGACCTTCACCGGGTTGATCTCGCGTTCGCCGCGGCCCTTGGCGGCCACGTTCGGCACCACCTCGGTCTTGCCGTCGGCGGTCTTGAGGGTCAGCGGCTTGTCGCTGAGGTTCTGCACGCGCACCAGGGATTTCTGCTTGTTCTTGAACGGCGGCTCTTCGATCAGCTGCGGCGCACCGGAGGCGTTGTTGACCAGGGTGTAGTAGTGGTCGCCGGCCAGTTTCACCGGCAGGGTCTGGCTGCCGACCTTGGCGCTGTAGTCGCCGCCGGGCATGAAGCTGAAGTCGCTGCTGGCCAGCGGGGCGACGTCGCTCAGGCTGGTGCTGCCGACGGTGGCGCTGACTTCGGCATTGCTGGCGTTGTAGACGCGCACGAAGGTCGAGCCTTTGGGCGCGGTCGGGCCGTAGAGCGCGGCGTCGCCGCCGGCGAATGCCTGCACCGACAGCACGCTCAGGCCGGCGACCAGGGCAAGGCGTTGGGCGAGACGACGCGGAGTTGGAGTGAAAGTCATGGTGTACCTCTCTTTCAGTTTTGCGCCCGGTCGGGCGTCTCGGATG
This sequence comes from Pseudomonas sp. B7(2017), assembly GCF_002112745.1. Taxonomy (NCBI): domain Bacteria; kingdom Pseudomonadati; phylum Pseudomonadota; class Gammaproteobacteria; order Pseudomonadales; family Pseudomonadaceae; genus Pseudomonas; species Pseudomonas sp. B7(2017). The sequence goes on along the minus strand of NZ_NEIP01000015.1, from coordinate 70,637 downwards.
AAGTGTTCACAGCTACGTTCTGTTGGCGCGCGCCGGCTTGTTTGAGCTCTGCGACCCACTGCGGGTCGGCGTCGCCGATTTCGTTGTTCACAGGCAGATATCGTTCAGGGAACTCCCAGATCAGCACCTGGGGCGGGCTGTTCTTGAAGTCGTCGCTTTTCAGGTAACTGAGCATCGGCAGGATCGGGCCGTGGCCGTCTTCGGCGTAACTGACCACGTCGCTGTTGAGCGCCTGCTTGAGCGCGCCGACGAAGTTCCAGTTGGGGTTGGCGCTGTAGCTGGTGCCGATCAGCGCCACCGGCACTTCGCGGCTGGCGAACAGGGCGTCGTCGCCGGCCGGCTGCGCGTCGGCGGCCACGGTGTTGCGCTTCTGCAGCGGCTCCTTGGCCGGCATCAGGTTCTCGAACAGCGGATCCAGCGGCAGGAACAGGCGCAGGTCGCCCTTGTGCGTGACCTGCTCGGCCGGCGTGGTGACGAAGCGCTGCGGCTCACCGCTGAGCGGGAACTTGTCGGCGATGGTCTTGGCCAGGGTGTCGGCGGCGATCTCGGCGCCTTCCGGGGTCCAGTGGGTGTCGGTGCGCAAGAACACTTGCTGACCGTTCTGCTTGGCCTTCTGCAGCGGGCCGAGCAGGTCGGGGGCGAGGATCTTGTCCGCGGCGACGCGGGCGTGGAAGTCCTGATACAGGTTGGCGTGGATGCTCGCAGGCTTCACTTCGCCCAGGTGTTCCGGGTACAGACGCACCTTGGCCGGCACGATGGCCATCACCAGTTTCACGCCTTTCGCTTTGAGGGTCTGGCGCACGCCTTCGACCAGCGCGTAGTTGCCTTGCAGGTTCAGCTCTTCGTTGACGATCGGGTTGAATTCCTCGTCGCTGTACAGCCACTGGTCACGGCCGAGCACCACGCCCGGACGGCCTTCGTTGAACAGCTTGAAGTCCAGAGCGGCCCACAGATTGGTGCCCAGGCGCTTGATCGGGAACTCGTCGTCGTAGTGGGTTTCCACGGCTTTGGTCCAGCGGCCGTTGAGCACCGTGGCGTCGGCGTTGGTGCTGAAGCCGAAGAAGCTGCGCAGCGACCACAGGCCGAGCACCAGCAGGGTCAGCAGAAACAGGGCGATGTAGAACATGCGTAATGAGCGGGTCATGGCAGATCCCTCAGAACTGGAAGTAAAGGAACGGCGAGAAGCTCTGCGCCGAGAGTTTGAGAATCGAGGCGATGAACAGCAGCAGCACCAGGGCGCGCATCGCGTAGCGTGGCCAGTCGGCGCTCCAGTAGGCCGGCTGCACTTGGGCGGGCGCGCCGACGGTGTAGCCGGGCTCGCGGATGGCCGCCGGGTTTTCGCCGGGGGCGGCCTTGATCAGGCCGGGCTGCGCGCCGGCCGGGCCGTCTTGCCCGGCGTCGGCGCAAGGTTTGGTCTTGACCGGTGGCGTGCTGGTGTACAGGTCGCGCAGGCCGAAGAACGCCAGGGTTGCGTACGCCACCACCAGGGTCGCCACTTGCAGGCCGGTGAGGCTGGCGCGGTTGAGTTCCGACAGCGACCAGTCGCCGAAGCTGAACATCGCGCCGTACATGCGCCCGGCCACGTGCAGGTTCTCGGCGCGGAAGATCACCCAGCCCATGACCACGAGCAGGAAGGTCAGGGCCCAGCGGACCGGATTGAGGCGGCGCGGCGAGGTGTTGATGCCGAGCATTTTCTCGATCGCCAGCCACATGCCGTGCCAGGCGCCCCAGACGATGTAGGTGATGTTCGCGCCGTGCCACAGGCCGCCCAGCAGCATGGTCAGGAACAGGTTGCGATAAGTCATCAGCGTGCCGCGGCGGTTGCCGCCCAGGGTGATGTACAGGTAGTCGCGCAGCCAGGTGGACAGGCTGATGTGCCAGCGCCGCCAGAACTCGGTGATCGACTGGCTGACGTAGGGCTGCTTGAAGTTCTCCATGAAGCGAAAGCCCATCATCAAGCCCAGGCCGATGGCCATGTCGCTGTAGCCGGAGAAGTCGAAGTACAGCTGCGCGGTGTAGGCCAGCGCACCGAGCCAGGCATCGCCGGTGGTCGGGTGCTGCAGGGCGAAGCAATGGTCGGCGACCACCGCCAGGGTGTCGGCGATGAACACCTTCTTGATGAAGCCCTGCATGAACCGGGTGCAGCCCTCGGAGAACTTGTCGAGGGTGTGGGTGCGGTGGTTGAACTGGTCGGCCAGGTCACGGAAGCGCAGCACGGGGCCTGCGATCAGGTGCGGGAAGATCGCCACGAACGCCGCGAAGTCGATCAGGTTGCGGGTGGCCGGGGTGTCGCCGCGGTACACGTCGATGATGTAGCTGATGGACTCGAAGATGTAGAACGAGATGCCGATCGGCAACAGCACGTGGGTGAGGATGAACGGCTCCAGGCCGAACGACGTCATGATCGCGTTGAGGCTGTCTACGCCGAAGTTGGCGTACTTGAAGTAGCCCAGGATGCACAGGTCCACTGCCACGCCGAGCAGCAGCCAGCGCTGGGCCGGCTTGCTCCTCACACCGGCGGCGCCGACCTTCAGGCCGATCCAGTAGTTCCACAGGGTGACACCGGCGAACAGCGCCAGGAAGTCCACCCGCCACCAGGCGTAGAACACGTAGCTGGCGATCAGCAGCAGCAGGTTGCGGTAGCGTTGCCCGCTCAGGTAGTACAGGCCGAGGAAGATCGGCAAGAACAGGAACAGGAACACGTTGGATGAAAAGACCATCCCGGTTTCTCCATGTTTGAAGCCACAGTCAAGGGCCAAGGCCCCCCCAAACCCCCCACGAAAAGTCCGGGGGATGTATTGCATCCAGATTCACCGCAACCCTTGTGGGCGCTGGCTTGTCGGGTCGCCGCACCGCAGCGATAGCGTCGGGTCAGTCGACATCAGTGTTGAATGTCAGATTGCAATCGCTGGCAAGCCAGCTCCCACAGGGGTTCGTGTTCTGCCTTACGAACCCTTGTTGCCCTTCTCGTGCGACGGGTCGTAGACCTTGGTCAGGTCGCCGCCCAGGCGGAAGGTCTTGAACGGCTGCATGCCGTGTTTCTTCTCCAGCACATCCGGCGCACAGGCGTAGAGGCTGCAGAACGGTTCGAGCCAGGCGAATTTCATGTCCTCCTTCAGGTCGGTCATGTCCTGCTTCTTGCCGTTCTTCGCCTCGAAGGCGTCGGGATCCTTCACGCCGGCCAGCACCCGGTCGCCCAGGCGCTTGAGGGCGCCGTTGTTCTCCTGGCGCAGATCCACGCCGTTGACCTGAGCGAAGCTGGCGATCATCGCCAGCGGCGGCAGGGCGTAGTTGTGGTACGCCAGGGCGCGCTGCTGGCGCTTGAGTTCGTTGGGCAGGTAGCCGTCGGCGTCGACTTGGCCGGCGCCGACCTTGTATTCCTTCACCGCCCAGTCGAACAGGTCGCGGCGGTCGGTGGCGATGGCCGTCGCCATCACCGACCACGCGGCCCAATAGGAGTGGTTGTTGGTCTGCGCCAGCGGCAGGTTGTCCCAGTCGCTCACCACCTGGTCGGCCAGTTTGCCGAACCAGGCCTCGATCTCCCGGGCCTCCTGCTGATGCTGGGCCAGCGGGTGCGAGTCGGAGAACTTCAGGCGGATGTACGAGGACGCCATGCTGCCCAGCGCCCATTTGCGCATCGACTTGCCGGTGTGGTTGAAGTCCTTGGACATCAACGCATCCGCCCGTGCCCAGGACGTCAGCCAGTTGAGCGTGCAGTCGAGCTGCTCCGGGCGACCGTCGCGCATGAACTGCATCACCCGCTTGGCGGTGCCGCGCTCAAGCTTGGTGATGTCGGCGGTGCTGTCGCGGAAGGCTTTCTCCGACTGCACGTTGAGGGTGGCGCGGGCCTTGTCCGAGCCTTCGTACTTGCTGCGAAACTGCAGCGGGCCGGTGTAGGGCGCCGGCATGGCGTCGCAGCCTTCGCTCTTGTCGCCGGTCTTGAACTTGTCCACAGGTGCGAAGTAGCCCTGGGGCGGACGCAGCGGCGCGGCGGCCTGGGTGGCCCCGGCGAACATCGCCAGGGTCAGCAGGGACGGCGCAAGCAGGTGTTTGATCGTTCGGTTTCGCATGGCAGACCTCATTGCCCGAGCTGGGCGGTTTGCGGCCCAGCGCCCGGGAATACGTTGCGTTTGCAGATTTTCGCTTCGACCTTCTGCGGCTCGGCGCCCGCGTCCGGGCCCTGGACTTCGACGGCCAGCAGGTTCTGCGTGGCCCAGTCCTCGTCCGTGCGCAATTCGAAGGCGAAACGCCCGTCGGTGTCGGAGGTTTCCGGCTTCTCGATCTTGATGTCCTCGTGGCGGCCGTTCATGTACCAGAGGGTGGCGTGCAGGGTCTTCACCGAGGTGTCGGCGAAGCGGATGTCGACCTGATGGCCGTTGTTCTGCAGGTTCAGGTTCTTGCTGTTGACCAGCAGTTCGTTCTTGCCCGGCTTGAGCGTCGCGCTGGCGCTCATCTGCGCGTCCTTGCCCTCGCAGCCGTTGTCCAGCAGCGCCATCATCTGGCGGTAGATGGTCTCCTGGTCGAGGCGGTACAGCGGCGAGAACTCCCAGATGAGGATCTTGGGCGGCGACTTCTGGAACTCGTCGCTGCCCAGGTACTGCAGCATCGAGCCTTCCAGGCCGCCGCCGGGGAACGCGACGTTGAGGATGTCGGCGCCGATGGCCTCTTCGAGGAAGCCGGCGAAGTTGTAGTTCTTGCCGCTGTGGGAGGTGCCCACCAGGGTGATCTGCGGGTTGCCGCTGTCGCCGAACAGGTCGCCGTCGCCGGCCTCGCCCTTGGGCTCGGTGGTGAACTGGTCCATGTACTGGATCGCGTAGCTGGTGCCGCACAGTTGCCCGGCCATGTTGTGCAGGGTGCCGGTCTTGCCCATGCGCCCGGAGCGCTTGGTCTCGAACTCGCGCTTGGGGATGTCGGCGAAGGCCGGGATCCGCTTGACCTGCTCGGCGACGATCTTCGCCGTGCGCTGGGCGCCGTAGGGCGTCCAGTGCTGGTCGCCGCGGAAGTAGAAGTCGTGGGCCGGCAGGGTCTCGGGCAGCGATTCGTTGGTGAGCGGCGACAGGTCCGGCACCACGTAGCCCATCTTGGCGAAGCGGCCGAGCATGGTCTTGTAGTTGCCCAGCGCCTTCTCGTAGTCGAAGGCGGCCTTGTCCTGCGGGTTGAGCTTGTTGCGGTTCACCAGGCCACGGGTCGGCTGGTAGACGATCACCAGTTCCACGCCCTTGCTCTTGAACGCATCGTGCAGTTGCTGCAGGCGGCGGTAGCCGGCGGGGGTGGTGTCGAACTCGGTGCGCAGGTCTTCCCGGGTGCGGAACAGCCAGTCGCCCTGCGCCTGCACCAGGGTGGTGAAGTTTTGCTGGTAGCGGGTGGTGTAGTTCTTCGGGTCGTGGGCGGCGGGGCACAGGCTGCAGCACGGCTCGGCGGTGAACGCGGGGGCTTGGGCCTGGTCCGCGCCGGCGCCGTCGCTGGCCGCCAGGATGCCCACGGTCAGGGCCGACAGGCTGAGCAGTTTGATCAGGTGTGGGTGCATAAAGAGGTCCTCAGTCCCGCAGTTCGGTCTGGCGTTCGACGGGGTCGATCAGCACGGCTTTCTGCTGGCGCACCAGCAGGTCGAGAATTTCGTCCTGGCGCTCGCCCAGGACGCCGTTGAAGCTGATGCCGCTGGATTTGGTCGGCGCCAGCATCGAGACGCGGTACAGCTCTACGCTCAGCGGCGAGTCGATGGCCATCGGGCCGCTGCCGTTGGCCGCCAGTTCGCCGCCGACCACGATCAGCGAGACCTGGGCGTCAAACGGGTCGAGCTTGATGTCGCGGTCGGTGTCGGTCAGATCCTTGATGTGGCCGTAGACGCCGGTCAGGCCGTTGGCCATGGCGACGTTCTCGTACAGGCGGATGTTCACGCTGTTGCGGATGCGGATGCCGTGGCGCTTGTTGCTGATGACCTTGTTGCCCCACAAAAGGTTGTCGGCGGACTCGTAGAGGGTGATGCCGTCGGTGTGGTTGCGGTAGATCTCGTTGTGGGCGATCACGTTGTTCACGCTGTTGCGGTCGATCACCAGCCCCGAGAGGTGGTTGTCGAAGCTCTTGTTGTTGAAGATGAAGCTGTCGTTCACTTCGCGGGAGATGATGATCCCGTGCTTCTTCTTCGTCCCGTGGACGGTGTTCTCGGCGATGACCAGGCCGTGGGAGCGGTCGTGGGGGTCGATGCCGTAGACGATGTTGTCCTTGTAGGTGTTGCCCTTGACCACGAAGTCGCGGGTCTCGTAGCAGTAGAAGCCGTACCACATGTCCGAGAACTCGGAGCCGACGATCCAGCCGGTCGGCTCGGGGCGCTTGAGCACCTTGGCCATGTTCGGCGTGTACTGGGAAATGCTCACGCCGTAGGACTTGCTGTTGGCGTAGCCGAAGCTGGCCATCTTGCTGTTGACGATGTAGGTCTCGGTGCCGCCCCAGGCGAGCAGGAACGGACGGAATTCCTTGGGCGAACGGAAGGTCGCCGGGCCGTTGTCCTTCTCGCGCCAGCCGGTGACCTTGGTGTCACGCACGAACAGCTGGCCGTCGTTGACCAGGAACGAGCCGGCCTCCTGGGACAGGCGCAGCTCCTGGGTCTGGCCGTCGATCTCGAGGATGCCTTTGCGGCCGACGACGATCGGCAGCTTGGCCAGGTATACGCCGGGCGCGGTTTCGCTGAAGTACTGCTTGGGCAGCTTCTGCGCCAGCTCCTTGAGGTTCAGGTAGCCGTCGTCGACGAAGATCGCCTGGGGGATGCCGTGCTGGCGCACCACCCATTCGGCCATCTTGTTGTCGCCGCCGATGAAGTCCTTCAGGGCGTCTTCCTGCATCATCCGGCGCACGCTGACCTTGCCCGGCTTGCTGCGCACGATCTTCGCGGCGGCGGCCTCGGCGGTGTAGCCGGAGAGGTCGGGCAGCTTCGGTTCGGCCAGCTCCAGCGCCTCGGTCGGGGCGCTGCTGACGGTGTAGGTCTTGGCCTGCTGCAGCCCTTTGGCCAGGGTCACCGGCTTCGCCGGCTCGACCGTGGCGAAGGCGCCGGCGCTGGCCAGCAGCAGGGCGCCGGCCAACAGGCTGAGCGAGCCTTTCCTTGAGTTGTTCATGTCGGGCACTCCCTTGGCGGTCCGCATCAGAAGCGCCAGATCACGTCGATGAACGCGCGGTGCATGTACGAATCGACCTGGCTGCCGTAGGCATCGCCGGGCTTGAACACGCCGCCGCGAAAGCGCACCAGCGCCGACGGCTCGTCGATGGACTGGCTCAGCGCCGCCGGCAGCAGGCCTTGCTTGAAGTACTTGGTGACCACCAGATCCATCTCCTGGCCCATGTCCTTCTTGCCGTCGTCCAGCGGCAGGGAGGTGCTGGACAGGATCGCGCCGGTCACGTCGTCGGTGTTGTTCTCGACGGCGTTGATGCCGTTGCTGCCCACCGGCTTGTTGCCGTCCACGCGCCAGAACTTGTGGTAGATCAGGCTGGCGTCGTACTGGTCGTTGAGCATCCAGGAGCCGAACAGGGTGGCGGTCTGCAAGTTGTTCATCTCGCCGCGGAACGCTTCGCCGAAACGGTGCACCCGCGAGCGGGTGCCGGTGAAGTTCGAGCGGTTGCTTTCCAGGCCGTTCTGTTCGTAGTCGGCGCTGGCGCGGGCATAGGCGGCGCCGACCTGCCATTGCGGGTCGAGGCGCAGGCGCACGCCAAGGTCGGTGGCCCAGCCGTTGACGCTGTCGCTGCGCTTGGCCTCGGCCGGGCGGCTGCCGTCGGCGTTGAGCGGGTTGACCTTGTCGCGGTCGCCGCTCATGCCGGTGATGCTGCCCCAGTAGTTGACCGTGTTGGTGTTGCGCCAGTTGTAGGCGTCGCTGTCGGCGGTCAGGCCGAGCCAGCTGATGTCGCCGTTCTCGGTCTTGTCCAGGGTGTCGCGGGGCACGCCCGGCTCGGCGTAGTCGAGCTTGCCGTTGTCGTGGGTGTGGTGGCCGCGGATGCCGACCCACTGGCCCGGCGTCCACTGGTAGGCGGCGTCGGCGTAGGCGTGCAGGCGGTCCTTGTCCTTGGGCGCCAGTTCCTTGAGGTCGGTGCGGTATTCGCTGAAGCGTTCGGCGACGCCGGCGTTGGCCCGCAGCAGGGTGGTGTCGAACGTCCAGTTCAGCGCCTCGATGTTGGTGTCGCGCCATTGGCCGTCGTCGTTGCGCAGGCGCTGGCGGCCGAACTTGAGGATCTCGCCGGGGTAGGGCGTGAAGCCGCTGTAGCCGACCCAGAACTCGCGCATGGCCAGGTAGTTCTTCTTGGTCTGGCGGTCGCCGCTGTCGGTGGCCTGGGCGCCGTCGGACTGCTGCAGGGTGTCGGTCTCGATGATGTCGGTGGAGGTCACGGCCTGGCCCATGGCGTAGGCGCTCCACGCGCCGCTCTCGCCGTAGACCCACGGGCGCAGGTCGAGGCCCACGCCGTTGACGTCGCCGCCGCGGGCGGTGCCCAGGTCGCGGTCGTCCTCGGACTGGCCGGTGATCTTCACTTCCAGGCCGAAATTCTTGGTTTCGGTGATCGCGGCCAGCGTCGGGCACGACCAGATCAGGGCGAAGGACAGGCCGATGCCGGCCTTCACGAATGGATTCAACTTCATAGGGATTCCTCGCCTTCTTCTTCTGGCAGGGCATGCAGCGGCAGCGCATTGCGGTTCAGGGCGCCGCGGCTGGCCTGTTCCTGTTGCAGCAGGCGTTGGGCCTGGGCCAGGCGTTCGGGGGGCAGCTGCGCGGCGAGGGTGGTCGCCAGCTCATCGGCCTGCGGGGTGTTCTGGGCCTTGGCCAACTGACTGAACACGTAGGCGTTGACCGGGTCGGGCCGGGTGCCCTTGCCTTGGGAGAACAGTTGGGCGATGGCGAAGTCGGCGCTGTTCTGGCCGTTGCGCGCAGCGGTCAGCAGGTGGTCGAGGGCCTTCTGCGGATAGACCTTGCCCAGGTAGCCACGGCGGTAGATCTGGCCGAGGTAGTAGTCGGCCGCCACTTCGCGGCCGACGGCCTTCTCGAAGTGCTGCTCGGCGACCTTCGCGTCGGCCGGCACCAGTTTGCCTTCGTAGTAGAGCTTGCCCAGCAGCAGTTCGGCGCGGGGTTGGTCGGCGGCACGGCCGTTGTCCAGGTACTTCATCATCTGGTCGGTGTCGCCCAGTTCCGGGAAGTCGTAGAGCAATTGCGCCAACGTGACCCACGATGCCGGATAGCCCGGCGCGATGGGTTCGAGCAGCGCTTGCGCGGTCTTCTCGTCGGTCTTGCCCAGGGTCGGGTCGGCCAGCACCCGGGCGACGGAATCGACCCGTTGCGCGCTGACGGTGCCGCGGCTGTGGCCGGCCTGCAGTTGTTTGATCAGTTCGGCCTGTTGCTCTGGCTGTGCACGTTTCTGATAGACCGTGGCCAGTTCGACGTAGCAGATGTCGGTGGTGTGGAGCGCGGCCTTGCAGATCTTTTCCACGTCATCCAGGTGCTGGTCGTAGGTGCCCTGGGTGCGATAGAGCAGCACTTGGGCCAGGCCCGCTTCCGGGTAGCCGGACTGGCGCCATTGATCGATCTGCTGCTGGGCGTCGATGTTCGGGAAACTGTGTGGGTATTGCAGATACAGCATCGCCAGCGGGATCAAGGTATTGCCTTCGCCTTGGGCGGCGGCTTTCTTCAGCAGGCTTTCGGCCTCCTGGTGCTCGGCTTCGGTGGCGCCGGGCTTGGCCACCAGCAAGCGGCCGAGGCGCGCCTGGGCCCGCGGCGAAACGCTGGCCGCGGCGCGGTAGGTGGCTTCGGCCTGTTTCATCTGCTCGGGGTCGCGGCTGTCGACCTGAATGTCGGCAAGGCCCACTTGCGCCTCGCTGTAGCCCAGGTCCGCCAGCGCCCGGTAGTTCTGCGCGGCGGTCGCGGTGTCGCCGCGCTTGAGGGCTTCGTTGGCCAGGCGCTGGTCGGGCAGGCCGGCGCAACCGGCCAGGGAGACCGCCAGCGCCAGCGAGCACACCATCAGGCCCTTGTGGGAGCCAGCCTGCTGGCGATGCGGGCGGCTCGGTGCATCAGGCAGACCGCGTTGATGCAATCGCTGGCAAGCCAGCTCCCACAGGGACTGCGGCGTGTTCGGGAGAGTTGGAGTGGTCACAGGCGTGTCCTCGACTTAAAGGCCGTGGGCCATGGCTTTGTCGATCAGCCAGTTCAGGTTCGGGCCGCGGTCGCTGTTCACTTCCACCGGGCGGCCGGCGAAGGTGCTGTCCAGCGGCTCGTCCGGCTGGATCTGCACGCGGATGTCCGAGGACAGGTCTTCGCTCTTGAGGCTGGCGCTGCGCACGATCTTGCCGCTGCGGACCTTGTCGTCGCCGGCGATCTGGAAGCTCACCGGGGTGCCCGGACGCACGTCGCCGAACTGGCGGTAGGAGAAGCGCGCATCGACGGTGGCCTGGGTGTTGCGCGGCACCAGTTCGAAGATCACGTCGCCTTTGCTGGCGTACTGACCGTCGGCCACCAGTTGCCGCGCCACGGTGCAGTCGCACGGCGAGGTGAGGGTGCCGGTCATCTGCTTGCCGAACAGTTCTTCCACCTTGGCCGGCTGCAGTTGGTCTTCGTCCAGGTGGCCTTTGAGCACGTCGAGCATGCTGGTGCTGAAGGTCGCCAGCGGCGCGCCCTTGGCGGCGACGCCGTCGGATTTCACCAGGCTCTGCACGGTGCCGTCGCGGGGCATGGTGATGTTCATGGCCGGCACGCTGACCAGGCCGGCCTGGGCGTGGCTGACGAAGTACATGCCGTACACCGATTTGGCGACGAAGCCGAACGCCGCCAGGCCGACGACGAACACGCCGAGGCTGAAGGTCACCGCCTTCAGTCGCCCGAACGGGGTCATGCCGTGGCCGCCGTCCTTGGTCTTGCGTGCCTTGGTGAAGTTGTCGCGCTGCAGGGTCGCCAGCACTTCGCCGATGCTGACGATGTCGCCGGCCAGGTGCGAGGTGATCAGGTGGCGCAGGGTGGCGATGTCCCGCGGCTCCAGATTCTGGAACTGGCAGCCGGTGCGGCCGGTCTGGCGGTCGTGGGAGCGCACCTGCATCTCGACGTCCATCGCCAGGCCGAGGTTGTCGATGACGAACTGCAGGCGCGCCTTGTGCACGTCGCCGACCTTGAGCGGCAACTGACCGGCGTTGAACGCCAGGCCGCCGGCCGACAGGTCGATGACCCGCGCCTCGACCGGTGTGCGGTCGGGGCCGAAGAAGCGCAGCTTGGCCGGGATCTTCACCCGCGCATGCTGGCGCTGGGCTTCGGATTCATGGACTACGTTGACGTTGACGGCGGTATTCATGGGAGCGGTTTCCTTGTTAATCCAAGAGAGGCGGGTCAGACCATCATCAGCAGCACGGCGACGAAAATGCTGCCGGCGGAGAAGGTCATGGTCCGAGACGACCAGGTGTTGAACCAACGTTGAAAGCTGGCGAGGTCACGGGACAGCGAGGTGGGTTGGCGGGTCCAGGACTGTTGGTCGAGGCGGAAGAACACGTAGATCTTCACCAGCGCGCCGACGATCTGGTTGTAATAGAGGATCGCGGGGTAGGCCGGGCCGATCCGGTGGCCGGAGCACGACAGCAGCAGGGTCAGGATCAGGCGGGTGATGCCGATCCACAGCAGGTACACGAGGATGAACGCGGTGCCGTACTTGACGCTGGCGATGACCGCCACGGTCAGGCCCAGCAGGGACGTCCACATCGACACGCGCTGGTCGAACAGCACCACCGAGGTGAACAGCCCCAGGCGGCGGATGCCCAGTCCGAGGGCGCGGGAGTTCTGCCGCAGGTTGTTGCCGTACCAGCGGAACATCAGTTTGCGGCTGGCCTTGATGAAGCTCTTCTCCGGCGGATGCTCGACGGTGTTGATCGCCGCGTCCGGCACGTAGAAGGTGTCGTAGCCCAGGCGCATCAGGCTGAACCAGCTCGACTTGTCGTCGCCGGTGAGGAACTTGAAGCGGCCCAGGCGCCAGTGCTGCAGCGAGTCGCTCTCGACGTCGGCGATGAACTCCGGGTTGGTGACCACGCTGGCGCGGAACACCGACATGCGCCCGGTCATGGTCAGCACGCGCTTGGACAGGGCCATCGAGCACATGTTGATGTGGCGTTGGGCGAAGCGCAGCTTGTGCCATTCGCTCATGATGTAGCCGCCGCGCACTTCGCAGAATTCGTTGGTGGTCAGGCCGCCGACGTTGCCGAACAGCTGGAACCACGGCACGGTCTTGCGCACCACGCCTTCGCCCAGCACGGTGTCGCCGTCGATCACGGCCACCACGGCGCGGTCGTCCGGCAGGTGGCGGGAGATCGCACGGAAACCGTAGGCCAGGCCGTCGCGCTTGCCGGTGCCGGGGATACGCACGAAGTCGAGCTTGACCCGCTCCGGCGGGTTCATCCGCGCCCACAGGCTCTTGACCAGCAGTTCATCGGACATCTCGACGATGGAGCAGACCACGGTGGTCGGCAGGCCGCAGTCGATGGCCTCGCGGATCACCGAGCCGTAGACCTGGGCGGTGGTCAGCGCGTCGATGCGGAAGCTGGTGACCATCAGGAACACGTGGGACGGATCGGCCGCCTCGCCCAGCTTGCGCACCTTGCGCCGCAGGTGCGGGTAGACGATGTACAGGAAAATCATGCCGCGCACGAAGTGGGTGGCGCCCATCGAATAGCGCCAGATGCCCACGGCGCCGATCAGGAAAATGAAGTCCTTCGACTCGGCGTCGAACGTGGACACGGGCAGCATCAGGGCCAGGCCCATCAGCAGGCCCAGAAACAAAAGCCAACCGGCCGCTTGCAGAAAAAAATGATTGAGCTTGGACATGACCGTCATTCATCCGAAGGTGAAGGAGGCTCCGGGCCGCAGGCGGCCCGGAGCTTGGGGCTGCCTTACCAGCAGATGCCTTCGGTGCGGCTGCCGGCGCGGGTGGCCCGGGACATGAAGCCCACCAGGTCGATGACCTGCTTGCCGTCCGGCACCTGTTGGGCCAGGGAACGGAATTTCTCGTCGCGGTTGCCCAGGATGATCACGTCGGAGTTGTCGATCACCGAGTCGAAGTCCGCGTTGAGCAGGGACGACACATGGGGGATCTTCGACTCGATGTAGTCCTTGTTCGCGCCGTGGACGCGGGCGTACTCGACGTTGCTGTCGTAGATGCTCAGGTCGTAGCCCTTGCCGATCAGCATCTCGGCCAGCTCCACCAGCGGGCTTTCGCGCAGGTCGTCGGTGCCGGCCTTGAAGCTCAGGCCGAGCAGGGCGACCTTGCGCTTGTCGTGGCTTTCGACGATGTCGAAGGCGTTCTGCACCTGGGATTCGTTGCTGCGCATCAGCGAGTTGAGCAGCGGCGCCTCCACGTCCAGGGAGCCGGCGCGGTAGGTCAGGGCGCGCACGTCCTTGGGCAGGCACGAGCCGCCGAAGGCGAAGCCCGGACGCATGTAGTACTGGGACAGGTTGAGGGTCTTGTCCTGGCAGACCACGTCCATCACCTCACGGCCGTCGACGCCGACCGCCTTGGCGATGTTGCCGATCTCGTTGGCGAAGGTCACCTTGGTGGCGTGCCAGACGTTGCAGGTGTACTTGATCATCTCGGCGACGGCGATGTCCTTGCGGATGATCGGCGCGTCGAGCTCTTCGTACAGCGATTGCAGGACGTCGCCCGACGCGGCGTCGAACTCGCCGATGACGGTCATCGGCGGGAAGTCGTAGTCCTTGATCGCGGTGCTCTCGCGCAGGAACTCGGGGTTGACCGCCACGCCGAAATCGACGCCGGCCTTCTTGCCGGAGCAGTCTTCGAGGATCGGGATCACCACGTTGGCGACGGTGCCCGGCAGCACGGTGCTGCGCACCACGATGGTGTGGCGGGTGGACTTCTCGCGCAGCACGAAACCGATTTCGCGGCACACCGCCTCGATGTAGTTCAGTTCCAGGTCGCCGTTCTTCTTGCTCGGCGTGCCGACGCAGATCATCGACAGGTCGGTGGCGCGGATCGCCTCGGCGAAGTCGGTGGTGCCGCGCAGGCGGCCGGTCTGGATGCCCTGCGCCAGCAGTTCGCCCAGGCCCGGTTCGACGATGGGGGATTTGCCGGCGTTGATCATGTCGATCTTGTCTTTGGCGACATCGACGCCCACCACGTCGTGGCCCCGTGCAGACAGGCAACCGGCACATACGGCGCCGACGTAACCCAAACCAAAAATGCTGATGCGCATCGCAATTACCTCTGTGTTTTATCAAGCCATTAGATGGCCGGAGTTAATGGTTCCAGCGGTCATGGTGCACTCGAAAGTGCGTCTTGCAGGCACGACAATGCCGTGTTCCGGCAATGTAAGTTTCGAGTGGCTAAATAAGTGCACTCAAGTTGTGCGCAACTAGGCCTTATTGTTGTGACTTGCCCCGACAGGCGGCATGACCTTCGTCCGAAGGAGGGCCGCTCAGTCGACATGCCTGCACGATGTCAGGCCAACTGCCCGCAATCCGGGCGGTTCAGCGCTCTGGTGAGCGCGGTGGCAGGGGCGCAGCCTCGGCCTTGCAGGGAATGTTCAGGGTGCGTATTTCCCGTCTTTGATCTTTGCCTAAACAAGTGAAGTCGCTGTGAAAGTTACTGTGGCAACTTGGTTACAGCGATCGTTCATCTGCGTAAGTTATCTCGTACAGAATCGGCGAGAATCGTTACCGGTGGTATGAGCTACGCATCAGGACGAAGTTCCGGCCCGTTCATCCCGAAATCTGAAATTTCTTGAAATATTGAAAAAGATGGCACTGCTTTCATATTGATAGCACTTTCCATTTCGCCCTTTATATATAGGCGGATAATCGCGGGGGATGGTTTTGTGCCATTACTTTGAAAAAAAGTGCGTGCCACTACTGAAAAAAATGACACCTGTCGAGTGAAACAAACGTTAGGGAGAGGGGCGATGTTTTTATGGCGCCAATGAAATGGCGAAAAAGGGCGGGGGATTTTTGACGTCGTGCGCGGTGCACGACGTCTTCAATAAAGAGTCGTGCACCGCGCATGCTTCATTCGGGGGCGTGGTCGCGCAGGAACACCAGATTGTCCGGTTTCGACTGTTCGGCGCTGTAGCGGTAACCCTGGACATCGAACTGCTTCAGGGCACCGGGATCGTTGATGCGTTCCTGGATCACGAAGCGGCTCATCAGGCCTCGGGCCTTCTTGGCGTAGAAGCTGATGATCTTGTACTGGCCGTTCTTCAGGTCCTTGAACTCGGTGTTGATGATCCGCGCGTTCAGGGCAGAGCGCTTGACCGCCGAGAAGTACTCGTTGGACGCCAGGTTGAGCAGCACGTCGTCGCCCTGGTCGGCCAGCGCTTCGTTGAGCCACTCGCTGATGCGCGTTCCCCAGAAGGCGTAAAGGTCCTTGCCCCGGGCGTTGGCCAGCTTGGTGCCCATCTCCAGCCGGTACGGCTGCATAAGGTCCAGCGGGCGCAGCAGGCCGTAGAGGCCGGACAGCATGCGCAGGTGCCGTTGCGCATAGTCGAAATCGGCTTCGCTGAAGGTCTGGGCGTCGAGCCCGGTGTAGACGTCACCCTTGAACGCCAGCAGCGCCTGCTTGGCGTTGTCCGGGGTGAAGGCCGGCGTCCAGCTGCCGAAGCGCGCGGCGTTGAGGCCGCCGATCTTGTCGGAGACGTGCATCAGCTCGCTGATCTGCGCCGGACTGAGTTCGCGCAGTTGCTGGATCAGCGCCTGGGAATGGTCGAGGTATTGCGGCTGGGTGAAGCGCGAGGTCGCCGGCGGCGTTTCGTAGTCGAGGGTCTTGGCGGGGGAAATCACCATCAGCATGCAGTCGTCTCCTTTGATCGTGGCGGCGATTCTAGGGGGTTGGCCGGGTTGACTCCAGCTATGAGTCCGATAGTTGATCGATGGTTGCCCGCCATCCCACGGGGAACCGCCGCTACCGCCTTATCGGCTATAGTGCCGCGCGGGTTTTGTTATGGAGACATCCCTTTGCGTATCGTTCTATTCCTTTGGGCGTGGCTGTTGAGCCTCGGGGCCCTGGCGGCGCCCGGCGATCCGGCGACGCTGGACCGCAGCACCTGGCCGGAGCAACTGAAGAATCCGACCCTGTTCGACGTGGCCTCGCGGGCGGAGATCCTGACCTTCGCCCGGGGCCTTTTGGCCAGCGAAGCGCTGGACGAGGCCGCGCTGGCCCAGCGCCTGGGGCTGCGCACGGTCAACATGGACGCCGTCAACCGCCTGCGCGAGCGGCTCTGGCAACGGTTGTTCAACGGCTACGACCATGCCCAGCAGAGCTGCGACCAGGACGCCTCCTTCTGCTTCCTGGTCGAAGACGTGCCGACCCTGCGCGAGCAGGCCGGCAAGTTCCAGCTCGGCGAGGAGAGCTACTACATCAAGTGGGCCGAGCCGAGCCGCGCTTTCCATGCCCAGTACCTGGACGAGCTGCTGCGCAAAGCTGCGCTGTTTCCGCAGACCGGCAGCGAGATCGACCGTTTCGGCGACTACGAACGCAACGGCGACGAGATGAACGACCGGCTGTTCCTGCTGAGCTTCGACAGCGCCGCCAACCTGCAGCCGGACAACACCGACTGGCTGGCCGAATACCTGCGCAAGTCGAACCTGAGCGGCACGTTCTTCGTGCTGGGCAAGGATGTCCAGGCGCGGCTGGCGGAGCGTTCGGTCGCCAGCCTGCAAGCGACGTTCTCGCAGCAGTGCGTCGGCGTGCAGGGCTGGGAGTTCCGCTCCCACAGCCACTGGCAGGACTGGCAGGACTCGGTGCGCCGCAGCGCCGACCTGGTCAAAGGCAAGCTGCCGGAAAACTACGTGCCGCTGTTCCGCCCGCCGGACGGTCAGCGGCGCAGCGATGCGCAGGCGTTCTTCAACGCCCAGGGCCTGCAAGTGGCGCTGTGGGACATCGACGCCCAGGACGGCGCCGGCAAGCTCAAGGGCAGCCAGAGCGCGCAGCGGGTGCTGACCCTGATGCTGCTGTGGCGTCACGGGGTGATCAATTTCAACATGAAGCAGGATGCGGTGAAGACGGCGTTGCCGTGGCTCATCACCCAGACCGCGCAAAGCGGCATCGGCTGGGAAGACTGTCAGGACGCGTTTCGCTGACAAGGCACGAAAGCCCCGTAAACATTGGGCGCGGGGAAGAAATTCGAAGGATTTTGCAGCAGGCGGACTTCCGACTCTAACGGGGGCAGGGCGGTCCGCCAAGGGCTTTTCGTCACTTTGCAAAATAAACTTCAAAAAATCGTCAAAGTGCTTTTTTCTGTCACAGGTTTTGGAGTATTACGAACTCAGACCGCCGAAACCTGCGACACAGGTGGCGTCTCCCAAGACCCATTTGTGTGCAGTTCGTCCGGCCTTCCGATCAAGGGGCGCGCGGACGGGCTCGGCAGTCACTTCGAGGCGCAGCACCGCCCAGGTATTGCGTCGAATGGCTCCCACAAAGGTGACCGAGTATGGATGATCACGGACGTAGCCCTTCTTCCAACCAGCCAATCCTTTATGTACTCGATACCAACGTATTGATTCACGATCCAAACGCCCTCCTGAATTTCGAAGAACACCACGTCGCGATCCCGATGACCGTGCTTGAAGAGCTGGACAAGCTCAAGAGCGGGCATCACAGCGTGGCCGCCGAATGCCGTCAGGCCATCCGGCTGATCGACAAGACCCTGGGGGACGCTTCACCGGAGGACGTTGAACAGGGAGTGCCGATCCAGCGCGGCAAGAGCGGACCCAAGGGCTTGCTGTCGATTCTGATGAGCAAACATGCCGAGCCGAACCTGATTCTGCCGGAGCACCTGAACGACAACAAAATCATCAACCAGTTGATCGACCTGCACACCCGCGACCCGAAGAAACCGGTCGTGCTGGTCACCAAGGACATCAACATGCGCCTCAAGGCGCGGGCCTGCGGGATCGCGGCCGAAGACTACAGCACCGACCAGCTGGTCGACGACGTGTCGCTGCTGCCCAACGGCTACCACAACATGACCGGCTCCTTCTGGGACCGCGTGAGCAAGGTCGAGACCCGCCAGGACCACGGCCGCACCTGGCATCAGGTGCAACTGATCGACAACCTGCCGGCGGTGCACGTCAACGAGTTCATCATCGACGAGCAGGGGTTCGTCGGCTGGATCAAGGAGATCGACGAGGACAAGCTGCTGATCCTCGACCTGCACCAGGAACCGCTGCTGCATCAGGAAGCCTGGGGCCTCAAGCCACGGGACATCTACCAGAGCCTGGCGCTGTACGCGTTGCTCGATCCGGACATCCACCTGGTCAACCTGTCCGGCGCCGCCGGTTCCGGCAAGACCATCCTGGCGCTGGCGGCCGCCATCGAGCAGACCATGGTCAGCAAGCGCTACCGGCGCATCATCGCCACCCGCAGCGTGCAGGGGCTGGACCAGGAGATCGGCTTTCTGCCGGGCACCGAAGCGGAAAAGATGGAGCCTTGGCTGGGCGCCATCACCGACAACCTCGAAGCCTTGCACATGGATGACGAAAGCACCCACGGCAGCGTCGACTACATCCTCAGCAAGGTGCCGCTGCAGTTCAAGTCGCTCAACTACATCCGGGGGCGCAGCTTCCAGCAGAGCCTGATCCTGATCGACGAATGCCAGAACCTCACGCCGCACCAGATGAAGACCATCATCACCCGGGCCGGCGCCGGCTCCAAAGTGGTGTGCCTGGGCAACCTGGCGCAGATCGACACCCCTTACCTGTCCGCGACCAGCTCCGGGCTGACCTACCTGACCGAACGCTTCAAGGACTTCCCCAACGGTGTGCACATCACCCTGCAAGGGGTGCCTCGCTCGATTCTGGCCGAATACGCCGAATCGCATCTGTAACCTTCCCCCGCAGCGGGCGGCCTCCGGGCCGTCCGCTTCTTCATGGCTCGGCGGGGTCTTCGCGAAGGCCATCGCCAGCAGGCTGGCTCCCACAGTGTTTGCCCGCTGGAATGCCGTCTCGTCGACCGCTGCAGAACCCTGTGGGAGCGGGCTTGCCCGCGAAGGCGTCAGGTCAGGCGACATCGAGTTTGACTGAGCCGGCGTCTGCGCAGGCAAATCGCACCGCCGCTCCCACAGTGATTTGTGCGAGGGCTGTCATCGCGCTCGCGGAAAATTGACCCTCAGGTTTACAATCGACGCTCCTGATCAGGAGTATTCCCGTGCTGACCCATCTCGATTCCCAAGGCCGCGCCAACATGGTCGACGTCACCGACAAGGCCGTGACGTTCCGCGAGGCGACGGCCCAAGCGCTGGTGCGCATGCTGCCCGACACGCTGCGGATGATCGTCAGCGGCGGCCACCCCAAGGGCGACGTGTTCGCCGTGGCGCGCATCGCCGGCATCCAGGCGGCGAAGAAGACCAGCGATCTGATCCCGCTGTGCCATCCGCTGATGTTGACCGGCGTGAAGGTCGAACTCAGCGCCGAAGGCGACGATACCGTGCGCATCGAAGCCCGCTGCAAGCTGTCGGGCCAGACCGGCGTCGAGATGGAGGCGCTGACCGCCGCCAGCGTCGCCGCGCTGACGATCTACGACATGTGCAAGGCCGTGGACCGCGGCATGACCATCGAAAGCGTGCGCCTGCTGGAAAAGCTCGGCGGCAAGAGCGGCCACTACCGGGCGGAGCAGCCATGAACCTGACCGTGAAGTTTTTTGCCCGCTACCGCGAAGCGGTCGGCGAGGACTCGATCAGGGTCGAGGGCGACTTCGGCACCGTCGATGACGTGCGGGCACTGCTGGCCCGGCGCGACGGCTTCGAGGTGCTGGGCGAACAGAACCTGATGTGCGCGCGCAACGAAGACCTCTGCCAGCTCGACGAGCCGGTGGCCGAGGGCGACGAAGTGGCGTTCTTCCCTACCGTGACCGGAGGCTGAGCCATGGGCATCCGTGTGCAGTGCGAACCGTTCGACCCGGGCGCCGAAGTCAACGCGATGCATGCGGCCAACGTCGGCGTCGGTGCGGTGGTGAGCTTCGTCGGCTACGTGCGTGACTTCAACGACGGGCTCGACGTGGCCGGGATGTTCCTGGAGCACTATCCGGGCATGACCGAAAAGGCCCTGGCCAAGATCGCCGACGAGGCCGCGCAGCGCTGGCCGCTGCTGAAGCTTGAGGTGCTGCACCGCATCGGCGCGCTGGAGCCGGGCGAGCCGATCGTGTTCGTCGGCGCCGCCAGCGCCCATCGTCAGGCGGCGTTCGACGCCTGCGCCTTCGTCATGGACTACCTCAAGACCCGCGCCCCGTTCTGGAAGAAAGAAAACACCGCCGAAGGCCCGCGCTGGGTCGAGGGGCGCGCCAGCGACCATGCGGCGGCCGAGCGCTGGAAAAAGTAGCTCCGGCGCCGCTTGTCCCTCCGCCCTCGCCAGCAGGCTCTGGAATGTGTTCCCCCTGTGGGAGTCAGCCTTCTGGCGATGGCGGTAGGTCAGGCAACAGAGATGTCGGCAGTGCTGGCCTCATCGCTTGCAGGCAAGCTCCCACAAGGTTTTGTGGTGTGCAGGGATGCTGCGGACAACCGGAATCCTCTGTGGGAGCCAGCCTGCTGGCGATGGCGCCCTGTGCAGCACCCCCCATTACCTCTGATTCACCACCCGACCGCCGGGCGGATGCGACCCCTTCTGCCCGATTGACGCTCTGTACATAAAAGTCCAGTATGGATTCATAAGTACAAAAAAAGGCGTTCCCCCCTGTTTCAGCTCTTTCTCCTGTCTTGCCAAACCAACAACAACCGCGAGAGAACGAACATGAAGAAACTCCCCCTCATCACCGGTCTGGCGCTGAGCCTGTTGGCGTGCACCAGCGCGTTCGCCGTCGAGAAGACCTTGCGCATCGGCATCGAGGCCGCCTACCCGCCGTTCGCCTCCAAGACCGACAAGGGCGAGATCGTCGGTTTCGACTACGACATCGGCAATGCGCTGTGCGCGCAGATGCAGGTCAAGTGCGTGTGGGTCGAGGGCGAATTCGACGGCCTGATCCCTTCGCTGAAAGTGAAGAAGATCGACATGGCGCTGTCGTCCATGACCATCAACGAAGACCGCAAGAAGTCGGTGGACTTCACCCACAAGTACTACTTCACCTCCTCGCGGCTGGTGATGAAGGAAGGCGCGGTCGTCGATGACCAGTACGCCAGCCTCAAGGGCAAGACCGTCGGCGTGCAGCGCGCGACCACCACCGACCGCTACGCCACCGAGGTGTTCGAGCCCAAGGGCATCACCGTCAAGCGCTACGGCAACAACGAAGAGATCTACATGGACCTGGCGGCCGGACGCCTCGACGCGATCTTCGCCGACACCATCCCGCTGACCGACTTCCTGTCGATGCCGCGCGGCAAGGGTTATGCGTTCGTCGGGCCGGAGCTCAAAGATCCGAAATACGTGGGCGAGGGCGCGGGGATCGCGGTGCGCAAGGGCAACGCCGAACTGGTCAGCCAACTGAACAGCGCCATCGACGGCATCCGCGCCAGCGGCGAGTACCAGAAGATTTCCGAGAAGTACTTCAAGTCCGACATCTACGGCGACTGACCGTCCGCCATCGCCAGCAGGCTGGCTCCCACAGGGGATCTGCGGTGTTCGCAGAATCTGGGCTTACCGCAAACCCTGTGGGAGCTTGCCCGCAAGCGATGAGGCCGGCACAGCCACCGCAGGTCTTCAGCCCTTCAGTTCCTTCAGGTGCTTGTACACCGTCGCCCGCCCCATGTTCAGCACATTGGCCACGTAGTTCGAGGCGCTCTTGCCCTTGAACGCGCCTTCGGCGTGCAGGGCCAGCACCAGCTCGCGCTTGTGGTCGCGGGTCAGCACGTTCAGGCTCAGTTGCCGCTCGCGCAGCCAGCTGTGCAGGAAGGTGTTGATCCGCTCCTGCCAGTCGTCGCGAAACAGCGAGTCCGGCTGCGGGATCAGCTTGCTCGGCGACAGGAACAGGTCCAGCGCCGCCTTGGCGTTCTCGAACAGGGAAATGTTCAGGTTGATGCACAGCACCGCCAGCGGCTGGCCCTGGCCGTCCCGCAGCACCGTGCTCAGGCTGCGGATCTTCTGGCCGTCCCAGTTGAGCTTCTCGTACGGGCCGATGTTCCGCTCGCCGGCGTCGTCGCCGAGCATGTCCTCCAGCGCCGAATCGTCGCCGATGTCCCGCTTCGACAGGTTGTTGGCGATGTAGTCGACCTTCTGCGTGCGCAGGTCGTGCAGCACCACTTCGGCGTGGGGGAAGAACAGCGTGGCGATGGCGTCGGCGATGGCGCGGTAGTTGTCCATCGCGGCGTCGTTCGGCACAGGTGAAGGTTCGGGGGCGGTCATGTCAGTG
This sequence comes from Pseudomonas sp. B7(2017), assembly GCF_002112745.1. NCBI lineage: Bacteria > Pseudomonadati > Pseudomonadota > Gammaproteobacteria > Pseudomonadales > Pseudomonadaceae > Pseudomonas > Pseudomonas sp. B7(2017). Next base: position 48,362 of record NZ_NEIP01000015.1, on the reverse strand, counting down.
GAGCTCCAGGCAACGTCAACGCCCCCGTGGGCAGGGGGCGCTGCGAGTGTGCCGCAATCCGTCGGGCGCGTCATCCGCACGGCCGGTCAGGCGAGGCGGGCGGGGGACAACATGGCGGCGGTCAGGCCGAACCGGCCCAGTTGCTCAGGCAACGGCAGGCCGCGCACCAGCGCCGCGCTGGCCTGGCCCATGGCCGGCGAGGTCTGGATGCCGTAGCCGCCCTGGGCCGCGACCCAGAACAGCCCCGGCACCTGCGGGTCGAAACCGGCCAGCAGGTCGCCGTCGGCCACGAAGCTGCGCAGGCCGGCCCAGGTGCGGGTCGGGCGGCGGATGGTCAGGGTGGTGGCTTCCTCGATCTGGTAGATGCCCATGGCGATGTCCAGCTCTTCGGGCTGCACGTCGTGGGGTTCGACGGGGTCGGCGTTGGCCGGCGAGCCGAGGAACATGCCGGCGTCGGGCTTCATGTAGAACGACTCGTCGAGGCTGACCAGCATCGGCCAGTGGTGGATGTCCACGCCTTCGGGGCCGGCGAAGATGAACGCGGCCCGGCGTTTGGGCTGCAGGCCCAGCGGCGCGGCGCCGGCCAGAGCGCCGATCTTGTCGGCCCAGGCCCCGGCGGCGTTGATCACCACGGGGGCGCTGAAGGTTTCGCCTGGGGTCTGCACCTGCCACAGGCCGTCGGCGCCACGGGTGAGGCCCAGCACCTCGCAGTCTGTGTGCACCTGGCCGTTGTTGCGGCGGATGCCGCGCAGGTAGCCCTGGTGCAGGGCGTCGGTGTCGATGTCGCTGGCGGTGGGGTCGTAGAGCGCGCCGTGGACTTTCTCCCGGCGCAGGATCGGCAGCCGCGTGCAGGCCTCGTCGGCGCTGAGCAGTTGCATCTGCGGCACCGTGGCCTTGGCGCTGAGGTATTGGTTGTTCAGTTCGGCGGGGTCGCCGGTGAAGTCCACGGTCATTTCGCCGCGCGGGGTCAGCAGCGGATGCTCGCAGAAGCCGCTTGGCGGGGTGTCGAAGAAGTCACGGCTGGCCAAGGTCAGCGCCCGCACCTGCGGAGTGCCATAGGCGGCGGTGAACAGGGCGGCGGAGCGGCCGGTGGAGTGATAGGCCGGATGCGACTCACGCTCCAGCACGACCACCTTGGCGTGGGGCGACAGCCAGAAACCGGTGGACGCGCCGGCGATGCCGCCGCCGATGATGATGAAGTCTGCCTGGCTCATGAAAGTCTCCAGTATTGACGCAATTATTGAAGGATGCCGAGAGCCCTGTGGGAGCCAGCCTGCTGGCGATGGCGGCGCAACCGCCGCATCGAAGCACAGGGATTGCGGTGTCAGGGATGCAGGCGATAAATCGCATTGGCCACGGCGATGTCCTCCAGCCCCAGGCCGATGGAGCGGAAGAACACGTGGCGCCCATAGTCGGGACGCTGCGCCTGGCCGCTGAGCAGGTCGGCCAGGTCGCCGACGATCCGGGTGCGGTCCCAGCCGTGCCGTTCGGCGGCGATCAGCATTTCGCCCGCCGAACCCGGTGTGGTCTGGCGATAGTCGCAGAACACCTGCATGTCGTTGAGGCTGTGCGGCGGCACCTCGTGGGCGCGGGGCGCGTTGGTGCTGATCGAGGTGATCAGCGCCGGCTTGCTCAGGCTGGCCGGATCGATCACAGGTCCCGCAGACGAGGTGCAGAGCAGGATCACGTCGGCCCCGGCGACGGCGGCTTCGCGGCTGTCGGCCACGGTCAGGCGCGGTTCCAGGGCCTTGAAGCGGGCGACGGTGTCTGGCTCTTCGGCGAGGCTCGGCGCGTACAGGCTGATGTGCTGCCAGTCGCGCAGCGCCTTGACGTATTCCAGATGCGCCTGGGCCACCTTGCCGCTGCCGATGATCGCCAGGCGCCGGGCGTCCGCCGGGGCCAGGGCGTCGACCGCCACGGCGGTGGTGGCGGCGGTGCGGGCGGTGGTCAGCTCACCGGCGTCGCACAGCAGCAGGGGCTGGCCGGTCTGCATCGACATCAGCAGCGTCCAGGCCGTTACCAGCGGGCCTTGTTCGCGGACGATGTACGGCGAGGTCTTGACCCCGTACACGCCGTCCTCGGCCAATACGCCCAGGTAGTTGATGAAATCCCCCGCGCCCTGGGGAAACTCCACCAGTTGCTGGGCCGGCTGCACCGCCTGCCCGGCGGCGAGGTCGCGGAACAGCTTGCGCATGATCTGCGGCACGTCGAGCCGGGCCAGCAGCGCGCGGGCCTGGGTTTGGTCGATCACATGGGGCGTGCAGGTCATGTCGGGCTCCGGGGATTGTTATTAAACTAATTTGTCCATTATGGACTTTTATATCTTGTCGGCAATCTCCGGGCGAAAAAAAAGGCGCAGTCCGTCGCCGGCTGCGCCTTTCTCATGGGGTCGCTCAGTGCGGCCGCTTGCGCTCGACCGCCCGCAGCAGGTGGGTCGGCGGCATTTCGCAGCTGATCTTGCGGCCCAGCAGCGCCTCGATGGACGGCAACTGGTAGGAGTCGTCCTCGCCGGCGAAGCTGATCGACACGCCGTCGGCGCCGGCCCGGCCGGTGCGGCCGATGCGGTGCACGTAGTCGTCCGGCACTTCCGGCAGGGTGAAGTTGATCACGTGGCTGATGCCGTCGATGTGGATGCCGCGGCCGGCCACGTCGGTGGCCACCAGCACGCGGATCTTGCCTTCGCGAAAGCCTTCCAGGGTCTTGATGCGCTTGTGCTGCGGCACGTCGCCGGACAGCTGGGCGGCGTTGACGCCGTCGCGCACCAGGCGTTCCTCGATGCGCCGCACTTCGTCCTTGCGGTTGGCGAACACCATCACCCGCTCCCAGCCGTTGTCGTTGACCAGGTTGTACAGCAGTTTGTACTTGTCGGCGCTGGCGACGGCATAGATGTGCTGTTCGACGTTGGCGTTGGCCACGTTCTCGGCTTCGATCTCGACGATGGCCGGGTCGGTGGTCCACTGCTTGGCCAGGTTCATCACGTCGTCGGTGAAGGTGGCGGAGAACAGCAGGGTCTGGCGCTCGCTCTTGGGCGGGGTCTGGCGGATGATCTGGCGCACCTGCGGGATGAAGCCCATGTCGAGCATGCGGTCGGCCTCGTCCAGCACCAGCACTTCGACCATGTCCAGGTGCACGTCGCCGCGCTGGTTGAAGTCCAGCAGGCGGCCCGGCGTGGCGACCAGGATGTCGCAGTGGCGCGCCTCGAGCTGCTTGAGCTGCTTGTCGAAGTCCATGCCGCCGACGAAGCTCATCACGTTCAGGCCGGTGTACTTGGTCAGGTCCTGGGCGTCCTTGGCGATCTGCACCACCAGTTCGCGGGTCGGGGCGATGATCAGCGCCCGCGGCTCGCCCATGTAGCGCTCTTTCGGCGGCGGGGTCTGCAGCAGCTGGGTGATGGTCGAGATCAGGAACGCGGCGGTCTTGCCGGTGCCGGTCTGGGCGCGGCCGATGGCGTCCTTGCCGGCGAGGGTGAAACCCAGCACCTGGGCCTGGATCGGCGTGCAGTAAGGGAAGCCCAGGTCCTGGATGGCGTGCATCAGTTCCGGGGCGAGCCTGAAGTCGTGGAAGCGGGTCTTGCCTTCCTGGGGTTCGACGACGAAGTCCTCGAGTTTCCAGGGGATCACCGGCGCCTTGGGCTTGGGTTCGCGGCGGGGCCTGGCCGGTTTAGGCTCAGGGCTTGGGGCCGGTTCGCCGGCCTTGGCCGCAGGGGCCTCAGGTTTCGGTTCGGGTTTGGCGGCCGCGGCGGGAGCGGGGCGGTCGGCCGGGCGGAGGTCGCCGCGGGGGCCGGAGGCGGGCGACGGTGCGCCGGCGGCAGGCGCGAGCTGCTCAGCCTCGCTTTTGCCGAACATTTTCTTGAGTGCTTTGAGCACGGTCGTCTCATCAATTGGTTAAGGAATGTACGCCGGCCAGTGTAATGCAAGAATCGGGCGCGGCGTAGTGGGGCGATCAAAGGGCCGCGGCGTGCGGCCGAAGTCGCGGAATCGATCAGCGCAGGCGTTCGCCCAGCCAGGTGCCGATGTCGCGGATTTCCTCGGGTAACACTTCGTGCTCCATTGGGTATTCCTGCCATGTCACGGTGACACCATGGGCCTTCAGGTACTCGTAGGCCGTGCGTCCCATCGCGTTCTGCACCACGTTGTCGAACTGGCCGTGCAGCGCCAGCACGGGCACGCGCTGCTGGCTGGCGGACAGCTCCAGTTCACCGCTGAAGGTCGGTGCGTACGTCGAAAGCGCCAGCACGCCGCCCAACGGTCCCTGCCATTTCAGGAACGCGGTGTGATAGACCACCGCGCCCCCTTGGGAAAACCCGGCGAGGAAGATCCGCGAGGCGTCTATTCCGGAGGCCTTCTGCGATTCGATCAGTTCGATGACATGGTCGGCGGACGCTTCCAGCTGGTCGCGGTCGATGGCCCGGGCCGGGGTCATTGCCTTGATGTCGTACCAGCTGGGCATGGCATATCCGCCATTGATCGTCACGGCGCGGGTGGGCGCCTGGGGCAGGACGAAACGGGTGGTCAGCAGGGTTTCCTGCAGGGCCTCGGCCACCGGCAGGAAGTCGTAGCGGTCGGCGCCCAGGCCGTGCAGCCAGATCACGCAGGCGTCCGCGGTCTTTTCGGGCTGAAGAATCAAGGGCTCGGTCATGGCTGCTCCAATTGGGTGCGGGCGCGCTCATCGGGTGCGTGATCCGTGTGCGCGCCAGGGTTATCCGTTAAGAAGATGTCGCAAGGTTACAAGTTTTGCTATTGACCTGTCGCTCCATCGCCTCAAAGGGCGGTGTGGTACGGGCTTTGCTATGAGCTAGACGTGCAATCGTTCTCGGGCCCGGCGGTAACACTATCAGTGAACGCAAGGGGGCGGGACAGTAAAGAATCCGGTGATGGATGTTCGCCAGAGGCCGCTACGGGCTTAGCGAACGTGAAAGGGCTACAGCCCGTTCGGCCGACTGGTGAGACGTGAGGTTGTCCATTATGTGGATTTTCTCCTACTAGACTCATAGCTAAGGTCCTACGTCGGTTGACCCCACAAAAAGCCAACACGGGTCAACAACGCCTCAAAAGGGTGCGACAAGACTCAAGCTCCGACACAACAAGAGCAAAACTGGAGGTTTGAATGAAGATGTTGAAAACCACTCTGGCGGTCGTGACTGCTGCGACAGTCCTCGGCGTCAGCGGGTTCGCTCAGGCGGGTGCAACCCTGGATGCGGTGCAGAAGAAAGGCTTCGTGCAGTGCGGCGTCAGCGACGGCCTGCCGGGCTTCTCCGTACCGGACTCCACCGGCAAGATCATCGGCATCGACGCCGACGTCTGCCGCGCGGTGGCCGCGGCCGTGTTCGGCGATGCGAACAAGGTCAAGTTCAGCCAGTTGAACGCCAAGGAACGCTTCACTGCGCTGCAGTCTGGCGAAATCGACATCCTGTCGCGCAACACCACCATGACCAGCTCCCGTGACGCGGGCATGGGCCTGAAATTCCCGGGCTTCATCACCTACTACGACGGCGTGGGCTTCCTGGCCAACAACAAGCTGGGCGTGAAGAGCGCCAAGGAACTGGACGGCGCCACCATCTGCATCCAGGCGGGCACCACCACCGAGCTGAACGTGTCCGACTACTTCCGCGCCAACGGCCTGAAGTACACCCCGATCACCTTCGACACCTCCGACGAAAGCGCCAAGTCGCTGGAATCCGGCCGTTGCGACGTGCTGACCTCCGACAAGTCCCAGCTGTTCGCCCAGCGCAGCAAGCTGGCTTCGCCGAAGGACTACGTGGTGCTGCCGGAAACCATCTCCAAGGAGCCTCTGGGCCCGGTCGTGCGCAACGGCGACGACGAGTGGCTGGCGATCGTGCGTTGGGTCGGCTATGCGCTGCTCAACACCGAAGAGGCCGGCGTCACTTCGAAAAACGTGCTGGAAGAAGCCAAGTCCACCAAGAACCCGGACGTCGCCCGCCTGCTGGGTGCCGACGGCGAGTACGGCAAGGACCTGAAGCTGCCTAAGGATTGGGTCGTCAAGATCGTTTCCCAGGTCGGCAACTACGGTGAGATCTTCGAGAAAAACCTCGGCAAGAGCACCCCGCTGGAAATCGACCGTGGCCTGAATGCGCTGTGGAACGCCGGCGGCATTCAGTACGCACCACCGGTGCGCTAATGGTTCTGTCACCCGGCGGGCCAACCGCCGGGTGACGTTCTGTTTCAGTTTTTTCCGGGGCACTTCATGCAAAATTCAATCGGCGCACCAAAGCAGAGGCTCAGCCTCAGCGATCCACGAGTGCGTGCGTGGCTGTTTCAGATCATCACCGTAGTGGCGGTGGTCTCGATGGGCTGGTACCTGTTCGACAACACCCAGACCAACCTTCAACACCGGGGCATCACCTCCGGTTTCGACTTTCTCGAGCGCAGCGCCGGTTTCGGCATCGCTCAGCACCTGATCTCCTACACCGAAGCGGACAGTTACGCACGGGTGTTCGTGATCGGCCTGCTCAACACCCTGCTGGTGACCTTCATCGGCGTGATCCTGGCGACGCTGCTGGGCTTCATCATCGGTGTGGCGCGGCTGTCGCCGAACTGGATCATCAGCAAACTGGCGACCGTGTATGTGGAAACCTTCCGCAACATCCCGCCGCTGCTGCAGATCCTGTTCTGGTACTTCGCGGTGTTCCTGACCATGCCGGGGCCGCGCAACAGCCACAACTTCGGCGACACCTTCTTCGTCAGCAGCCGGGGCCTGAACATGCCGGCGGCGCAGATCGCCGACGGATTCTGGCCGTTCGCGGTCAGCATCGTGGTGGCCATCGTCGCCATCGTGTTCATGAGCCGCTGGGCCACCAAGCGCTTCGAGGAAACCGGCGAGCCGTTCCACAAGTTCTGGGTCGGCCTGGCCCTGTTCCTGGTGATCCCTGCGCTGTGCACGCTGGTCTTCGGCGCGCCGCTGCACTGGGAGATGCCGCAGCTCAAGGGCTTCAACTTCGTCGGCGGCTGGGTGCTGATCCCTGAACTGCTGGCGCTGACCCTGGCCCTGACCGTGTACACCGCGGCGTTCATCGCCGAGATCGTGCGCTCGGGGATCAAGTCGGTCAGCCACGGTCAGACCGAAGCGGCCCGTTCGCTGGGCCTGCGCAACGGCCCGACCCTGCGCAAGGTGATCATTCCCCAGGCGCTGCGGGTGATCATCCCGCCGCTGACCAGCCAATACCTGAACCTGGCGAAGAACTCGTCCCTGGCGGCCGGCATCGGCTACCCGGAAATGGTTTCGCTGTTCGCCGGCACCGTCCTCAACCAGACCGGCCAGGCCATCGAGGTGATCGCCATCACCATGAGCGTGTACCTGGCGATCAGCATCAGCATTTCCCTGCTGATGAACTGGTACAACAAGCGCATTGCGCTGATCGAGCGGTAAGGAAAAGCGCATGAGCACTCATACCTTCAAACCTGACATGCCCCCGCCGAGCAGCAGCATCGGCGTGGTGGCGTGGATGCGCGCCAACATGTTCTCCAGCTGGCTCAACACCCTGCTGACCCTGTTCGCGTTCTACCTGATCTACCTCGTGGTGCCGCCGCTGATCAACTGGGCGATCCTGGACGCCAACTGGGTCGGCACCACCCGCGCCGACTGCACCAAGGAAGGCGCCTGCTGGGTGTTCATCCAGCAGCGCTTCGGCCAGTTCATGTACGGTTACTACCCGGCCGACCTGCGCTGGCGCGTGGACCTGACCGTGTGGCTGGCGGTCATCGGCGTGGCGCCGCTGTTCATCTCGCGCTTCCCGCGCAAGGCGATCTACGGCCTGAGCTTCCTGGTCGTCTACCCGATCATCGCCTGGTGCCTGCTGCACGGCGGCGTGTTCGGCCTGACCACCGTCGCCACCAGCCAGTGGGGCGGCCTGATGCTGACCCTGGTGATCGCCACCGTCGGCATCGCCGGCGCGCTGCCGCTGGGGATCCTCCTGGCGCTGGGCCGGCGTTCCAACTTGCCGGCGATCCGTGTGGTCTGCGTGACCTTCATCGAGTTCTGGCGCGGCGTGCCGCTGATCACGGTGCTGTTCATGTCCTCGGTGATGCTGCCGCTGTTCCTGCCTGAAGGCATGAACTTCGACAAGCTGCTGCGGGCGCTGATCGGCGTGATCCTGTTCCAGTCGGCCTACGTGGCCGAGGTGGTGCGGGGCGGCCTGCAGGCGATCCCCAAGGGCCAGTACGAAGCCGCGGCCGCGATGGGCCTGGGCTACTGGCGCGCGATGGGCCTGGTGATCCTGCCGCAGGCCCTGAAGCTGGTGATCCCCGGCATCGTCAACACCTTCATCGCTTTGTTCAAGGACACCAGCCTTGTGATCATCATCGGCCTCTTCGACCTGCTCAACAGCGTCAAGCAGGCCGCTGCCGATCCGAAATGGCTGGGCATGGCCACCGAAGGCTACGTGTTCGCCGCCCTGGTGTTCTGGATTTTCTGTTTTGGCATGTCGCGCTATTCCATGCATTTGGAACGCAAGCTCGACACCGGCCACAAGCGTTAGGAGTTCTGTGTAAATGAGCGAAGCAATCAAGAAACCTGCGGGCGCCGAAGGCATCATCCAGATGCAGGGCGTGAACAAGTGGTACGGCCAGTTCCACGTGCTCAAGGACATCAACCTCAACGTGCGGCAGGGCGAGCGCATCGTGCTGTGCGGCCCGTCCGGTTCGGGCAAGTCCACCACCATCCGCTGCCTCAACCGTCTGGAAGAGCACCAGCAGGGCCGCATCGTCGTCGACGGCACGGAACTGACCAACGACCTCAAGCAGATCGAAGCGATCCGCCGCGAAGTCGGCATGGTGTTCCAGCACTTCAACCTGTTCCCGCACCTGACCATCCTGCAGAACTGCACGCTGGCGCCGATGTGGGTGCGCAAGATGCCCAAGCGCAAGGCCGAGGAAATCGCCATGCACTACCTGGAACGCGTGCGCATTCCGGAGCAGGCGAACAAGTACCCGGGGCAGCTGTCCGGCGGCCAGCAGCAGCGTGTAGCGATCGCCCGCGCCCTGTGCATGAAGCCGAAGATCATGCTGTTCGACGAACCGACCTCGGCCCTCGACCCGGAAATGGTCAAGGAAGTGCTCGACACCATGATCGGCCTGGCCGAAGACGGCATGACCATGCTCTGCGTGACCCACGAAATGGGCTTCGCCCGCACCGTGGCCAACCGGGTGATCTTCATGGACAAGGGCGAAATCGTCGAACAGGCCGCGCCGAACGACTTCTTCGACAACCCGCAGAATGACCGCACCAAGCTGTTCCTCAGCCAGATCCTGCACTGATCGACGGCTGGCGGTGAAATGAACCCGGACCTGTTCCGGGTTTATTTTTGCCCGGTGTTTGTGGAAGCCAGCCTGCTGGCGATGGCAGTGGGGCAGGCGCCGGGGTGTCGGATGTACCGGCCTCATCGCGGGCAAGCCCGCTCCCACAGGGAATTGCGGTGCTGGCAGATTCTCTGTTCACCGTAAAAAACTGTGGGAGCCATCCTCCTGGCGATGGCGTCGGTGAGGGCACCACCGGGCTGGATCAAGGGTTGTCCTCTCGGAGACGGTTCATTACCATGTCCGAAAAATTCATCCGATGATTGGATGACAGGGCGAATTCCATGTCAGACACCTCTCCATTGATCAAGCGTTCCCTGGTCGACCAGGCTGTGGATCAATTGCGCCAGCGCATCAACGACGGCGTGTGGACGGTGGGCCAGCGCCTGCCGACCGAACCTGAGCTGTGCGCCGAGCTGGGCATCAGCCGCAACACGGTGCGCGAGGCCATGCGCGTGCTGGCGTTCTCCGGGCTGATCGAGATCCGCCAAGGCGACGGCAGCTACCTGCGGGCGGCGGTCGATCCGCTGGACGCGCTCAAGGCGCTGTCGCGCTGCTCCCTGGATCAGGCCCGGGAAACCCGGCACATCCTGGAAGTCGAGGCCATCGGCCTGGCAGCCCTGCGCCGCACCGACGAAGACCTGACGGCCCTGCGCGAGGCGCTCGGCGTCAGCGGCTGCCACTACCACGGCGACCTGGACACCTACATCGCCTGCGACCTGGTGTTCCACCGCCGTCTGGTGGACGCCGCGCACAACCCCACCCTCAGCGAGCTGTACCGCTATTTCTCCAGCATTGTCGGCGCGCAGCTGCGCCAGACCCTGAACATCGTCCCGCGCCGCCAGGAAGTGTTCGACCTGCACATCGCCTTGCTCGATGCCGTCGAACAGCGCGACCCGGAACGGGCCAAAGCCTTGTCGAGGCAGTTGATCAATGAACCTTGAAACCGAGAAGCCCATGTCCCGCAGCGAGTTGTCCACACCCTCCAAACGCACGGCCGAGCTCGAAGAGCTGCTGATCGACGCCGAAGCCGATGACGCGCAGGTGCAGCAGAGCCATCCGCTGGTGCGTCGTCCGTGGCTGTTGCTGCTGGGGCTGATCCTGGTGGCGCTGAACCTGCGCCCGGCGCTGTCGAGCATGGCGCCGCTGCTGGGCGAGGTGTCGAAAAGCCTCGGCCTGTCAGCGGCCCAGGCCGGGCTGCTGACCACCTTGCCGGTGCTGTGCCTGGGGCTGTTCGCCCCGCTGGCGCCGGTGCTGGCCCGGAGGTTCGGCGCCGAGCGGGTGGTGCTGGGGATCCTGCTGACCCTGGCCTGCGGCATCATCCTGCGGAGCAACTTCGGTGCCGTCGGCCTGTTCACCGGCAGCGTGCTGGGCGGCGCCAGCATCGGCATCATCGGCGTGCTGCTGCCGGGCATCGTCAAGCGCGACTTCGCCAAGCACGCCGGCACCATGACCGGCGTGTACACCATGGCGCTGTGCCTGGGGGCGGCGATGGCGGCGGGCTCGACCGTGCCGCTGAGCCAGCACTTCGGCGACAGCTGGGCGCTGGGGCTGGGCATCTGGGTGGTGCCGGCGCTGGCGGCGGCGCTGTTCTGGCTGCCGCAGGTGGGGCAGAAGCAGGGGGCGCACCACGTCGCCTACCGGGTGCGCGGCCTGCTGCGCGATCCGCTGGCCTGGCAGGTGACCCTCTACATGGGCCTGCAATCGTCGCTGGCCTACATCGTGTTCGGCTGGCTGCCGTCGATCCTGATCGGCCGCGGCCTGACGCCGACCCAGGCCGGCCTGGTGCTGTCCGGTTCGGTGATCATCCAGCTCGCCAGCTCCCTGGCCGCGCCGTGGCTGGCCACCCGCGGCAAGGATCAGCGCCTGGCGATCGTGGTGGTGATGGCGCTGACCCTCGGCGGCCTGTTCGGCTGCCTCTATGCGCCGATCGAAGGCCTGTGGGGCTGGGCGATCCTGCTGGGCCTGGGGCAGGGCGGCACGTTCAGCCTGGCGTTGACGCTGATCGTGCTGCGCTCGCGCGATTCCCACGTGGCGGCCAACCTGTCGAGCATGTCCCAGGGCTTCGGCTACACCCTGGCGTCGATGGGGCCGTTCGCGGTCGGCGTGGTGCATGACTGGACCGGTGGCTGGAACGCGGTGGGCTGGATCTTCGGCATCGTCGGCGCGGGCGCCATCCTCGCCGGCCTCGGTGCCGGGCGGGCGCTGTATGTGCAGGTGCAGAGCGAGAAGGTCTGAACCCTGGGGCCGGCGGCGTCTTCACGGACACCATCGCCGGCAGGCCGGCTCCCACCGTTCCCGCCGCGCCGCAAGCCCCTGTAGGAGCGAGCCTGCTCGCGATGACGGGGGGGCAGGCTGCCGGCTTCATCGCCAGCAGGCTCGCTCCTGCAGGTGTTTTGCCAGTATTCGGCGTGCGAATGCCGATAGTGTTTCGACCGTTTGCGGATTATCGTGCTGGCATTGTGTCCTTAAGCATGGAGTTTGCCCGTGAGTGAAGCCAACAGCGCCGTGATCACCCGTTTCTACCAGGCCTTCCAGCGCCTCGACGCCGAGGCCATGGCCGCCTGCTACACCGACGACGTGGTGTTCAGCGATCCGGCCTTCGGCGAACTGCGCGGGCGCGACGCCGGCGACATGTGGCGCATGCTCACCACCCGCGCCAAGGATTTCTCCCTGACCTTCGACAACGTCCGCGCCGACGAGCGCAGCGGCGGCGCCCACTGGGTGGCGACCTACCTGTTCAGCCAGACCGGCAACACGGTGGTCAACGACATCCAGGCGCGTTTCGTGTTCCGCGACGGCAAGATCTGCGAGCACCACGACCGTTTCGACCTGTGGCGCTGGTCGCGCCAGGCATTGGGCTTCAAGGGCCTGCTGCTGGGCTGGACGCCGCTGGTGGCCAACGCCGTGCGCGCGCAGGCGCTCAAAGGGCTGAAGGCATTCCAGGCCGGTCGCTGATAAGATCGCGGGCTGTTTCCCACACGCCTGCGACCGCCCCGTGACCACCTTGAGCGAAAACCCTGTCGACACCGATGCGCCTGCGGCCAAGGCCTGGTTCGTCTACCTCGTCCGCGCGGCCAACGGTTCGCTGTACTGCGGGATCAGCGACGATCCCGTGCGCCGCTTCGCCAAGCACCAGAGCGGCAAGGGCGCGCGGTTCTTCCTGTCCAGCCCGGCGATGGCGCTGGTCTACACCGAGCGCTGCCGGGACAAGGGCGATGCGCTGCGCCAGGAGCGGCTGATCAAGAAACTCAGGAAAAGCGCCAAGGAATGCCTGGTGGCGTCTTATCAATCTGACTGATCGGTTCCCGTCGCCCGCATCCGTAGGCTGCCATCCAAATGCAGGCTAAGCTGCGGATTCACCTACTGTGCGGCGGAGCCGAGCATGTCCGAGTTGATCCTTCACCATTACCCCGCGTCCCCATTCGCCGAAAAGGCCCGGCTGCTCTTGGGTTTCAAGGGATTGTCCTGGCGTTCGGTGCACATCTCGCCGGTGATGCCCAAGCCGGACCTGACCGCGCTCACCGGCGGCTACCGCAAGACGCCGGTGCTGCAGGTCGGTGCGGACATCTATTGCGACACCGCCCTGATCGCCCGGCGCCTGGAGCAGGAAAAGGCCTTGCCGGCGTTTTTCCCCGAGGGGCAGGAAATGGTCGTCGCCGGGTTCGCCGCGTGGGCCGATTCGGTGGTGTTTCCGCATGCGGTCAGCCTGGTGTTCCAGCCGGAGTCGGTGGCGGCGCGCTTCGGCAAGTTGCCGCCGGAGGCGATCAAGGCGTTCATGGCCGACCGGGCCGGGCTGTTCAGCGGCGGCAGCGCGGCGAGACTGCCTGCCGAGCAGGCCAAGCATCAGTGGCCGACCCTCATGGCGCGCCTGGAGCAGCAATTGCAGCGCGAACAGGGCGACTTCCTGTTCGGCGAACCGTCGGTAGCGGACTTCGCCCTGGCGCATCCGCTGTGGTTCCTCAAGGCTACGCATGTGACGGCGCCGCTGGTGGACGCCTATCCGGCTGTGGCCGCATGGTTGGGGCGGGTGCTGGGCTTCGGTCACGGCGCGGCGAGCGAGATGAGCGCCGACGAGGCGCTGGAGGTCGCGCGCAATGCAACGCCGGCTGCGTTGCCGGATGAGGCGTTCGCCGATCCGAACGGATTCGTGGCCGGACAGCGGGTGGCGATTGCCGCGACGGATTACGGGGTGGATCCGGTGGAAGGGGAGTTGGTGTTCGCCGGCCTCGAAGAACTGATCCTGCGCCGCGAAGACGCACGGGCCGGGGTGGTGCATGTGCACTTTCCGCGGTTGGGGTTCCGCATCGAGGCCCGCTGAGGTTCCCGGTGCGGGAGCGGCTGCCTTGACCGCCCTGAGGCGCCTCGGCTGACGTCATCGCCAGCAGGCTGGCTCCCACCTGTCTGTCTACTTCAGGGCGGCGAGGATTTCGTCCGGGTCGAAGCCGCGGATCAGCGTGCCGTTGACGTCGATCAGCGGAATCCCGCGCCCGCCCAAGGCTTCATAGGCCTTGCGCGCCTCGGCGTCCTTCTCGATGTCGAACTCCGTGAACGCAATGCCCTTGCCGTCGAGAAAACGTTTGGTCTGCTTGCAGTAGCCGCACCAGTCGGTGGAATAGAGCACGACCCGGGCGTTGGCGCGAACCTGCTCCGGGAGCATCTGCGACGGGTTGAACACCCGCTCGATCTTGCCCCAGTTCTGGTAGGCCACGACCACCAGCAGCACCAGCAGGACTTTCTTCAGCACATTGCCGAGCATCAGTTGCGCCGCTTCAACTGATCGGTGAGCGAGGTCGGCAGGCCCTTGATCACCAGGGTGCCCGCTTCTTCGTCGTACTCGATCTTGGAGCCCAGCAGGTGAGCCTCGAAGCTGATCGACAGGCCTTCGGCGCGGCCGGTGAAGCGGCGGAACTGGTTGAGGGTGCGCTTGTCCGCCGGGATCTCCGGCGACAGGCCGTAGTCCTTGTTGCGGATGTGGTCGTAGAACGCCTTCGGACGGTCTTCGTCGATCAGCTCCGAGAGTTCCTCAAGGCCCACCGGCTCGCCGAGCTTGGCCTGGCTGCTGGCGTAGTCCACCAGGGCCTTGGTCTTCTCGCGGGCGGAGTCTTCGGGCAGGTCTTCGCTTTCGACGAAGTCGCTGAAGGCCTTGAGCAGGGTGCGGGTCTCGCCCGGACCGTCGACGCCTTCCTGGCAGCCGATGAAGTCGCGGAAGTATTCCGACACCTTCTTGCCGTTCTTGCCCTTGATGAACGAGATGTACTGCTTGGACTGCTTGTTGTTTTGCCACTCGGAGACGTTGATCCGCGCCGCCAGGTGCAATTGGCCCAGGTCGAGGTGGCGCGAGGGGGTCACGTCCAGCTCGTCGGTCACCGCCACGCCTTCGCTGTGGTGCAGCAGGGCGATGGCCAGGTAGTCGGTCATGCCTTGCTGGTAGTGGGCGAACAGCACGTGGCCGCCCACCGACAGGTTGGATTCTTCCATCAGCTTCTGCAGGTGCTCCACCGCCACCCGGCTGAATGCGGTGAAGTCCTGGCCGCCGTCGAGGTACTCCTTCAGCCAGCCGCTGAACGGAAACGCCCCGGACTCCGGATGGAACAGACCCCAGGCCTTGCCTTGCTTGGCGTTGTAGCTTTCGTTGAGGTCGGCGAGCATGTTCTCGATGGCCGCGGACTCCGCCAGTTCGGAGTCGCGGGCATGCAGGACCGCGGGGGTGCCGTCGGGTTTTTTGTCGATCAGGTGGACGATGCAGTGACGGATCGGCATGGGCTTCTCGGCTGTTGGAGGGGAGGCGGGCGGGCGCCCCCGAAAAAGCGCCCAGTGTACCCCAACCGCCGCTTTTGGCGCGGGGTGCAGGGTAAAACCGGGCCATCGGACGACCCTTATGCATTTTTTTACCGATTTAGCGCAATAAACCTGACCATTTGGCTAGCTAGAGGCGGATATTTCCTTGTCTCTGTGCTAGTTTTGCCCGGTCTTTCGCGAAGTCACCGCGACAAGCATGCATTCAGCTTTTGTCAGGTCGAACCAAACCTTGATTTCGGCATCTATAACCCCGACTCGTCGTGGTTATCGCCGAGGGTGCCGGATCCAGAAGATCGGGCTCGATGGCTGACACTGCACTCTGCAATCCATATGAATTTGATAGGGAAGGAACACCAAATGGCTCTTACTAAAGACCAACTGATCGCCGACATCGCCGAAGCTATCGACGCGCCGAAAACCACCGCGCGCAACGCTCTGGACCAGCTGGGCCAAATCGTTGCCGATCAGCTGGAAAACGGCGGCGAAATCACCTTGCCAGGCATCGGCAAGCTGAAAGTGACCGAGCGTCCTGCCCGTACCGGCCGTAACCCGTCGACTGGCGCAGCCATCGAAATCCCTGCCAAGAAAGTGATCAAGCTGGTTGTGGCCAAAGGCCTGACCGACGCTGTGAACAAGTAAGACGCAGCGATAAAAAAAACCGTGCGCCGGAGCGATCCGGGCACGGTTTTTTTGTGGGCGGCGCAAAAGCGCTAGTGCGCCGGGGCCTGGCTCCAGCGCGCCCGGCGCCAGGCCTGATGCTGCTCATGGGTCAGGAACGTCCAGGCGACGAAGCGGCTCTGCTTCTGCCCCTGGCCCATTTCCACCACCCGGCTTTGCAGGGCGCCGGCCTTGTTCAGCGCCGCTTGCACCGCCGGCAGGTTCGACGCCTTCGACACCAGCGTGCTGAACCACAGGACCTGCTGCGCCACCTGGGCGCTCTCGCTGATCAGTTGGGTGACGAAACGCGCCTCGCCGCCCTCGCACCACAGTTCCGCCGCCTGGCCGCCGAAGTTCAGCACCGGCAGTTTGCGCTTCGGATCGGCCTTGCCCAGCGCCCGCCATTTGCGCGAGCTGCCGCGGGTGGCTTCCTCGATGGAGGCGTGGAAGGGCGGGTTGCACATCGTCAGCTCGAAGCGTTCGTCGGCCGCCAGCAGGCCCGCCAGGATGTGCTTCGGGTTGGCCTGCGGGCGGACCTGGATCGCCTTGGCCAGGCCATTGGCCTGGATGATCGCCCGGGCAGCGCCGAGGGCGGTGGCGTTGATGTCCGAGCCGGTGAAGTGCCAGCGATAGTCGCTGTGGCCGATCAGCGGATAAATGCAGTTGGCGCCCACGCCCACGTCCAGCACCTTCACCGAGGCGCCGCGGGGGATCGTGCCGTCATTGCCTTCGGCCAGCAGGTCGGCGAGGAAATGCACGTAGTCGGCGCGCCCCGGCACCGGCGGGCAGAGGAAATCGGCGGGAATGTCCCAATGGGCGATGCCGTAGAACGACTTGAGCAGCGCCCGGTTGAACACCCGCACCGCGTCGGGGCTGGCGAAGTCGATGCTTTCCTTGCCGTACGGGTTGATGATCACGAACTTCGCCAGCTCCGGCGTGCTCTTGATCAGCGCCGGAAAGTCGTAGCGGCCCTGGTGGCGGTTGCGCGGGTGCAGGCTGGCCTTTTCCTTGGGCGCGCCGTTGGCGGCCGGTGGCTTGGCTTCAGGCTTCTTGCGCGCTGGCTTGGGTGGACGTGGAGCGGTCATGGGCGAAATCGATTCGGATAAGGCTGAAAGTGGTGGGCATTGTCCCATATCCGGAGGGTGTGAACCCAATCCCGAGGCAACACAAATCCTCTGTGGGAGCGGGCTTGCCCGCGAAGAGGGAGTGTCAGTCACGCAGTTGATGGCTGACACACCGCATTCGCGGGCAAGCCCGCTCCCACAGGGATATTCATTGGCAGTCAGATAACGAGCAGGCGAAAAAAAGGGAGGCCGTTGCGGGCCTCCCTTTTTCGGTGCGGTCTGCCGTTACAGGCTGGCGATCCGCGCGTGCTGCTCGGCCAGCTTGCCCAGGGCCTGTTCGGCCTCGGCCAGCTTGGCGCGTTCCTTCTCGATGACTTCGGCCGGGGCCTTGTCGACGAAACCGGCGTTGGACAGCTTGCCGCCCACGCGCTGGACTTCGCCTTGCAGGCGCAGGATTTCCTTGTCCAGGCGCGCCAGTTCAGCGTCCTTGTCGATCAGGCCGGCCATCGGCACCAGCACTTCCATCTCGCCCACCAGCGCGGTGGCGGACAGCGGCGCCTCTTCGCCTTCGGCCAGCACGGTGATCGATTCCAGGCGCGCCAGCTTCTTGAGCAGCGCTTCGTTCTCGATCAGGCGGCGCTGGTCTTCGGCGCTGACGTTCTTCAGGTAGATCGGCAGCGGCTTGCCCGGGCCGATGTTCATCTCGCCGCGGATGTTGCGGGTGCCGAGCATCAGGCCCTTGAGCCATTCGATGTCGTCTTCGGCCGCCGCATCGATGCGCGCTTCGTTGGCCACCGGCCAAGCCTGCAGCATGATGGTCTTGCCCTGGATGCCGGCCAGCGGCGCGATGCGCTGCCAGATCTCTTCGGTGATGAACGGCATGAACGGGTGGGCCAGGCGCAGGGCCACTTCCAGCACGCGCACCAGGGTGCGGCGTGTGCCGCGCTGGCGCTCGACCGGCGCGTTCTCGTCCCACAGCACAGGCTTGGACAGCTCCAGGTACCAGTCGCAGTACTGGTTCCAGATGAACTCGTACAGCGCTTGCGCCGCGAGGTCGAAACGGAACTGGTCCAGCTGGCGGGTCACTTCGGCTTCGGTGCGCTGCAGCTGCGAGATGATCCAGCGGTCGGCCAGCGACAGTTCGTAGGCTTCGCCGTTCTGGCCGCAGTCTTCGCCCTTGTCCAGCACGTAGCGTGCGGCGTTCCAGATCTTGTTGCAGAAGTTGCGGTAGCCCTCGACGCGGCCCATGTCGAACTTAATGTCGCGGCCGGTGGAGGCCAGCGAGCAGAAGGTGAAGCGCAGGGCGTCGGTGCCGTAGCTGGCGATGCCGTCGGCGAACTCGTCGCGGGTCTGCTTCTCGATCTTCTTGGCGAGCTTGGGCTGCATCATGCCGGAGGTGCGCTTCTGCACCAGGGCTTCGAGCTCGATGCCGTCGATGATATCCAGAGGATCCAGGACGTTGCCCTTGGACTTGGACATCTTCTGGCCCTGGCCGTCACGCACCAGGCCGTGCACGTACACGGTCTTGAACGGAACCTGCGGCGTGCCGTCCTCGTTCTTGATCAGGTGCATCGTCAGCATGATCATCCGGGCGACCCAGAAGAAGATGATGTCGAAGCCGGTGACCAGCACGTCGGTGGAGTGGAATTTCTTCAGGAACTCGGTCTTCTCCGGCCAGCCCAGGGTGGAGAACGTCCACAGGCCCGAGCTGAACCAGGTGTCCAGCACGTCGTTGTCCTGCTGCAGCGCGACGTCGGCGCCCAGGTTGTGCTTGGCGCGGACCTCGGCTTCGTCGCGGCCCACGTAGACCTTGCCCGACTCGTCGTACCAGGCCGGGATCCGGTGGCCCCACCACAGCTGACGGCTGATGCACCAGTCCTGGATGTCGCGCATCCACGAGAAGTACATGTTTTCGTACTGCTTGGGCACGAACTGGATGCGGCCGTCTTCCACGGCGGCGATCGCCGGCTCGGCCAGAGGCTTGGTGGAGACGTACCACTGGTCGGTCAGCCACGGCTCGATGACGGTGCCGGAGCGGTCGCCCTTCGGCACTTTCAGGTTGTGGTCGTCGACGCTGACCAGCAGGCCGGCGGCGTCGAACGCGGCGACGATCTGCTTGCGCGCCTCGAAGCGCTCAAGGCCGGCGTATTCGGCCGGGATCTTGCCGTCGACGGTCTCGTTCAGGGTGCCGTCGAGGTTGAACGCCTGGGCTGCCGGCAGCACGTGGGCGTTCTTGTCGAAGATGTTGAGCAGCGGCAGGTTGTGGCGCTTGCCGACTTCGTAGTCGTTGAAGTCGTGGGCCGGGGTGATCTTCACGCAGCCGGTGCCGAACTCGGGGTCGCAGTAGTCGTCGGCGATGATCGGGATGCGGCGGCCGACCAGCGGCAGCTCGACGAACTTGCCGATCAGGGCCTTGTAGCGCTCGTCGTTCGGGTTCACGGCCACGGCGGAGTCGCCGAGCATGGTTTCCGGACGGGTGGTGGCGACGATCAGGAAGTCATTGCCTTCAGCGGTCTTCGCGCCGTCGGCCAGCGGGTATTTCAGGTTCCACAGGAAGCCTTTCTCGTCGTGGTTCTCCACTTCGAGGTCGGAGATCGCCGTGTGCAGCTTGGTGTCCCAGTTGACCAGGCGCTTGCCGCGGTAGATCAGGCCGTCTTCGTGCAGGCGCACGAACGCTTCCTTGACCGCTTCCGAGAGGCCGTCATCCATGGTGAAGCGCTCGCGGCTCCAGTCCACGGACGAGCCCAGGCGGCGGATCTGCCGGCTGATGTTGCCGCCGGACTGCTCCTTCCATTCCCAGACCTTCTCCAGGAATTTCTCGCGGCCCAGGTCGTGGCGGTTCTGGCCGGTGGCTTCGAGCTGGCGCTCCACCAGCATCTGGGTGGCGATGCCGGCGTGGTCGGTGCCCGGTTGCCACAGGGTGTTGCGGCCCTGCATGCGGCGGAAACGGATCAGGGCGTCCATGATCGCGTTGTTGAAGCCATGACCCATGTGCAGGCTGCCGGTGACGTTCGGCGGCGGGATCATGATGGTGTAGGAGTCGCCCGCGCCTTGCGGGGCGAAGTAGTTCTCGGACTCCCAGGTGTTGTACCAGGAAGTTTCAATGGCGTGCGGCTGGTAGGTCTTATCCATGCGCGGCGGGACCCTATTGGCATTTATTCAGGAAAAGCCGGGAAGTATAGCGGGGCGAGGGGCGCAGGGCGAGCGGGGCCGGGGAGCGGCGGGGCAAAATGTAGGAGCGGGTCTGCCGGCGATGCTGGCACTGAGGTTTTCGGGAAGCCCGAGGCGATGCTATCGCCAGCAGGCTGGCTCCCACAGGGTGGCGGTCATTCGTACTGGTTGAGCAGCCGTTCCATCCGCGCCTCGAGGCGGCGCTTGATTTCGGTTTCGATGTGCGGGGCGAAGTCGTCGATCACGTCCTGCATGATCAGCTGCGCGGCGGCGCGCAGTTCTCTGTCCAGGTGCAGCAGGGCGTCCGGCCCCTTGGCGGCGGGGGCGGCCGGAGCAGCGGGCGCTGGGGTTGGCGCCGGAGCCGGCGTTGGAGCGGGTGGCGGCTCGATGGCTTCAGGCGCAGGGGCCACGGCCTCGAACAGCATCGGAATCTGTTCCTGTGCGCTTTCGGTGACCGTCTCGGTCAGCAGCGGCGGCTGCAGGTTGTCGTCGCCGAGCAACTGACGGATCGACTCCAGGTCGTCCAGCAGGTGCGCAGGCTTTTGCAGCGGTTTTGGAGTGTCCATCGGCGTACTCAGAGTCGCTGTAAACGGTGGTCTTGCAGAGGATAGCCCTGTTCGCGGTAGAAGCGGAAACTCTCCCGCGCGGCCTGGCGGATCGCCGGATCCTCCACCACCACTTCCGCCACGCGGGCGAAGCGGGCGGCGAAGGCCGGGACTTTCAGGTCCAGGTTGACGAGCAAGTCCTGGTGTTGGCCGCAGTCGTCGCCCAGCCCCAGCACGATCGCGCCGTCCGGTTCGCTGTCGGCGGGGCCGTGGGGCACGAAGGTTTCGCCCTTGAACGCCCAGAGGCGCGCGTCGAGGTCATCGCGCTGGGCGGCATCGCTGCAATGCAGGTAGATGCGGTGGCCCATGCGCCAGGCCTTTTCGGTGAGCTTGCAGGCGAAGTCCAGGCGGGCCGAGGGATCGGCGCTGGGCAGGATATAGAAGTCGACTTTGGTCATTGCGGTTCCTGAGCGCAGGGCGGCGTCCCGGTGCAGGGACGCCGCTTTGCGTCATCGGTTTCAGGCCTTGGCGCGGTCCAGCAGGTACTGGGTCAGCAGAGGCACCGGACGGCCGGTGGCGCCCTTGTCCTTGCCGCCGCTGGTCCAGGCGGTGCCGGCAATGTCCAGGTGCGCCCAGTTCAGGTTCTTGGTGAAGCGCGACAGGAAGCACGCGGCGGTGATGGTGCCGGCCTTCGGCCCGCCGATGTTGGCGATGTCGGCGAACGGGCTGTCCAACTGCTCCTGGTACTCGTCGAACAGCGGCAGTTGCCAGGCGCGGTCGTCGGCGGCCTGGCCGGCGCTCAGCAGTTGCCCGATCAACTCGTCGTTGTTGCCCAAGAGGCCCGAGGTGTGGGCGCCGAGGGCGACCACGCAGGCGCCGGTCAGGGTGGCGATGTCGATCACCGCCTGCGGCTTGAAGCGCTCGGCGTAGGTGAGGGCGTCGCACAGCACCAGGCGGCCTTCGGCGTCGGTGTTGAGGATCTCCACGGTCTGGCCGCTCATGGTGGTGACGATGTCGCCCGGACGCGAGGCGGTGCCGCTCGGCATGTTCTCGGCGCAGGCCAGGATGCACACCAGGTTGATCGGCAGCTTGAGCTCAAGCACGGCGCGCAGGGTGCCGAACACGCTGGCGGCGCCGCCCATGTCGAACTTCATCTCGTCCATGCCGGCGCCCGGCTTCAGGCTGATGCCGCCGGTGTCGAAGGTGATGCCCTTGCCCACCAGCGCATACGGCTTCTCGGACTTCTTGCCGCCGTTGTACTGCATGACGATCAGGCGCGGCGGCTGGGCGCTGCCCTGGCCGACGGCGTAGAACGAGCCCATGCCCAGCGCCTTGATCTTCTTCTCGTCGAGGACTTCGACTTTCAGGTCCTTGAACTCCTTGCCCAGGCTCTTGGCCTGTTCGCCCATGTACACCGGGTGGCAGACGTTCGGCGGCAGGTTGCCCAGGGTACGGGTGAACGCCATGCCGTTGGCGATCGCGGTGGCGTGGGTCACGGCGCGCTGCACTTCGGCCTGGGCGGCCTTGATGGTCAGCAGGGTGATTTTCTTGAGTGCGCGCGGCTCGGCCTTCTGGCTCTTGAACTGGTCGAAGGTGTAGCCGCCGTCGATCAGGGTCTCGGCCAGCAGGCGGGTCTTGCCGTAGCTGTCACGGCCCTTGACGATGATTTCGTCCAGCGCCAGCGCGGCGTCGCTGCCGCCCAGGCCCTTGAGGGTGTTGAGGATGCCGGCGACGGTCTTGCGGAACGGGCGGTCGCCCAGTTCTTCGTCCTTGCCCACGCCCACCAGAAGCACGCGCTCGGCCTTCAGGTTCGGCAGGCTGTGCAGCAGCAGGCTCTGGCCGACCTTGCCGGCCAGGTCGCCGCGCTTGAGGACGGCGCTGATGGCGCCGCCGCTCAGTTCGTCGACCTGCCGGGCGGCGACGCCGAGTTTGCGGCCTTCGCCGACGGCAACCACCAGGGTGGCGGTTTTCAACGTTTCCGGGCTAACGCTTTTTACAACCAGTTCCATGTCTGGATCCCTGAATGAATGGTCAACATGCAGGCGTCCGGCGATGTCCGCAGCCGCCTGCCTTTCGGATAGAAAGGGCGCAGGCCTGTGCCTGCGGCGAAGGCGGCAGTTTGAACCTCGCTCCCTTCGCCTGACAACCCTCGGCGGACGCAATCTTCAACCGATTGCGCGCTTGCGTGAGTGCGCGCAGTGACAGGCGCGCCCAATCACAGGATAATGCCGCATCTTTTTTCGGCGGCTCTGCCTGGCGGGCCGCCCGATACGTTCGCTTGTTCGGCCGCCTTAGCCTGACAACCCTGGAGTGTCTGGTTTGATCGTCTTCCGTTATCTGTCCCGCGAAGTCCTGTTGACCCTGAGTGCGGTGAGCGCCGTGCTGCTGGTCATCATCATGAGCGGGCGCTTCATCAAATACCTTGCCCAGGCCGCCGCCGGCCAGCTCGATCCGGGATCGCTGTTCCTGATCATGGGCTTCCGTCTGCCGGGCTTTTTGCAGCTGATCCTGCCGCTGGGCCTGTTCCTGGGGATCCTGCTGGCCTACGGCCGGCTGTACCTGGAAAGCGAAATGACCGTGCTGTCGGCCACCGGCATGAGCCAGCAGCGCCTGCTGCGCATGACCCTGTTCCCGGCGGCGCTGGTGGCGCTGGTGGTCGCATGGCTGAGCCTGAGCCTGGCTCCCCAGGGCGCCAACCAGTTCCAGCTGCTGCTGAACAAGCAGGACGCCCTGACCGAGTTCGACACCCTTGAGCCGGGCCGCTTCCAGGCGCTGCGCGACGGCACCCGGGTGACCTACACCGAAACCCTGAGCGACGACCGGGTCAACCTCGGCAGCGTGTTCATCTCGCAGAAGAACCTCGGCGCCAACCAGAAGGACCGCGGGATTTCCGTGCTGGTGGCCGAAAAGGGCCGTCAGGAAATCCGCCCGGACGGCAACCGCTACCTGATCCTCGACAACGGCTACCGCTACGACGGCAGCCCGGGCCAGGCCGACTACCGCGCCATCCACTACGAAACCTACGGCGTGCTGCTGCCCAAGCCCGACGTCAGCGAAGAGGTCACCGACCGTGACGCGATGCCGACCTCGAGCCTGCTGGGCAGCGACGACATCCGTTCGCGCACCGAACTGCAATGGCGCCTGTCGCTGCCGCTGCTGGTGTTCATCGTCACCCTGATGGCGGTGCCGCTGTCGCGGGTCAACCCGCGTCAAGGGCGTTTCCTCAAGCTGCTGCCGGCGATCCTCCTTTATATGGCTTACCTGACCATCCTGATCGCCGCCCGCGGCGCCCTCGAAAAAGGCAAGATCCCGCCGGCCCTCGGCCTGTGGTGGGTGCATGCCATCTTCCTGATCATCGGCCTCGGCCTGCTGTACTGGGAGCCGCTGCGCCTGAAGCTGGCCAGCCGCCGCGCCGCTGCGCTGGAGGTGGCCCGTGGTTAAGCTCGACCGCTACATCGGCAGCAGCGTGTTCATCGCGATCATCGCGGTGCTGGCGATCATCCTCGGCCTGGCCACCCTGTTCGCGTTCATCGATGAGATGAGCGACGTCACCGACACCTACACCTTGGTCGACGTGCTCAGCTTCGTGCTGCTGACCGCACCGCGCCGGCTCTACGACATGCTGCCGATGGCGGCGCTGATCGGCTGCCTGATCGGTCTGGGCAGCCTGGCCAGCAGCAGCGAGCTGACCGTGATGCGGGCGGCGGGCGTGTCCATCGGGCGCATCGTCTGGGCGGTCATGAAGCCGATGCTGGTGCTGATGCTGGCCGGCGTGCTGATCGGCGAGTACGTCGCGCCGGCCACCGAAAGCATGGCCCAGGCCAACCGTTCCCTGGCCCAGGGCAGCGGCGACGCGCAGAGCGCCAAGCACGGCATGTGGCACCGTCAGGGGGATGAGTTCATCCACATCAACGCCGTGCAGCCGAACGGTCTGCTGTATGGCGTGACGCGCTACCACTTCGACAAGGAGCGCCACCTGCTCAGCTCCAGCTTCGCCAAGCGTGCGGATTTCGACGGCGACCACTGGCAGCTCACCGACGTGACCACCACGCTGTTCCACGAGCGCAGCACCGAAGTCGTCAACACGCCGACCGAACGCTGGGACGTGTCCCTGAGCCCGCAACTGCTGAGCACCGTGGTCATGGCGCCGGAATCGCTGTCGATCTCCGGCCTGTGGGGCTACATCCACTACCTGGCCGAGCAGGGGCTGAGCAACGGCCGTTACTGGCTGGCGTTCTGGGTCAAGGTCTTGCAGCCGCTGGTCACCGCCGCGCTGGTGCTGATGGCGATCTCGTTCATTTTCGGCCCGCTGCGTTCGGTGACCCTCGGTCAGCGGGTGTTCACCGGCGTGCTGGTGGGCTTCACCTTCCGCATCGTGCAGGACCTGCTGGGCCCGTCGAGCCTGGTGTTCGGTTTCTCGCCGCTGTTCGCGGTGCTGGTGCCGGCGGGCGTGTGTGCCCTGGCGGGCGTCTGGCTGCTGCGTCGGGCCGGTTGATGAACGAGGTTTCATCCGCGCTTTAGCCAAGAGGACGCCCCGGTCGACAGACCGGGGCGTTTTTGCATGCAATCGGGGTGACAGGCGAACGTGACGCTTGCGCCGTGTATCAGGTACAATTCCCGGCTATTTTTCGGCGGGCCAAGCCTGCAGCCTTTTTGAGTGTTGATCCGTGAGTGATTTGAGTCATATCCGCAATTTCTCCATCATCGCCCACATTGACCATGGCAAGTCGACGCTGGCCGATCGTTTCATCCAGATGTGCGGCGGCCTGGCCGACCGCGAAATGGAAGCCCAGGTGCTGGATTCCATGGATCTGGAGCGTGAGCGCGGGATCACCATCAAGGCCCACAGCGTCACCCTGTACTACAAGGCCAAAGACGGCGTCACCTATCAGCTGAACTTCATCGACACCCCGGGCCACGTCGACTTCACCTACGAAGTCAGCCGTTCCCTGGCGGCCTGCGAAGGCGCGCTGCTGGTGGTCGACGCCGGCCAAGGCGTCGAGGCCCAGTCCGTGGCCAACTGCTACACCGCCATCGAGCAGGGCCTGGAGGTCATGCCGGTCCTGAACAAGATCGACCTGCCGCAGGCCGAGCCTGAGCGCGTGAAGGACGAGATCGAGAAGATCATCGGCATCGACGCCACCGACGCCGTCACCTGCAGCGCCAAGACCGGCCTGGGCGTCGACGACGTGCTCGAACGCCTGGTGAACACCATCCCTGCGCCGACCGGCGAGATCGACGCGCCGCTGCAGGCGCTGATCATCGACTCCTGGTTCGACAACTACCTGGGCGTCGTCTCCCTGGTGCGCGTGCGTCACGGCCGCGTGAAGAAGGGCGACAAGATCCTGGTGAAATCCACCGGCAAGGTGCACCTGGTCGACAGCGTCGGCGTGTTCAACCCGAAACACACCGCCACCGCGGACCTTAAGGCCGGCGAAGTGGGCTTCATCATCGCCAGCATCAAGGACATCCACGGTGCCCCGGTCGGCGACACCCTGACCCTCAGCTCGACCCCGGACGTCGAAGTGCTGCCGGGCTTCAAGCGCATCCAGCCGCAGGTCTACGCCGGTCTGTTCCCGGTCAGCTCCGACGATTTCGAGGATTTCCGCGAAGCGCTGCAGAAGCTGACCCTCAACGACTCGTCGCTGCAGTACACCCCGGAAAGCTCCGACGCCCTGGGCTTCGGCTTCCGTTGCGGCTTCCTCGGCATGCTGCACATGGAGATCATCCAGGAGCGCCTGGAGCGCGAATACGACCTGGACCTGATCACCACGGCGCCGACGGTGATCTTCGAGCTGGTGCTCAAGACCGGCGAAACGATCTACGTCGACAACCCGTCGAAGCTGCCGGACGTCTCGGCCATCGAAGACATGCGCGAGCCGATCGTGCGGGCCAACATCCTGGTGCCGCAGGAGCACCTGGGCAACGTCATCACCCTGTGCATCGAAAAGCGCGGCGTGCAGGTCGACATGCTGTTCCTCGGCAACCAGGTGCAAGTGACCTACGACCTGCCGATGAACGAAGTGGTGCTCGACTTCTTCGACCGCCTGAAATCCACCAGCCGCGGCTATGCTTCGCTGGACTACCATTTCGATCGTTACCAATCGGCTAATCTGGTGAAGCTGGACGTGCTGATCAACGGCGACAAGGTCGACGCCCTGGCGCTGATCGTGCACCGTGACAATTCGCACTTCAAAGGTCGCCAGTTGACCGAGAAGATGAAAGAGCTGATCCCGCGGCAGATGTTCGACGTGGCCATCCAGGCCGCCATTGGCGGCCAGATCGTTGCCCGGACAACCGTCAAGGCACTCAGGAAGAACGTATTGGCCAAATGCTACGGCGGTGACGTGAGCCGTAAGAAGAAGCTGCTGGAGAAGCAGAAGGCCGGTAAGAAACGCATGAAACAGGTCGGCAACGTGGAGATTCCGCAGGATGCCTTCCTCGCCGTGCTCAGGTTGGAATAATCAGGTCCTATGTCACTAAATTTCCCGCTGTTGCTGGTCATCGCCGTGTTCGTCTGCGGCCTGTTGGCGTTGCTCGATCTGTTGATCCTGGCACCGCGTCGGCGTGCTGCCATCGCTTCCTACCAGGGCAGCGTCAGCCAGCCTGACGGTGTGGTGCTGGAGAAGCTGAACAAGGAGCCGCTGCTGGTCGAGTACGGCAAGTCGTTCTTTCCGGTGCTGTTCATCGTGCTGGTGCTGCGTTCGTTCCTGGTGGAACCGTTCCAGATCCCGTCCGGCTCGATGAAACCGACCCTGGACGTCGGCGACTTCATCCTGGTGAACAAGTTCTCCTACGGCATCCGCCTGCCGGTGATCGACAAGAAGGTCATCGAGGTCGGCGACCCGCAGCGGGGCGATGTGATGGTGTTCCGCTACCCGAGCGACCCGAACGTCAACTACATCAAGCGTGTGGTCGGCCTGCCGGGCGACACGGTGCGCTACACCGCCGACAAGCGCCTGTTCGTCAACGGCGAGTCGGTGGCCGAGCAACTGGTCGGCTCCGAGCCGGGCACCCTGGGCAGCGCCGAGCTGTACAAGGAAAAGCTCGGTGCCGCCGAGCACCTGATCCGCAAGGAAATGAGCCGTTACCGCGCCACGCCGGACCGTTCGTGGACCGTGCCGGCCGGGCACTACTTCATGATGGGCGACAACCGCGACAACTCCAACGACAGCCGCTACTGGGACGATCCGAGCATTCCGAAGGATCTCCTGGGCATGGTCCCCGACCGCAACATCGTCGGCAAGGCCTTCGCGGTCTGGATGAGCTGGCCGGAACCGAAACTCAGCCACCTGCCGAACTTCTCGCGGGTCGGCCTGATCAAGTAATCACACACGGCGCTGTTGACCACAGCGCCGAATGCATTTCTGGCGCCGGCACAATCGGCCCGGGGCATGAAGCCAACGATAGTCAGGACGTTATATTTGAACACAGCGTTAATTGTTCCAGGCCTGCGCCGCAATCCGGCGATGGCGGTGGAGTCCAGCCACGAACTCAGCGTGGGTAAACCGTGAGCGTTTCTTTGAGCCGTCTGGAGCGCAAGCTCGGATACACCTTCAAGGACCAGGAACTGATGGTCCTGGCCCTCACGCACCGCAGCTTTGCCGGACGCAACAACGAGCGTCTGGAATTCCTCGGCGATGCGATCCTCAACTTCGTCGCAGGCGAGGCGCTGTTCGAGCGCTTCCCGCTGGCCCGTGAAGGCCAGCTGTCGCGTCTTCGCGCCCGGCTGGTGAAGGGCGAGACCCTGGCCGTGCTGGCCCGTGGCTTCGACCTGGGCGACTACCTGCGCCTGGGCTCCGGCGAGCTGAAGAGCGGCGGGTTCCGCCGCGAATCGATCCTGGCCGACGCCCTCGAAGCCCTGATCGGCGCGATCTACCTCGACGCCGGCATGGAAACGGCCCGCGAGCGCGTGCTGGCCTGGCTGGCCGGCGAGTTCGAGGGCCTGACGCTGGTGGACACCAACAAGGATCCCAAGACCCGTCTGCAGGAATTCCTGCAGTCGCGCAGCTGCGAACTGCCGCGCTACGAGGTGGTGGACATCCAGGGCGAGCCGCACTGCCGAACCTTCTTCGTCGAGTGCGAAGTTGTCCTGTTGAACGAAAAGAGCCGCGGGCAAGGCGTGAGCCGCCGGATCGCCGAACAGGTGGCCGCCGCCGCCGCACTGATCGCCCTGGGCGTGGAGAATGGCAATGACTGAATCAACCGCAACACGCTGTGGCTATGTCGCCATCGTCGGCCGCCCCAACGTGGGCAAGTCCACGCTGCTCAACCACATCCTCGGCCAGAAGCTGGCGATCACCTCGCGCAAGCCGCAGACCACCCGCCACAACATGCTCGGCATCAAGACCGAGGGTGACGTGCAGGCGATCTACGTCGACACCCCCGGCATGCACAAGGGCGGCGAAAAGGCCCTGAACCGCTACATGAACAAGACCGCCTCGGCGGCGTTGAAAGACGTCGACGTGGTGATCTTCGTGGTCGACCGCACCAAGTGGACCGAAGAGGACCAGATGGTGCTCGAACGCGTGCAGTTCGTGACCGGCCCCCTGATCGTCGCGCTGAACAAGACCGACCGCATCGAGGACAAGGCCGAGCTGATGCCGCACCTGTCCTGGCTGCAGGAACAGCTGCCGAATGCGCAGATCATCCCGATCTCGGCGCAGCACGGGCACAACCTCGACGCGCTGGAAAAGGTCATCGCCGACCACCTCCCGGAAAACGATCACTTCTTCCCGGAAGACCAGATCACCGACCGCAGCAGCCGTTTCCTCGCCGCCGAGCTGATCCGCGAGAAGATCATGCGTCAGCTGGGCGCCGAGCTGCCGTACCAGATCACCGTGGAGATCGAAGAGTTCAAGCAGCAGGGCAAGACCCTGCACATCCACGGCCTGATTCTGGTCGAGCGCGACGGCCAGAAGAAAATCATCATCGGCGACAAGGGCGAGCGCATCAAACGCATCGGCACCGAGGCGCGCAAGGACATGGAGCTGCTGTTCGACTCCAAGGTCATGCTCAACCTGTGGGTGAAGGTGAAGGGCGGCTGGTCCGACGACGAGCGCGCACTGCGTTCGCTGGGCTACGGCGACCTGTAAGCCCTGGGCTTGCGCTGCGCCGCAACCCCTTCTGTGGGAGCGGGCTTGCCCGCGGATGCGATGGATCAGTCAAAGCGTCGGTCGACTGATACGCTGCATTTGCGGGCGAGTTCGCTCCCACAGTGATTTTGGCCATGTGAACAACCGCGTTTTCGCATAAGGTCCCCATGTCGCACACTCCGCCTCCCGCCCAGCCTGCCTACGTCCTGCATTCGCGCGCCTACCGCGAAACCAGCGCGCTGGTGGATTTCCTCACGCCGCAAGGCCGGCTGCGGGCGGTGCTGCGCGGTGCGCGGGGCAAGGCCGGCACGCTGGCGCGGCCGTTCGTGCCGCTGGAGGTCGAGTTCCGCGGGCGCGGTGAGCTGAAGAACGTCGGACGCATGGAGAGCGCCGGCACCGCCGTCTGGCTCAACGGCGAGGCGCTGTTCAGCGGCCTCTATCTCAACGAGCTGCTGATCCGCCTGCTGCCCGCCGAAGACCCGCATCCGTCGGTATTCGATCACTACGCCGCCACGCTGCTGGCCCTGGCCGAAGGCCGGCCGCTGGAGCCGCTGCTGCGTTCGTTCGAGTGGCGCCTGCTGGATGACCTGGGCTACGGCTTCGCGCTGAACACCGACATCCACGGCGAGCCTATCGCCCCGGACGGGCTCTACCGCCTGCAGGTGGACGCCGGTCTCGAACAGGTGCACCTGCTGCAGCCGGGGCTGTTCAACGGCACCGAACTGCTGGCCATGGCCGACGCCGACTGGTCGGCGCCCGGTGCGCTGTCGGCCGCCAAGCGCCTGATGCGCCAGGCCCTGGCCGTTCACCTGGGCGGCCGTCCCCTGGTCAGCCGCGAGCTGTTTCGCAAGTCCTGATCAGCCCGTATGCTGTGCGCCGAATCCCTCAATTCAGGAGCGCATCCGTGACCACCAGCAATCGCATTCTTCTCGGCGTGAACATCGACCACGTCGCCACCCTGCGCCAGGCCCGCGGCACGCGTTACCCGGATCCGGTCAAGGCGGCGTTGGACGCGGAAGAGGCGGGCGCCGACGGGATCACCGTGCACCTGCGCGAAGACCGCCGGCACATCCAGGAGCGCGACGTGCTGCTGCTCAAGGACGTGCTGCAGACCCGCATGAACTTCGAAATGGGCGTCACCGAGGAAATGATGGCGTTCGCCGAGCGCATCCGTCCGGCGCACATCTGCCTGGTGCCGGAAACCCGCCAGGAACTGACCACCGAAGGCGGCCTCGATGTGGCCGGGCAAGAGGCGCGGATCAAGGCGGCGGTGGAGCGCCTGTCGAAGATCGGCAGCGAAGTGTCGCTGTTCATCGACGCCGACGAGCGGCAGATCGCCGCCTCCAAGCGGGTGGGCGCACCGGCCATCGAACTGCACACCGGACGCTATGCCGACGCCGAAACCCCGGCGGATGTGGCCGAGGAGCTCAAGCGCGTGGCCGACGGCGTGGCGTTCGGTCTGGCCCAGGGGCTGATCGTCAACGCCGGCCACGGCCTGCACTACCACAACGTCGAGGCGGTCGCGGCGATCAAGGGCATCAACGAGCTGAACATCGGCCATGCGCTGGTGGCCCATGCGCTGTTCGTCGGCTTCAAGTCCGCCGTGTCCGAAATGAAGGCGCTGATCCTGGCTGCCGCCAAGGCCTGAGCACCGCCGTTCCTGCCTTGTCTTGCGCTGGCCGCAATCGCCAGCAGGCTGGCTCCCACAGGGGGCTAGGGTGGAGGCAGAGTCTGCGGTAGCCGCAAGACAAGGTGGCTGCAATCGCCAGCAGGCTGGCTCCCATAGGGGGCTAGGGTGGAGGCAGAGTCTGCGGTAGCCGCAAGACAGGCTGCTATCGCCAGCAGGCTGGCTCCCACAAGGGGGCTTGGGTGGATGCAGAATCTGCGGTGACAGCAAGACAAGGTGGGAGCCAGCCTGCAGGCGATTGCGTCAGTCGAGGCGCCGCTGTCGCATCAGATTGGGGTCAGAGCGGCGCAGGTTCCTGCGCCGGCTTGGACTTGTCGATGCCCGGCACGTGCAGGTTACCCTCGGCCACTTGCGTGCCTTCAAGCTGCGGCTGGGTCACCCAGGTGAGGATGTCGTAGTAGCGGCGGATGTTCGCCACGAAGTGCACCGGCTCGCCGCCCCGGGCGTAGCCGTAGCGGGTCTTGCTGTACCACTGCTTCTGCGACAGGCGCGGCAGCATCTTCTTCACGTCCAGCCACTTGTCCGGGCTCAGGCCCTCGCGGGAGGCCAGCTTGCGCGCGTCGTCGAGGTGGCCGATGCCGACGTTGTAGGCCGCCAGGGCGAACCAGGTGCGGTCCGGTTCCTGGATCGATTCGTCGAGCTGGTCCTTCATGTAGGCCAGGTACTTGGCGCCGCCCATGATGCTTTGCTTGGGATCCAGGCGGTTGGACACGCCCATGGCCTGGGCCGTGTTCTGGGTCAGCATCATCAGGCCGCGCACGCCGGTCTTGGAGGTGACCGCCGGTTGCCACAGCGATTCCTGGTAGCCGATGGCGGCCAGCAGGCGCCAGTCGACCTTCTCTTTCTTGGCGTAGGTCTTGAAGTGCTGTTCGTATTTGGGCAGGCGCTGCTGCAGGTGCTGGGCGAAGGTGGTGGCGCCCATGTAGCCGAGGACGTCGACGTGGCCGTAGTAGCGGTCCTTGAGGCGCTGCAGGGTACCGTTCTTCTGGGCCTTGTCGAGGTAGGCGTTGATCTCGTTGAGCAGGCTGTTGTCTTCGCCGGCCGCCACCGCCCAGCTCTGGCTGCGGGCGTCGCCCAGGTCGAAGGCCACGCGCACGTTGGTGAAGTACACCTGGTTCATCGCCACTTCGTTGGAGTCGACCAGGGTCAGGTCGATCTGGCCTTCGTCGACCATGCGCAGCAGATCGACCACCTCGACGGCGTCCGACTCTTCGTATTCGATGCCGGGGTACTTGCGCTTCAGCTCGGCCAATTGCTCGGCGTGGGTGCTGCCCTTGAGCACCATGATCTTCCTGCCGACCAGGTCGCCCGGTTCGGTGGGGCGCGATTGGCCGTTGCGGTAGATGACCTGCGGGGTGACTTCGAGATAGGGATGGGAGAACCGCACCTGCTTGGTGCGCTGTTCGCTGCTGACCAGGCCGGCGGCGGCCAGCACCGGGCCGTTGGGCTTGCCGACCTGGTCGAACAGGTCGTCGAGGTTGTCGGCGGTCTCGATCTTCAGCTCGACCCCCAAATCGTCGGCGAAGCGCTTCACCAGCTCGTATTCGAAGCCGGTTTCACCGCTGCGATCCTGAAAGTAGGTGGCGGGGCTGTTACGGGTGATGACCCGCAGCACGCCGTCCTCCTTTACGCGCTCCAGGGTGTTGGGTTTGTCAACACAGCCACTGAGCATCAGGAAGAGTCCGGTGGCGATCAGCCATTTGGCGTATCGCGGACGCAAAGCCGTTGGGAAAAACATGTGCGCAGTATACGCAAAGGACCGTGAGCGCCATATCTCGACAGTCGAAGGGTTGTCTGATAGAGCCCTGAAAACCGCCCGCAGCCCCACGGGAACGGGCTCTTGCGGCAATTTGTTACAGCATGGGTGGGGGCGTGTCCCGCCATGCCGGAATTTGACCTCGAAGGCAGGAACGGCGGGCTTTTCACGGGTGCTACCGTGTGTAGCGTTTCGGGTGATGTTGGAGGCGGTTTTAGGCTAGAATGCACGGCCTCAAAGCACACCCCTTCCCGAGGCTGTCCCGAAGATGTTGATCCTGCGCGGCGCTCCTGCCCTTTCTGCCTTTCGCCACAGCAAACTCCTTGAGCAACTGAGCCAGAAGGTTCCGGCTGTCAGTGGCCTGTATGCTGAATTCGCTCACTTCGCCGAAGTCACCGGCGTCCTGACCGGCGACGAACAGCAGGTGCTTGCGCGCCTTCTGAAATACGGCCCTAGCGTTCCGGTACAAGAGCCGACCGGCCGTCTGTTCCTGGTGCTGCCGCGTTTCGGCACCATCTCGCCCTGGTCGAGCAAGGCCAGCGACATCGCCCGCAACTGCGGCCTGGGCAAGGTCCAGCGCCTGGAGCGCGGCATCGCGTTCTACGTGGCCGGCCAGTTCAACGACGCCGAGGCGCAGCTGATCTCGGACGCCCTGCACGACCGCATGACCCAGATCGTCCTGGGCAACCTGGAGCAGGCTGCCGGTCTGTTCAGCCACGCCGAGCCCAAGCCGCTGAGCGCCGTCGACATCCTCGGCGGCGGCCGCGCCGCGCTGGAGAAAGCCAACACCGAGCTGGGCCTGGCCCTGGCCGAAGACGAGATCGACTACCTGGTCAACGCCTTCGTCGGCCTCAAGCGCAACCCGCACGACATCGAACTGATGATGTTCGCCCAGGCCAACTCCGAGCACTGCCGTCACAAGATCTTCAACGCCAGTTGGGACATCGACGGCGAGAGCCAGGAAAAAAGCCTGTTCGGCATGATCAAGAACACCTACCAGATGCACAGCGAAGGCGTCCTGTCGGCCTACAAGGACAACGCCTCGGTGATCGTCGGCAGCGTGGCCGGCCGCTTCTTCCCCGATCCTGAGACCCGCCGCTACGGCGCGGTGCAGGAGCCGGTGCACATCCTGATGAAGGTCGAGACCCACAACCACCCGACCGCGATCGCCCCGTTCCCGGGCGCGTCCACCGGCTCCGGCGGCGAGATCCGCGACGAAGGCGCCACCGGCCGCGGCGCCAAGCCGAAGGCGGGCCTGACCGGCTTCACCGTGTCGAACCTGCAGATCCCGGGCTTCGAACAGCCGTGGGAAGTGCCGTACGGCAAGCCTGAGCGCATCGTCAACGCCCTGGACATCATGATCGAAGGCCCGCTGGGCGGCGCCGCGTTCAACAACGAATTCGGCCGTCCGGCCCTGACCGGCTACTTCCGTACCTTCGAACAGTCGATCGCCACGCCTCACGGCGACGAAGTGCGCGGCTACCACAAGCCGATCATGCTGGCCGGCGGCATGGGCAACATCCGCGAGCAGCACGTGCAGAAGGGCGAGATCGTGGTCGGCTCCAAGCTGATCGTGCTCGGCGGCCCGGCGATGCTGATCGGCCTGGGCGGCGGCGCGGCCTCTTCCATGGCCACCGGCACCAGCTCGGCGGACCTGGACTTCGCTTCCGTGCAGCGGGAAAACCCGGAAATGGAGCGCCGTTGCCAAGAGGTCATCGACCGCTGCTGGCAACTGGGCGACAAGAACCCGATCAGCTTCATCCACGACGTCGGCGCGGGCGGCCTG
Organism: Pseudomonas sp. B7(2017); assembly: GCF_002112745.1. NCBI lineage: Bacteria > Pseudomonadati > Pseudomonadota > Gammaproteobacteria > Pseudomonadales > Pseudomonadaceae > Pseudomonas > Pseudomonas sp. B7(2017). Next base: position 13,488 of record NZ_NEIP01000015.1, on the reverse strand, counting down.
TCGAACGCCTTCCCTGAGCTGGTCAACGACGGCGGCCGCGGCGGCCGCTTCGAACTGCGCAACATCCCGAACGACGAGCCGGGCATGGCCCCGCACGAAATCTGGAGCAACGAGTCCCAGGAGCGTTACGTGCTGGCCGTAGGCCCTGCCGACTTCGATCGCTTCCAGGCGATCTGCGAGCGCGAGCGCTGCCCGTTCGCCGTGGTCGGCGAAGCCACCGCCGAACCGCAACTGACCGTCACCGACAGCCACTTCGGCAACAGCCCGGTGGACATGCCGCTGGAAGTGCTGCTGGGCAAGCCGCCGCGCATGCACCGTTCGGTGGCCCGCGAGGCTGAGCTGGGCGATGACTTCGATCCGTCGACCCTCGACGTCGCCGAGTCCATCGAGCGCGTCCTGCATCACCCGGCCGTGGCCAGCAAGAGCTTCCTGATCACCATCGGCGACCGCACCATCACCGGCCTCGTGGCCCGCGACCAGATGGTCGGCCCATGGCAGGTGCCGGTGGCCGACGTGGCCGTCACCGCCACCAGCTTCGACGTCTACACCGGCGAAGCCATGGCGATGGGCGAGCGCACTCCGCTGGCCCTGCTGGACGCTCCGGCGTCGGGCCGCATGGCCATCGGCGAAACCCTGACCAACCTCGCGGCCTCGCGCATCGGCAAGCTGTCCGACATCAAGCTGTCGGCGAACTGGATGTCCGCCGCCGGCCATCCGGGCGAAGACGCCCGCCTGTACGACACCGTGAAGGCGGTCGGCATGGAGCTGTGCCCTGAGCTGGGCATCACCATCCCGGTGGGCAAGGACTCCATGTCCATGGCCACCCGCTGGAAGGACAACGGCGAAGACAAGACCGTCACCTCGCCGATGTCGCTGATCGTGACCGGTTTCGCCCCGGTGCTCGACGTCCGCCAGACCCTGACCCCGGTGCTGCGCATGGACAAGGGCACCACCGACCTGATCCTGATCGACCTCGGCCGCGGCCAGAACCGCATGGGCGCCTCGATCCTCGCCCAGGTGCACGCCAAGCTCGGCAAGCAGGCGCCGGATGTCGACGACGCCGAAGACCTCAAGGCCTTCTTCGCGGTGATTCAGGGCCTCAACGCCGACGGTCACCTGCTGGCCTACCACGACCGTTCCGACGGCGGCCTGCTGACCACCGTGATGGAAATGGCCTTCGCCGGCCACTGCGGCCTGAACCTGAACCTGGACAGCGTCGCCGAATCCGCGGCGGAAATCCCGGCGATCCTGTTCAACGAAGAGCTGGGCGCCGTGATCCAGGTGCGCCAGGACGCCACCGCCGACATCCTCGCCCAGTTCAGCGCCGCGGGCCTTGGCGACTGCGTGTCGGTGATCGGCCAGCCGATCAACAACGGCCAGGTCAACATCGTGTTCAACGGCCAGACCGTGTTCGAAGGCCAGCGCCGCCTGCTGCAGCGCCAGTGGGCCGAGACCAGCCACCGGATCCAGCGCCTGCGCGACAACGCCGACTGCGCCGACCAGGAATTCGACGCGCTGCTGGAAGAGGACAACCCGGGCCTGAGCGTCAAGCTGAGCTTCGACGTCAACCAGGACATCGCCGCGCCTTACATCAAGAAAGGCATCCGCCCGCAAGTCGCCGTGCTGCGTGAGCAGGGCGTCAACGGTCAGGTGGAGATGGCGGCGGCGTTCGACCGTGCCGGCTTCAGCGCGATCGACGTGCACATGAGCGACATCCTCGCCGGCCGCGTCGACCTGAACGAGTTCAAGGGCCTGGTGGCCTGCGGCGGCTTCTCCTACGGTGACGTGCTGGGCGCCGGCGAAGGCTGGGCCAAGTCGGCGCTGTTCAACAGCCGCGCCCGCGACGCGTTCCAGGGCTTCTTCGAGCGCAACGACAGCTTCACCCTCGGCGTGTGCAACGGTTGCCAGATGATGTCCAACCTGCACGAGCTGATTCCGGGCAGCGAGTTCTGGCCGCACTTCGTGCGCAACCGTTCCGAGCAGTTCGAGGCGCGGGTGGCCATGGTCCAGGTCCAGGAGTCGAACTCGATCTTCCTGCAGGGCATGGCCGGTTCGCGCATGCCGATCGCCATCGCCCACGGCGAAGGCCATGCCGAATTCGAAAGCGAAGAGGCGTTGCTCGAAGCCGACCTGTCCGGTTGCGTGGCCATGCGTTTCGTCGACAACCACGGCAAGGTCACCGAAGCCTACCCGGCCAACCCGAACGGCTCGCCGCGCGGGATCACCGGCCTGACCAGCCGCGACGGCCGCGTGACGATCATGATGCCGCACCCGGAACGCGTGTTCCGCGCCGTGCAGAACTCGTGGCGTTCGGACGACTGGAACGAAGACGCGCCATGGATGCGCATGTTCCGCAACGCCCGCGTCTGGGTGAACTGAGGCCGTGCACAAGCTCGCCTTCTTTGTGCCCGACAGCCATGTGGAAACGGTGAAAACCGCCGTTTTCGCAGCCGGCGGCGGGCGCATCGGCCAGTACGACAGCTGCGCCTGGCAAGTGCTGGGCCGGGGCCAGTTCCGTGCGCTGGACGGCAGCCGGCCGTTCATCGGGCAGGTGGGCCAGGTCGAAACGGTCGAGGAATGGAAAGTCGAGCTGGTGGTGGCGGATGACCTGATCCACGCCGCCGTCGCGGCGCTCAAGGGCAGCCATCCCTACGAGACACCGGCCTATGAGGTGTGGCGGCTGGAGGATTTCTGATCCTCTGGCGGTCGAAACGAAAAACCCGCTGAACGTCCGTTCAGCGGGTTTTTTGTTGCTGCGGCAAAGGTCGGATCCCCATGGAGGCTGGCGTAAGGCTGTCAGGCCTCTCAGGTTCAGGTTGCGGGCGCATCGGGCCCTCATGGATCTGTCTGGCTAAGGCGATGCCCAGATTGAAATCGCGACGCGGCGGCCGGTTTCAGCCGGCGACCTGTAATTTCTGACAGTGGCGCATTCGCCGGTTAGCGTGTCTGATGGACGTTCCTCTACGTCGGCCAGAAGGAGCTCTGTGATGGCTTCACATCATTCGGCACCCACCATCACGTCGGTGAAGGACGTCAACGGCAATGAGATCGGGCACGGGGACGCAGTCCTGCGCTCGGTGGTGACCGTCCATGGCACCGGCGCCAGAAGCGAACTCATCAGAATCTTCGACAACCAGGTGCTGGCCGGGAAAGCCTTTGCCGGCATCAACGGGCTGTGGTCGTGCCGTCTGTCCGGGCTCGATGCGGGGCGGCACAGCGTGACCGCGAAAAGCGCGACGGGCGCCTCGCCGGCCAGGCCGTTCGTCGTCAAGGCTTCCCCGTGATGCACCGCACCTGAGCGCCGCCGGTTCAGACCCTTGCGCTGACCTCGCTGCGGCTGACCAGCGCTTCGATCGCCTTGCTCAAGCCCGGCGCCCGTTCCCCGGCCAGCAAATGCCAGACGCCGTCCTCCAACTGGCTGACCCCGAGGCACCCCAGTTCCTTCAGGCGGATCTCGGACAAGCCTTTGCCGTCGGCCAGTTGCAGGCGGATCCGGGTCAGGGCGATGCAGTCCAGCTGCAGCACATTGTCACTGCCGCCCACGGCATCCAGCCATTGCAGGGCTTCAGCGGGGGCCACGGCCACGGGCCTAGGGGCCTCGATGGCCGCTGCCGCAGCGGCCATCCGGCCAGAGCCGGAGGCCGGCATCGCCAGGCGGATCTCATCGGCAATGCTGTCGGCCAGCGGCCCGACCACCACCTGCAGACTGCCGCCCTTGCCCGGACGCACCACGGCCATGGCGCCCAGCGCCTTCAGGTCAGCGTCCGAGGCCTTGTCGCGATCGACCATCTCCAGGCGCAGGCGGGTGGTGCAGGCGCCGACGGTCAGCAGGTTGGCAGCGCCGCCGAGCGCCTTGATGTAGGCCCCGGCCCGCTCGTTCTCGCCGATCGCCGCCTTGTCCGTGGCGACCGCGTCCTCACGGCCCGGCGTCTTCAGGTTGAAGCGGCGGATGCAGAAATCGAACACGGCGTAGTACACCACCGCATACGCCAGCCCTACCGGCACCACGAGCCAGCCGTTGGTTGACTTGCCCCAGCCCAGCACCATGTCGATGAAGCCGCCGGAGAAGGTGAAGCCCAGATGGATGTTCAGCGCGTTGGTGATCGCCATCGACAGCCCGGTCAGCAGCGCATGCAGCAGGTACAGCAGCGGGGCGAGGAACATGAAGGCGAATTCGATGGGCTCGGTGACGCCGGTCAGGAACGAGGTCAGGGCCATCGACAGGAAGATCCCGCCCATCACCTTGCGCCGCTCCGGCAGGGCGTTGCGGTACATCGCCAGGCACGCGGCGGGCAGGCCGAAGATCATCATCGGGAACATGCCGGTCATGAACTGGCCGCCCTTCGGGTCGCCGGCGAAGTAGCGCGACAGGTCGCCCGTGACCAGCGCCCCGGTGGCCGGGTCGGTGAAGTTGCCGAACACGAACCACGCCATGTTGTTGAGGATGTGGTGCAGGCCGGTGACGATCAGCAGGCGGTTGAACACGCCGAACACAAACGCGCCGAAGCTGCCGCTTTCCATCATCAGGCTGCCGAAGGCGTTGATGCCGTGCTGGATCGGCGGCCAGATATAGCCGAACAGCACGCCCAGGCCCACCGCCGCGAACCCGGTGACGATCGGCACGAAGCGCCGTCCGCCGAAGAACGCCAGGTACTCCGGCAGCTTGATGTCCTTGAAGCGGTTGTACAGCGCGCCGGCCATCAGGCCGCTGACGATCCCGGCAAGCATGCCCATGTTGATGCTCGGGTCGAGCACCTTGAGGGTCGAGACCATCACCAGATAGCCGATGACCCCGGCCAGCCCCGCCGTGCCGTTGTTGTCGCGGGCGAAGCCGACGGCGATGCCGATGGCGAAGATCATCGCCAGGTTGGCGAAGATCACTTGGCCGGCGTCGTGGATGATCGCGATGTTCAGCAGGTCAGTGTCGCCCAGGCGCAGCAGCAGGCCGGCGATCGGCAGGATCGCGATCGGCAGCATCAGGGCGCGGCCCAGGCGTTGCAGGCCTTCGATGAAGAGTTGGTACATGGCGTTTGTCCTTTTTGTTGTTGTCAGCGCAGCGGCCAATGTTGATGACAGGCATGGCGCACCGCCGCGGCGCTGCTCAGCTTGAGCAGGTCGTGGGCGAGGCGTCGGCATTCGGTTTCTTGCACCTGACGCACGCGGTCCTTGATCTCGCCGATCTGCACCGGGCTCACCGACAGCTCGCGCACGCCCAGCCCGACCAGCACCGGCGTCGCCAGCGGATCCGACGCCAGCGCGCCGCAGACCCCGACCCAGCGCTTGTGCACCGCCGCGCCTGCGCAGGTCATGGCGACCAGCCGCAGCAGCGCCGGGTGCAGCGCATCGACCCGCGCGGCGAGGCCCGCGTGGTCGCGGTCCATGGCCAGGGTGTACTGCGACAGGTCGTTGGTGCCGATGGAGAGGAAGTCCGCGTGCTCGGCCAGTTGTTCCGCTTGCAGCGCAGCGGCGGGGACTTCGATCATCACGCCGATCTCCGGGCGCCGGGCGATGCCCAGTTCGCCGCACAGGGCATCGACGCGCCGGCGAATGTGCAGCAGCTCGTCGACCTCGGTGACCATCGGCAACAGGATCCGGCAGCGCTCCAGCGGGCGGGTCTGCAGCAGGGCGCGCAATTGCTGGTCGAGGATCTCGGGGCGGGCCTGAGCCAGGCGGATGCCGCGCAGGCCGAGCACCGGGTTGGCTTCCGGCGGCAACGGCAGGTAATCGAGCTGTTTGTCGCCGCCGACGTCGATGGTGCGGATGATCACCGGCTTGTCGCCCATGGCGTCGAGCACGGCTTGATAGGCGGCGCGCTGTTCCTCTTCGGTCGGCGCGGTGTGGCGGTCGACGAACAGGAACTCGGTGCGCAGCAGGCCGACGCCGTCGGCGCCGTTGGCCAGGGCGTCCGCCGCCTCGGCGCTGGAGGCGACATTGGCCGCCACGTCGATGGACACGCCGTCGAAGGTCGCTGCGGGTTGGTGGGCGCGCAGCTGTTGGGCGGCACGGCGCTCTTGGCGCTCCTGGCGGATCTGCCCGACCTGCGCCAGACGCTCAGCGCCCGGCACCAACTCCAGACGGCCGCCGTCGGCATCCAGCACCACCGCTTGGCCTTGCTCCTGATCCAACAGCGCAGCGCCCAGGGCGACGAGGCAGGGCAGGCCTTTGCCCCGGGCAAGGATCGCCACGTGGGAGGTGGCGCCGCCCTCGGCCATGCACAGCCCGGCCACGCCTTGGCCGCTCAGTTGCAGCAGGTCTGAAGGCGTCAGTTCGTGGGCGGCGACGATGGCGCCGGCGGGCACGTCGTAATGCCACGCCTCGCCGAGCAGGGCGCGCAGCACCCGCTGCCGGAGGTCGCGCAGGTCGTTGGCGCGTTCGGCCAGCAGCGCGCTGCCGGTCTGTTGCAGCACCTGGCACTGCGCGTCGATGGACTGGCTCCAGGCATGGGTCGCGGCGCTGCCGCCGTCGATGGCCTGCGCAGCGGCGTCGAGCAGGGCCGGGTCTTCCAGCAGCGCCAGGTGGGCGGCGAAGATCGCTTCTTCGTCGGTGTTGCCGAGCCTTTTGGCCTGGGCGAGGGTGCCGTCGATCTCCTGGCGCACCTGGTTCAGGGACGCATCGAAGGCTTGCCGTTGGCCGGCGGGATCATGGCCGCCGGCGTCGGGCGGCAGGCTGATGGCATTGAGTTTGAACAGCGGCCCGTCGACCAGCCCCGGCGCGGCGCACACGCCTTGCAGCACGCCGGCCTCGGCCGGGCGCTTGGGCACGGAGTGGCTGGCCGGCGCCACGGCGGCGTGTCGGTCCTCCGGCAAGGCAGTGGCCAGCGCGGCGAGCAGGGCTTGCAGCGCCGCGTCGGCGTCCGGCCCCTGACAGCTCACCTGCACCTCATCCTGTTCGCCGACGGCCAGCCCCATCAGGCCGATGAGGCTGTTGCACGGCGCCGACTTGCCGGCGAAGTGCAGTTGCGAGCGGCTCTGGAACCCTTGCGCGGTCTGGCGGATCAGCGCCGCCGGGCGCGCATGCAGGCCGCCGCGGTGGGCGACCCGCACCTGTGCGCGCACCTCGGGGCCCTCACGCTCCTCGGTGTTCGCCGCCTGAGGCGTGCGGGCGATGATGTGCAGCAGCGGCTCGCCCACCTTCACGTGCTTGAGGGTGATCGGCCGGGCCTGGAAATCCTCGCTGTTGGTCAGGATCAGCAGGCTCACCAGGCTCTTGCAGCGGCGTGCGACCTTGTCCACGTCATAGCGCAACAGCGGCTGGCCCTTGCTGACCCGGGCGCCTTCTTTGACCAGCACGGAAAAGCCTTCGCCCTGCAGCTCGACCGTGTCCAGGCCCAGGTGCAGCAGCAGTTCGGCGCCGTTGTCGGCGCGCACGGTGAGCGCGTGGCCGGTGCGGGCGACATGGATCACCACGCCTGCGCACGGTGAGTGCAAGGTGTCGTTCAGCGGATCGATGGCGATGCCGTCGCCCATCGCGCCGCCGGCGAACACCGCGTCCGGGACTTTGGCGAGCGTGAGCACCGGGCCGCTGAGCGGGGCGCTTAAGGTCAGCTCTTTATTGTTGTTGTGCATGGCTCGGTCTCATCAGGAAAACGTTCGGTTCGGACTCAGTGGGTGCGCGTGACTTTGCTCAGGTGACGCGGCTGGTCCGGATCCATGCCCCGGGCCACGGCCAGGCCGGCGGCCATCACGTAGAAGCTCTGGATGGCCAGGATCGGGTCCAGGGCCGGGTGTTCGGCCCGGGTCAGGGTCAGGTCGCGTTCGGTCACGTCGTCCGGCGCGGCCAGCAGCACGCGGGCGCCGCGCTGGCGCATGTCGGCGGCCAGGCTCAGCAGGCCGGCCTGCTCGGCGCCGCGGGGGGCGAACACCAGCAACGGGTAGTTCTCGTCGATCAGGGCCATCGGCCCATGGCGCACTTCGGCGCTGCTGAAGGCTTCGGCCTGGATCGCCGAGGTTTCCTTGAACTTCAGCGCGGCTTCCTGGGCGATGGCGAAACCGGCGCCGCGGCCGATCACCATCAGGCGCTCGCAGTCGCGCAGGGCGTCGACGGCCACGGTCCAATCTTGTTTCGCCGCCTCACGCAGGCCGGCGGGCAGCGCATTGTGGGCGTCCAGCAGTTCCGGATCCTCTTTCCAGTGGCCGATCAGCCGGGCGCTGGCGCTGAGGGTGGCGATGAAGCTCTTGGTGGCGGCGACGCTGCTTTCGGTGCCCGCCAGCAACGGCAGGCTGAACTCGCACGCGGCCTCCAGGGGCGAGGCTTCGGCGTTGACCATGGCGATGCTCAGGGCGCCGCGCTTGCGCAGCAGGCGCAGGCTGTTGACCAGATCCGGGCTCTGGCCCGACTGGGAAAACGCGAACGCCACCTGGCCGCTGACCTTGAGCGGCGCCTGCTGCATGGTCACCACCGACATCGGCAGCGAGGCCACCGGAATGCCCAGCTGCTGCATGGTCAGGTAGGCGAAGTAGCTGGCCGCATGATCGGAACTGCCGCGGGCCACGGTCATCGCCACCTGCGGCGGCTGACGGCGCAGGCGTCCGGCGATCTCGGTCATCGCTGCGTCGAGCTGATTGAGTTGTGCCTGCACGGCTTCATGCGAGGACAGCGCCTCTTCAAGCATTTTTGAAGTCAATGTCTTCTCCTTCGACCATGACGGCGGTCAGTGTGAGCGAGCGGTCCAGCCGCACGCAGTCGGCCCAGGCTCCCGGTTGCAGGCGCCCGCGATCGGTGATGCCGAGGTAGTCGGCGGGAAATTGCGACAGGCGCTGCGAGGCTTCGGCGATCGGCAGGCCGATCTTCACCAGGTTGCGCAGGGCCTGATCCATGGTCAGGGTGCTGCCGGCCAGGGTGCCGTCCGGCAGGCGCACGCCGCCCAGGCACTTGGTCACGGTGTGGCTGCCCAGCTTGTACTCGCCGTCGGGCATGCCGGCGGCGGCGGTGGAGTCGGTGACGCAGTACAGGCACGGGATCGAGCGCAGGGCCACGCGGATCGCACCGGGGTGCACGTGCAGCAGATCCGGGATCAGCTCGGCGAACTTCGCGTGGGCCAGCGCCGCGCCGACGATCCCCGGTTCGCGGTGATGCAGCGGGCTCATGGCGTTGTACAAGTGGGTGAAACTGGTGGCGCCGGCCTCCAGCGCCGCCACGCCTTCCTCGTAGCTGCCCAGGGTATGGCCGATCTGCAGGCGGATGCCCCGGGCGCTCAAGGCGCGGATCAGCGCATCGTGCCCGGCGATCTCCGGGGCGATGGTGATCACCCGGATCGGCGCCAGCGCCAGGTATTGCTCGACCTCGGCCATCAGCGCGGTGTGGGCGAAGTTCGGCTGGGCGCCGAGTTTGCCGGGGTTGATGTAAGGGCCTTCCAGGTGCACGCCAAGCACCCGGGCGGCGTTGTGTGGCCGCTGTTCGCAGAACGTGCCGAGCGCTTTCAGCACGCTGGCGATCTCGGCGCTCGGTGCGGTCATGGTGGTGGCCAGCAGCGATGTGGTGCCGAAGCGCACGTGGGTCTTGGTGATGGTCTCGAAGGCCACGGCGCCTTCCATGATGTCCTTGCCGCCGCCGCCGTGGACGTGCAGGTCGATGAAACCCGGCAGCAGGTAAGGCAGGTCGTTGTCGGCCGGATCGCAGGGCACGCCCTCGATGGACACGACCTTGCCGTGTGCGTGGATCAACCGGCCGCGGACCCAGCCGTGGGCGGTGAGGATGTTGTCTTCGGACATGTTCGGGTCTCTCGTTCGGCTGCCTGACGGCGCAGCTTTTTTATCTACGAAGCTCTGCAACAAAGTCGTAGTAGTCGTTGCGGCAATAGGTGTCGGTGACTTCGATGGGCGTGTTGTCTTCGAGGTAGCCGACCCGGGTCATCAGTAGCATGGCGGTGCCGGGGGCGATGCCGACCAGCGCGGCGAACTCGTCAGAGGCGTTGATCGCCTGGATGTGCTGCAGCGCCCGGACAATCGGCTTGCCGATGCCGTCGAGGTATTCGTAGAGCGAATCGCCCACGGCCTGGGGCTTGGGCATGATCGAGGCGGGCAGGGTGCTCATCTCGATGGCCATCACCGTGTCGTCGGCTTTGCGCAGGCGCTTGAGCCGCGCCACCTTGTCGTTGGGCGACAGGCCGAGGCGGATCAGTTCTTCGTGGGTCGGCAGGGTGATGTCCCGCTCCAGCCACTGCGAGCTGGGCACGAAACCCTTGAGCCTGAGCATTTCGCTGAAGCCCGACAGGCGTGACAGGGGTTGTTCGAGGCGCGGGGTGATGAAAGTGCCGGAGCCTTGCAGCCGGCGAATCAGCCCTTGGTCGAGCAGGACTTCCAGGGCCTTGCGCGCGGTCACCCGGGAAATCCCCAAGGACTCGCTTAAGTTGCGCTCCGACGGCATCGCCTGCTCGGCTTTCCACTGGCCGGCATGGATGGCCGCTTCCAGGTTGCGCGCCAGTTGCAGGTACAGCGGCGTCGGCTGGGCCTCGTCGGGGCGCAGGGCGTGGAGGTCGTTCATGGCGGTGGTTTCCGGCGCGGGTTGGGGTTGTTGTGGTGCGCTTGTGGGGCGGAAGCTAATACCACTTGAATACCATGTCAACGCACCGGATCGGCCATAAAGCCAGTGGATTCGGGGTGTTTGGGCGGAGTGGTTTCAAGTGGTATTAGAGGTGGGCTTGCCGGCGCAAAAAATCGCCGTCTGCGGCCGTGTTTGCGCCGGCGAGTGGTATCACCCCGGCAGGCGTTGTCGCGAAAGGTGATCGATCAAAAATATTTTTGAAGACGACCAGCGGTGGCAGGACTGAGTCTTTGTGGGAGCCAGCAGGCTGGCGATACCGGTGGGTCAGTCGAATGTGATACCGGCTGATACGTCACCATCGCCAGCAGGCTGGCTCCCACAGGGTTTTGCGTCTGGTCAAAGGGCCGCGTCGGCCTTCAGCTCCAGGCTGTCCAGCACCCGGTTCACCGCCAGTTCGCCGAGCATGATCAGCTGTGCGATGCCTTGCGCCGTATGCCGGTGCTGACCGTCCAGCAGCCCCGCAAAGTTGTTGGCCATGACCTTGGCCGAGGTCAGGGTCTCGCAGGCGTCGGCCAGCAGTTCCTCGTTGTCGGCGGCGGGGGCGATGGCGTAGAGCTTGCTGATCTTCAGCGTAGAGCCGGGGACGGCAATCGGGTTGAGGTAATGGTCGAGGGCGCGCTCGGCGGCTTCGTTGAGCTTGCGCGAGTCGGGGGATTCGTAGGGGGACGTGGGGTCGGTTTCGGGTGGGTTGGGGGTGGGTTTGAACATGGCATGCGCTCCGTGATTGATTGAGCCGCCACAACCCATCGCTAAACAAGTAAAGGTGGCGGCTGTACGCAGGTTAGCGATCCGGGTCACAGAAACCCCGGGTAGACCCGAAGGTCTCCCGCGCACAGCCACCATTACGCAAATGCAGGCAGTTGACTGCATATGAGACAGGGCATTGTTGCGTCTGTGGGGAGTCGGATCGCTAAACCCGATCACTGATTCGTCAGTGACCGGCAAACAATAAAACCAGCCCCTAAGGCACACAAGCCAGCGGATTCTGGCGTAGCTGTAGGCAATGGCGCAAGGTGGCGTGGGGTGGTGGAAGTGGTTTTAAACGGAAGTAAACGAAGTGGCTGAAAAATGAAGTGCATAGCCATTTCGATTGAAATGGGGACGTATAAATAAATCCGTCCCCATTTTTTCAGCATAGACATGGCAAAAGTTACTGCTGCTGCGGAGCTTGCAAGGGTTTTAAGCGCACGGCTCATTCAGAGTTTACGGAGTGGGTAGCAATCCCCACATTTGTGCTGTGTTGTTACCGGAAGTGCAAGCAGAAGCCTCCGAGCGCCACAGAAATTGGGGGTACATTATCGGTGCGAATTCATAGCACCACCCATCAAACACAACCAAAGGGCCGAGCGCTACTCCGTCTCTATATGTTATGTGCGTGGGGAAGTAACGCTCATAAGGTGGTTGGTATCGTTTGGCAAAGCTCAATGCATGTGCTTGTGTGATGCGAACCCAACCGAGTGAAGCCCAAAGGGTTGCCGTGTTACCAGCCAGCGTCGTGTCACGCGTCACAAGGCGATACACATTCGAAACTGTAACGCTGTATTCACGAGTCTGACCCGATGCGTCCCGCACGCTAATGACCGTGCGACCATTTTGGAGCCCTTCTACCTTGCCAGTATTACTCACCTTTGCAATTGCGGGATTCGCCGAGCTGTAGGTGTAGGGCGGAATCCCCGTCTTCGGCGTGCGAGTGGAAGTATTTCCCGGGAAATCGTACGCAGGATTGACCTCCCAGCCCGTAGGCGTAACTAGCGCGAACCCATTCAATGTCATAGGCGATGGGTCGATGGACATCGGACTTGTCACCGTCAGCAGCCGCACATTCGAATAAGTCGCCGTACTGTGATACAGCGACTTGGCGTACAGCCGCCGCGCCCCCACCGGCACGCTGATCTTGAGCTCCCAGCGCCCGGTTGTGGCGTCAGCGGTGGCCTTGCCCTTGGACACAGCCGTCGAGCCGTTGCCGTCGTAGACCTCGACCTGCAAGCCTTTGCTGGCGGTGCCCTTGAGGGTCAGCGTGGTGCTGACGGTGTAGGTGCCTTCCGGCACCTCGACGTTGTTGGCGTCCAGCACGTTGGTCAGCGTCGGCACCACCAACGGCACCGCCTTCACCGTATACACCCGATCCGCAAACACCACCGCATTGGCCGCCACGTTGCTCTTGTCCAGCGCTGCCTTGAACTTCAGGGTCAACTGGCTGCCGTCGGCCAGCGCCTTGAAGTAGCTGTTGGCCACGCTCCGGTTCCAGTATTTCTGCTGGAACCACGTGGCGTTGACGTAGGAAGCGCCGCCGTTCCACACCGTCAGGTCATGCGCCGCGCCGTCGGCCTTGCGCCCGAGCAGGCTCATCCACACCTGCTGGCCCGTGGCGATCAGCGCCCAGTCCTGTGCGCGGATCGTCACGTCCTTGCTGCCCAGCGCCGCCAGGTCCAGCACGTTGCCCGCGTCGGCGTCGGTGATGACCGGCGAGTTCAGCGCCGTCGCCGGCAAGGTGCCGACCTTCAGGCTCAGCGGCGGCGAGTCGAACACCTTGCCGCCGCGCTCGATCCTGTAGGTCACGGTGACGGTCTTGCCCAGGGCGAAGGCCAGCACCGTGGGCGGCAGGGCGATGCTGTAGCCGCTCTGGCTGATCGGTTTGGCCTCGGTGGTGTGGGAACCTTCGGCGTGGCTGCCCGGCGCGCCCTGCCAGGTGACGCTGAGGAGGTCGGCGGGCTGCAGGCCTTCGGCGGGGATGACGGCGGTCAGCGCGTCCTTGGCCTTCACCGGCTGCAGGGTCTGGCCGTCGGCCTCGGCCTGCTGGATGCGCGGCGGCTGCAGCTGCAGCGCCACGCCGATCACGAACCCCAGCGGATTGGAATAGCTCACCTTGCCCGTCTCGGCCCGCCGGATGCTGTAGCTCGCCGTCAGCGTCTCCCCGCGCCGGGCCTCGAAGTGCTGCTGCACGAA
>NZ_NEIP01000014.1:0-148933 GCF_002112745.1 Pseudomonas sp. B7(2017) | reverse complement strand
CTTCGTAACTCGTTGAATCTCAAGGAGTTTTCCGTTTCGACTGCGCCGGAAGTGGGGCGAATTATAGAGAACTGAAATCTACCGTCAACCGTTAATTTCTCTTTTCTATCAACATTCTTAAAAAGGCCGCGCTGCATATAGACGCCCACACGGCGAATGCGCACTATATTGCGCAACCCAAGCCTATCTTCAACTCGGACACTGCCCAGCGATGAACGACCACTCCCGCAGCCTTGCCTCGATTCTCTTTCCGGTCGGCCTGCTGCTCATAGCCATGGCTTCGATCCAGTCCGGCGCCTCTCTCGCCAAAAGCATGTTCCCCGTGGTCGGCGCTCAGGGCACCACCACCCTGCGCCTGATTTTCGCCAGCGTCATCATGGTTCTGCTGCTGCGTCCCTGGCGAGTGAAGCTGACGGCCCAATCCCTACGCACCGTCATTGTTTACGGCATGGCATTGGGGGGCATGAATTTCCTCTTCTATATGTCGCTACGCACCGTACCGCTCGGCATCGCCGTCGCCTTGGAGTTCACCGGCCCGCTGGCCGTCGCCATCTATGCTTCCCGCCGGGCCATCGACTTTCTCTGGATCGCACTGGCCGCCGCCGGACTTCTGCTGCTGATCCCGACCGGGGCGACAACGGCCGGCATCGATCTGATCGGTACCGGGTACGCCCTGGGCGCCGGCGTCTGCTGGGCGCTGTACATCCTCTTCGGCCAGAAGGCCGGTGCCGACAACGGCGTGACGACCGCCGCGCTGGGCGTCATGATCGCCGCACTGTTCGTCGCCCCCATCGGAATCATCCACGCCGGGACAGCACTGCTGACCCCCTCTCTGATTCCGGTGGCGATCGGCGTGGCCATCCTGTCCACAGCCCTTCCCTACACCCTGGAGATGGTTGCCCTCACCCGCATGCCTGCCCGTACGTTCGGCACCCTGATGAGCATCGAGCCCGCGTTCGGCGCGTTGTCCGGCCTGCTCTTCCTGCAGGAGTACCTGTCGTTGTCACAATGGATGGCGATTCTGTGCATTATCCTGGCCTCCGTCGGTGCGACCATGACCATGGGCAGCACAGCCAAGCCTGCCGTTGCGGCAGATTGAGACAGGATTTGACGAAGGTCTGGCATTTGGCGCGCATTTAGGCCATGTTAAAGCGCGTAACCCAATGCCAGGCATGGATTTTTCAGACAGGGACGGCACAACGCTTCAAACGTGAGCGAATGCAGGCAGAATCGAGCACCAGACTCGGCGCCGCGATTAAGGACGTTAATGAAACAGATTTTGATACTGATCGCCGTACTCGCAATCGCGGGTTGTGCAGCCACCACGAAAACCCAGGTCAAGCATGGCAAGAAAGGCCTGCACATAAACTGTTCCGGACTCTCGTCCTCCTGGGACAAGTGCTACGCCAGCGCCGCCAACGCCTGCGCTCCCAAAGGCTACAAGGTGATCGCAAAATCAGGGGATGCCGTGGAAGAGCCCGGTGACTATCCCTTCGGCCTCAATCCCGCCGGCTATACCAGCCGCAGCATGATCGTCATCTGCAAGTAAGCGGGCACCTACTCCGCGAATTGAGCTGCGATCCGCCGACTGATTTCCTCATGACTGGCGCCCAGCACTTTCTTCTGCATGTCCGTGCTGGCCAGCATCCGCGCAACCACCAATGCGCCCACGCATTGCGACAGAATCGCCCAGGCCAGGCTCTCGCTTCCCAACGTCTGCGCCCAACTCTGCTGAAGCCTGCCGATCCACAGCTCGGCCTGCTCACGCACCCCGCTCTCGGAACGCGCGATCTCCGCGCCCAATGCCGGTATCGCACAGCCGGACTCAGGCTGTTCGACATGAGCCATGCTCAGATACTGCTTCAGGCAACGCTCAAGCCGCTTGCGATCCTGCGTACCCTGCCCGCCCAACCGCTCGAGACTTTGCCCGAGCTCACGCTCGACAATGGCCGCGAACAGCGCGTCCTTGGATGAGAAATGGCTGTAGAACGCCGCGCCGCTCAGTCCGATCGCCTTCATCAGACCGTCGACGCCCACCGTGGAAAAGCCAGACCTTTTCGCCGACAACGCACTGCTGTGCAGCAGCTTTTCCTTGGTTTCGAGCTTGTGACCGGCTGAATAACGCATTTTCGTACTCCGCGATTGACTGCCTTGACGCTGCCAGGATCCTAGCATAACGTTCGTTCACTTAACGATCGTTTAATAAAGGGGATACCCATGAACAACAAGAAGGTCGTATTGGTCGTCGGCGCAGGCGATGCCACCGGCGGCGCGATTGCCAGGCGCTTCGCCAAGGAAGGGTTCGTGGCCTGCGTCACCCGCCGCAGCGCCGACAAGCTGCAACCTTTGGTGGAAGCCATCCACGCCGAAGGCGGCCAAGCCCATGGCTTTGCCTGCGATGCGCGCAAGGAAGAAAACGTGATCGCATTGGTCGAGGACATCGAGACCCGTCTGGGCCCGATTGAAGCGTTTGTCTTCAACATCGGCGCCAATGTACCGTGCAGCATCCTCGACGAAACCGCACGCAAGTATTTCAAGATCTGGGAAATGGCCTGTTTCTCGGGTTTCCTCAATGCCCGGGAGGTGGCCAAACGCATGGTCACCCGCCGCCGGGGCACTATCCTATTCACCGGCGCCACCGCCGGCCTGCGCGGCGCCGCCGGCTTTGCCGCGTTCGCGGGCGCCAAGCACGGCATCCGGGCCTTGGCGCAAAGCATGGCCCGAGAACTGGGCCCCTTGAACATCCATGTCGCCCACGTCGTGGTGGACGGCGCCATCGACACCGACTTCATCCGCGACAACTTCCCCGAGAAATACGCAACCAAGGAACAGGACGGGATCCTCGACCCCGAGCACATTGCCGAAAATTACTGGTATCTGCACAGCCAGCCCCGGGACGCCTGGACATTCGAGCTGGATCTGCGCCCCTGGAGCGAACGCTGGTAACGTCCATAACAACAATCAGGAGTGCCGCACCCATGAGCAAAACCGTGGAGTTCTACTTCGACCTCGGCAGCCCCGCCACTTATCTGGCCTACACGCAGCTGCCGAAGATCTGCGCCGAAACCGGCAGCCAACTGGTTTACATCCCGATGCTGCTGGGCGGCGTATTCAAGGCCACCGGCAACGCCTCCCCGGCCACGATTCCGGCCAAGGGACGCTACATGTTCGAGGATCTGGACCGTTATGCCCGACGTTACGGCGTTGCGCTGAAGTTCAACCCTCACTTCCCGATCAACACGTTGACCCTGATGCGCGCCGTCACCGGCATGCAATTGCGCCATCCGGAGCGGTTCCAGGCGTTCGTCGATTGCCTGTTCAACGCCCTCTGGGTCGAGGGCCGTTGCCTCGACGAACCCGCAACGGTGGCGGCCGTGCTGACCGAGCACGGTTTCAACCCGGAGGATGTGCTGGCACTGACCAACGACGAAGCCGTGAAGGCTGCCCTCAAGGACAACACTGAAACCGCCGTCAAGCGAGGTGTGTTCGGTGCCCCGAGCATGTTCATCGGCAACCAGCTGTTCTTCGGTCAGGACCGGCTGGACTTTGTCACAGAGGCCTTGCGTTAGAGTTCGATCACCAAGCGTCCACGGGCCGCTTTCGATGCGAGCACCCCGTGGGCGTCTTCGGCGGTTTCCAGGGAGAACCGACGAGGGTCGACCATCGGCCGCAGACGCCCCGCTTCGATCATTTGCGCAACCTGCCGCAGGATGTCCCCGTGATGTTCACGTCCGTGGCCGGTCAACAGCGGCAGCAGGGTGAACACGCCGGAATAGGTTGCGCCCCGGAACGAAAGCGGCGCCAGGCTGTGCTGCCCCCATCCCAGGCAACTCAGCACATGCCCGTGATACACCCGCGCGGCCTTGAAGGCGGCGTCCAGCGCTTCGCCGCCCACCGTGTCATAGACGATGTCAAAGCCCTCCCCCGCCGTGTGTTCGTTCACGTAACTTTCCACCGGGGTTTGTCGGTCGATGAATGTCGCGCCGCCCCCTTCGATGATTGACCGCTGCCCGGCAGAACCTGTGGCGAACACATCCGCCCCGAAGGCCCGCGCCAGCTGAATGGCCACATGCCCGACCCCGCCTGCTCCCCCATGGATCAGCACTTTTTGCCCGGCGCGCACATGAGCGCGATCCACCAGCCCCTCCCACGCCGTAATGACCACCAACGGCAAACCGGCCGCCTCACGCATGGACAGGTTCGAGGGCTTGCGTGCCAGCAGTCGCGCGTCCACTGCTGCATAGTCGGCCAACGAGCCCTGGGCGCCACCAATCCCCGTGGCCATCGCATACACCTCGTCACCCGGCACCCAGCCGAGAACGCCTTCGCCTACCGCCTCGACCACACCGGCAAGGTCGATGCCCAACACCGCCGGCAGCGCCTGCCGGGCATGGGCGGCTTGGCCCGCACGGACTTTCAGGTCCAACGGATTCACGCCGCTGGCCTTGATCCGCACCAGCACTTCTCCCGGACGTGGCGTGGGACGTTGCAGCGAAACCAAGCGTAGCGAACCGTTTGGGGTTTCAACCATCAGCGCGCGCATGTGCATTGAGTCAGTCATTTCGGCATTTCCTGTCTGAAAGAGAGTGGAATCATCCTCTCGCAACCAATCCATGCCGATAAGACGCCGTATCGTTATAGTAACCATGCCAATACAGCATGAATGAGCGCTGCTTCCCATGGACAAACTCCACGCGATGTCGATTTTCGTCCGGGTCATCGAACGCGGCAGTTTTTCCGCCGTGGCCCGTGAGCTGCAGACCACACAGCCGACCATCAGCAAAGTCCTGCGCGCGCTCGAGCGCCAGCTCGGCGGCAAGCTGATCGCCCGCAGCACGCGCAAGCTGTCGCTGACCGATGAAGGCCAGCGCTACTACAACGAATGCCGAACCATCCTGGCGGCGGTGGATGCTGCCGAGCACAGCTTTCAGTCCGGCCGGGAAACCGTTGCGGGCCCCTTGCGGATCGGCTCGTCCGTCAGCTTCGGCCGCTTGCAGATCGCGCCGCGTCTGGCGGCGTTTCTGGAACACTACCCGCAGGTGCAGATCGATCTGCAACTCAGTGACCAGAACCAGGATCTGGTCAGCGAAGGCCTGGACGTCAGCCTGAGAATCGGCGCATTGAGCGACAGCGGCATGATCGCCCGCCCCATCGGCCTTACCCACCGCATCACGGTCGCCGCGCCGGCTTATCTGGAGCGACATCCCGCACCGCTTGCGCCCGCCGATCTGCGCCGGCACAACTGCCTGCAATTCAACCTGCTCAGCAGCCAGAACCTGTGGACTTACGAAAGGGACGGACAGCGCCACGAGGTGCGCATCCAGGGAAACGCCCAGAGCAACAACTCAGAGGCCATCCGTGAAATGGTGCTGGGTGGGTTGGGGATTGCGCTGTCGCCGGTCTGGCTGTTCAGCGAAGACTTGAAGGCGGGCCGGGTGGTCGCCCTGTTGCAGGACTACCGCACACAACCGCTGCCGATGCACGCGGTGTTCCCGGCGAACCGTCGCCAGTCCGCCAGGATCCACGCATTCGTCGACTTCATGGCTCAGGCGCTGGCGACAGCGCCCGAGTTGACGCCGATCAGATAGCCGCAGTGCGGGCGTTCAGCCAAGCCAGCGCCGCGCCGTCGAGCAGCGGGCTCAGGCGCTTGCGCACTTGGGCGTGGTAGGCGTTGAACCACTGTTTTTCATCCTCGGTCAGCAAGGACGGCTCCAGGCAGCGCGTGTCGATCGGGCACAGGGTCAGGGTTTCGAACTTGAGGAATTCGCCGAACTCGCTGCTGCCTGCTTCGACGTTCATCGCCAGGTTCTCGATGCGCACGCCCCAGCGTCCCGGACGGTAGGTGCCCGGTTCGATGGAGGTGATCATCCCCGGTTGCATGGCGGTCTGCGGTGCCGGCGCCGCCTGGTAGGCGATCACCTGCGGGCCTTCATGGACGTTGAGGAAGTAACCGACGCCATGGCCGGTGCCATGACCGTACTCCACGTTGTCGGCCCAGATCGGCGCCCGGGCGATAGCGTCGAGCAGCGGCGACTGGATGCCTTTGGGGAAGTGGGCCCGCGACAAAGCGATCACGCCTTTGAGCACCCGGGTGCAATCGTGCTTCTGCTCGGCGTTCGGCGTACCGACCGGCACCATCCGGGTGATATCGGTGGTGCCGCCCAGGTACTGGCCGCCGGAGTCGATCAACAGCAGGCCGTCGCCCTCGATCACCGCGTGCGCTTGCTCGGTGGCGTGGTAGTGCGGCATGGCACCGTTGGCGTTGAACGCCGCGATGGTGTTGAAGCTCAGCGACACGTAGTCCGGACGACGCGCGCGGGCGGCGGTCAGTTTCTCGTCGATGGTCAGCTCGGTGATGCGCTCGCGGCCCCAGGCGGATTCCAGCCAGGCGAAGAATTCGCACAGCGCCGCGCCGTCCTGCTCCATGGCCCGGCGGATGTGTTCGGCATCGGCCTGGCTCTTCTGCGATTTGGCCAGCGTGGTCGGATTGAGGCCTTCGACCAGTTTCACGCCGCTGTCGAGATTGCCCAGCAGACCGCTGGTGACCCGCGCCGGATCCACCAGCAGGCTCGCCCCGTCCGGCACCGCGCGCAAGGCATCGGCGACTTCGCTGTAATCGCGCAGGGTCACGCCGTCCTGTTCCAGCACGGCGCGCAGGTGGGCGTCGACCTTGCCCAAGGCCACGAACAACGTGGCTTGCTGCTGGCTGATCAGGGCAAAGGAGATGAACACAGGGTTGAACGACACATCGCCGCCGCGCAGGTTGAACAGCCAGGCGATGTCGTCGAGGGTGGCGATGAAATGCCAATCGGCCCCGCGCTCCTTGAGGGTTTCGCGCAGTCGGGCGAGCTTCTCGCCACGGCTGACGGTGGCCTGCGGCGACAGGTGCTGATAGACCGGTGCGTCGGGCAGTTGCGGACGGTCGCTCCAGACTTCATCCAGCAGGTCGATGTCGGTGCGCAGACGGGCGCCGCGGGCCTCGAGCTTGCTGCCCAGGGTCCGTGCCGACGCCACCGCCATCACCGCGCCATCGACCGCCACCACGCCGCCTTCCGGCGTCTGTTCGGCCAGCCAGTCCAACGGTCCCGGCTGGCCCGGCTGCAGCTTGACCAGTTCGATGCCGCTGCCGTTGAGCTCTTGGGTCGCCTGTTCCCAATAACGGCTGTCGGCCCAGACGCCGGCGAAGTCCGTGGTGACGATCAGCGTACCGACCGAACCGTGGAACCCCGACAGCCATTGCCGGCCCTGCCAGTAGCCCGGCAGGTACTCTGACAAGTGCGGGTCGGCCGACGGCACCAGCAACGCATGGATGCCTTCGCGGCGCATCAGTTCACGGGTGTGCGCCAGGCGCTGGGGAACCGATCCGTCGGTCAAAGTCTGGGTACTCATCATGTCTCCTGCTAACCACTTCGTCGTTATTGTCCGGTGCCGGTTGTGTCCGGCACCTTTATGAAAGTCCTGTCGCCCAGAACGCCGGAGCGCCGGTGCAGGCGGCCTTGATCAGTTGCACGGCCCGGTCGATGTCGTCGGCCGTGGTGAAGCGGCCGAGGCTCAGGCGGATGGTGCGGCCCGCCAGGCGTGCGTCATGCCCCAACGCCAACAGCACGTGGGACGGGGTGTTGCTCGCCGAGTTGCAGGCCGAGGTCGCGGAAAACGCGAGCGAATGGCTCAGGGTCGCGGCGTTGAACTCGCCTTCGCCGAAGGTCAGGCTCAAGGTGTGCGGGATGCGCCGCTGCGGGCTGCCGTTGAGGCGCACGCCGGGCAGGCTCAGCACCTGTTCGAGCAGGCGCTCGCGCAGCGCAGCGATGGTGTTTTTCTCTTCATCGAACACCTGCGCCGCCAGGGCGAAGGCGGCGCCCATCGCCGCGATCTGGTGGGTCGCCAGGGTGCCGGAGCGCAAGCCGCCTTCATGCCCGCCGCCGTGGATCTGCGCCTGCAGACGCTGCTGCGCGCGCGGGCCGACGTACAGGGCGCCGATGCCCTTGGGGCCGTACAGCTTGTGCGCCGAGAAGGACATCAGATCCACCGGCCATTGCGCCAGGTCGATGGCGACCTTGCCGGCGCCCTGCGCCGCATCGACATGGAACAGCGCCTCGCGGCCGCGCACCACCTCGCCGATGGCCGGGATGTCGTTGACGGTGCCCAGTTCGTTGTTGACCAGCATCAGCGACACCAGAAAGGTGTCGTCGCGCATCGCTTCGCTGACCGCCTGCGGGGTGATCAGGCCGTCGGCGTCCGGCACCAGGTAGGTCACGGCGATGCCGGCGTCCTGCAGTTGCCGTGCGGTGTCGAGGATGGCCTTGTGTTCGATCTGGCTGGTGATGATGTGCCCGCCGGGCACGCCCCGGGCCTGGACCACACCCTTGAGGGCCAGGTTGTTGGATTCGGTGGCGCCGGAGGTCCAGACGATCTGCCCGGCCTGGGCCCCGACCAGTTCGGCGACCTGCAGGCGCGCCTGCTCGACCGTGTGCCGGGCCTGCCGGCCGAAGGCATGGGAGCTGGAGGCCGGGTTGCCGAAATTGCCGTCGAAGCCCAGACACTCGATCATCACCTGGATGACCCGCTCGTCCACCGGGGTGGTAGCGGCGTAATCGAAATACAGCGGACGTTGGTTCATAGAAAAACTCGCAGAGCGTGTTCCGGGGTCAGGAGGCTCGTGTCTGCAAACGGCAAGGCGCAGCCTTGTGGGCCGCGCCGCGGTTAGAGAGCGTCATCATTACCTGATCGGATGCCGTTAAAGAAGAACAACTTCATTTAAGAGTGCGTAGGAACGCTCCTGAAGCCGAGCTTAACAGGCATCGGGCCGGCGGTTGAAGCGATGCGTCAGGCAAAGCTTTCCAGCAGCAGCGGGTACAGCGAAATCACCAGCAGCGCCGCCATCCCCCAGTTGAACGCCCGCAGCCAGCGGCGATCCTTGAGCACGTTGCGCAACAAGGTGCCGCAGGCCGCCCACACGCCGACGCTCGGCAGGTTGATGATGGCGAACACGGCGGCAATCACCAGCACGTTGGTGAAGTAGCCTTGCATCGGCGTGTAGGTGCTGATGGCGCCGATGGCCATGATCCACGCCTTGGGGTTGACCCACTGGAACGCCGCCGCCCCCAGGTAGCTGATCGGCTTGCCTTCGCCGTCGCCGCTGTCGCCGACCGGGCCGGAGCGGGCGATTTTCCACGCCAGGTACAGCAAGTAGGCCGCGCCGACATACCGCAGGATCGTGTACAGCAAGGGATAGCGCTGAAACACCGCGCCCAGGCCGAACCCCACCGCCACGACAAGCACGAAGAAGCCGCAGGTGATGCCGAGCATGTGAGGGATGGTGCGGTTGAAGCCGAAATTCACCCCCGACGCCAACAGCATGGTGTTGTTCGGCCCCGGCGTGATCGAGGTGACAAGGGCAAACAGGGCGAAGCCCAGCAGCAGATCGAGCGAAAGGGTCATGGCAGGCATTCCGTGAGGGTCATTCAGGTGTTGACCCTATCGCACGGCACCGCGCCAGCCCATGGACAGTTGGGTGAAACTTCGAGCAGTACAGTTATCGATCAGCTTGGACGACCGTGAAGCTGTACGGCCCGTTCAGCGCTCATTTCGCCATGGCTGTCGAAGCCGACAGTCCTCTGTGGCTGGCCGAGCAGTTCGGCTTTCTTCGCGTGGTACTCGTCGAAGGACAGGCCGCGGCGGTTCAGCGCTTCGAGGGCCAGTTCGCGGGTTTCTTCCGCCGTGTAGGGGCGCAGCTCGGGCGACACGTGGCTGGCGCAACCGGCGAGCACGGAGACGGCGAGCATCAGGGAAACAGTCAGTAAGCGGTTCATCGGGAGCGTCCTGGCGAAAGGTGTTTGTCGATGGACAAAGGCTACGCCCGGGCACGCGTGCGCAGAAATCAACGCGCTCAATAGTGGCTATCAGGTTTGACGGTGAGTCCCTCAAGCACGTACGCAAGATCAGTCGGGCAGTGCCGCGACTGATCCTTCCCACACCGCACCGCCCCCGAAACGCTTGATCCGGCTGCCGATCTATCCGACCAGCTGACAATGCAGCCCTTCGTCATGGCTGCGGGCAATGCTGCTCAACACCTGGAACGAACCGAAGGTCACGGTGCGCGCCCGATGGGTGCGGATCAGGTGCCAGAAATCCTGTTCGCCGTTTTCGAAGCTGCGAAACGCCGCCTCGCCGGCCTCGCGCGAGCGCCATTGCAGAAAGCCCAGCACCCGCCGGCCGTCGTCGCTGGCCTGGACGCTGGCGCTGATGAACCCGGCGTAGCGTTCGGCCAGACGCTCGGTCTGCAATGCCAACGCGGCGACCAGCGCAGGTTGTTGTCCGGGGTCGATCTCGAATTCGATCAATTGGGTGAAGCTGCTGTTTTTCGGCGCGTGCATAACGTCCCCACTCGTCTGTCAGGCGAATCTTGCGATTCGAAGGCGTGCAGGTTAAAACCTCTAGTTAAGTAAAGGTCAAGAGGCAAACTTCAAATGGTCACCGCAGACACCCTGCACAAACAACTGACTGTCGGCGAAGTCGCGGCCCGCAGCGGCGTGGCGGTCACGGCCCTGCACTTTTACGAATCCAAGGGGTTGATCAAAAGCCAGCGCAATGCCGGCAACCAACGCCGCTATCCGAGGGAAGTGCTGCGGCGCGTGGCGTTGATCAAGGTGGCGCAGCGCCTGGGCATTCCGCTGGCGGAAATCGGCGAAGCCCTGAAGAACCTGCCGGACAACCGGGCGCCGACGGCGGCGGACTGGAAACGGCTGTCGGAGCAATGGCGCCGCGAACTGGACGAGCGGATCGGGCAACTGATGCTGTTGCGCGACCGCCTCAACGGCTGCATCGGCTGCGGGTGCCTGTCGATGGAAGCCTGCCCGCTGCGCAACTACGGGGACGTGCTCGGGGAACAGGGGCCGGGGCCGCACTTCCCGCCGTCGGCGAGCGATGCCGAATGACCGCCGACCCTTTGTCGGCGGCCCGGTCTGCGGCGCCGGCACGGACCTATAGTTGACCGACCGGACATCCGGTGAAGACTGACCGTCCACAAGAAAGAACAGGGAGAACGTCATGAGCGTCAAACCCATTCCTGAGGGGTATCACAGCATTACCCCGTATCTCGGCATCAAGAAAGCCGCCGAGGCCATCGACTTCTACAAGAAAGCCTTCGGCGCCACCGAAGTCATGCGCCTGGCCATGCCCGACGGCAACATCGGCCATGCCGAACTGCGCATCGGCGACAGCGCGATCATGCTCGGCACCCCGTGCGAAGAGGGGCCGTTCAGCAGTCCGGAGCAGTTCGTGTCGGTCGGCCTGCATCTATATGTGACCGACGTCGACAAGTCGTTCCGGCGGGCGATCGATGCCGGTGCGACCTCCGTGGAGGACGTCAAGGATCAGTTCTACGGCGACCGCAGCGGCTCCTTGCGAGATCCTTACGGGCATCTGTGGTTCCTGGCCTCGCGCAAGGAAGACCTGACCGAAGAGCAGATCCGTCAGCGGGCCATTGAGAGGTTCAAGCAAGGCTGAACGACCTCCTTGCCGAATGCCTGTAGGAGCGAGCCTGCTCGCGATTGCGGTATGTCCGTCAATGAAGCTGTCGACTGACTTGAGGCAATCGCGAGCAGGCTCGCTCCCACAGTGCGGATGCCGCTTCGGCGAAGTGCGAAACATTTACTTTCATATCACCCATCGGGAATTTCCTCGCTCATCCGTCTTATAGAGATGCGGGCCGGTCGCCCGGGCGAACGCCTCGACCGCGCCCTCCAGGGACGCCCCTGCTGCGAAGCCCGTAGCAGCCGCTCCTCCCACTGAATCAAGACGTTCAATCATGTCGAAGAAATCCCGCTCGAAACTGTGGTTCCTGGTGCATAGCTGGCTGGCCTTGCCGATCTGGTTCTTTGTCCTGATCGTCTGCGTCACCGGCACCCTGGCGGTGGTCAGCCAGGAAATCGTCTGGCTGGCCAACCCGCAGATGCGCGCCAGCCAGCCGTCCGACGACGCAACGCGGCTCAGCTACGACCAGATCCTCGCCGCCATCAAGAAAGCCGAACCGCAGACCGTGGTGCAAAGCATCAACCGTCCGGACGAATCGCACTTTGCCCTCGACGTCGACGTCAGCTACCCCGACGGGCGCGTGCAGACGGTGTACGTCAACCCGTACACCGGCGCCATCCAGGGCACGGCGCCGGACTTCAACTTCAAGGCCTTCACCCGGGCGCTGCACGGCTGGTGGCTGGTGCCGTTCACCAACGGCTTCAGCTGGGGCTGGTACCTGGTGTCGTTCCTCGGCCTGCCGATGCTGGCTTCGCTGGTGACCGGGCTTGTGGTGTACAAACGGTTCTGGAAAGGCTTCCTGCGCCCGACCCTGCGTTTCAGGCACGGCGCACGGATCTTCTGGGGCGACTTCCATCGCCTGAGCGGCATCTGGTCGATCTGGTTCATCGCGGTGATCTCCATCACCGGCACCTGGTTCCTGATCCAGGCGCTGCTGTCGGACAACCAGATCTCCATCTCCAGCGAACCGATCATCCCGGCCATGGCCCGCGAAGCCGTGCCGATGTCCGGTGACGGCACGCCGCCGCCACGGATCAGCCTGGACCGCGCCGTCGAAATCGCCCGGGAGAGAATCCCCGGCCTGGAAGCCAGCTTCGTCAGCCTGCCGGGCAACGCCTACGCCCACCTCGACATCGGCGGGCGCGGCTGGTACCCGCTGATGTTCCAGAGCGCCACGCTCAACCCCTACAGCGGCGACGTGGCGGCCACGCGCCTGCTGTCCGACCGCACCTCGCTTGAGTTCGTCACCGAATCCATGCGCCCGCTGCACACCGGCGACTTCGGCGGGCTGTGGATCAAGCTGATCTGGTTCTTCTTCGGCCTGCTGCTGAGCATGATGGTGCTGAGCGGGCTGCTGATCTGGACCAAACGCACGGCCCTGGCCACCGCCAATGCGCTCAAGCGCGAGCACAAGCAGCAGCGCGTCAAGGCACAACCGGCCCCGCGCCATGAACCGTCGGAGGCCAGCCTGTGAGCCGATCCACACCTGCACCGCAGCCTTCCCGGCTGAGCCTGTTCTGGCACAAGTGGCGTTTCCACATCAATGTCCTGCTGCTCCTGATTCCGCTGGGCTTCATGCCCAAGTACTTCGCCGACGCCGCGCTGTTCCGCGGCGACAGCGGCCTGGGCGAGCGGGAGATCGGGCAGATCCAGGTCGGCCCCTGGAGCCTGCGCCTGGCCGAGCTGCGCGACGAGGCCCCGCGCTCCGACGGCCCGGCCGGCTACCTCAAAGGCTTCAACGCCGCCCTGTGCAGCGCCTGCGTCGATCAGGTCAAGGCCACTTACCTGCGCATCGGCAAGCCCCGCAGCCTGCGCGCCGCCGGCTCGATCTTCTTCGGTACGCCGTACCGCATGGGCACCCAACTGCCGGTGCCGGACAAGACCCGCGCCGACGCCGAACTGTGGATCACCATGGAAGGCTGGGACGGCAGCATGCACCAGGCCTCGATTCCGCTGAGCCAGGCCTCCCCCGCCACTCTCGCCTGGCTGAACAAACAAGGAGCCAAACCATGAGCCGCGCCCCACGTCCTTTCCGCCCACGCCGGTGCCTGAGCGCCGCGCTGCTGGCGCTCGGTGCCGTCTTCAGCGCCGGCGCCCTGGCCCACAACCCGATGTGCGAGTGCAAGGCCATCGACGCCGAACAGATCAAATGCACCGGTGGCTTCTCCGACGGCAGCGGAGCGCCGGGGGTGACCCTCGACGTGATCGGCTATGACGAAACCATCCTGCTGCCGGGCAAGCTCGGCGCCGACTCGACCTTGACCTTCAAGAAGCCCGGTGCCGAGTTCTACGTGCTGTTCGACGCCGGCCCCGGCCACGTCGTCGAAATCGACCAGGCGGACATCGAAAGCCCATGACCACACCCACCACCCAAACCGTCCGCCCGGCCGGCGCCGGCCATGAAACCCTCAACGTGCTGCTGTTGTGCCTGCTGATCCTGGCGCTCGCCGGTTCCGTGGTGGCCTGGCGCGCCGTCTCCCACGAGCCCGAGCCGGTTTCCGGCCATCAGCTGGATGCCCGCCGCGACCTCAATGCCGCCGAGCAGGGCCTCTACGCCGACCTGCGGGTCACCCTCGACGAAATCCGCCTGCTGCGCGAAGAACAACAGGCCCTGCCGACACCGCAGGCCCTGGCCGACGAGGGCTTCGCGCCGTTCGCCCAGGACGCCAGCTCCGTCAGCCGCGGCGGTCACGCATGGCAGTTGCTGGCCGACTCGGCCTACTACGGCCAAAGCCAGGCGCCTGCCGTGGCCGGTTCGTTCCTGATGCGCACGGACGCCGACGGGCACGCCCCGCCCGACATCTGGCTTACCCGCCAGGCCGACGCCGGGGTGCCGACGGATCTTTCCGACGATGCCCTATCGGCCGCCGGCTGGAAACAGATCGTCGCGCAATACGATGCCGGGGTGACCCGCGAGCATCGCCATTGACCTCCCGCCTCCATTCCACGGAAGACCGCTTGCCCATGTCCATTTCCTCTGCCCGCCGCCCCTTCCTGCGCCTGCTCCTGGCCGGCCTGTGCGCCTGCCTGCTGAGCCCACTGGCCAGCGCCGACCCGGCCAAGCGCCTGCGCATCGGCATCACCCTGCACCCGTACTACAGCTATGTGGCCAACATCGTCGGCGACAAGGCCGACGTGGTGCCGCTGATTCCCGCCGGCTTCAACCCGCATGCCTACGAACCCCGCGCCGAAGACATCAAGCGCATCAGCGGGCTGGACGTGATCGTGCTCAACGGCGTGGGCCATGACGACTTCGCCGACCGCATGATCGCCGCCAGCGAAACCCCGGACATCAAGACCATCGAAGCCAACGAAAACGTGCCGCTGCTGGCCGCCACCGGCGTCGCCGCACGCGGCGCCGGCAAGGTGGTCAACCCGCACACGTTCCTGTCGGTCAGCGCCTCCATCGCCCAGGTCAACAACATCGCCCGGGAACTGGGCAAGCTCGACCCGGACAACGCCAAGGCCTACACCCAGAACGCCCGCGCCTACGGCAAGCGCCTGCGGCAGATGCGCGCCGACGCCCTGGCCAAGCTGACCCAGGCGCCCAACGCCGAACTGCGGGTGGCCACGGTGCATGCGGCCTACGACTACCTGCTGCGCGAATTCGGCCTGGAGGTCACCGCCGTGGTCGAACCGGCCCACGGCATCGAGCCGAGCCCGAGCCAGTTGAAGAAGACCATCGACCAGCTGCGCGAACTGGACGTGAAGGTGATCTTCTCCGAGATGGACTTCCCTTCCACCTATGTCGACACCATCCAGCGCGAATCCGGCGTGAAGCTCTATCCGCTGTCGCACATTTCCTACGGCGAATACACCGCCGACAAGTACGAAAAAGAAATGGCCGGCAACCTCAACACCGTGGTGCGGGCGATCCAGGAGTCCGGCGCATGAGTTCGACAGACATCGAATCCCCTGTGGGAGCGGGCGTGCCCGCGAAGGCGGTGAGTCATCCTGCGATGATGCCGGCCGATCCGGCGTTTTCGCGGGCAACCCCGCTCGCACTGGGGCCGACCCTGGATTTCAACGAAGTGAACCTGACGCTCGGGCGCACGACGATCCTGGACAACGTCACCTTCACGGTGCGGCCCGGCAGCGTGCACGCGCTGGTCGGCCCCAACGGCGGCGGCAAGAGTTCGCTGATCAAGACCCTGCTCGGCCAGATGCCCCACCAGGGCCGGCTCACCCTGCAGTGGCCCGGCGAGCCCGGCACCATCGGCTACGTGCCGCAGGCGCTGGAGTTCGACCGGGGCCTGCCGATGACCGTCGATGACTTCATGGCCGCCATGTGCCAGCGCCGCCCGGCGTTCCTCGGCCTGAGCCGGCACTACGCCGGGGCCATCGGCGATGCGCTGGAACGGGTCGGCATGCAGGACAAGCGCAAGCGCCGGATGGGCGCGCTGTCCGGCGGCGAACGCCAACGGGTGCTGCTGGCCCAGGGCCTGATCCCGGCGCCGCAACTGCTGGTGCTCGACGAGCCGATGTCGGCGCTGGACGAAGCCGGGATCCAGGTGTTCGAACGCCTGCTCGGCGACTGGCGCGCCGCCGGCATCACCGTGCTGTGGATCGAGCACGACCTGGAAGCGGTCGGCCGTCTGGCCGATCACGTCACCGGCCTCAGCCGCCGGGTGCTGTTCGACGCCCCGCCGCAACAGGCCCTGACCCCGGAACGCCTGCTGACCCTGTTCTCGACCCACCCACGGAGCGCTGCGCAATGAGTTACGAAGCCTTTCGGCTGATGGTCCAAGGCTGGGCCTCCTCCGGTTATCTGCCCGAGGCGCTGGCCTATGGTTTTGTGGTCAATGCCTTGCTCGCCGGCCTGCTGATCGGCCCGGTGCTGGGCGGCCTCGGCACCTTGGTTGTGGTCAAGCGCTTTGCGTTCTTCTCCGAAGCGGTCGGCCACGCCGCGTTGACCGGCGTGGCCATCGGCATCCTGCTCGGCGAGCCCTACACCGGCCCTTACGGCAGCCTGTTCGGCTACTGCCTGCTGTTCGGCATCCTGCTCAATTACCTGCGCAACCGCACCGGCCTGGCGCCGGACACCCTGATCGGCGTGTTCCTGTCGGTGTCCCTGGCCCTCGGCGCCAGCCTGCTGCTGATCCTGGCCGGCAAGATCAACGTGCACATCCTGGAGAACGTCCTGTTCGGCTCGGTGCTGACGGTCAACGGCAACGACCTGCTGGTGCTGGCCATCGTCGGTGCGCTGGTGATGGCCCTGGCCCTGCCGCTGTACAACCGGATCATGCTCGCCAGCTTCAACCCGCAACTGGCGGCGGTGCGCGGGGTGGCGGTCAAGGCGCTGGACTACCTGTTCGTGATCCTGGTGACGCTGATCACCGTCGCGGCGGTGAAGGTCATCGGCGCGATCCTGGTCGGCGCCCTGCTGGTGATCCCGGCCGCGGCCGCGCGCCTGCTGAGCCAGTCGCTCAAGGGCTTCTTCTGGTGCTCGGTGCTGATCGCCACCGTGAGCACCCTGTGCGGGATCCTGGCGCCCATCGTGTTCGACCTGCCGGTGCCGTCCGGCGCCGCGATCATCCTGGTCGCCGGCCTCGCCTTCGCCCTCGCCGCCGTCGCGCGCGGCGTCGTCCCCAGCCTGAAAGGGAACCTCGGATAAATGACTTTTGCATTGCGACGACTGACCCTGGCCCTCGCCCTGTGCGGCGCGGTCTCCACCTCCGTCATGGCCGCCGACGGCACCGGGCCGCTGCGGGTGCTGGCCTCGCTGCCGATCACCTACGGCCTGGGCGAAACGCTGCTCAAAGGCACGGCCGTCAGCCTGGAACGCGCGGCGCCGGCCAACCTGCCGGGCAGCCGCCAGACCGCCTACTTCAGCGGTCGCGGCGCCCCGGCGCTGAGCAAGCTGGCGACCGGCGCCGATGCGGTGATCGGCGTGCGCTCGTTGTGGGCCGATGATCCGCTGTACCCGATGGCCCGGCGCAGCAACATCCGCATCGTCGAGGTCGACGCCGCCCGGCCCGTGGACGGCGCCCTGCCCGGCATCGCCGTGCAGCCGGGCCTCAAGGTCGACGGCCTGAACAGCCAACCGTGGCTGGCGGGCAACAACATGGGGCGCATGGCCGATGTGATGGCGGCGGACCTGGTACGCCTGGCGCCGCAGGACAAGCCGAAGATCGAAGCCAACCTGGCGGCGCTGAAACAGCGTCTGCTCAAGCTCAACGCCGACACCGAGGCGCGGCTGGCGAGCGCCGACAACCTGAGCGTGATGAGCCTGAGCGACCATTTCGGGTATCTGATCGGCAGCCTCAACCTGGACCTGGCCGGCCAGGATGCACGGCCGGACGCCGAGTGGACGCCGGAGGACCTGAAAGGGCTCACCGCCACCCTGAAGGACAACGACGTGGCGGTGGTGCTGCATCACCGCGAGCCTTCCCCGGCGCTGAAGGCGGCGATTGCCGACGCGGGCAGCCGCTTGGTGGTGCTGGGCACCGACGGGGCGGATCCGGTGGCCGAGCTGGAGGGCAATGTGGATCTGCTGCTCAAGGGCTTGAGCGGCACGTAACCTCATCCGCAACCGTGTCATCGTTCATCGCCAGCAGGCTGGCTCCCACAGGGATTGCCGGCGCCTGACCTTTGTGGGAGCCAGCCTGGTGGCGATGAGGCCCTACCGGCCCTGACAAAAACCGCAGGCAAGAAAAAACCCGCTGACCGTCACCGGTCCAGCGGGTTTTTCTTTGGCCGACGGCTTACTGGGCAGCCGCTTGCGCTTCCATCTTCTGGCGCAGGCTCAGCGGACGCATGTCGGTCCAGACCTCTTCGATGTAGGCCAGGCACTCTTTCTTCATGCCGCTTTTGCCCACGGTGCGCCAGCCTTGCGGCACGGCCTTGTAGTCCGGCCAGATCGAGTACTGCTCTTCGTGGTTGACCACGACCTGAAAGAGGATGTCCTCGCGGTCGAATACTGACGTCATGCTGTGTCTCCATCGCTGTAAGGGTGGGCTGCACGAACGGTGCAGCCGGGTATGTAGAAGGAACGTTCGGCGCGGCGAAAAATTTACAGGTCCGCGGTCGCGGCGGCCAAGGCACGGCCAAAGATCCCGGCGACGCGGTCGATTTCCGCTGCGGTGATCACCAGCGGCGGCAGGAACCGCACCACCGCGCCATGGCGGCCGCCCAGTTCCAGGATCAGGCCGCGCTTGAGGCATTCGCGCTGCACCAGCGGCGCCAGGCGGGCGAAGGCCGGCGGGTGGCCCAAGGCGTCCGGCGCCCCCTGCGGATCGACCAGTTCGACCCCGAGCATCAGGCCGCGGCCGCGGATGTCGCCCAGCTGCGGGAAGTCCCGCTGCAGCAGGCGCAAATGCTCGCTCAGACGCTCGCCCATGGCGGCGGCATGCTCGCAGACCTTGTGCTCGACCAGGAAACGCATCACCGCAGAGCCGGCGGCCATCGCCATCTGGTTGCCGCGGAACGTACCGGCGTGGGCCCCCGGCTGCCATTTGTCGAGCCATTCGCGGTAGACCACCACCGCCAGCGGCAGGCTGCCGCCGATGGCCTTGGACAGCACCACCACGTCCGGCACGATGCCGGCGTGCTCGAAGGCGAACATCTTGCCGGTGCGGGCGAAACCGCTCTGGATCTCGTCGACGATCAGCGCCACGCCGGCCTTCTCGGTGATGCGGCGCAGGCCGCGCAGCCACTCGATGTCCGCCGGGATCACCCCGCCCTCGCCCTGCACCGCCTCGACGATCACCGCCGCCGGCAACTGCACGCCGGCCTCGGGGTCGTTGAGCAGGTTCTCCAGGTAGCTGAGGTTGGCGTTCACGCCGGCGGCGCCGCCGAGGCCAAACGGGCAGCGGTAGTCGTACGGGAACGGCATGAACTGCACGCCGTTGCTGAGCAGCGCGCCCAGCGGCCGCTTCGGCCCCAGGCTGCCCATCAGGCTCAGCGCGCCCTGGCTCATGCCGTGGTAGCCGCCGGCGAACGACAGCACGGTGCTGCGCCCGGTGGCGGTGCGCACCAGTTTCAGCGCGGCTTCCACGGCGTCGGTGCCGGTCGGGCCGCAGAACTGGATTTTCGCTTCCGCGGCCAATGCCTGCGGCAACAGGCCGAACAGGTCCTGGACGAACCGGTCCTTGACCGGGGTGGTCAGGTCGAGGGTGTGCAGCGGCAGCTCATCGGCCAGCACCTGCTGGATCGCCTCGATCACCACCGGGTGGTTGTGCCCCAGCGCCAGGGTGCCGGCACCGGCCAGGCAGTCGATGAAGCGACGGCCTTCGACGTCTTCGACATACAGGCCCTTGGCGCGCTTGAGCGCCAGCGGAATGCGCCGCGGGTAACTGCGGGCGTTGGACTCCTGGCGGCTCTGGCGGGCCAGCAGCGGCGACTCGTTGAACTGGTACAGCGTTTCCGCCGGTTCGTGGCCGGTTTCGGCCGGCGATGTTTCGATTTGGCTGGTGGCGACTGACATCTCTCGACCCCTCAATGCGCTATGGATAGTGACCAAAACTGCACACCACGCAGGTGCGCGTTCCGGTCATGGAGCGCACATGCAGGTTTTCCTGTTCTGGAAACGCTTAAGCGCGTCGAGGATTTACACCCTTGATCGCCGGTCAGGCCGACAACGGCAACCGTTTGTGCATCGGCAGCGCCTGCACGCCGTGGTGGAGCTGGCGCGGCGCCGACTCGCAATAGCCCAGGCGCCGGTAGAAGGCTTCACCCGCGCGGGTGCTGCGCAGTGTCGCGCGGGGCGTTCCGCGGATCCGCAGCCAGCCTTCGAGATCCCCCATCAGCGCCCGCCCGGCCCCACGGCGGAACCACTCCGGCTGCACGTGGCACAGGGTGACATCGCCGCAGGCCGCCGCCATGCCGACCCCGACCGGCTTGTCCTGCAGCAGTGCGATGTTCAGGTAGCGCTCGGGATCGGCCAGCCAGGCGCGGATGTGCTCGGGCGATTGCCGACGGATCCAGTGGTCGACCAGTTGCGCGTCGTTGCGGTGGTCGAGGGCGCAACCGACCCGGATCGAGCGCTCGACGATGCGGCTGATCACGCCGGCATCGCGCAAGGTGGCCGGGCAGATGTAGATGGAGGCGTCCATGTCGCGGTTTCCTCAGTCCGTTGAGTCAGGCTGAGCAGGACGATAGCGGTGCGGCGGGCGCATCGCCAATGTGCAGGCGTTACATTTGATGTGAGCGGCGCAACATCTCGCGGGAGCCAGCCTGCTGGCGATGACGTCGGTCAAGGCACCGCAAAGGTGCCTGGTTCAGGCCGGTTGCAGCGGCATGGTCAGCTCGACGCGCAGGCCGTCGGGGCGGCTGTCGAAATGCAGGGTGCAGGCGCAGCGCTGGACAATCGCCTGGACGATCGCCAGCCCCAGGCCGCAGCCGGTGCTCTGGCCGTTGCGCCAGAAGCGCTGGGTCAGGTGCTGAAGGTCGTCCGAGGCGATGCCGGGGCCGTGGTCGCGCACCACGAAACGCACGCGGTTGCCGCTGGTTTCCAGGCTCAGCTCCACCGGCCCGTCCGCCGGGGTGTGGCGCAGGGCATTGTCGAGCAGGTTGCGCAGGGCCGCGATGGACAGCACCGCCGGCATCTGCAGCGGCGCGGCCGACAACCGCTCCGGCAAGTGCAGCCGGATCCGCTGGCGCTGGTCGCTGGCCGAATCCTGGATCGCCAGTTTCGCCACTTGCTCGGCGCTGCACTGCACGCCGTCATCGAACGACAGGCTGCCCTCCACCCGGGCCAGCAACAGCAGTTGCTCCAGGGTGCGGTGCAGCCGGTCGGCGCCCTCCTCGGCCCGGGCCAATGACTGGTCGCGGGCGCTGCCGTCGGTCATGCGCGCCACTTGCAGGTGGGTCTTGATCGCCGTCAGCGGGCTGCGCAGCTCATGGGCGGCGTCGCCGGTCAGGCGGCGTTCGCGCTCGATGGTCTTGCCGATGCGCAGGAACAGCTGGTTCTGGGTTTCGAGCAGCGGTTTCAGTTCGCTGGGGAAGGCCTGGATCTGCAACGGCTCCAGCGAATCGGCGTTGCGCCGCATCAAGGCTTCGCGCAGGCGGTTGAGCGGCGTCAGCCCCTGGCCGATCCCCAGCCACAGCAGGCACAGGCAGCCCAGCAACGCCACGCCCACCGGCACCGAGGCCGCCAGCAGGATCGACATGTTCAGGGCCTCGCGCTCGATCACCCGGTCCGCCGTGGTGATCCGCACATCGCCCCGGGCCAGGGTGAAGGTGCGCCACGGCGCGCCGTCGATCATCTGGTCGTGGAAGCCCATTTTTTGCGCTTCCAGCGCCTGTTCCGGGTTGTTGTGGCTGCGGGCGAGGATCTCGCCGCGCAACGAACTGACCTGGCAGGCCATGCCGCCGGGGATGTTCAGTTGCTCGGCGCTGAAATGGGTGCCCTCGCCCTTGCCCGGCAACGCCGGCAATTGCTCCAGCAGCCCCGCGACCATCCGCGCCGACGCCACCAGGCGCTGGTCGAGGGAGAACATCATCTGGTTGCGCAGGTCGCTGAGCATCCAGGCGGCGGCCAGGGCCCAGATCAGCGCGAAGGCGGCGCCGAGGGTCAGGCTCAGGCGCAGGCGCAGGCTCATCACTTGTCGGAATCTCCGCCGTCGGCCGGGCCCAGGCGGTAGCCCAGGCCGCGCACGGTTTCCACGATGCCTTTGCCCAGTTTGCTGCGCAGGTGGTGGATGTGCACGTTGAGCGCGTTGCTTTCCAGCTCGTCGTTGAACCCGTAGACGCTGTCCTTCAACTGCTCGGTCGACAGCACCCGGCCGCGGTTGTGCAGCAGGGCCTGCAACAGCGACTGCTCGCGCCGCGACAGGTCCACCGGCCGGCCTGCGAGGGTGGTTTCGCGGCTGCTCGGGTCGTAGGTCAGCGCACCGTGCTCGATCAGGTTGACGCTGCGCCCCGCCACCCGCCGCAACAGGGTCTGCAGGCGGGCGAACAGTTCGCGCAGGTCGAAAGGCTTGAGCAGGTAATCGTCGGCGCCGGCCTGCAGGCCGTCGACCCGGTCGGTGACCGAGTCCCGCGCGGTGAGGATCAGCACCGGAATCTCCAGGCCCTGCTGGCGCAACTGCTGCAACAGCTTGAGGCCGTCTTCGTCGGGCAGGCCGAGATCCAGTACCATCACGTCGAATTCCGCGACCTTGAGCATCGCCCGCGCCTTGGAGGCGGTGTTGACGTGCTCGACGGTCAGGCCTTGGGCCGTCAGCCCCGCGACGATGCCGCTGGCGATCAACTCGTCGTCTTCGCAAACCAGTACGTGCATGGTGGATCCCGTAGAAAAAGGCAGATTAGGCCGCCGGCCGATTAAGCCGACATTATGCCCCGAACGCCGCACCGACAAGGGCGCGGCGGTTAATCATCGGTTAATCGCCGCGCGCCACTGTGCACCTCAATTGCACAGGGACAAGGCTCCTCCATGCGTCATTTCTTTCTCTTTTTTGCGTTGCTGATCTCCACGCTGGCCCAGGCCGGCAACAATCCGTTCGACGCCAAGCCCGAGTTCCTGCCGGTCGACAAGGCGTTCGTGCTGACGTCCGAACGCTTGGAA
The DNA here is from genome assembly GCF_002112745.1 of Pseudomonas sp. B7(2017). Lineage (NCBI taxonomy): Bacteria > Pseudomonadati > Pseudomonadota > Gammaproteobacteria > Pseudomonadales > Pseudomonadaceae > Pseudomonas > Pseudomonas sp. B7(2017). The sequence continues at coordinate 125,895 of NZ_NEIP01000014.1, read as the reverse complement.
TCCGGCGAAACCCAGCTGTTCTGGCAGATCACCGACGGCTATTACCTGTATCAGAAACGTCTGAAATTGGATGGCCTGAGCACCGACCGGCAACCGGCCCTGCCCGAGGGCGAGTCCCACAGCGACGAGTTTTTCGGTGAGCAACCGGTGTACCGCCAGGGCCTGGAGCTGAAGATCCCGGCCGACGCCAGCGGCCAGATCAAGGTCAGCTATCAGGGCTGCGCCGACGCCGGCCTGTGCTATCCGCCACAGACCCGAGTCATCGACCTCGGCGGTCAGGCGACTGCGGCCACGGGCACCGAGGCGCCGGATCAGGCCCTGGCCAGCGGCCTGCAGCAGCGGGCGCTGGGCTGGAGCCTGCTGGTGTTCTTCGGCCTCGGGCTGTTGCTGGCATTCACCCCGTGCTCGCTGCCGATGCTGCCGATCCTGGCGGGCATGATCGTCGGCAGCGGCGCCACCCCGCGACGCGGTTTTGCCCTGGCCGGCAGTTATGTGATCTGCATGGCGCTGGTCTACGCGGCGATGGGCGTGGTGGCGGCCTCGCTGGGCGCGAACCTGCAGGCGTGGTTGCAGAACCCCTGGCTGCTGGGGGCCTTCGCGGCGATTTTCGTGGTGCTGGCGCTGCCGATGTTCGGGTTCTTCGAGCTGCAGTTGCCGGTGGCGTTGCGCGACCGGCTGGAGCACGCCTCGCGCAGCCGCACCGGCGGCAGCCTGATCGGTGCCGGGGTGCTGGGGGCGTTGTCCGGCCTGCTGGTCGGCCCGTGCATGACCGCACCGCTGGCCGGCGCCCTGCTCTACATCGCCCAGAGCGGCAACGCCGTGCACGGCGGGCTGATCCTGTTCGCCCTGGGCATCGGCATCGGTGTGCCGCTGCTGGTGCTGGTGACGGTGGGCAATCGCTTCCTGCCCAAGCCCGGCGCCTGGATGAACCTGCTCAAAGGCGTGTTCGGTTTCCTGTTCCTGGCCACCGCGCTGCTGATGCTGCGTCCGGTGCTGGATCCCGTGCTGTGGCTGGGCCTGTGCGGCGCCCTGCTGCTGATCGCCGCGTACAGCGCCTGGAAACAGTCCGAAGGCTTCGGCCGCGTCGCCCATGTGTTCGGCGCCGGTTCGCTGCTGTTGGGCCTGTGGGGCAGCCTGCTGGTGGTCGGCGCGGCCGGCGGCAGCGACGATCCGTACCGGCCGTTGCAGGTCTACAGCGCCGGACGCGACGGTGCAGCGCCCCCCGACAGCCACGACGCCTTCACCACCATCAAGGATCCCGCCGCCCTGGCCCGTGAGCTGGATGCGGCAAAGGCCCTGGGCCAGTGGGTGATGCTCGACTACTACGCGGACTGGTGCGTGTCGTGCAAGGTCATGGAGAAGCAGGTGTTCGGCCAGGCCCGGGTGATGCAGGCGTTGAGCGACGTGCGCTTGCTCCGGATCGACGTCACCGCCGACAATGCCGCCAGCCGCGAACTGCTCGGCCGTTACAAAGTGCCGGGACCGCCGAGTTTCGTGTGGATCGGCGCCGACGGCGAAGAGCGGCGCAGCCGGCGCATCACCGGCGAAGTGAGCGCCGACGCCTTCCTGCAACACTGGACCATCACCCGAGACGCCCGTTAATGCTGACCTTCACCCTCGGCACCTTTGCCATCGCGCTCAACCACCTGCTGCTGATCAGTGCATTGGCGCTGGCGACGTTCGTCGGCTGGCGGGTGGCCAAGCGTGGCGGGGACAATCCCGAGTCGGCGCTGTTCAGCCTGTTCCTGCTCGGCCTGCTGGCGGCGCGCATCGCGTTCGTGGCCGTGTACTGGGGCCATTACCGCAGCGATCCCTGGCAGATCATCGACCTGCGCGACGGCGGCTTCCTCGCCTGGCCGGGGGTGATCGCGCTGCTGCTCGCCGCCCTGTACCGCGGCTGGCGCCGGCCGGGCCTGCGCCGCCCGCTGGGCTTCGGCGTGGCGAGCGGCGTGGGCTTCTGGCTGCTGGCGACCTTGGCGCTGGGCATCTATGAACAAGGCACGCGCCTGCCGCAGATCACCCTGCGCAACGCCGCCGGGGAAACCGTGAAACTGACCGACTACCGGGGCGGGCCGCTGGTGATCAACCTGTGGGCCACCTGGTGCCCGCCGTGCCGGCGGGAAATGCCGGTGCTGGAGAACGCCCAGCAGCAGCGCCCGGATCTGACGTTCCTGTTCGTCAACCAGGCCGAGAGCATGCAGAGCGTGGCCACCTTTCTTGAGACCCAGGGCCTGAGCCTGAACAACGTCCTGTTCGACCGCAGCGGGCGCCTGGGCCAGGCCGTGGGTTCCATGGCCTTGCCGACCACCTTGTTCTACAGTCCGGACGGGCGCCTGCTGGGCAGCCACCTGGGCGAACTGTCGAACGCCAGCCTGGCCCGCGCCCTGGAAAACTTCGACACCCCCGATTCGAACCCGAACGCCGCACCGGCCACCTCTGCAAGGAAACTGCCATGCCCCGCCTCCGCCACCTGCTGACGCTGACCCTGGGCGCTGCCCTGCTGCATCTGCCGTCCGTGCAGGCCGCTGAAGAACTGCCCGACGCGATCAAGAAGATCGAAGCCAAGGGCGCGAAGATCGTCGGCCGCTTCGACGCCCCGGACGGCCTGCGCGGCTATGCGGCGCAGTACCAGAACCGTGGCATGGCGCTGTACCTGACGCCCGACGGCAAGCACGTGCTGCTGGGCAACCTGTACGACGCCGACGGCAACGACCTGAGCAGCGAGCCGCTGCAGAAGCTGGTCTACGCGCCGATGGCCAAGGAGATCTGGGGCAAGTTCGAGGCGAGCAACTGGATTCAGGACGGCAACAAGGACGCCCCGCGCACCGTGTACCTGTTCAGCGATCCGAACTGCCCGTACTGCAACATGTTCTGGGAGCAGGCCCGTCCCTGGGTCAAGGCCGGCAAGGTGCAGCTGCGCCACATCATGGTCGGCATCATCCGCGAGGACAGCCCGGGCAAGTCCGCCGCATTGCTGGCGGCCAAGGATCCGGCCAAGGCCCTGGAAGACCACGAGAAGGCCGGCAAGGGCAGCTCGCTCAAGGCAATGAAGGACGTCCCGGCGGCGGTGCAGGCCAAGCTGGAGGCGAACATGCAACTGATGGACGAGCTGGAGCTGCAGGCCACCCCGGCGATCTTCTACATGGACGACAAGGGCGAGCTGCAGCAACAGCAAGGGGCGCCGGCGCCGGACAAACTGGCGAAGATCCTGGGGCCCAAGTAACGCCGGCTTTTGCAGGCAGCGCCGTTCACACATTGTTCTGCGGTGAACGCAGGCTCTGCATTCACCCGAGACTTCCTGTGGGAGCCAGCCTGCTGGCGATGGCGGTGGGTCAGGCAACGGTGATGCTGGCTGTGCCGGCTTCATCGCTGGCAAGCCAGCTCCCACAGGTTTGGCGGCGACAGGTTCTGCAGACATCCGAGATTCCCTGTGGAAGCCGGCCTGCTGGCTATGGCGGTGGGTCAGGCGATAAAGATGTCGGCTGTACCGGCCTCATCGCGGGCAAGCCCGCTCCCACAGGTTCTGGAGGCGGCCGCAGATTCCGCATACATCCGAGATTCCTTGTGGGAGCCAGCCTGCTGGCGATGGCGGTGGGTCTGCCAACGGTGATGCTGGCTGTGCCGGCCTCATCGCTGGCAGGCAAGCTCCTACAGGTTTTGGCTGCGGCACGAAACCGGGCCTAGCGGTTGCGCTCGCTCAGGAACGTGAACAGCACCTCGGTCACGAACGCCGGGTTCTCCAGGTTGGAGATGTGCCCCGCCTCCGGCACCAGCACGCACGGGCAGCCGATCAGCTCCGCCATTTCCTGTGCCTCCGTCGGCGGACGCGGTTTGTCCTGGTCGCCGCACACCACCAGCGTGGTCGCTGCATCCAGTTCCCCCAGACGCGGCAGCAGATCATCCCGCCCGAAGGTGATGCGCCCCATCGGCACGATGCTTTCGCGCAGGCGCTGCGGCGAGTAGCCCGCCAGTTTCGCGCGAAAGTCCTGGTACAGCGCCGACGCCTTGTCGATGCCCGGGCGGAAGAAGATCGGCACGACGATGTCCAGCAGTTGCTCGGAAATCGCGCCGCTCTCTTCGATCTGCTTGAACAGGGAGAAGTAGTACTGACGGGTCGGCTCCGGCTCGACGCCGACGTAGGTGTCCATCAGCACCAGGCCGTTGAGCCGCTGCGGCGCCGACAGCGCCAGGCGCACGCCCCACATGCCGCCCACCGACAGGCCGGCGAGGGTGACCCGGTCGATGTCCAGGTGATCGAGCAGCGCCAGGGCCTGGCGGGCGATGTCGTCCAGCGACGCGGTGCCTTCGGGCAAGCGCCCGGACTCGCCGTGACCCCACAGGTCTAACGCGATCACCCGGTAGTGCGGCGACAGCGCGGCGATCTGCGGCGCCCACATGGCCTCGTCCCACAGGTAGCTGCCGGCCAGGAGCAGCGCCGGGCCCGAGCCTTGATCCGTGTAGTGCAGCGCTTGTCCGTCCACCGTGAAAAAGGGCATCCATCACCTCCGCGAGAAAAAGAGAACCGGCAGACTGAGCTGCCGGTTCGTTGTCGTCAACCTTGGAAATGTACGGCAATGTACAAGACGGTTTTGCGGTGGTTTTGCAGACGCCATCGCCAGCAGGCTGGCTCCCACAGGATTCTCAGTCGTTCGCAGGCCTAGCGGACGGCCACAATACCTGCTGGCAATGGCGGTCGCCCTGCCAACACCGAGGCTGCATGTGTCGGCCTCATCGCTGGCAAGCCGAGTCGTCGCACCGCAGCTCCCACAGGTTTTGCGGTGTCCGCCATTTCTGCACTCACCCAAGATCCTGTGGGAGCCAGCCTGCTGGCGATGGGGCCGGCGCGGCCCCGGCGATTAAAACCCTTCCAGTTCCGCCATCAGGTCATTGAGCCGGTCCGCCTTGTCCGCGGTGATGTCGTTGGCCACCAGTCCTTCGATGTACTCGGCCAGCTCCGCCACCGTGCTGCACTCGAACATCGCCCGCAGCGGCACGTCCCGTTGCAGGGCCTTCTGCACCCGCGAGGCGATCTGCGTGGCCAGCAGCGAATGGCCGCCGAGCTCGAAGAAGTTGTCGCGTACGCCCACCTTCTCCACCTTCAGCACCTCGGCCCAGATGTCGGCCAGGGTCTGCTCCAGTTCGCTGCGCGGCGCCAGGTAGTCCTGGCTCTGCAACTGGCCGATCTCCAGCGCCGGCAAGGCCTTGCGGTCGAGCTTGCCGTTGGCGTTGAGCGGCAGGCGGTCCAGCCACAGCCAGTGCAGCGGCACCATGTACTCCGGCAATTCGGCGCGCAGGCGCTGCTTGATCCGCTCCAGCCGTTCGGCCGGGCTGAGTGCCGAATCGGCCGCCACCAGATAACCGACCAGGTGCTTGCCGTTGGCGCCCTCCTGCACGCCGACCGCGCCGTCGCGGACTTCCGGCTGCTCGTGCAGACGCGCCTCGATCTCGCCCAGTTCGATCCGGTAGCCGCGGATCTTCACTTGATGGTCGACCCGGCCGACGTACTCCAGCACACCGTCGCTGCGACGGCGGGCCAGGTCACCGGTGCGGTACAGCCGCTCGCCCGGCGCACCGAACGGGTTCGGCACGAACACCGGTGCGGTGCGCAGCGGATCGCTGACGTAACCACGGCCGACCCCGGTGCCCGCCACGCACAGCTCGCCCACGGCACCCAACGGCACCAGGTCCAGCGCACCGTCGAGCAGGTACAGCAGGTTATTGTCGGTCGGCGTGCCGATCGGCAGGTAACTGCCGCGGGTCGAGGCCAGGTCGACCCGGAAGAACGCCACGTCGTCCGAACATTCCGCAGGACCGTAGGCGTTCACCAGACCGATGTCCGGGTAACGCAGCAGCCATTGGTGCGCCAGCTCCGGCGGCATCGCCTCGCCGGTCGGCAGCATCCAGCGCAGGCCGTCCAGGCTCAGGCGGTCCGAGGCAAGCATGCCCTGGATCAGCGACGGCACGCTTTCCAGCACGGTGATGCCCTGCTGCTGCACGTGCACCAGCAAGCCTTGCGGATCGTGGGCGATGGTGTTCGGCACAATGTCCACCCGCGCGCCGAACAGCGGCGCGGCGAGGAACTGCCAGACCGAAATGTCGAAGCTCTGCGAGGCGGTCTGGGCGATCACGTCGGCGTCGCTCAGGTTCAGGTACGGCACCTTGCTCAACTGGTTGTTGAGCATGCCGCGCTGCTCGACCATCACGCCTTTGGGCAGGCCGGTGGAGCCCGATGTGTAGATCACGTAGGCCAGGTTGTCCGGGCCGCTGTAGATGCCTGGGTCGGACGACGCTTGCGCGCCGGCCTGAACCTCTTCCCACACCAGCAGACGCGGACGGTTGGCGCAGCCGGACTCATCGAGCAAGGCTTGGGCCTGTTCGCGGCACGCCTCGCTGCACACCAGCACCGGCGTGCGGCTCAGTTCGATGATGCGGCTCAGGCGCTGGCTCGGCAGGCCCGGATCCAGCGGCAGGTAGCCGGCGCCGGCCTTGAAGCTGCCGATGATCATGCCCAGCAGGTCGAGGCTACGCTCGGCCAGCAGCGCCACCGGTTGATCCATCCGCACCCCGGCCGCGACCAGCGCGTGGCCGAGACGGTTGGCGCGCAGGTTCAGGTCGGCGTAGCTCTGGCGCTGGTCGAGGCAACTGGCGGCGATGCGCTGTGGGTGCGCCGCCACCTGCGCTTCGAACAGTTCGACGTAGCTCGTCTCCAGCGGATAGTCGTGGCCGCTCCGGTTGCAGCCGTGCAGCAGGAAGTCCTGCTCGTCGGCGCCCAGCAGCGGCAGGTCGGCCATGTCGCCATGGAAGCCGTCCACCAGCGCCAGCAGCAGGCGCTTGAACTCGCCGAGCATGCGCTCGACCGTCGATTCGTCGAAGTAGCGCTGGTCGTAGGACAGGTGCAGGCCGAGGTCGTCGCCCGGGTAGCACACCGCCGTCAGCGGGAAGTTGGTGTGGGTGCGGCCCGAGTCCGAGGTGGCGTTGAGGCTCTGCGCCCGATCCAGCACCGAGACCTCCACCGGGGCGTTCTCGAACACGAACAGGCTGTCGAACAGCGGCTGGCCCTTGGGCAGTTCGCTCTGCTCCTGGATGTTCACCAGCGGCAGGTATTCGTACTCGCGCAGCTGCATATTGCTGTCGAGCAGGCCATTGAGCCACTGGCGCACGCCGCAGCGCTGGTCGTCCGCCGGGATCTGCACCCGCAGCGCGATGCTGTTGATGAACAGCCCCACGGTACGCTGCATCTGCGGCATCTCCACCGGGCGGCCGGCCACGGTGACGCCGAACAGCACGTCACGGTCGCCGCTCAGGCGGCGCAGCACCAGCGCCCACGCCGCCTGGGCGAAGGTGTTGACGGTCAGCTGATGGGCCTGGGCCAGTTCGCGCAGACGCGCGCCGTCCTGCACATCGAGACGGGTGTAGCGGTCGCCGACGATCATGCCGCCGCTCTCGCCGGCGTGCTCACGCAGGAACGGCCGGTCGCTCGGGATCGGCGTGGTGCGCTCGAACCCTTGCAGGTTCTGCTGCCACCACTGGCGCGCTTCGGCCAGGCTCTGGCGCTGCAGCCAGCCGATGTAGTCGCGGTAGCGCGGCGGCACGGCCAGTTGCGCCTCGCGGCCTTCACCGAGGGCGGTGTAGATCTCGAAGAAATCGTTCATCAGCAGCGAGCGGCACCAGGCATCGATGAGGATGTGGTGGTTGCTCATCATGAACCAATAGCGCGCCGCGCCGACCTTGATCAGGCGCAGGTGGAACGGCGCCTGGTTGAGCAGATCGAACCCGGCCTCGCGCTCGGCCTTGAGCAGCGCCTGGAGTTTCGGCTCCTGCTCGGCGTCGGCGACCGCGCTCCAGTCCAGGTACTCGATCGGCGTGCGGCCCGGGGTGTGGATCACCTGCAGCATGTCTTCGCCGACGTTCCAGCAGAACGAGGCGCGCAAGGCTTCGTGACGGGCCGCCACCGCTTGCCACGCCTGGGCGAAGCGCTCGGGGTCGAGCTCGCTGTTGATGCGGTAGCGATCCTGCATGTAGTACAGGCCGGTGCCCGGTTCGAGCAGGGTGTGCAGCAGCATGCCCTCCTGCATCGGGGTCAGCGGGTACACGTCTTCGATCTGCGCCGCCGGCACCGGCAACGCGTCGAGCTGGGCCTGGGTCAGCTGCGCCAGCGGGAAGTCGGACGGCGTCAGGCCGCCCGCGCCGTCTTGCAGGCAGTGGCCGATCAGGCTCTGCAGCTCGCCGATGTAAGCATCGGCCAGATCCTGGATGGTCTGCGGATCGTAGCGCTCGGCGCTGAAGGTCCAGCGCAACTGCAACTCGCCGCCGGACACCTGGCCGTCGACGCTCAGCTCGTTCGGCAGCGGGGCTTGCGGATCGTGGGCGGCGCCGACCGGTTCGTCCACCGGACGGAACAGCGCGTCGTTGCCCAGGGTCTGGTCGAGCTGGCCGAGGTAGTTGAAGGTGACCGGCGCGTTCGGCAGCGCCGCCATGCTGTCGCGGCTGGTGCCGTCGGCCAGGTAGCGCAGCACGCCATAGCCCAGGCCCTTGTGCGGAACCGCACGCAATTGCTCTTTGATCGCCTTGATCGACGCGCCCTGGCCGGCCGCCTCTTCGATGCCGTGCGGGGTCAGGCGCAACGGGTAAGCACTGGTGAACCAGCCGACGGTGCGGGTCAGGTCGATGTCGTCGAACAGGGTTTCGCGGCCGTGGCCTTCCAGCTGGACGAGCGCCGACGGTTGGCCGCTCCAGCGGCACAGCACGCGGGCCAGCGCGGTCAGCAGCAGGTCGTTGACCTGGGTGCGGTAGGCGCTCGGCGCCTGTTGCAGCAACTGCCGGGTGCGCTCGGCATCCAGTTGCACATTGACGGTTTGCCCGTGACGGTTCTGGCGCCCGCCCTCGGGGTTCTCGCACGGCAGCCCGGCCACAGGACCTGCCAGTTGCGCTTGCCACCAGCCCAGTTCCTCACGCAGGGATTCGCTGCCGGCGTAGGCCTGCAGACGCGCCGCCCAGTCCTTGAAGGCGCTGGTCTTGGCCGGCAGGTTCACCGACTGCCCGGCATCGAGCTGTCGGTACACGGTCTGCAGGTCGTCGAGCAGCACGCGCCATGACACCCCATCGACCACCAGGTGGTGGATGGCGATGAACAGACGCTGCTGGCCTTCCGGCCCATCGACCAGCACCGCACGCAGCAGCGGCCCGTGTTCCAGGTCGAGGCTGCGCTGGGCGTCGGCGAACAGCGAGGCGCACTTGTCCATGGACGGCACGCGCACTTGCCACAGCACGGCAGCCTCGGTCAGCGGTTGATGGTTCGCCTGCCATTCGCCATGGGCTTCGGTGAAGCGCAGGCGCAGGGCGTCGTGCTGTTCGATCACCGCCAGCAGCGCCTGCTCCAGGCGATGGGGTTCCAGCGCGGTGGCAGGCGCCAGCAGCAACGCCTGGTTCCAGTGCTGGCGCTCGGTGATTTCCGTGTCGAAGAACCAATGCTGGATCGGCGTCAGGCGCGATTCGCCCGTCACCAGCCCTTGCTCGGCGGTCACGGTTTCGCTGCGGCTGGCCACAGCGGCCAGGGTCTGCACCGTCTGGTGCTGGAACAGGTCGCGCGGGCTGAAATGGATGCCCTGCTGCCGCGCACGGCTGACCACCTGGATCGACAGGATCGAGTCGCCGCCCAGTTCGAAGAAGTTGTCGTTGAGGCCGACCTGCGTAACGTTCAGAACCTCGCACCAGATCTGCGCCAGGGTCTGCTCCAGCTCGTTGCTCGGCGCCACGTAGTCCTGGCGGTTGAGCGCAGGGTCCGGTGCCGGCAAGGCGCGGCGGTCGAGCTTGCCGTTGGCGGTCAGCGGCATGCTGGCCAGCAGGATCAGGTGGGTCGGCACCATGTAGTCCGGCAGTTGCGCCTTGAGGTGCGCCTTGAGCGCTTCGCGCAGCGCGGCCTGATGCGTCTCGTCCTGTTCAGCCACGTCGGTGACGAGGTAGCCGACCAGTTGCTTGCCGCTCGGCGCGTCCAGCGCCAGCACCACGGCTTCGCGGATCGCCTCGTGGTCCAACAGACGGGTTTCGATTTCCCCCAGTTCGATGCGGAAGCCGCGGATCTTCACCTGATGGTCGATCCGGCCCATGTACTCCACCAGACCGTCGGCGCCCTGGCGCACCAGGTCGCCGGTGCGGTACATGCGCCCGCCGTCGGCGGCGAACGGGTCCGCCACGAAGCGTTCGGACGTGATGCCCGCCCGCTCGTGATAACCCACGGCCAGGCCGGCGCCGCCGACGTACAGCTCGCCCGTCGCGCCTTGCGGCACCAGCGCCAGGTCGGCGTCGAGGATGTAGGCGACGCGGTCGCCGATCACGCTGCCGATCGGCACACTGCCGGCGCCCTCCTCCAGCACCTCCGGCGCCAGGCTCGCCAGCGGCATGACCACGGTTTCGGTGGGGCCGTAGGCGTTGAAGAACACGCTCGGCTTGAACGCGGCGCGGATCCGTTGCAGGTGCTCGCCGGTCAGCGCTTCGCCGCCGGTGATGATCATCCGCACCGGCAAAGTCTGGCTTTGCGTCGCCAGCCACTGCGCCAACTGGCTGCCGTAGCTTGGGGTGAAGCCGAGGATGCTGATGCGGTGCGCGCGGATCAGGCCGCAGATTTCCTCGGCGTCCCATTGCCCTTGGGCACGCAGCACCACGTGGGCGCCACTGAGCAGCGGCACCAGCAGACGCTCGGTGGCGGCGTCGAAGTTGATCGAATAGAAGTGCAGCTCGCAATCGTCCGGGCGCATGCCGAAGCGTTCGATCACGGCCTGGCAATGCATGGCGATCTCGCCGTGGGACACCACCACGCCTTTCGGCTTGCCGGTGGAGCCCGAGGTGTAGATCAGGTACGCCTGATGCTGCGGCAGGCTGATGAACGGCAGTTCGCCGGACGGCTGGCCGGCCAGCTCGGCGCTGTCGTCCTCCAGGCACCAGCGCGCCACCTTCGGCGGCAACTCGCCCAGGGCGGCGAACATCGCCCGGTCGCTGAGCAGCAAGCCGACGCCGCTGTCCTCGATCATGTAATGCAGGCGGTCGAGCGGGTATTCCGGATCCAGCGGCACATAGGCGCCGCCGGCCTTGAGGATCGCCAGCAGGCCGATGACCATCTCCAGCGACCGCTCAAGCGCCAGGCCGACCCGCACCTGCGGGCCGACGCCGCGCTCGCGCAGCGCCCAGGCCAGGCGGTTGGCGCGGGCGTCGAGCTCGGCGTAGCTCAGGGTCTGCCCGGCGAAGGTCAGGGCCGGCGCGTCTTTGCGCGCCAGCGCCTGCTCGGCGAACAGGTGATGGATGCACTGGTCGAGACGATGCTCGCCGGCCTCGACGCCGAGGCTGTCGAGCAGGCGCTGGCGCTCCGGCGCGTCCAGCAGCGGCAGTTCGCTGAGGGGCCGCTGCGGGTCGGCGATCAGCGCCTTCAGCAGGTTGCGCCAATGCCCGGCCATGCGGGCGATGGTCGGCTCATCGAAGAGGTCGGTGCTGTAGGTCAGGCAGCAGCCCAGACGGTGGTCGAGGTCGGTGACTTCCAGGTTGAGGTCGAACTTGGTCGCCCGTGCGTCGTTGACCAGGTACTCGACGGTCATGCCGGCCAGGGTGCGGGTCTGCTGGAATTCCCAGCGCTGCACGTTGCACATCACCTGGAACAGCGGGTTGTAGGCGGCGCTGCGCGGTGGCTGCAACGCTTCCACCAAATGATCGAACGGCAGGTCCTGATGGGACTGGCCTTCGATCACGGTGTGGCGCACATGGTCGAACAGCTCGGCCACCGTCATCCGCCCGTCGAGCTGGCAGCGCAGCACCTGGGTGTTGAGGAATGCGCCGATCAGCCCTTCGCTTTCCGGGCGGATGCGGTTGGCCACCGGTGCACCGATGCGCAGGTCGGTCTGGCCGCTGTAGCGGTAGAGCAAGGTGGCCAGCGCGGCGGTCATGGTCATGAACAGGGTCAGGCCGTTCTGCGCGTTGAAGGCGCGCACGCGGGCGGCCAGGTCATCGCTCAGGTCGAAGCGGAACAGTTCGCCCCGGTGGCTCTGCACCGGCGGACGCGGACGGTCGCCCGGCAGTTCCAGCAGCGGGTGTTCGCGGCCCAGCTGGGCGGTCCAGTAGTCGAGCTGACGCTGGCGTTCGCCGGACTCCAGCCACTGGCGCTGCCAGACGCTGTAGTCGAGGTACTGCACCGGCAGCGGTTCCAGCGGCGAGTCGCGGTCGTCGACGAACGCTTCGTACAGCGCGCTGAGTTCCCGGGCGAAGATGTCCATCGCCCAGCCTTCGGTGACGATGTGGTGCAGGGTCAGGACGAAGTAGTGCTCCTGCTCGGCGGTCTTGACCAGGCAGGCGCGCAGCAGCGGACCGGTTTCCAGGTCGAACGGCCGGTGCGCCTCTTCATCGGCCAGTTGCTGGACTTTCTGCTCGCGGACTTCGGCCGGGTGCTTGGAGAAATCCTTCCAGTCCATACGCAGGCCGGTTTCGGCATGCACCTGCTGACGGGCCACGCCATCGACGCTCGGGAACGTGGTGCGCAGGGTTTCGTGACGCAGGATCAGCGCTTGCAGCGCCGCTTCGAAGCGCCCGACATCCAGCACCCCGCGCAGGCGCGCCATGCCGCCGACGTTGTACGCCGGGCTGTCCGGCTCCATCTGCCAGAGGAACCACATGCGCTGCTGCGAATAGGACAGCGGCACCGGCCGGCTGCGGTCGACCTTCTCGATCGGCGGCTGCTTGTTGGTGCGGCCGCTGGCCTGGATCAGGCGGATCTGCTCGGCGAAACCGCCGAGCTCGCTGTGCTCGAACAGCGCCCGCAGCGGCAGTTCGACGTCGCAGGCCTGGCGGGTGCGGGAAATGATTTGGGTGGCCAGCAGCGAATGACCGCCGAGGGCGAAGAAATCGTCGCGCAGGCCGACCTGCGACAGGCCCAGCACCTCTCGCCAGATCGCGGCGATCTGGCGTTCCAGTTCGCTGACCGGTTCGACGTGCTCGCGCACCTGCCACTGCGGCTCGGGCAAGGCACGGCGGTCGAGCTTGCCGCTGGGGCTCAGCGGCATTTCGTCCAGGCGCATCAGTTGCGCCGGCACCATGTATTCCGGCAGTTCGGCGGCGAGGGCGGTTTTCAGGCGGGCGATTTGCGCCTCCTGGTCCTCGCTGGCATCGCCGGCGGTGAAGTAGCCGATCAGTTGCGGGCCGGCGGCGGTGTCGCGCACCAGCACGGCAGCCTGGGCGACGCCGTCCTGCGCCAGCAGGCGCGCTTCGATCTCTTGCGGCTCGACCCGGAAGCCCCGCAGCTTGACCTGCTGATCGAGGCGGCCGAGGTATTCGATCACGCCGTCGTTCGTCCAGCGTGCCCGGTCGCCGGTGCGGTACAGGCGCGCGCCCGGCTCGCCCGACGGATCGGTCACGAAACGTTCGGCGGTCAGCGCCGGCCGCCCGAGGTAACCGCGGGCCAGGCCGATGCCGCTGATGCACAGCTCACCCGGCACCCCGGCCGGCACCGGGTTGAGGTCGCTGTCGAGCACCCGGCAGATCACGTTGCCCAGCGGGCGGCCGATCGGCGAACGCTCGCCGTCGGCCTCGCTGCACTGCCAGTGGGTGACGTTGATGGCGGTTTCGGTCGGGCCGTAGCGGTTGTGCAGTTGCGCAGCCGGCAGTTGCGCCAGCACGCGGTTGCGCAGTTCCGCCGGCAGCGCTTCGCCGCCGGAGAACACCCGGCGCAGGCTGGTGCATTCGGCGCTCAGGGGTTCGTCGATGAACAGCGACAGCAGCGGCGGCACGAAGTGCAGCGTGGTCACGCCGTACTGCTGCACCAGTTCGGCGATGCGGTGCGGATCGCGGTGCTCGCCGGGGCCGGCGATCAGCAGGCGCGCGCCGGTGATCAGCGGCCAGAAGCATTCCCACACCGACACGTCGAAACTGATCGGCGCCTTCTGCATCAGCACGTCGCTGTCGTTCAGCTGATAAGTGGCCTGCATCCATTGCAGACGCTCGGCCAGGGCGCCATGGGTGTTGCCCACGCCTTTGGGCTGGCCGGTGGAGCCGGAGGTGTAGATCACGTAAGCAAGGTTGTCGCCGTGCAGGTGCAGGCCCGGCGCCTGGCTCGGCCAGGTGTCCAGGTGCAGGCTGTCCATGGCGATGACGCTGACGCCGTCGCAGGCCGGCAGGCGGTCGAGCAACGTGGTCTGGGTCAGCAGCAGCCCGACGCCGCTGTCGGCCAGCATGTAGGCCAGGCGTTCGGCGGGGTAGTCCGGATCCAGCGGCACATAGGCGCCGCCGGCCTTGATGATCGCAAGCAAGCCGATCAGCAACTGCGGCGAACGTTCGGCGGCGATGGCCACGCAGACGTCCGGGCCGACGCCCTTGTCGCGCAGGTAATGGGCCAGGCGGTTGGCGCGGGCGTGCAGCTCGGCGAGGTCGAGGCTGCCGCCGTCCCACACCAGCGCGGTGCGCTCCGGGGTTTGCCGCACCTGCTCGTTGAGCAGCTCCGGCAGCCATTGCTGCGCGGCGGCGCACGGCGCGCTGCTCCACTCATCCTGGCGCGACAGTTCGTGGGCCGTCAGCAGTTGCAGGTCGCCGATGGCCGCTTGCGGGCGCTCGCAGGCATCGGCCAGCAGACGGGTGAAATGCTCCGCCAGGCGCTCGACGGTGGCGAGGTCGAACAGTTCGTCGGCGTAGTCGAACGACAGGGTCAGACGCCCGTTGCGGTCTTCCTCGCTGTGCAGCTGCAGGTCGAACTTGGCCTCGCGGCTGTGCCACGGCAGCTCTTCGGCGAGCAGGCCCGGCAGGCGCTTGAGGGCGCTCAGGTCGCGTTGCTGATGGTTGAACATGACCTGGAACAGGCCTTGCTCGCGGGCCTTGGGGAAGGCTTCGAGCAGTTGCTCGAACGGCAGGTCCTGGTGGGCCTGGGCGCCGAGCGCGGCCTCACGGGTGCGGGCCAGCAGTTCGCTGAACGGCAGGCGCGGCTCCACTTCGGCGCGCAGCACCTGGGTGTTGATGAAGAAGCCGATCAGGCCTTGGGTCTCCAGGCGCGGACGGTTGGCGTTGGGCACGCCGATGCGGATGTCGCGCTGGCCGCTGTAGCGGTGCAGCAGACTCTGGAACGCCGACAGCAACAGCATGAACGGTGTCGCCGCCTGGGCCTGTGCGGCGTTGCGCACCGCCTCGCTGAGGCTGACGCTCAGCCGCACGGTATGGCGGGCGGCGCTGCCGGCCTGACGGGCCGAGCGCGGGTGGTCGGTGGCCAGCTCCAGGGTCGGTTGCTCGTCTCCCAACTGCGCTTTCCAGTAGGCCAGTTGCCGCTCGCCTTCGCCCTGGGCCAGCCACTGGCGCTGCCAGCTGCCGTAGTCGGCGTAGCGGGTCGGCAGCGGCGCCAGCTCCGCCCGCTGGCCTTGGGACGCGGCGGCGTACAGGCGCGAGAACTCGTCGATCAGCACGTTCAGCGACCAGCCGTCGGCGATGATGTGGTGCAGCGTCACCAGCAGTAGGTGGTCTTCATCGTCGAGGCGGATCAGGGTCACCCACAGCAGCGGGCCCTTCTCCAGGTCGAACTGGGTGCACGCCTCGTCTTCGCGGATCTGCTGCGCACGGGCCTCGCGCTCGGCGCCCGGCAGGTCGCTGAGGTCGATCCGCTGCAGCTCGAACCCGCCGGCAGGCAGCACCTGCTGCAGGGCCACGCCGTCGCGCTCGAAGAAGCGGGTGCGCAGGGATTCGTGGCGCTCGACCAGTTGCTGGAAGCTGGCGCTCAGGGCGTCCTCATCGAGTTCGCCGCGCAGGCGCAGGCCGCCGGGAATGTTGTAGACGCTGCTGTGCGGGTCGAGTTGCCAGGTGATCCACAGACGGTTCTGCGCCAAGGACTGCGGCAACGCTTCGTGAAGCGGCAACGCGGTGATTTCGCCCTGGGCGCTGCCGCCGTCCTGTTGCTGCTGCGCCGCGGCAACGGCGAACGCGCTCAGGGTCGGGGCTTCGAACAGCAGGCGCAGGTTGAGCTCCAGGCCCAGCGCTTCGCGCACCTTGGCGATCACCTGGGCGGCGGCGATGGAGTTGCCGCCGAGCAGGAAGAAATGGTCGTCGGCGTTGACCTGTTTGACATTCAAGTGTTCGGCCCAGATCTGGCCGATGCGCGCCTCAAGTTCAGAGGCCGAGGCAACCGGTGCCTGACCTTCTGCGGTCGCGGACGGGAACACCGCGTAGCTGTCGAGGCTGCCGTCGGCCAAGCGGTTACGGCACGCCGAGCGTTGCAGCTTGCCGCTGGAGGTCTTCGGCAATGCGCCCGGATTGAGCAGCACCACCACGCTCGGCGCTTCCTGATAGGCCTCGGCCACGGCCTGGCGGATCGCTTTGATCAGCGCCTCCGGCGGCAGGATTTTCTGTACGCTGCGGCTGATCTCCGCCGCGATGCCGATGCCCTCCTCGCCGTTCCGGGTGACCGCGAACGCCGCCACGCGGCCCTTGCGCACCACTTCCACTTCGTTCTCGACGGTCTTCTCGATGTCCTGCGGGTACAGGTTGTGGCCGCGCACGATCAGCATGTCTTTCAGGCGGCCGGTGATGAACAGCTCACCCTCGCGGAAAAAGCCCAGGTCGCCGGTGCGCAGCCAGGTCTGGCCGGCGTGCTGGACGAAGGTCTTGGCGGTGGCCTCGGGGTTGCGCCAGTAGCCGTGGGCGATGCTCGGCCCGGCCGCCCAGACTTCGCCGACGGTGTTGTCGGCCAGCTCTTGCAGGGTGACCGGATCGACGATCAGCACCGCGTGCTGCGGCTGGCTGATGCCGCAGCTCATCACCGGGCTGCCCTCTCCCGCTTCGGCGCGGTTTTGCGCCAGTGCCGCGTCGTCCACGCGCAGGGCCGGAATGCCCTGGCCGCGCGGCGTGCCGGCGACGAACAGGGTCGCTTCGGCCAAGCCGTAGGACGCCATGAAGCTGTCCTCGCTGAAGCCGCAGGCGGTGAATTTCTCGGCAAAACGCTCCAGGGTGTCGAGGCGGATCGGCTCGGAGCCGGAGTACGCCACGCGCCAGCGGCTCAGGTCCAGGCGCTCAAGCGCCGATTCGCTGACCCGCTCGCTGCACAGCCGGTAGGCGAAGTCCGGGCCGCCGCTGATGGTGCCGCCGTATTGGCTGATCGCTTCGAGCCAGCGCAGCGGACGGCCGAGGAAATACGCCGGCGACATCAGGATGCACGGCACGCCGCTGAAGATCGGCTGCAGCAGGCCGCCGATCAGGCCCATGTCGTGGTACAGCGGCAGCCAGCTGACGATCACATCGTCCGGGTTCACGTCGATGCCGAAGCCGTGGCGGATCAGCAATTCATTGGCCACCAGGTTGCCGTGGCTGACCTGCACGCCCTTGGGCAGCGCGGTGGAGCCAGAGGTGTATTGCAGGAAGGCGATGTGGTCGCCAGGCAACGCCGGCTCGACCCAGCGTTCGGCCAGCGCGTCGTCGAGGGTGTCGACGCACAGCAGCGGCGGCGCGCCTTCGATCTGCTGCAAGGCGTCGCGCAGGCCGGCGCTGGTCAGCAGCAGGCGCGGCTCGGCGTCGGCGATGATCGACAGCAGGCGTTCCTGGTGATGGCGCTTGGCAGACTCAGGCGGATAGGCCGGCACGGCGATGACGCCGGCGTACAGGCAGCCGAAGAACGCCGCGACGTAATCCGGGCCGCTGGGAAACAACAGCACCGCACGCTCGCCGAACCCGGCCTCGGCCTGCAGCGCCGCGGCGATCGTGCGCGCACGCCGGTCGAGTTCGGCATAGCTGAGCACCACGGCCTGTTCCTCGGATTCGGCGAGAAAGCGCAAGGCCAGCCGGTCCGGCGTCAGGGCCGCCCGGCGCTGAAGGGCTTGGGCCAGGGTGCTGGGGAGTTCGAACGCGTCGGTCATGAGGTTTCCTGCCTGAATTCGGCTTGCTAGTGGAATCGGGTTCTGCGTCACGCCCGGCGAGGGCGTGCAGGGCGCGGTCTGTGCCGACCGCGCAAGGCATGGGAATGCTGTGTGGCCGGGGCTGCGTGCCCGGAACCATTCACCAATGAGAACGGATGACGTCTTGAAATAATTAGTCGGCAGGCTGGAACCCCCAATGGGGCCGGGAGAGGGGCAACCGCTGCGGCGGTGTGTCGCAGTTCTCGGTTTGCACCGTCATGGATCATTAATTCTCTTTCTCAATTGACAATCATTATCATTCAACATAATTTGTCGCTCGATGTGTAGGACGGCCCCGTCCCCAGGCGTCCCACTAACCTATTGGCAGCAAGGTGATTTCCATGACGGAACAAGTATCCACAAGCAGGTGCGATTCACCGCTACTTCAGGCCTTCGTCGACAACCGACTGATCCTGGTCAAGATTGCAGCCCGAATCACCGGCTGCCGGTCACGTGCCGAAGATGTGGTGCAGGATGCGTTCTTCCGACTGCAGTCGGCGCCGCCGATCACGTCGTCGATCAAGGCGCAATTGAGTTATCTGTTCCAGATCGTGCGCAACCTGGCCATCGACCACTACCGCAAGCAGGCGCTGGAGCAGAAGTACGCCGGCCCCGAAGAGGAAGGACTGAACGTGGTCATCCAGGGCGCTTCGCCGGAAACCTCGCACATCAACTTCTCGACCCTCGAAAACATTGCCGATGCGCTGACCGAGCTGCCCAGCCGCACCCGCTACGCCTTCGAGATGTACCGCCTGCACGGCGTGCCGCAGAAGGACATCGCCAAGGAACTGGGCGTATCACCGACCCTGGTCAACTTCATGATCCGCGACGCCCTGGTGCACTGTCGCAAAGTGTCGGGCAGCCGTCCCGCCATGGCCGCCCGCGGCTGACCGCACAAGCCTGCCCGCGAAAGCCTGCGGCCAGGCATCGCTGCACCGGCCGCCGATCTGCCTTCAATCAAGATCCCTGCGGGAGCCAGCCTGCCGGCGATGGCGTCACCGAAAACGCCATCGCCAGCCGTTGCTTGCGCAGGGATTTCGCTCACCTGCGGCAGCGGCAAAACCAGGCCCGGGAATCCCGGGCCCGCCCCTCACGCCAACGAACACCGGTCGAAGAACCGCTCACGCCCCAGAATCATCAGCGCCGCGCGCTTGTGCGGGAAATCGAATTCCTTTTCGCAGTGGAAGCACTGGTTGTGCATGTGGCCGATCATCTTCGCGTTGTCGGCACGCGGCTCGGCGACCACCCGCTGGGTGCGCGGATCGTCCAGGAACAGGTAATGCACCAGCGCCGACAGCCAGCTCGCCACCTTGTGCGGCCCGCGGTGGTTTTCCTCGCCGACCAGCATGTGGATGCCGCGGTCGTAGTTGTCCGGATCGTAGAAAGGAGCGATCCGGTCTTCCTTGGCCCAATAGGCCTCGAAATAGGCGAACGGCTGATCGTCGAAGCAACCGATCAGGGTCAGGGTGTGCGGATCGGCATCGAGTTTGGTCAGGTACTCGCGGTGCTGTTCGAGCGTGCCCTCCTCCTGCCAGAAGCTGGCCACCCGCGGGCTGTTCTGCCAACGGTTGAAACGCGCCAGATCCTGTTCGATCTCCACGGTGCGCAAGGAAATCCACGCGCCCAGGCGCGCATCGAAACGCCGGTACACCTCGCCGCGGGGCTTGGGCGGACGAAGCGGATGGCGCTTGCCTTGGCTGATGACCATCTGCTGCGGGTAGCTGCCGGTCATCGATGCGCCCAGCCAGGGCTGCGGCAATTGCCAGAACAGCGTGCGTTCGCAGCGGTATTCGCCGGCGGTCTCGGTGGCCACCAGCAGGCCGCTGAGCAAGGCCTCGGTCGGCGGCTGCTCCAGTTGCCAGACCAGTTGCCGGCGTGCCGGGTCACGGGCGAACAGCCAATAGCAGGCCGCCCACAACGCTTGCCCCAGCGGCAGCGCAAAGCGCTCATCGATCCGGATCGGCCCCTGCAGCTCGATGTCGAGGCGCAGGCGGATCAAGGGTTGTCCGTCCAGGCTCAGGCTCAGACGGCTTTCGGTGGCATCGGCTATCAATTGGCTGCCCGAAGGCAAGGCCAAGGCAACCAGATCATTCAGATTGGACATGGGTCGGGCTCACGGTAATCGTCGACAGCTCAACGATGGGACGTGAGCCGGGGCAGGAAATTTAGGCTGCAGGCAAAAACCTGCGGGTCAGGGGTGAGGCACCGGCACCACGGCGATCTTGTACGGATCGAAGATCTTCAGCATCTGCCCGTTGTCGCGCAGCCCTTGCAGCAGCTTGCCGAAGGTCTCACCGGTGATCGGCGCTACCGGTCGCAGGATGGCGTAGTGGTGGTAGATCTGGTCGATGCGCTGCGACACCAGCAGCTCGCCGCGCACCTTCTCGTTGCGCAGCAGGTAATCGCTCAGGTAGGAACGGGTGACCAGCGCGATGTCAGCGCGCCCGCGCAGCACCATCAACAGGTTGCTGTCGTGGGAGTAGGTCAGCGTGGCGTTGTAGTTCTGCGCCAGGTACTTGGGGTCGGCATTGAAGTTGGCGAATTCGTAGTGGTAGCCGCTGTACAGCGCCAAACGCTTGCCGCCGAGGTCGGCGAAGTAGCTTTGCTGCCGCCCGGGCGCCTGCTGGGCGACGAATATCTCGGCGTCCTCCAGGCCCATGTCGACGCTGGTATGGGGAATGTCCTTCCAGCCCCACTCGGGGTTCTCGAAGATGGCCATGTCGATCCGGCCTTGCTCGAAATCGCCGAAGCGCCGGGGAATCGACGTCGGCACCAGGACAAACTGATAGTCGCCCTGCAAGCGGTTCAGCGCCTCGACCAGTTGCGGCAGCAGGCCGGTGTCGGCCCCGTTCTCCGGGCGGATGGTGTACGGCGGAAAGTGCGCAGCGCCCACCCGCACCAATTGCGCCGCCTCAACCGGCAGCACCGAACACGCGAGCGCTGCGAGCAGAAACCCGGCGGCCTTGCGAACTGGCAAAGACTTCAAATCACCCCACTCCCCGAAAAAGAAACGTTCCCTGCATTCAAACTAGGCGTTTTCGCCCAGTTAGCCAGTTTCCCGGCCCCATAGAAAGCGCTCAGCGCTCTTCGAGCACCAGGATCAAGGCCTCTTCGGCCAACTGATCCAGGCTCAGGCCGCCGCCTTCGCGGAACCAGGTAGTGGTCCACGACAACGCCCCCGTGAGAAAACGTCGGGTCACGAACACATCGCCGCGGATGAACCCGGCCGCCTTGGCTTCGCCCAGCACCTGCAGCCAGAGGGCCTCGTAGATGTCGCGCAGGGCCAGCACCCGCGCCTGGCCTTCGTCCGACAGCGAACGCCATTCATAGACCAGCACCGCCATGGCCTCGCCGCTGCCGCCCATGATGGACTGGAGTTCGCAGCGGATCAGCGCCAGCACCCGTTCGCGCACGTTGCCGGCCTCGGCCAGCGAGGCGCGCATCAGGGCGGTGTTGTAGCGGATGGTCTCTTCCATCACCGCCCGCAGGATCTCGTCCTTGCTCTTGAAGTGATGGAAGATGCTGCCCGACTGGATGCCCACGGCACCGGCCAGGTCGCGCACGGTGGTGCGTTCGTAGCCTTTGTTGCGAAACAGGTGGGCCGCCACTTGCAGCAGCTTGCCGCGGGCGCTGTCCGGGTCGGTCAACTGGCCTGCGTCGACCAGTTCACGCATGACCCCCAGGGCTTTTTGCTCGTCCACCCGTTCTCTCCTACAGTCGATCAGTCTGCTGCGCCGGGAAACGCAGGGTTGCGCGGGCAATTTAAGCCGCCGGCCGCGCCCAAGCAAGCGCTTGGGCGGAAGATGATTCCACTGTTTACAAACCAAGCGCTTGCTTGGTAGCCTCGACGCACTTCTGTCGCAGGTTCCTGAGTCGGAGACAACGATGCCAACCGTGCCCACCGCTATCCGCATCGGATGCGCCAGCGCCTTCTGGGGCGACACCTCGACCGCCGCCGAGCAACTGGTCAAGGGCGGACGCCTGGACTACCTGGTGTTCGACTACCTGGCCGAAATCACCATGTCCATCATGGCCGGCGCCCGCCTGAAAGACCCCCAAGCCGGCTTCGCCGGCGACTTCATCGACATCCTCACTCCGCTGTTGCCGCAGTTGGCGCAGCAGCGCATCCGCGTCATCAGCAATGCCGGCGGGGTCAACCCCACCGCGTGCGCCGCCGCGCTGCAGGCCGCCTGCGACCGGGCCGGCGTGGACCTGAAGATCGCCGTGCTGCTGGGCGATGACCTGCAACCGCAGTTCAAGGGGCTCGGCACCCAAGGCATCACCGAGATGTTCAGCGGCGCCCCGCTGCCGCCCCTGTGCGTCTCGACCAACGCCTACCTCGGCGCGCCGGGCATCGTCGAGGCCCTGCGCCTGGGCGCCGACATCGTCATCACCGGGCGGGTGGTCGACAGCGCCGTGGTCAGCGCGGCGCTGGTGCACGGCTTCGGCTGGTCGTGGCACGACTACGACCGGCTGGCCCAGGCCGCCCTGGCCGGGCACATCATCGAATGCGGCGCCCAGTGCACCGGCGGCAACTTCACCGACTGGCGCGAGGTGCCGGACTACGAGCACATCGGCTTTCCGATCGTCGAAGTCGGCGCCGACGGCCAGTTCACCGTCAGCAAGCCCGAAGGCTCCGGCGGGCTGGTGACGCCGCTGACCGTGGGCGAGCAGATGCTGTACGAGATCGGCGATCCGCAGGCCTATCTGCTGCCCGATGTGATCTGCGACTTCACCCAGGTCAAACTCCAGCAGCAAGGCAAGAACGCCGTCCGCGTGCACGGCGCCAAAGGCCTGCCGCCCAGCGGCAAGTACAAGGTCAGCGCGACGTATCCGGACGGTTTCCGCTGCACCGCCAGTTGCCTGATCGCCGGCCTCGATGCGGTGGACAAGGCGCGGCGGGTCAGCCAGGCGATCATCGGCAAGACCGCGCAGATGCTGGAGCAGCGCGGCTGGGGCCCCTACAGCGAAGTCAACGTCGAATTGCTGGGCAGCGAAGCCACCTACGGCCCCCACGGCCGGCGCCGCGACAGCCGCGAAGTGGTGATCAAGCTCGCGGTGCGCCACCCGAACAAGCAGGCGCTGGTGCTGTTCTCCCGGGAAATCGCCCAGGCCGCCACCGGCATGGCGCCGGGGCTGACCGGCATCGTCGGCGGACGGCCGACGGTGTATCCGCTGATCCGGCTGTTCTCGTTCCTGATCGACAAGGACGCCTGCACCCTGCAGGTCGACATCGCCGGCGAACGCCATCCCTGCGCGTTGCCACCCCCGGACACCTTCAGCAGCGGCGACCTGCCCGTGCCCCACGAACCGCCCAAGCCCCAGGGCCGCGCCGACGCCAGCGTGCCGCTGGTGAAACTGGCCGTGGCGCGCTCCGGCGACAAGGGCGACCACAGCAACATCGGCGTGATGCCGCGCCGTCCCGAATACCTGCCGTGGATCGCCGAAGCGCTGACCCCGGCGGTGGTGGTGGACTGGATGGGCCATGTCCTCGACCCGATCCACGGGCGGGTCGAACGCTGGTACCTGCCCGGCACCCACAGCCTGAACTTTCTGCTGGAGAACGCCCTGGGCGGCGGCGGTGTGGCCAGCCTGCGGATCGACCCGCAAGGCAAGGCCTTCGCCCAGCAACTGCTGGAGATCCAGATCCCGGTGCCGCGAAGCATCGCCGAACAATTCGAATAAAAGGATGGCGCCATGGCTTACCGATCGATATTCAACGCCGGGCTGTTCGACGGCCAGACGGTCATCGTCACCGGCGGCGGCAGCGGCATCGGCCGCTGCACGGCCCATGAGCTGGCCGCCCTTGGGGCCACGGTGCTGCTGATCGGCCGCAAGCCCGAGAAGCTGCAGAAGGTCGCCGCCGAAATCACCGAGGACGGCGGCCGCGCACACTGGAAAGCCTGCGACATCCGCGACGAAGAAGCCGTGAAGGCAACGGTCGGCGAAATCATCCGCGAGCACGGGCCGATCCATGGCCTGGTCAACAACGCCGGCGGCCAGTACCCGTCGCCCCTGGCCTCGATCAATCAGAAAGGCTTCGAGACCGTGCTGCGCACCAACCTGGTCGGCGGTTTCCTGATGGCCCGGGAAGTGTTCAACCAGTCGATGGGCAAGCACGGCGGCAGCATTGTCAACATGCTCGCCGACATGTGGGGCGGCATGCCCGGCATGGGTCACTCGGGCGCTGCGCGCTCGGGCATGGAGAACTTCACCAAGACTGCCGCCTTCGAATGGGGCTGCGCCGGCGTGCGGGTCAACGCCGTGGCGCCGGGCTGGATCGCCTCCAGCGGCATGGACACCTATGAAGGCGCGTTCAAGGCCGTGATCCCGACCCTGCGCGAGCACGTGCCGCTCAAACGCATCGGTACCGAATCCGAGGTCAGCGCGGCGATCGTGTTCCTGTTGAGCCCGGCCGCCGCGTTCATCAGCGGCAGCACCGTGCGCATCGACGGCGCCGCCAGCCTCGGCAACCGCGCCTGGCCGCTGCACAAGGCAAGCCACAGCGAACCGTTCAACGGCTTCCACCGCGCCTACCTGCCCGACGTGCTCAAGGACAAGGAATAAGCCATGCCGTCCATTCAGTCCCTTCTCGATCCCCACAGCGAAGCCTTCGCCCGCAACCGCGCCGCGATGCTGGCCGCCGTCGAGCACGTGCAGCAGCTCGAACGCAACCTGCTGGACAAGGCCGCCGAAGCCAAGCCGAAATTCGACAAGCGCGGCCAGTTGCTGCCCCGCGAACGCCTCAACCTGCTGCTCGACCCCGGCTCGCCGTTCCTCGAACTGGCCAGCCTGGCCGGCTACAAGCTGCATGACGACAAGGACGGCAGCGCCGCCGGCGGCGGCCTGATCGCCGGGATCGGCCAGGTGTCCGGCGTGCGGGTGCTGGTGGTGGCCAACAACAGCGCGATCAAGGGCGGCACCATCTCCCCTTCCGGCCTGAAGAAATCCCTGCGCCTGCAACAGATCGCCCAGGAAAACAAACTGCCGGTGATCACCCTCGCCGAAAGCGGCGGCGCCAACCTCAACTATGCGGCGGAGATTTTCGTCGAAGGCGCGCGCAGCTTCGCCAACCAGGCGCGGATGTCGGCCATGGGCCTGCCGCAGATCACCGTGGTGCACGGCTCGGCCACCGCCGGCGGCGCCTACCAGCCGGGGCTGTCGGATTACGTGGTGGTGGTGCGGGGCAAGGCCAAGCTGTTTCTCGCCGGCCCTCCGCTGCTCAAGGCGGCCACCGGCGAAGTGGCCACGGACGAAGAACTGGGCGGAGCCGAAATGCACGCGCAGGTGGCGGGCACCGCCGAATACCTGGCGGAAAACGACGCCGACGGCATCCGTCAGGTGCGCGAGATCGTCAGCCTGCTGAACTGGAACGAACACCTGCCGTGGCGGCCCGCGCCGCCGTACAAGGAACCGCTCTACCCCATCGACGAACTGCTCGGGCTGATCCCGGACGACCCGAAGAAGCCCTATGACGTGCGCGAGATCATTGCGCGGATCGCCGACGAATCGCGCTTCCTGGAATTCAAGGGCGAGTTCGACTCGCAAACGGTCTGTGGCCACCTGAAGATCCAGGGCCGGGCCTGCGGCTTCATCGGCAACAACGGCCCGATCACCCCGGACGGCGCAAGCAAGGCGGCGCAGTTCATTCAACTGTGCGACCAGAGCCGCACGCCGTTGCTGTTCTTCCACAACACCACCGGCTTCATGGTCGGCACCGAGTCGGAACAGCGCGGGGTGATCAAGCACGGTTCCAAGCTGATCCAGGCGGTGGCCAACGCGCGGGTGCCGAAGCTGACCCTGGTCGTCGGCGGCTCCTACGGCGCCGGCAACTACGCGATGTGCGGGCGCGGCCTCGACCCGCGCTTCATCTTCGCCTGGCCCAACAGCCGCACCGCCGTGATGGGCGGCGCCCAGGCCGGCAAGGTGCTGCGCATCGTCACCGAAGCCCGGCAGCTCAAGGACGGTCTGGAGCCCGACCCGAAAATGCTCGACATGCTCGAACAGGCCACCGCGCAGAAACTCGACAGCCAGTCCACCGCCCTCTACGGCAGCGCCAACCTGTGGGACGACGGCCTGATCGACCCCCGCGACACCCGCATCCTGCTCGGCTACCTGCTGGACATCTGCCACGAGGCCGATCTGCGCACGTTGCAGCCCAACAGCTTCGGCGTCAGCCGGTTCTGACCCCCAACGGATCCTGAGGAGAACAACAACAATGATCTTCACCCCGGAACACGAAGCCCTGCGCCGCACCGTGCGCCAGTTCGTCGAACACGAGATCAACCCCCACGTCGAGGAATGGGAAAGGGCCGGACGCTTCCCGATCCACGAGATCTTCCGCAAGGCCGGCGAGCTGGGCCTGCTGGGCATCTCCAAGCCGGAGAAGTTCGGCGGCATGGGGCTGGACTACAGCTATTCGATCGTCGCCGCCGAAGAGTTCGGCACCATCCATTGCGGCGGCATCCCGATGTCCATCGGCGTGCAGACCGACATGTGCACCCCGGCCCTGGCCCGCTTCGGCTCCGATGAGCTGCGCGAGCAGTTCCTGCGCCCGGCCATCAGCGGCGAACAGGTGGGCTGCATCGGCGTCTCGGAGGTCGGCGCCGGCTCCGACGTCGCCGGGCTCAAGACCACCGCCCGCAAGGACGGCGACGACTACGTGATCAACGGCAGCAAGATGTGGATCACCAACTCGCCGAGCGCCGATTTCATCTGCCTGCTGGCCAACACCTCGGACGACAAGCCCCACGTCAACAAATCCCTGATCATGGTGCCGATGGACACGCCCGGCATCAGCCTCAGCCCGCACCTGGACAAGCTCGGCATGCGCAGCTCGGAGACCGCCCAGGTGTTCTTCGACGACGTGCGCGTGCCGCAGCGCAACCGCATCGGCCACGAAGGCGCCGGGTTCATGATGCAGATGCTGCAGTTCCAGGAAGAACGCCTGTTCGGCGCGGCGAACATGATCAAGGGGCTGGAGTATTGCGTCGACAGCACCATCGAGTACTGCAAGGAACGCAAGACCTTCGGCAACGCGCTGATCGACAACCAGGTGATCCACTTCCGCCTCGCTGAGCTGCAGACCGAAATCGAATGCCTGCGGGCACTGGTCTACCAGGCCACCGAACAGTACGTGAAAGGTCAGGACGTCACCCGCCTGGCGTCGATGGCCAAGCTCAAGGCCGGGCGCCTCGGGCGCGAGGTCAGCGACAGCTGCCTGCAGTACTGGGGCGGCATGGGCTACATGTGGGACAACCCGGTGGCCCGCGCCTACCGCGACGTGCGGCTGGTGTCGATCGGCGGCGGCGCCGACGAGATCATGCTGGGGATCATCTGCAAGCTGATGGGCATCCTGCCGGGGAAACGCCCATGAGCGCCCTGCCCGATTGCGCGACGCTGCTGCTGGAGCCGCACAACGGCGTGCTGCACATCACCCTCAACCGCCCCGACAGCCGCAATGCCATGAGCCTGCAGATGGTCGCCGAACTGCGCGCCGCACTGGCGGCGGTGCGGGACGACCGCAGCGTGCGGGCGATCGTGCTCAGCGGCGCCGGCGGCCATTTCTGCGCCGGCGGCGACATCAAGGACATGGCCAACGCCCGCGCACAAGGCGGCCAAGCCTACCGCGACCTGAACCGTGCGTTCGGCGCCCTGCTGCAAGAGGCGCAGCACGTGCCGCAAGTGCTGATCACCGTCCTGCAAGGCGCCGTGCTGGGCGGCGGTTTCGGCCTGGCTTGCGTCAGCGACATCGCCATGGCCGACCATCAGGCCCAGTTCGGCCTGCCGGAAACCAGCCTCGGCCTGCTGCCGGCGCAGATCGCACCGTTCGTGGTGCAGCGCATCGGCCTCACCGAAACCCGGCGCCTGGCCCTGACCGCCGCCCGCTTCGACGGCCACCAGGCCCGGCGCATGGGGCTGGTGCACTTCGTCGAGCAGGACCCGCAAGCCCTGGCCGAGCGCCTGGATGAAGTGCTCGAGCACGTGCTGTGCTGCGCCCCGGAAGCGAACGCCATGACCAAAAAACTATTGCTGGCCAGCGCCGGGCAACCTGGCGCCGAACTGCTGGACGAAGCGGCGCAATGGTTCAGCGAGGCGGTGACCGGCGCCGAAGGCACCGAAGGCACGCTGGCCTTCCTGCAAAAGCGCAAGCCGAAGTGGGCGACTTGAACCACGCTCCCGCCGTGCCGACCTGCACCGCAAACCCATGTGGGAGCGCGCCTGCTTGCGATGAGGCCCGCCCTTCCAACGCGACATTCCAGGGAAAACCGTCATGCCCGCCCTCCACAAGATCCTGATCGCCAACCGCGGCGAGATCGCCTGCCGGATCCAGCGCACCGCCCAGTCCCTCGGCTATCGCACGGTGGCGGTGTTCAGCGACGCCGACGCCGATGCCCTGCATGTGCTGATGGCCGACCAGGCCGTGCACATCGGTCCTGCGCCGGTGCAGCAGTCCTACCTGAACATCGCCGCGATCCTCGACGCGGCCCGGCGCAGCGGCGCCGATGCGGTGCATCCCGGCTACGGCTTCCTTTCGGAGAACGCCGACTTCGCCCGGGCCTGCGAACAGGCCGGCCTGACCTTCATCGGCCCGGACGCCGACGCCATCGAACTGATGGGCAGCAAGCGCCGCTCGAAAATCGCCATGCTCGCCGCCGGCGTCCCCTGCGTCGCCGGCTACCAAGGCGCGGAACAGGACGACGCGACGCTGCTGCGCGAAGCCGAGCGCATCGGCTATCCGCTGATGATCAAGGCCAGCGCCGGCGGCGGCGGACGCGGCATGCGCCTGGTGGAGGACGCGCAAGCGCTGCCCGCGCAACTGCGCACCGCCCGCTCCGAAGCGCTCAACGCCTTCGGCAGCGACGAGCTGATCCTGGAACAGGCGCTGGTGGAGCCGCGCCACGTCGAGTTTCAAGTGTTCGGTGACCGCCACGGCCACCTGATCCACCTGGGCGAACGCGATTGCTCGGTCCAGCGCCGCCATCAGAAGGTCATCGAAGAAGCCCCTTGCCCGGTGATGACCCCGGCCCTGCGCGAAGCCATGGGCGCGGCGGCGATCAAGGCCGCACGCGCCGTCGACTACGTGGGGGCCGGCACCGTGGAGTTTCTGCTCGACGCCCAGGGGCGCTTCTACTTTCTGGAGATGAACACCCGGTTGCAGGTCGAGCACCCGGTGACCGAACTCATCACCGGACAAGACCTGGTGGCCTGGCAATTGGCGGTCGCCGAGGGCCGGCCGCTGCCGCTGACCCAGGAACAGGTCAGGCTCGACGGCCATGCGATGGAGGTGCGCCTGTATGCCGAAGACCCGGCACAGGGCTTTCTGCCGCAGACCGGACGCGTCCTGGCCTGGGAGCCGGCGCTGGGGCACGGTGCGCGCATCGATCACGGCCTGACGGAAAACCGGCTCATCAGCCCCTTCTACGACCCGATGCTCGGCAAACTGATCGCCCATGGCGCCACGCGGGAAGAGGCGCGGCGCAAGTTGCTGCGGGCGGTGCAGGACAGTGTGCTGCTCGGCGTGCACAGCAACCAGCGCCTGCTGGCCGGCCTGCTGCAGCACCCGCAGTTCATCGACGGCCGTTTCGACACCGGGTTCATCCCCCGGCATTTCACCGATCACCCCTGCCTGCGGCCGCAGACGCCGGGCGCCGAGGAACTGGCCATCGCCACCGTGCTGTTCCATCGGCGCAGCGCCCAGGCGCATCGCCCGGCGCTGGCCGACTGGCGCAACAACACGGGCGTGGCGGTCGGCTACCGGCTCGGCCTGGAGGAGCAGACCTGGAACGTGCAACTGCTGGCCGGCCCCGGCGGCCGGTTTGAGGTCGAGACGCCCGGACGCCGCCTCCAGGCGATACTCGTCGAACAGGACGAACGCCACGTGACGCTGCAGATCGACGGCCTGCGCCAGCGCCATGCCTATCGCCTGGAGGACGAGCGGCTCTGGCTGTTCACCGACGCCGGCAGCCTGTGCCTGGCGGATCGAACTCATGCGGTGATCGACAGTCAGACCAGCGTCGGTTCCGGCACGCTGAAGGCACCCATGGACGGCGCCATCGTCGACGTGCTGGTCAGCGAGGGCAGCCCGGTCAGCAAGGGGCAACTGCTGGTGGTGCTGGAGGCGATGAAAATGGAGCACCCGCTCAAGGCCGGCATCGACGGCGTGCTCAAGCGGGTGCAGGTCAAGGTCGGCGATCAGGTGAAGAATCGTCAGGTTCTGTTGCAGGTCGAGTGAGTCGCCAGGCGCATCCGCAGGGTTTGGCTACGCTCTGAACTATCGGAACGTACACATCAGGAACCCTGCGATGCCCCATTGGCTGGTCATTGATCTGGAAGCCACCACCGACGAGGGTGGCTGGCCGGTTACGGAAATGGAGATCATCGAGATCGGCGCCACCCTGGTCGACCGCGCCGGCCGCGAGCGCGATCACTTCCAGCGCTTCGTCAAACCGCTGCGCCGGCCCTTGCTGACGCCGTTCTGCCGCGAACTCACCCACATCACCCAGGCCAACATCGATTCGGCGCAGACCTTGAGCGAGGTCTGGCCGGCCTTCGAACGCTGGCTCGGCCAGCACCGCACGCGCCTGGAAGGCTGGGCCAGCTGGGGCGACTACGACCGCAAGCAGCTGCTCCAGGAATGGCAGCGCCTGCGACTCGACAGCGCCCTGAGCCAGGTGCCGCACATGAACCTCAAGCAGCGCTTCGCCAAGGCCCGGCGCCTGGAACGGCCCCTGGGGCTCAACGGCGCCCTGCAACTGGCCGGCCTGCAGTTCAGTGGCCAGCAGCACCGGGCCCTGGAAGACGCCCGCAACACCGCCCGTTTGCTGCCGCTGGTGCTGCCGCTTTAGACAGATGACGGCGTCGGATGCCTTGTGCATACTGGCCGGCCCTTTTTGACCCTTTTCGAGGAATCGCCCATGTTCAAAGTCAACGAGTACTTCGACGGCACCGTCAAATCGATCGCGTTCGGCACCGCTGAAGGCCCCGCGACCATCGGCGTCATGGCTCCGGGCGAGTACGAATTCGGCACGGCCCAGCGCGAAATCATGCACGTGGTGTCGGGTGCGCTGACCGTCAAGCTGCCGGACAGCAACGAGTGGGAAACCTTCGCCGCCGGCAGCCAGTTCAATGTACCGGCCAACAGCAAGTTCCAGCTGAAAGTGGCCGTCGACACCGCTTACCTCTGCGAATACCGCGGCTGATCGACGGATCGCACCACAAACAAAAATGCCCGTGTCCAAGGACACGGGCATTTTTGTTTGTGGGCCGGTTACTCGAGGATTTCCACCGGCATGCCGACTTCCAGCCGGCCGTTGCCGTCGTTCACCAGGTTCTGCCCGAACATCGCGCCGTCGGCCTGGGCGCGGGTCTTCTGCAGGGTCGCCAGCGGTTCGCGGTCGGCGCTGCGCTCGCCGGTCTTGGGGTCGATCGTCGTCAGAATGCAGCGGGAGCAGGACTTGACCACGCGCAACTCCACCTCACCGATGCGGATCCGCTTCCAGCCGTCCTCGGCATAGGCCTCGCTGCCTTCGATCACCAGGTTGGGCCGAAAGCGCAGCATTTCCAGGGGACGCCCGACCTCTTGCGACAAATGCTGCAAGGACGCTTCACCGATCAGCAACAGCGGAAAGCCGTCGGCGAACGCCACCTGGTCATCATCCTTGCCGTAACCGGCCTGGGTGATGCGGGCGCGATCCAGGGGCACCTGCACCAGCCGCGTCGGTTTGCCGATGAAGTCGCTGACCCACCGGGCCGCCTCGTCGCCGGCATCCGGCACGCGCAGGGTGTCGCGCCAGATGGTCACGCCGCGCAGGTCGGCCGCGTCGCCGGGCACCGCGACATCGATGGCCCCGTGGCCCGCAGCGCTGAGGGTCAGCCCGCCTGCGGGATTCCACAGCGCCGACAGCTGGCTCATCTTCGCTTCGGCGCGCTGGGTGAGGAAACGCCCGCTGGGCTCGTCCACCAGCATCCAGCGTCGGTCACCTTCAAGCCCCAGCTTGTCCAGGCCGATCCCTTGCAGGACCTCGGCCTTGCCGGATTTCAACGGGTAACGGTAAAGCGCGCTCAGACGCAGCATGGCCAACTCCCTGGAGGGTAAAGAACGCCACCCTATACGAGCCGGCCGTTGAATCAAAGCCCCAATGCGGCGACGCAGAACCCGCCCGTGATCAGGCCGACACTTCGTCGAGCATCAGCCGTTGGCGCACCACGTCGACCAGCTTGTCCGGCTGGAACTTGGAGAGGAAGTTGTCGCAGCCCACCTTCTTCACCATCGAGTCGTTGAAGCTGCCGGACAGCGAGGTGTGCAGCACCACATACAGGCCACGCAGGCGCGGGTCGTTGCGGATTTCGGTGGTCAGACGGTAGCCGTCCATTTCCGGCATTTCCGCGTCGGTGAAGACCATCAGCAGTTTGTCGGTCATGTTCGCGCCGCTGTCGGCCCAGGACTTGAGCAGGTTCAGGGCCTTGAGGCCATCGCTGGCGATGTGCATCTTCACGCCCAGCTGGCCGAGGGTGTCGCGCAGCTGCGACAGGGCGACGTTGGAGTCGTCCACCAGCAGTACTTCGCGGCCCCGGGCACGTTCCAGCACCGGATCGTCAAGCTTGTCCCGCGACACTTTGGCGTTGTAGGGCACGATTTCGGCCAGCACCTTTTCGACGTCGATGATTTCCACCAGTTGATCGTCGACCTTGCTGATCGCGGTCAGGTAATGCTGGCGGCCGGCGCTGGTCGGCGGCGGCAGGATGGCTTCCCAGTTCATGTTGACGATGCGGTCCACGCCGCCCACCAGGAACGCCTGCACCGAACGGTTGTATTCGGTGACGATGATGGTGCTGTTCGGGCCCGGCACCAGCGGGCGCATGCCGATGGCCTGGGACAGGTCGATCACCGGCAGGGTCTGGCCGCGCAGGTTGACCACGCCGCAGACGAACGGGTGACGCTGGGGCATCAGGGTCAGCTTGGGCAGTTGCAGGACTTCCTGCACCTTGAATACGTTGATCGCGAACAGTTGGCGCCCGGCCAGCCGAAACATGAGAATTTCCAGGCGATTCTCACCCACCAGTTGCGTGCGTTGGTCTACCGTGTCGAGAATGCCGGCCATCAATGACTCCTGGGCTTGTTCTGATGAATTCACTACTAAAAGGGGTTATCGGCTGCACGGGCCGGATCTTGATCCCCGGCCGCAAGACTGCAAAATGCCACGTCAAAGCATTGATGTCACATTAACATCATGGTTTACTGGCCCCGAGTTTTCATCTGCTGAACTCCCACCGGCGCGACCTCGTTTTTCGCGCCGGGTTCCCGTGCCTAAGGGAATCCCCTAGTAACAATCAGGCCCAACCTGATGTTCGCAGTATCCAATAGCCATTAATGTGACGCCATTCTCATTGCATGAACGGAGTCAGGCTTTTGTGTGCGATCGCAGGTCAGTGGTTCACCACCCTCCCAAAGTCCCCAGCCCCTGCCCGGGCGCACCGGGGTGCGGCCACTCGACGGTGCATGATCGGCGGCACACACGACATTCGCTCATCCGACACGACGTTGCGGAGATAAGCATGCCGATCGACCGTAAAGAGTGGGCGCAGCGGTTCCCCGAATTTCTTGTCGAAGCCGAAACGCTCCTGGCCAAGTCCGAAGAATGCCTCAGCCATCTGCAACTGATCAGCAACGACCGGGACGCCATCGACTGCATGCTCGGCACGCTCCTCAAGCTGGCGCACAAGGCCAACGACCTGGCGCTCAAGGCGATCTCCGAGTTTTCGTTGACCCTTCACCGGCTGCTCAACCAGGCGCTGGAACAGGTGAACCTGCACGCCGAGGCGCTGGGCGCCCTGCAGGACTGCTTCACCCTGATGGCCTGGCAACTGGAGTTGGTCGATCAGCACACCGGCCAACTGGGCCTCGATGAAAGCGAGCAGACGTCGCTGATCGAAGCCTTTGCGTTTCAAGTCGGTCAGCCGTGCTTTCCGTCGTCCCTCGGCGCCAAGCCGATGACCCGGGTCGGTTACCCGGAGCGACAGGCCCAAATCGGCCGCTGACCCTGACGCGCAGGCGCATGCCACCCGCCTGATGTGCCCATGCGCAGGTCGCATTCAGACCGTTCGCATATCTACCAGCGACAAATCCACAAAAACAATAATCGCCGTCCGACAAAACTTTCCTTGTCGACATCGGGGATTGCCTGTACATGAAACTTCGGAAAAAGCCGATATCTATCGAGTCTTGAATATCAACTTTTCCATTATGGAACAGGCGTCCAACAAAGCATGTTTCCTGACTTGCTGGACATATATCGCAAACGCGACCAACGGTATCCGAAGTGGTATTATGCCGCCCGCTAGTTGCTTTCAATTAATGGCACGGTGACGCCCACCGCAACATAGACCGAAGTTAACGATCACTTTCGCCCGGTCGCCACGTTGAAGCATTGAACCGAACGACAATATTTAAGACAGAGATCCGCCAGCCCCCATGGCCGGTCTGCCCGCAGCGATCATCCATTGGCTCCATCCGCTATGCACGCCAGCCTCAAGTCAATCACCACATGGCCGCCCTCCCGGGAAAACGCACGCCGGTTCACCCTGACGCTGTGCATTTGCTCTGCGGCAGGCTGCGCGCTGACCTATGGCCTGTCGGCGCCGATGTCGCTCGGCCTGCTGCTGGTCAATGTCGTGGCCGCCGGTTGCGTCGCGGTGCAGTACCGGCTTTCGCGCAAGTCGATCAAGTTTCAGCCCCAGGAACTGGCCGACCGCTTGCTGGAAGTCCAGGAAAACGAGCGCCATCGCCTCAGTCGCGAACTGCACGACGACATCGGCCAATTGCTGACCGCCGCCAAACTGCAGAGCGAATGGCTCAAGCGGCGCCTGCCGGACGACCTGCAGACCTCCTGCTCGGCGCTGTGCGACACCCTCGAAGAGACCCTGAACAAAGTGCGGGACGTGTCGGCCATCCTCAACCCGCGGCAATTGACCAGCCTGGGCCTGGAAGCCAGTTTGCGCGCCCACCTGCTCAAGACCCTGGGCAGCACGGCCATTCACTGGAGCCTGGACTGCCAGCAGCGCCTGAACGGCATTCCCGAGGAAATGGCGGTGGCCGCGTTCCGCATCACCCAGGAAGCCGTGACCAACATCCTGCGCCATGCGAACGCCCGCAACCTGCTGATCCGCATCCAGCGCTTGCCCCAGGGCCTCACCCTGATGATCAGCGATGACGGCCAAGGGTTTTCGCCGGCGCAGAACCCCGGCCGCGAAGGGCAGCGTGGCATGGCGGGCATGTCCGAACGGATCGAACAGCTGGGCGGCAAACTGACCGTCACCAGCGAGCCAGGCAAAGGCACTCAAATCGAAGCACTTTTCCCCTGGGCGCCCCGCGCGCTTGAGCGGGCCAGCACCCATAAGGTTTTGCGTTGACTTGTAACTTACTCCTGGTGGATGACCACTCGCTGATCAGGGCCGGCGTGCGCGCTCTGGTGCTCGACATTCCCGGCTACGCCGTCATCGGCGAGGCCAGCGACGGCTCGCAGTTGCTCGAACTCGTCGAACGGCTGATTCCGGATATCGTGCTGCTGGACATCTCGATGAAGGAGACCGGCGGCCTGGAAGCCTTGCAGCAGCTCAAGCGGGTGCGCCCGCAAAGCAAGGTGCTGATCCTGTCGATGCACACCGATCCTGCGCTGATCATGCAGGCGCTGGAGTCCGGCGCCCACGGCTACCTGCTCAAGGACACCACGGCCACCGAACTGGAACACGCCCTGGAGGCCCTGCGCAACAACGAGCGCTACCTGAGCCCGGCCATCGCCCACACGGTGATCAACCAGGCGCTTATCCGCACCCAGAAGAGCCAGCCCGAGACGACCGACACCCACAACCTGACGGCCCGTCAGCTGGAGATCCTGCGGCTGATCGTCCGGGGCAAGTCCACCCGGGAAATCGCCAACGGCCTGGGGCTGAGCATCAAGACCGTGGAGACCCACCGCTCACAGATCATGAAACGCCTGCAGATCTACGACGTGGCCGGCCTCGTGCTGTTCGCGGTGCGCGAGCAGATCATCAGCCTGGACGATTGACCGCCGCACCGCCCAGCAAGGGCGAGTCCGGCGGCAGGTGCACCCGCAACGCACCGGGGCGTGCCTCGAACCGCAGGTTGTCGCCCTCCAGCGGCTCGCCGTCGAGGTTGATGCACAGCCCCTCGGCGACCTTGATCTCGACCCAGGGCAGGCGGGTCCTGACGAACAGGTTGTCCAGGCCGAAACCATCGCTGAGCAATGTCTTCAGCGTGCCCACCACCTCCTGCGGCGCCGGCAGGATGCCGATGTCCAGCATCCCGTCGTCGACCACCGCCTGCGGGCACAGCACATGCCCGCCGCCGGCCTGCCGGCCGTTGCCGATGCCCAGCGCCAGCAGCTCGCCGCTCCAGTAGAAATCCGGCCCCTGCAGTTCGCCGTAGGCGGCGTGCAGCTCACTGAACCGCGACAACCCGGTGAACAGGTAAGCGGCGCCGCCGAGCACCTTCTTCAGGTCTTCGGACGTATTGGCGGTCACCTGGCTGCCGAAGCCGCCGGTGGCCATGTTGAGGAACACCTGCCCCCCCACTTCGCCCAGGTCGATGTCGCACGCCGGCACATCCAGCAAAGCCAATGCATCCGCCACCTCCAGCGGAATGCCGGCGGCACGGGAAAAGTCATTGGCGGTGCCCAGCGGAAGCAGGACCAGACTTGCCTTGCGCCCATGGTCCGCCAACGCCTGGGCCACATCGCGCAACGTGCCGTCCCCTCCGCCGGCGATGATCTGCGTGTAGCCGGCCTCCAGCGCCTCCTCCACGATCCGCTGCGCATCTCCGGCTTCCCAGGTCAGGCGCACCGCCAGCGTCCAGCCGTCCTTGCGCCTGCTTTCTACAGCGGCACGCACCTGCTCGTTGAGTGCCTGTTTGCCATGCAATATCAAAAGCGCCTTGCGTTCACTCATGCCAGTCTCCCTCCGGACAAAGACGGTACAGGCCATGTTGACCATCGTTGAAGGCAAAAATCCCGAACGCGTTCGGCAGGCCGGGAAGCTCAACGGCCCCGTCCTACAGAACAAAGATCTTTCTTACAAAACCTGAGGAATCGGCTCAATTGACCTGATTCCGGCAATGGGAGACCGTGTGCGGGCTGTATCAATCACAATCTGACCACAACACAAGGATGTGCATGAAATGAGCGTAGACACCTCATGGGCGCTTGAAGGGTTGGGCGACCTCAACGGTTGCCCAGGCGACAACCAGGCAGAAGGCGGGCGCTGTCATGTTGAGCCATGAAGCCAAAATGCCGTTGAGCCCTGTGCCCTCCCTCACCGAGAACCGCCCCGGTCAAAAGAGCGAACACAAGAACAACGACAGGAAAACCGGAGAGGCCGAAATGGAACCACGTGTCGTCGAACTGGAAACCCACCTCAAGTACATCCGCCGGGATATGGACGAGATCCGTGAGGACGTCAAATCCATCAAGTACCGATTGGCCTATTCGGCGGGAGCGACAGCGGTTGTGCTGGGGATGCTGGGATGGGTGGCCAACAGCCGGTTCGACCAGCTCGTATCGCTGCTGAGCCCTTTAATGTCCGGGTGAGTGCCAAGCCTTGCCGACGGCTTCGCACCCACCCGGAAAGATCAGGCCAACAGCTCGCTCAGGGGGATGAAGGACACTTCGTCTCCCGCAGACAGGGTGCGTCCCTCCATGACTTCCACCAGCCCATCGGCCCACGCCGCACTGCGCAGGACGCCTGAACTCTGATTGCGGTAAATGATTGCACCGCCCTGATCGAGGCGGCCACGCAGATACTCGCGGCGGTTCCCGGCCTGAGGCCAGTCAAACCGTGCAGGCACCCGGAACTTCAAGGGCGTGACATCCTGAACGCCTTGGCGGCGCAAGATGTAGGGCCGCGCCAGCAAGGCAAACGTCACCAGCGTCGAGGCCGGGTTTCCGGGCAGGCCAATCACCGGCACGCCCCGGAAATGGCCGAACGTCAGCGGTTTTCCAGGTTTGATCGCCAGTTTCCATAGCGCCAGCTCACCCTCTTCCCTCAAGGCGACCCCAAGGAAATCGGCCTCCCCCACCGAGACTCCGCCCGTGGACAGAATCAGGTCGACGTCCTGCAACTGCCCCAGACGTACACGGGTGGCATCGAGGTCGTCCGGAAGAATGCCGGCATCGATCACCTCGCAGCCCATGCGCTGCAGCCAACTGCACAGCAGCACCCGGTTGCTGTTGTAGATCTGCCCAGGCCCCAGAGGCTGGCCAGGTTCGATCAACTCGTCCCCCGTCGACACCACGGCGACACGCACCTTGCGCACCACATCCAGTCCGGCGCATCCCAAGGACGCCGCGAGGCCCTGCTCAATCGGCCCGAGGCGGGTTCCCGCCGTGAGGATCAACTCGCCGGCGGTGGTTTCCTGGCCTTGGGGCCGGATGTTCTGCCCGGCCACCAGGGGTTCGAGGAAACGCACGCGCCCGTCGGCCTGAACCTCGCTGTTTTCCTGCATCTCCACGCAATCGGCACCGGCCGGCACGGGAGCCCCGGTAAAGATCCGTGCGCAGGTGCCGGGCTGCAAGGGTGCCGGCGCCTGACCCGCGAACACCTTCTGGCTGACCGGCAGGGGCTGCCCTGTCCAGTCGCTCAGGTTCAGGGCATAACCGTCCATGGCGCTGTTGGGCCAAGGCGGCAGATCCAGCGTCGACAGCAGGTCGGCGGCCAGCACCCGCCCCTGCACCTGCGCCAACGGCAAATGCTCGCGCTCGACGATCGGTGCGGCTTCGGCCATGTCCAGCAATCGCGCCAACGCCGTTTCCACGGGCATCAGGCTGCCGGTCTTGCCCGGCTTACCCGCGGGATTCACAAGGCACCGCCTGTTTCAGGTGAGGCACGAAGTTGCACGGGCGGTGCCGTGCATCCAGCTGCTCCGCGAGAATGCCGTCCCAACCGGTGCGCACCGCGTTGGTCGACCCCGGCAGGCAGCAGACCAGCGTGCCGTTGGCCAGGCCCGCCAGCGCCCGAGACTGCACAGTGGACGTGCCGATGTCCGCCACCGAGATCTGACGGAACAGCTCGCCGAACCCGTCGACCTGCTTGTCGAGCAGACACGCGACGGCCTCCGGGGTGCTGTCGCGACCGGTGAAGCCGGTGCCCCCGGTGATCAGCACCACCTGCACGACATCGTCGGCGATCCACCCGGCCACTTGCGCGCGGATTTTGTACAGGTCATCTTTGAGCAGCACCCGCTCAGCCAGACGATGGCCGGCCGCCGTCAGCCGATCGACGAAGACCTGGCCTGACGTGTCGGTTTCCAGGGTGCGGGTATCGCTGACAGTCAGCACCGCGATGTTGAGCGGTGCGAAAGGTACATCGGCCTTGGCTTTCATAGGCTCGTCCAGTTGTGGGAGAAACAGCCCGGTGTTATATCACAGCGCCCCCTTTTTCTGCCCCACCGGAGAGCCGCCATGAACACCAACCCGCCGTTGCCGCCCTGCTCCATCCTGTTGCTGGCCGGTGGTCGCGGCCAACGCATGGGCGGCCAGGACAAGGGGCTGGTGGAGTGGCAGGGCGCGCCCCTGATCGCTCACCTGCACCGCAAGGTGCGCCCGCTGACGGACGACCTGATCATCTCCTGCAACCGCAACCGGGAACGCTATGCGCCATTCGCCGACCAATTGGTGACGGACGATGAAACCGGCTTTCCCGGCCCGTTGGCCGGGATCCGCGCGGGCCTGATGGCTGCGCGCCACCCGCACCTGTTGGTGCTGCCCTGCGATGTGCCGGGCATCGATGCGGCGTTGCTGCACGGCATGCGCGAAGCCGCCGCCCTGGATTCTGACAAACCTTTAATGTTGCGCCATGACGGGCACTGGGAACCCCTGCTGTGCGTGATTCCCACCCGCCTCTCGCCAGCCTTCGACGCCGCCTGGGACGCGGGTGAGCGCAGCCCCGGCCGGGTGATGCGCGACCTGGGCGCCGTTGCCCTGCAATGTCCGGACAACGATCCCCGGCTGGCCAATCTCAACACGCCCGAACTGTTAAGCGCACATAACACTGTGTCAGACTGACACCCAGCAAGGAACTTGCACGCCGTGCATACGTCTCAAGCTCAGTAACCAAAAGAATTTCCCTTCGGAGACAAACACATGACTCAACGGACCCTCGCCACTCTCATGCTCGCTCTGGGCCTGGCCACGCTCGCCGGCTGCGCTTCGCCGACCGTGATCACCCTGAATGACGGTCGTGAGATCCAGGCCGTCGACTCGCCGAAATTCGACAAGGATTCGGGCTTCTACGAGTTCGAACAGCTGGATGGCAAGCAGACCCGCATCAACAAAGATCAAGTGCGCACCGTCAAAGAGCTGTAAGCCCTCAGCACGCGCCGGATACGAAAAAGCCCGCATCATGCGGGCTTTTTCATGCCTGCCGGAAACATCCCCGGCAACGGTCACCACTGCAGCGTGATGCGGCTTTCGAACTCGCGCTCCTGCCCCGTGACCGGATCGATGAACCGCAGCCCCTGGGCCAGCAGCTTGAGCGGCTTATCGTAGTCGTCCTCGGCGTCAGCGTCGGCCGATACCTGCGGATAGAACGGATCGTTGCAGATGCTCGCGCCCAGCGCCGTCATGTGCACGCGCAACTGATGCTTCTTGCCGGTCACCGGGAAGAGGCTGTAGCGCCACAGGTCGCCGTTCTTTTCCCGCACCTGCACGAGGGTTTCCGAATTGCAGGTGCCCTCGATCTCCTGGGTGCGGAAGAAAGGCACGCCATCGACCAGACGGCTCTTGTGCACCAGCGGAAAGCTCAACTGGGGCAAGGCCGGCGCAATCGCTTCATAGCGCTTTTCGATCTGCCGGGTCGGGAACAGCGATTGGTACGCCGAACGGCTCTGCGGGTCGGCGGAAAAGATCACCAGCCCCGCCGTATGGCGGTCGATGCGGTGCAGCGGCACCAGATGGGGATTGTCCAGGCGCCGGATCAAGCGGCGCAGCAACGTCTGCTCGACATAACCGCCAGACGGGATCACCGGCAGGAAATGCGGCTTGTCGACCACCACCAGATGGTCGTCGGTGTAAAGAATCGACTCCTCCACCGGAATCGGCTTCTCGTCCGGCACCTCGCGGAAGTAGTGGATCCGCAGCCCTTCCTTGTAAGGCAAGTCCACCGAAATCGGTCGGCCCTCGCCGTCGAGCACCCGACCACGGGCGATCCGATCCAGCCATTGCTCGCGGCTGATGGCGCCGAAGCGTTCGCACAGGCAGTCGAGCACCGTCAGCCAGGCGCCGGGCGGCAGGTGAAGGGTGCTGGCCTGATGCCGGGCCGCGGAAAATGTTGATGTGGACATACGGAACTCGAACCCTCAATGCAGGCGCGCATTATCCAACAGGGAACGAAACGAACCTAGCGCCGATTCCGGAATCCGCCTCAGGCCGGTGCAGGTTCGGCGGCCGCCGCTTCGGTGAACTCCTTGAGCCAGCGCAACACGTCGACAGCCTCCCAGCGACCCGGGTCGTACAGGGCGTACAGCAACCCCTGATAACCGACGACGTCCAGTTGCCTGTGGTAGCCGGCCCGCTGGAACAGGGCCTCGATCTCGGCGAAGCACGTATTGAAATGCAGTTTGCTGAACGGCGTCTTGCCTTCCGTGACCAGTCCGTCCAGGCGCAGTTCGAGGACGGCCTCGCGCACCACGTCAACCGACATCCGGTTCACGCTGTTCTTCAACTGTTCGACATTGACCACGGCTCATCCCTCTGACGTCCGGTGCGCCTGCCGTCTGCCCGAAAGGGACATGGCATGGCGAACCCGCTCATTTACTGTATGCGCATACAGTATAGAAGCAAACGGAAATTGCCAAGGGACGCGTCGGCGAGCGCGACAAGCGGAAGTGACGGCAGGCAGGAATCAAAGGCTAACGCAGGAACGCCACCACCTGATCGGCGCTGAACGGCCACCCCAGTTCGGCCCCGGTGTCCGTGCGGCGCAGGACAGGAATCCGCAGGCTGTAGGCCTCGAACCAGGACTCGTCGTCTGCGATGTCCACCAGTTCGACCAACAGCCCGTTCTCGACGAAGGGCATCAGCAGGGACTCGGCGACCTCGCACAGATGGCACCCCAGGGTGCCGAACAGCTGACATTCCGGAAGCATGTGCGCTCTTCCCAAAAATTGAACGGACATTCTAGGCCCGCCCCGAAAACCCGTCGAGCCACCCCGACGGCAGCGCCCGCACATCGCCCCCTTCCGCCGATGCCCTGACACAGATCACGGCGCCGAAACGCGTTTCAGCCGATGCTCCGATGTTTTTTGCCTCTACGCTTCCATGGCCTGCCCATCCGACCGGAGTGTTTCGTGTTCGCCAACCTGCTGATCATTCTTGCCTCATCCTTGCTGGTGATTGCCCTGTTCCGCCGCCTGCGCCTGCCACCGGTGCTGGGCTACCTGTGCGTGGGGCTGATGGTGGGCCCGACGGCGTTCGACTGGGTCAACGAAAGCGAACACCTGCCGGACCTGGCCGAGCTGGGCGTGGTGTTCCTGCTGTTTTCCCTGGGCCTTGAGTTTTCCCTGTCGAAGATGATCGCCCTGCGCAACGTGGTGTTTCGCCTGGGCAGCCAGCAAGTGCTGTTCAGCACGGCGCTGCTGGGCGGTGTCCTGATGTTGCTGGGCATGCACGCGCTGCCGGCCTTGCTGCTGGGCGCCGGACTGTCGCTGTCGTCCACGGCGATCGTCACCAAGGAGCTGGGCAGCCTGGGGGAAGTGTTCAGCAGCCACGGCCAGAATGCGGTGGGCGTGCTGCTGTTCCAGGACGTGGTGGCGGTGTTGCTGCTGACGCTGGTGCCGGCGTTCGCCGGAAGCGGCGGGCAAGCCTGGTACTGGGCCTTGCCGCTCACGCTGCTCAAGACCGTTGTGCTGTTCTTCGGGTTGCTGCTGGCCAGCCGCTGGCTGTTGCCGCGGCTGTTCCACGAGGTGGCCGCCTCACGCTCGGCCGAACTGTTCGTGTTGCTGGCGCTGGTGATCGTGCTGTTGACGGCATGGCTGACTCACTTGCTCGGCCTGTCCCCCGCCCTGGGCGCGTTCCTGGCCGGCATGCTGCTGGGCGAAAGCCACTACCGGCACCAGATCGAGGCCGACATCCGGCCGTTCCGCGACATCCTGCTGGGCCTGTTTTTCGTCAGCATCGGCATGCTCATCGATCTGCGACTGTTCGCCAGCCACAGCCTGGCGATTGTCGGCCTGACGTTGGGTTTGCTGCTGATCAAGGGGGCAGTGGTGGCGGCGCTGGTGAAATGGCGCGGCAGCGACAGCGAAACCGCCTGGCGCAGCGGCCTGGCGCTGGCCCAGGGCGGCGAGTTCTGCTTTGCGCTGATGGCCCAGATGCAACAGCACAGCCTGCTGCCCGAAGGGCTCGGCGCCCTGCTGCTCGCCGCGACCTTCTGCTCGATGCTGCTCACGCCGCTGCTGCTGCGTGCCGCCCCGCGCATCGCCGCCCGCCTGCACCGCAAACCTAACCAGACCGCGCAGATCGAAGAAATCAGCGCCCTCAACGCCGGGTTCGACCGGCACGTGGTGATCTGCGGGTACGGCCGAGTCGGCCAATCCATCGGCCGTTTCATGCGCAACGCCGGGCAAGCCTACGTCGCGCTGGACAACGACCCGGTGCGCGTTCAAGAGGCCGCCGCCACCGAACGGGACGTGCATTACGGCGACTCCGCCCGCGGCGACCTGCTGACCGCCGTCGGGCTGCTGCGCGCCCGGCTGCTGGTGATCGCCGTAGACCAGAGTGATGTCGCGCTGCGGGTGCTCAAGGAAGCCCGGCGCCTCAACGCCAAGGTACCGATCCTGGTGCGCACCCGCGACGACAGCCAATGGGCGGAACTGAAGGCCGCCGGCGCCAGCGAAGTGGTGCCGGAGCTGCTGGAGTCGAGCCTGATGCTCGCCTCCCACGCGTTGATCCTGCTGGGCCTGCCTGCGCACAAGGTGCAGGAGAAGGTCGATCAGGTGCGCATCGACCGCTATCGCCTGCTGCACGGGTTCTACCCCGGCAGCGAAGACGAAGAGACCTAGTCCTGACTGACCGCACCGATCTTGTGCAGCGACAGGTCCGCGCCGTAATACTCCTGCTCTTGGGTCAGGCGCAGGCCGTGCAGCGCGCGGATCGCCCCATAGACGGCGAACCCGCCGGCCAGCGCCACGACCACGCCCAGCGCCGTGCCGATCAATTGGCTGGCGACGCTGACGCCGCCGAGCCCGCCCAAGGCGGTCTGG
This sequence comes from Pseudomonas sp. B7(2017), assembly GCF_002112745.1. Classification (NCBI taxonomy): domain Bacteria; kingdom Pseudomonadati; phylum Pseudomonadota; class Gammaproteobacteria; order Pseudomonadales; family Pseudomonadaceae; genus Pseudomonas; species Pseudomonas sp. B7(2017). Next base: position 81,729 of record NZ_NEIP01000014.1, on the reverse strand, counting down.
CCGAAAATCCCGCAGGCCACCCCGCCCCACACGCCGCACAGTCCGTGCAGGGGCCAGACGCCGAGCACGTCATCGATCCGCCATTTGACCTGGGCGGCGGTGAAGCACCACACGAACAAGGCGCCGGCGATCGCCCCGGTCGCCAGGGCGCCGACCGGGTGCATCAGATCGGAACCGGCGCACACCGCCACCAGCCCGGCCAAGGGGCCGTTGTGCAGGAAGCCCGGGTCGTTGCGTCCGACGATCAGCGCCGCCACCGTGCCGCCGACCATCGCCATCAGCGAGTTGACCGCCACCAGCCCGCTGACGCCTTGCAGGGTCTGCGCGCTCATCACGTTGAAGCCGAACCAGCCGACGATCAGGATCCACGACCCCAACGCCAGGAACGGAATGCTCGAAGGCGCGAACGCCACCAGACGGCCGTCGCGGTAGCGGCCGTTGCGCGGGCCCAACAACAGCACCGCCGCCAGCGCCAGCCAGCCGCCCACGGCATGCACCACCACGGAGCCGGCGAAGTCATGGAAGCCTGCGCCGAACGTCGCGGCCAGCCAGGCCTGCAGGCCATAGTTGCCGTTCCAGACCATGCCCTCGAAGAACGGGTAGATGAACGCCGTGATCAGCGCCGTCGCGCACAGTTGCGGCACGAACCGCGCCCGCTCGGCGATGCCGCCGGATATGATCGCCGGAATGGCCGCCGCGAACGTCAGCAGGAAGAAGAACTTGACCAGCCCGTAGCCGTGGTCGGCGCTGAGCACCGCCGCCGGCTGCAGAAACGTCACGCCGTAGGAAATCCAATAGCCTATAAAGAAATAGGCCAGGGTCGAGACCGCGAAGTCGCTGAGAATCTTCGACAATGCGTTGACCTGGTTCTTCTGGCGGACCGTACCGACCTCCAGAAACGCGAACCCTGCGTGCATGGCCAGCACCATGACCGCGCCGATCAGAATGAACAACGTGTTGGAGCTGTGAACCAGCGTGTCCACAGCGCTTTGCAGATTTTCCATGAGGAGGCAGACCCAAGGCTGAAAATGGCACCAAAGCGGTTCACGCGGGCATTTCTTGCACCAAGTTGCGCCCGGCGGATCCGCGAACCCAAGGTTCGTGAACCGCATTGGCGCACCCGGCCGATGTCCTGACACAAACCGTTATCATCCGGGCCGGGATTTTCCCGGCTCCGCGCCCGGCAACAGCGCACAGCGGCCGGATCGCGCACCACGACACAGCAAGAGTTGTACCAGCCGATTGCGCTGAACCTTCGCGCAAGGCCCATACTCGAACGCTTCAGAACGCCACTAACGGAGATTCCCCATGGCCGGCACCAAGGCAAAGACTGCTCAAGAGATCCTGATGGACGATTTCCAGACCCTGGTCAGCGACACCGAACGCTTGCTCGAACACACCGCGACCCTCGCCGGCGACCAGGCCGACGAGCTGCGCGCCCAGATCCACGAAAGCCTGCTGCGTGCCCGGGAGACCCTCAAACTCACCGAAGACAGCCTGCGCGAACGCGGTCAGGCAGCGGTCGCCGCCACCGAGGAATACGTGTCGGCCAACCCTTGGCAATCGGTGGGCATCGCCGCCGGCGTCGGCTTCCTGCTTGGCCTGCTGGCCACTCGGCGCTGATCATGTCGATCGGTGAATCGGGCCCGTCCTCAACGGGAACAAGCTCTTCCACGCGGCGCCTGGGCGCCGCCTTCCTTGGCCTGCTGCACAGTCACGTCGAACTGTTCGGCATCGAACTGCAAGAGCAGAAGGCGCGCACCGTCAGCCTGCTGCTGTTCGCCGGCCTGGCTCTGGTGTTCGCGCTGCTGCTGTTGGTCGGCCTGTCGGCGCTGGTGCTGATCGTGCTCTGGGACACGTATCGCCTGGCCGCGATCATCGGCCTGTGCGTGTTCTATGCCCTGGCGGCGATCTTCTGCGCGTTGCGCCTGAAGGCGGCCGTCTTCGATGAATCCTCGCCCTTCCACGGCACCCTGGAAGAGCTGGCCAACGATCGGGAGCGCCTGCTGCCATGAGCCTGCCTGAACTTCCGCGCAACAGCTCGCGCCAGGAAATGCGCAAGGCCCTGATCCGCCTGCGCATGGAAATGCATCGCCAGGAGATCCGCCACGAAGCCGGCCAGGTGCTGCAGCCGCTGCAGCGCATGCGCGGGATGACGCAAAACCTGCAGGACGGTTTCGGCATCAAGCATGCGCCGCTTTGGGGCATCGCCGCGGTCACGCTGCTCGGCTTCCTCACCGGCAAAGGCGCCAAGGGCGGCGGCGTCGGTGGATTGAGCCGCCTGATCCGCCTGGGCAGCGCGCTCGGGCCGCTGATCCGGCTGGTGATGCAGAACGCCAACAAGCGCTGAGCCGCTGTCTGGCTGCATTCTTGCAACGGCGCCGGGACCGGACTCCGCAGCCTAGAGTTCCGGCCCTGCCCGCCTGCCCGGCGGGCATCCGAACCCGAACAAGAATAACTAAGGAGGCCTCGTGATCGACGGGCAACCGCTCGCCTGCTTTCAGCCTTTCATCGATACCGCCACCGGACGCATCGCAGGCGTCGAGGCACTGGGGCGCCTGCGTCAGGCCGATGGCCGGTTGACCTCGGTCGGGCCGCTGTTCTCCGACCCGCGCACCCCCGCCATCGCCCTGCGGCGCCTCGACCGGCAGATCCGCGACAACGCCTTGAGCCGCCTGCACGAAGCGCCGGCGGACTGGTTCCTGAGCCTGAACATGTCGCCGCGCTGGATCAGTCGCCTGCGCCCTGAGCAAGCCTTGCCCAGCCTCAAGCAGCTGGCCCGGCACGGCGTCGATGCGCAGCGGATCGTCTTCGAGATCACGGAACTGGGCGGCAACAGCCAGCGCCTGGCGCAAGTCGTCGCACGCTACCGCGACGCCGGGGCCCGCATCGCCATCGACGATTTCGGCGCCGGCCACTCGCAGCTCGACCGGGTGCTGGCCCTGCAGCCGGACATCCTCAAGCTCGACATGCGCCTGTTCCAGGCCGCCGCGCTCGGCGGGCCCAGCAGCGATGTGGTCAAGGCCCTGGCCCAGATGGCCGAGAAGACCGGTTGCCGGATCATCGCCGAAGGGGTGGAGACCGAGGCCCAGCTCAACTACGCGCTGGAGTGCGGCTCGCGCTATGTGCAGGGCTACCTGTTCGCCAGGGCGCAGGAAGCGTTTTTCGAGACGGATGCCTTCGTCGAGCGCTTCGCGGCGCTGCGTCAGCGTTATGTGCGCCAGAAGCTGAACGAACGCAGCCGGCTGATGGAGCTGCGTCGGCAACTGGCCGAATGGATGGCGGCCCTGCAAGCCTGGGCCGGGGCCGGCGCACCAGTCAGCGCCCTGCCGCAGCCGCAGGCCTTTGCCTGGCTGCTGCGGTTCTACCTGTGCGACCGCCAAGGCACGCAACTGACGCCGAACCTGGAATGGCGCCACGGCGCCTGGACCGTCGATGACCGCTACATGGGCCATAACTGGTCGTGGCGACCATACTTCCATCATTTGCTGGCCGAGGGCCGGGAGGAGCGGCGCCTGATCCTGTCCGACACCTACCGCGACGCCACCAGCAACCAGTACTGCCTCACCGCCGGACAGTTCTTCGACGACGGCGAACGCCTGCTGCTGATCGACATCGACGCTGCCGGACTCTAGCCGGGCTTGCGCAGGCCAGCCCGAACCGGGAAGCTAGGCCATCACTCATCCGATGGAGAGCCCCCGCCTTGGATTGGCACACCCTGCTCAACCGCGAACGCCTCGGCAAACCGCTGCACAGCCCGCAGGAACTGGGCCGCAGCCCGTTCCACAAGGATCACGACCGGATCATCTTCTCCGGCGCCTTCCGCCGCCTGGGGCGCAAGACGCAGGTGCACCCGGTGTCGAGCAACGACCACATCCACACGCGCCTGACCCATTCGCTGGAAGTCAGCTGCGTCGGGCGCTCGCTGGGCATGCGCGTGGGCGAAACCCTGCGCGGCGTCCTGCCCGAATGGTGCGAACCGAGCGACCTGGGCATGGTGGTGCAGTCGGCTTGCCTGGCCCATGACATCGGCAACCCGCCGTTCGGCCACTCCGGCGAAGACGCCATCCGCCACTGGTTCCAGCAGGCCGCCGGACGCGGCTGGCTGGATGCGATGAGCGAGGCCGAACGGGGTGACTTCCTCAACTTCGAAGGCAACGCCCAGGGTTTCCGCGTGTTGACGCAGTTGGAATATCACCAGTTCGACGGCGGCACCCGACTGACCTACGCCACCCTCGGCACTTACCTGAAGTACCCGTGGACCGCCAGGCACGCGGACTCCCTGGGCTACAAGAAGCACAAGTTCGGCTGCTACCAGAGCGAACTGCCCCTGCTGGAGCAGATCGCCCACAAGCTCGGCCTGCCGCAGCTCGAGGAACAGCGCTGGGCCCGCCACCCGCTGGTGTACCTGATGGAGGCGGCGGACGACATCTGCTATGCGCTGATCGATCTGGAAGACGGCCTGGAGATGGACTTGCTGGACTACGCCGAAGTCGAGTCCCTGCTGCTGGGCCTGGTGGGCGACGACCTGCCGGAAACCTATCGCCTGCTCGGCCCCCAGGATTCGCGGCGGCGCAAGCTGGCGATCCTGCGTGGCAAGGCCATCGAACACCTGACCAACGCCGCGGCCCGGGCCTTCGTCGAACAGCAGGACGCCCTGCTCGCCGGCACCCTGCACGGCGATCTCGTGGAGCACATGCACGGCCCGGCCAAACGCTGCGTGCTGAACGCCAAGGACATCGCCCGCAAGAAGATCTTTCAGGACAAGCGCAAGACCCTGCACGAGATCGGCGCCTACACGACGCTGGAGATTCTGCTCAACGCGTTCTGCGGGGCCGCGCTGGAACAGCACAACGGCCGCACCCCGTCCTTCAAGAGCCGGCGCATCCTCGACCTGCTGGGCAACAACGCGCCGGATCCGCGCGGCCCGCTGCACACCTCGTTCCTGCGCATGATCGACTTCATCGCCGGCATGACCGACAGCTACGCCAGCGACATGGCGCTGGAGATGACCGGTCGCTCCAGCCATTGACCGGACGCCTGAACGGTCGCCCCGCCGACCGTTCAGGCGCCCGGCACCCTGGCCGGTTTGCCGGGAGGTGAAGGACATTAAACAACCGCCCCCACCGCCGCCCCGGCCCGATCCGTGCCCTCTGGATCGGGGAAAACAAATGGACGCAGACCGTTAACACTTAGAGTAAACAGTGAAGGGCGATTTACTCTTCCTTACTCCACACCCAGCCCAACAGTAGTCGCATTCCCTTTTAAATGTAGGAACATTCCTATATTGCCGTTAGAGCCAAGTCAGTCCCTGCGGACGCTTATTCATCTGAGCTAATGTGCGCGCTTTATTCGTGCTTGCATGGGACTTGAATATGAACTCCGTTTTTATTGTCGACGATCACCCGGTCATCCGTCTTGCCGTTCGCATGTTGCTGGAACATGAAGGCTACAAAGTCGTCGGTGAAACCGATAACGGGGTCGACGCCATGCAGATGGTGCGGGAGTGCATGCCCGACCTGATCATTCTCGACATCAGCATTCCCAAGCTGGACGGGCTGGAAGTCCTCGCACGCTTCAACGCCATGGGGTCGCCCCTCAAGACACTGGTGCTGACGGCCCAATGCCCGACCCTCTTCGGCATCCGTTGCATGCAGTCGGGGGCCTCGGGCTATGTCTGCAAACAGGAAGACCTGAGCGAACTGGTGAGTGCGATCAAAGCGGTGCTGTCCGGTTACAACTACTTTCCCAGCCAAGCATTGAATCCCGTGCGCAATGACGATGTCCGTTATGCCGAACTGGAACTGTTCAAGTCCGTCAACGACCGCGAACTGATGGTATTGCAGTTGTTTGCCCAAGGCCGGACAAACAAGGAAATCGCCAAGGGCATGTTTCTGAGCAACAAGACCGTCAGCACCTATAAAAAGCGCCTGATGCAAAAACTGAAGGCCCGGTCTCTGGTGGAACTTATCGAAATGGCCAAACGCAACGCATTAGTGTGAGAGCCCGCATGCCCAGCCGACTCCTGCTCACACTGACGACCTGGTGCGCAGGCCTGTGCCTGGCCGTGCTCGCGTTCGTCGCGTTTGCCTCCCCGCCGCACTACGTCCTGCTCAGCCGCGCGACGCACATGGCGCCGCCGATCACCCTGGACGCCATGCAACGGCAGTGGCTGCAGACCCGCAAGGCCCTGGTTCTGGGCACTTCCGCCCCGGACTACCCGCCGTTCGACATGACCTCCAGCGGCCGCGACTACGAAGGGCTCACCGCCGACTACGCAGGTCTGCTGGGCCAGGCGACCGGCCTGCCGGTGCGCATCCGTCATTACGCCTCGCGGGATGAGGCGGTGCAGGCCCTGGTCGACGGCGAGGTCGACCTGCTGGGCACCGCCAACGGCTTCGAAGCCGCCAACCCCGACGTGGTGCTCTCCACACCCTACGCCATCGACCAGCCGGTGCTGGTCACCCGCGAGGGCGAAACCCGATCGCTGACCGAAGGCCTCGCCGGGCTGCGGCTGAGCATGGTCTATCACTACCTGCCGCTCGACGAAGTCAAGGCGCTCTACCCCAAGGCCGTCCTCACGGTCTACCCGTCGTACCAGAACGCCCTCAACGCCGTGGCGTTCGATCAGGCCGACGTGTTCCTCGGCGACACGGTCTCCACCCATTACATGATCAACAAGGGCTACCTGAACAACATCCGCATGGCCAACTTCGGCAAGCACGAAGCCCATGGGTTCAGCTTTGCCGTCCACCGTGACAACCCACAGTTGCTGAGCATCGTCGATACGGTGCTCAAGGGCGTGCCCGGCAGCGAACGGACGAACATCGCCAAACGCTGGAGCGCCGGCAGCGACATCCTGCTGACCGACCGCAAACTGCAACTGACCCGCCGCGAAGAGGACTGGCTCAAGCGCCACCCGGTGGTGCGCGTGGTGGTCAACGAAGCCTTTGCCCCGCTGACATTCTTCGACAGCGACGGCAACCTGCGCGGGATCTCCGCCGACCTGCTCGAACTCATCCGCCTGCGCACCGGCCTGCGCTTCGACATCCGCCGCGGCCGCAGCGACAGCGACATGATCGGGCAGCTCGAAAACAATCAGGCCGACCTGATCGCCGCGCTGCTGCCCAGCGCCAAACGCGAACGGCACCTGAGCTTCAGCCGCCCGTACCTGGAGAACTCCCACGTCCTGCTGACCCGCAAGGCCGCCGACAGCCCCACCCACCCGGGGCAACTGAAAGGCCGGTCGGTGGCGATCGCCCAGGGCAACCCGATGATCGACTACCTGCGCCGCGAGTTTCCGCGCATCGACCTGGTCGAGACGCCGGACACCTTCAGCGCCGTAGCGATGCTGGCCGGCGGGCAGGTCGACGGCGCGGTGACCTCGCTGGTGATCGCCAACTACTTCATCTCGTCGCGGATCTTCGAGCACCGGCTGCAGATCACCACGACCCTCGGTACGCGCCAGGCCGCGTTCTCCCTGGCCACCACCCACGCCAACCCGGAACTGGTGGCGATCCTCGACAAGGCGCTGCTGAGCATCTCGCCCGAGGAACTCGGCATCATCAACAGCCGCTGGCGCGGCTACTCGGAAGCCTCCCAGGGCGCATGGCGCGACTACCGGCGCCTGTTCTACCAGGTGGCGACCGGCGCCTGCCTGCTCCTGCTGCTGTCGCTGGCCTGGAATGCCTACATGCGACGCCAGATCAAACAGCGCCAGGCCGCCGAACGGGCCCTCAACGACCAATACGAGTTCATGCGCTCGCTGGTCGACGGCACTCCCCATCCGATCTATGTGCGCGACCGCAACGGGTTGCTGCAAAGCTGCAACGACAGCTACCTCAAGGCCTTCAACGCCCGGCGCGAAGACGTGATCGGCAAAAGCGTCATGCACAGCGCCCAGGGCAACGCCTTCGAGGCCCAGGCCTATCAGGCGGACTACCGCCGGGTGCTGGCGCAAGGCAAGCCGCTGATCCAGGACCGTCCGCTGCACATCGGCGGGCTGCGCCTGACCATCTACCACTGGATCCTGCCCTACCGCGACTCCAGCGGCGACGTCCAGGGCATCATCGGCGGCTGGATCGACATCAGCGAGCGCCGGCGCCTGCTGGACGAACTGCGCACGGCCAAGGAACAGGCCGACAACGCCAACCGGGCCAAAAGCACCTTTCTGGCGACCATGAGCCACGAGATCCGCACCCCGATGAACGCGGTGATCGGCATGCTCGAACTGACGCTCGAACGCCTGGACGCGCATCACCCTGACCGCTCGTCCATCGAGACGGCCTACCGCTCGGCCCGGGATCTGCTGGGCCTGATCGGCGACATCCTCGACATCGCCCGGATCGAGTCCGGGCGCTTGAGCCTGAGCCCCGAATGGGTCGGCCTGGTGGAGACGGTCAGCTCGGTGACAAGGATCTTCGACGGCCTGGCCCGCCAGAAGAAGCTCTCCCTGCAACTGACGGTCAACCCGCCTGGACTCGCGGCGGATGTGTACCTGGACCCGCTGCGCTTCAAGCAGATTCTGTCCAACCTGATCAGCAACGCCATCAAGTTCACCGACGCCGGGCAGATCCAGGTCACCCTCGACCTGCCGGATGCCGACGGGTCCGAGCGGCCGATCATGCGATTGACCGTTCAGGACAGCGGCGTCGGCATCAGCGCCGAAGACCAACAGCGGCTGTTCACGCCGTTCGCCCAGGCCGACCACGGCCTGCAGAGCCACGGCGGTGCCGGGCTGGGGCTGGTGATCAGCCGCAGCCTGTGCGAAATGATGGAAGGCCGGCTGCAGTTGAACAGCCAGCCCGGCGTCGGCACGCAGGTCAGCGTCTCCCTGCCGCTGGAAGCCCGCCCCGCCAGCCCCGTCGTCGAGCGCCGCGATGAACCGGTGCGGCGCGCCGGCGCGCCCCTGAACGTGCTGGTGGTGGATGACCATCCCGCCAACCGCCTGCTGATGTGCCAGCAACTGGAGTTCCTCGGCCATGCCTACAGCGTTGCGGAAGAAGGCCGCAGCGCCCTGGAGGTCTGGAAGGCCGGCCGCTTCGATCTGGTGATCGCCGACTGCAACATGCCGATCATGAACGGCTACGAGCTGACGCAGGCCATCCGTCGGCTTGAGCGCCAGACCCGGCGCCCGCCCTGCAAGGTGCTGGGGTTCACCGCCAACGCCCAGCCCGAAGAGCTGCAACGCTGCCGGCAGGCGGGCATGGACGATTGCCTGTTCAAGCCCTTGAGCCTGAGCGTCCTCAGCCAATGGGTGGACGGCATCGCGCCCGCCGCGCCTGCCGCGGTCGCGGCGCCGGCGCTCAGCCTTCAAGGGCTCAAGCCGTTGACGGGCGGCAATCCGTCCCAGACGCGACGCTTGCTCGCCGAACTGCTCAACAGCAACCGTCGGGATCGCGAGCAGATGCAGGCGTTGGCCGAAGCCGCCGACCGCGAAGCGCTGGCCGTGCTCGCCCACAAGATCAAGGGCGCCGCACGCATCGTCCAGGCCGGCTGCGTGATCGACTGCTGCGAGGCGTTGGAGCAAGCCTGCGCGCAAGCGTTGCCGGCCACCGAGATCCGCCTTCGCTGCCGACGCAGCGATCTTGCCCTGCTCGAACTGGACCGGGCGCTGCAGCAGCAGTTGGACCGGCTCGCGTACGGCAGAACGGTCGAGCCTTAACTATGCTTGAGCGCTGAGCAGTGTGTTTCCCATCACGGAGTGACCGCAATGCCCAGCCCACTGCGCCCGGAACGACGCCGGTTCCCCCTGCACGTGCACATCAGCGTGATGTTCACCTTTTTGCTGTTGCTCACGGGCGTGGTGCTCGGTCTCTTCAACTATCGCCAGACCACCCAGATCATCTTCGCCAGCAGCGAGAAACTGTTCGACCGCATCGAGCAGGATGTGCGCCTGGACCTGCAGAACACCTATGAGCCGATCCGCCACCTCTTGAGCCTGTTGGCGGACAGCCCCGCAACCCGCACCACCAGCCTCGAAGCCCGCATGGCGCTGCTCAAGCCGTTCAGCCAGGCGCTCACGGACAACCCTGACCTGGCCTCGCTGTACCTGGGTTACGGCAACGGCGATTTCTTCATGGTGCGGCCCCTGCGCACCGACGGGCTTAAGGCCTTGCTCAAGGCGCCGGAGGCGGCCGCCTACCAGGTCTGGAGCATCGAGCGCGACAGCGGCGGCAAGGTCCGCTCGCAATCGCTGTTCGTCGACCGGGCCCTGAACCCGGTCGGCCGCCAGGACAACCCTGACGATCCCTACGACCCCCGCGAACGGGCCTGGTACGTCAGCGCCACGCAGCAGGCCGGGCAGATCACCACCGAGCCCTACGTGTTTTTCTCCACCCGCCACGTCGGCACCACCCTGGCGCGGCGCAGCGGCGGGGACGCCGTGATCGCCGCCGACCTCACGCTGGCGGCGCTCTCGGCGACCTTGAGCAAGCACGTCGTGACGCCTTCCACCCAGGTCGCCCTGTTCGACGCCGCCGGCAACGCCGTGGCCTACCCGGACAGCGCCCGCCTGATCGTCGACGACCGCAGCGCGCGCCTGGCGAAGGCCGCCGACCTGAGCCCGGGCCTGCACGCGCTGCTGAACGGCGGGCAACGGGGCAACCGTCTGGAGGCCGACGGCCGGCAATGGATCGTCGCCCGCAGCCACCTGGCCGAAGGCGGCCCCAATGGCCTGCAACTGGCGTTGCTGGTGCCGGAGGACGAACTGCTGGCCGATGCCTACCGCCTGCGCTGGCAAGGTGCACTGATCACCCTCGCCACGCTTCTGCTGTGCCTGCCGCTGGGCTGGCTGACGTCGCGGATTCTGGTCAAGCCCCTGCATGCGCTGGTCAGGGAGGCCGATGCGATCCGCAGCTTCGATTTCGGCTTCCCCCTGACCCGGCGCTCTCCGGTGCTGGAGGTCGACCAGTTGAGCCTGTCGATGGCGCGCATGAAAGACACGCTGGCCAGCTTCTTCCGCATCACCGACAGCCTGACCGCCGAAACCCGCTTCGCGCCGTTGCTGCAACGGGTGCTGTTCGAGACGGTGCAGATCGCCCAGGCCCAGGGCGGCCTGATTTATCTGCGCGAAAACGACGGCAACCGGATGGAGCCTTCCGGGCTGGTGCTCGACGGGGTCACCCAGCCGCTGGCCAGGTTCGGCATCCTCGGCCGCCAGTTGGACTCGGCCCACAACCCGGCCTGGTTCGCGCAACTGGCCCAAGCCGACAACGTGGTGAGCGACCTGGGGTTCGAGCAGGCCGAAGACCTGCAGAAAGTGCTGCTGGCCATGGCGGCACCGCGGGTGCACCTGATCGGCATCCGCCTGCGCAACCGGCACAACGAGACGGTCGGCCTGCTGGTCCTGCTGGTGAACGACAGCGGCACCGCCGCCGACCGGGAAAAACTGCGGCCCGACCGCATCGCCTTTCTGCAGGCGGTGTCTGGCGCGGCGGCCGTGAGCATCGAAAGCCAGCGTCTGCAGGCGCGCCAGAAACAACTGCTCGACGCCTTCATCCAGTTGCTCGCCAGCGCGATCGACGCCAAGAGCCCCTACACCGGCGGGCACTGCCAGCGCGTGCCGGAGCTGACCCTGATGCTCGCCCACGCCGCCGCGGCGAGCCAAGCGCCGGCGTTCAGCGGGTACCGGCCGAACGAAGACGAGTGGGAAGCGCTGCACATCGCTGCCTGGCTGCACGATTGCGGCAAGGTCACCACGCCCGAATACGTGGTGGACAAGGCCACCAAACTTGAGACCCTGAACGATCGCATCCACGAAATCCGCACCCGCTTCGAGGTGCTCAAGCGCGATGCCTGGATCGCCTATTGGCAAGCCTTGGCCCAGGGCGGCGACGAAGCGCAGCTGGCCGGCCTGCGCGATGCCGCGCTGGCCGGGCTGGATGACGAGTTTGCGTTCGTCGCCCGCTGCAACCTCGGCGCCGAGGCTATGGCCGAAGAAGACCTGGCGCGCCTGGCAAGCATCGCCCGGCGCACCTGGACGCGCACGCTGGATGACCGCCTGGGGGTGTCGTGGGAAGAGAACCGGCGCCAGGAGCGCACGCCGGCGCCGACGCTGCCGGTCAGCGAGCCGCTGCTGGCCGACAAGCCCGAGCACCTGCTCGAACGGTCCGACAGCGAGCTCATCGCCGAAGACAATCCCTGGGGGTTCAAGATGGAAGTGCCGCGCTACAAGTACAACCGCGGCGAACTCTACAACCTGAGCATCCCTCGGGGCACCCTGACCCGCGAAGAACGCTACGTGATCAATCACCACATGGTGCAGACCATCCTGATGCTCAGCCACCTGCCCTTCCCCGGGCACCTGAGCAACATCGCGGAGATCGCCGGCGGCCACCACGAGAAGATGGACGGCACCGGCTACCCGAAACGCCTCAAGCGCGAGGAAATGAGCCTGCCGGCCCGGATGATGGCGATCGCCGACATCTTCGAGGCGCTCACCGCCGCCGACCGGCCCTACAAGAAGGCCAAGAGCCTCAGCGAAGCGCTGGGCATCATGGCCACCATGTGCCGGGAGGCGCACATCGACGCCGACCTGTTCGGGCTGTTCATCGGCGAAGGCATCTACCTGCAATACGCCCGGCGCTTCCTCGATCCCCGGCAGATCGACGCGGTGGATTCCGCCGGCCTGTTGCGCAAGGCCGGCCTGGCGGCCTGATCAGCAGTCGGTCAGGCGCAGGAAAATGTCGGCCAGACGCTCGATGCCGGCCTGATCCGCGACGCCGAAACGCGACAGCTTCGGGCTGTCCAGATCCAGTACGCCGATCAGGCGCCCGTCCTTGACCAGCGGCACCACCAATTCGCTGTTCGACGCGCTGTCGCAGGCGATGTGGCCGGGGAACGCATGGACGTCCTCGACGCGCTGCGTCTGCCGGCTGGCCGCCGCCGTGCCGCACACGCCCCGGCCGAACGGGATCCGCACGCAGGCGATCTGGCCCTGGAACGGGCCGAGCACCAGCTCTTCGTTGCGGTTGAGGTAGAAGCCGGCCCAGTTCAGGTCATCGAGCTGGGTGAACAGGAACGCCGAGAACTGCGCGGCGTTGGCGATGAAATCGCGCTCGTCCGCCAGCAGCGATTCCAGTTGCGCGGCCAACAGGCCGTAGCCTTCAAGACCCTGGCCGCTCTGCTTCAAATCAATCATGCCTTGTGCTCCAACAATTTCAGTCCCACCCAGTAACGGGCGAATTGGTACGCGCAACGTCCGTTGCGGTTGCCGCGGCCGGTGGCCCAGCGCACGGCGAGGATGTCCAGCGCTTCGTCGCGCTGCCAGGCCAGCCCGGCCTTGGCGGCCAGCTGGCCGATCCAGTGCTCGACGACGTTGAGGAAATGTTCCTGGGTGAACGGATAGAACGACAGCCACAGGCCGAAACGGTCCGACAGGGCGATCTTGTCCTCAACCGCTTCGCTGGGGTGCAGTTCGCCTTCGACGCGCTTCCAGTTTTCGTTGTCGCTTTCCTTTTCCGGCACCAGATGGCGACGGTTGGAGGTGGCGTACAGCAGCACGTTGTCCGGCGCCTGCTCCAGGGAGCCGTCCAGCACGCTCTTGAGCACCCGGTAGTCGCCTTCGCCGGCCTCGAACGACAGGTCATCGCAGAACAGCACGAAGCGCTGCGGCAGTTTGGCGATCTGCTCCACCACCCGCGGCAGGTCCGCCAGGTGATCGCGCTCGATCTCGATCAGCCGCAGCCCGGCGCCGGCATGCTCGGCCAACAGCGCCCGCACCAGGGACGACTTGCCGGTGCCGCGCGAACCCCACAGCAGCGCATGGTTGGCGGGCATGCCGTCGAGGAACTGGCGGGTGTTCTGCCCCAGTTGCTCCAGTTGCCGCTCGACCCCGATCAGGTCGGACAGGCGCATGTCGAGGCTGACCTCCAGCGGCAGCAGAAAGCCGCTGCGGCCGTCGCGTTGCCAGCGTGCCGCCAGGCAGGCGCTCCAGTCGATGACGGGGCGCGGCGCCGGCAACAGCGGCTCGATCCGCGCCAGAACCGACTCGGCACGCTCAAGAAAGGCATTCAATCGGGAATCCACGTCTTTTCCTCGGGCTCGTTCACAGAGATGATGACGATGCAGCGATGCGCGTCCTACCACGTTCGACCCCCGCTCCTGACCTTGTCACAAGGCGATTCGGGAACCCCGGTATCCATACATGATCGACTATGCTTGAGCAGCGAAGGGAAACGGAAGTGATTCAACACCCCATGGATATCAAATTCACCCACCGGCTGTCATACAAGCAAGCCAGGCTCACCGTGCTGGTCGGGTTCATTCTGGGCACGCTGCTCAGCCTGCTGCAGATCGGCATCGATTATGCCAGCGAAGACGCCTCCATCAACCGGGAAATCCTGTCGCTGCTGGAAATCAGCCACAACCCGGCGTCGCGCATCGCCTACAACATCGACGCCGAACTGGCCCAGGAGCTCACCCTCGGCCTGCTGCGCTCGCCGGCCATCATCTCCGCGCAGTTGACCGACAACAACGCCAACGTGCTGGCCAGCGTCAAGCGCCCGGAGTTCCAGAGCGGCTACCGGATGGTCAGCGACTTCCTGTTCGGCGCCAAGCGCCGCTTCGAGGACCGTCTCTACCTCGACCACTTGCCCAACGAGTCCCTCGGCACCCTGAGCCTGGAAGTGGACACCTACGCGTTCGGCAGCCGCTTCCTGCGCCGGGCCGAAGTCACCCTGCTCAACGGCTTCGCCCGCAGCCTGATCCTGACCGGTATCCTCTTGGCGCTGTTCTACGTGATGCTGACCAAACCGCTGGTGCGGGTGATCCGCGAGCTCAGCGGCCGCGATCCGCGCAGCGCCCAACCCAAGCCGCTCGAATGCCCGAACGGGCACGGCAACGACGAGATCGGCGTGCTGGTCGAGGTCGCCAACCAGCAGTTCGAGAACATCGCCACGGAGATCCAGCAGCGACGCAACGCGGAGAACCGCCTGACCGACTACCTCGCCCAGCTGGAAGACATCGTCTCGGCCCGCACCGCCGAGCTCAAGGCGATCAACAGCCGGCTCAGCCAGTCCAACCAGGAGCTGGAAGTGGCCCGCAGCACGGCGCTGGACATGGCCGAAGCGCGCTCGGCGTTCCTCGCCAACATGAGCCATGAGATCCGCACGCCGCTCAACGGCCTGCTGGGCATGATCGCCCTGTCCCTCGACGGCCCCCTGAGCGCCGAACAGCAACAACAGCTGTCGATCGCCCACGACTCGGGCAAGGTGCTGGTGGAACTGCTCAACGATATCCTCGACCTGTCGAAGTTCGACGCCGGCCAACTGGAGCTGGAGAACATCCCGTTCGACCTCGGCTCGCTGATCGAGGACACCGCCAACCTGCTGTCGCAGAACGCGGCGCCGAGCGTCGAGCTGACCTGCCTGATCGACCCGCACTTCCCCGCGCTGGTGCTGGGCGACCCGACCCGGGTACGGCAGATCGTCAGCAACCTGCTGTCCAACGCCCTCAAGTTCACCCGCTTCGGCCGGGTCGATGTGCGCCTGACCACCCACAAGGACGGCGTGCGCATCGAAGTCTGCGACACCGGCATCGGCATCGCCCGGGAAGCCCAGGTGAAGATCTTCCAGCCGTTCACCCAGGCCGGCGCCGGCATCACCCGGCAGTTCGGCGGCACCGGTCTGGGCCTGGCGCTCACGCACAACCTGTGCGAAGCCATGCAGGGCCGCCTGACGATCAGTTCCGAAGTCGGTTTCGGCAGCCAGTTCTGCGCCGAACTGCCGCTGCCCTGCCACACCCGCGCCGTGGCGCCGGCGCCGCTGCACGGCAAGGTGCTCGCCATCACGGCCGCCAGCAGCGGTCTGGCGGAGCTGCTGAACAACCTGCTGCCGACCTGGGGCCTGGCGTACGAGCGGCGCTCGATCGAGGATTCGCTGCTGGGCCTCTCGCCGGACGTGCTGATCACGGACTGTCCGGAATGCCTGTTCGGCCTGCGCCCTACTCTCAAAGCCCCGATCCTGCTGGTGACCGCCTACGGCAGCTTCATGCCTTCGGAAGAGGCCGCCGCCCTTGCGCCGCTGCAGCAGCAGGGCCGTCCGTTGGCCCGCAATGCGCTGTACCAGACCCTGCGGCGGATCCTGCAGCCGAACGTCGCCACCCTCGACGAGGCCCGCCTGGAGACCCTGCCGACCCAGCGACGCGGCCGCGTGCTGCTGGTGGAGGACAATCCGGTCAACCAATTGGTGGCCAAAGGCATGCTCGGCAAGCTCGGCTGCGATGTCGTGGTGGCCGCCCATGGCGCCGAGGCGCTGGATCAACTGGAGAACGACGCCTTCGACCTGGTGCTGATGGACTGCAACATGCCGGTGATGGACGGCTACGAGGCGAGCCGGCAGATCCGCCGCAGCGGTCGCTGGCCCCATCTGCCGATCGTGGCCCTGACCGCCAACGCCATGTCCGAGGAGCGCGAGCGCTGCCGGGCGGCGGGGATGAGCGACTATCTGGCCAAACCGTTCCGCCGCGAGGAGCTGGCGGCGCTGCTGGACCAGTGGATACCGACTATGACGCCGCTTTGATCAGGCCCAGCAGTCGGTCGAGGCCGTCGCGCAGTTCGCCGAGCCGGTCCAGGTCGACCCCGCTGTCGCACAGCAACCGCGCCTTGAGCGGCCCGACCTGCTCGCGCAGCGCCTGTCCGGACGGCGTCAGGCTCAGGTGCACCTCGCGCTCGTCCCGTGCCGAACGCCGGCGCTGCACCCACTCCAATTGCTCCAGACGCTTGAGCAGCGGGGTCAGCGTGCCGGAGTCCAGCGCCAGGCGCTCGCCCAGCGCCTTGACGGTCGGCTGTTCGGGCGCCTCGTCCTGCCACTCCCACAGCACCAGCATCACCAGGTACTGCGGGTAGGTCAGGCCGAGCTCATCGAGCATCGGCCGGTAGGCGCGGATCACCGCCCGGGAGGCGGCGTACAGCTTGAAGCACAACTGGGTGTCGAGCTTCAGCGCGTCGGCGGGCAAGTCGGTCATTTGAGCAGGTCTTCGATCTCGCGGCGCAGGTCCTGCGGCTTGGTGGCCGGGGCGAAGCGCTTGACCAGGCTGCCGTCCTTGCCGATCAGGAACTTGGTGAAGTTCCATTTGATGCCTTGGGAGCCCAGCACCCCCGGCGCACGCTTCTTGAGCTGCACGAACAACGGGTGCGCAGCGGCGCCGTTGACGTCGATCTTCTTGAACAGCGGGAAACTGACGCCGTAGTTCAGCTCGCAGAACTCGCTGATCGCGCCTTCGTTGCCCGGTTCCTGCTTGCCGAACTGGTTGCACGGGAACCCCAGCACCACCAGGCCGCGATCCCTGTAGCTCTGCCAGAGTTCCTCCAGCCCTTTGTACTGCGGGGTGAACCCGCACTTGCTGGCGGTGTTCACCACCAGCACCGCCTTGCCGGCGAAATCGGCGAGGGTCTTCTGCTCGCCCTTGATGGTGGTGCACGGGATGTTCAGCAGGCTGTCGCTCATGGTGCGCACTCTTGGAAGTTAAGGAGCCGTAAAAATAGCGACCAATTAAATTGCGTGCAATTTAATTTACCGAACGGCGACCCGTGGATCGCCGGCGACACCTACCCGCGCGGCACCAGATCCAGGCACACCGAGTTGATGCAGTAACGCAGCCCGGTGGGCGGCGGGCCGTCGGGG
This sequence comes from Pseudomonas sp. B7(2017), assembly GCF_002112745.1. Taxonomy (NCBI): domain Bacteria; kingdom Pseudomonadati; phylum Pseudomonadota; class Gammaproteobacteria; order Pseudomonadales; family Pseudomonadaceae; genus Pseudomonas; species Pseudomonas sp. B7(2017). Next base: position 64,105 of record NZ_NEIP01000014.1, on the reverse strand, counting down.
AACACATGGCCCAGATGCGCGTCGCACCGGGCGCACTTCACTTCGGTGCGGATCATGCCGTGGCTCAGGTCGCGGATCTCGATCATGGCGCTTTCGCCGATCGGCGCGTAGAAACTCGGCCAGCCGCAACCGGAGTCGAACTTGGTCTGCGAATCGAACAGCGGCTCGTTGCAGCACACGCAATGGTAGACGCCATCGGTCTTGGTGGCGTTGTACTTGCCGGAGAACGGGCGCTCGGTGGCGCTCAGCCGGCACACGTTGAACTGCTCAGGATCGAGCATCGCACGCCATTCCTCCAGGGTTTTTTCGATCTTTTCCATCATCACACCTCAGCGGCTGAAAAAGCCCGATCTGTACCTTTTCCACGGATCGGGCGGCACGTATGATTGCGCCTCGTCACACGCCAGTCTGGCAGCGGGTTCCTGCGCATTCAAACGAATTCCGGAAACCGCCGCCCAGAATGCCTTCCTGTGCGAAGACGCAGGAATCCCAGCCCGGTTGTCCACCCGCCGCCTGGATCGTTCATTTTCGGGATCACATCGCCATGCAGTTCAGCAAATCGAACAAGCTCGCCAACGTCTGCTACGACATTCGCGGCCCGGTGCTCAAGCACGCCAAACGCCTGGAAGAGGAAGGCCACCGCATCCTCAAGCTGAACATCGGCAACCCGGCGCCCTTTGGTTTCGAAGCGCCGGACGAAATCCTCCAGGATGTGATCCGCAACCTGCCGACCGCCCAGGGCTACAGCGACTCCAAAGGCCTGTTCAGCGCGCGCAAGGCCGTCATGCAGTACTACCAGCAGAAGCAGGTCGAAGGCGTCGGCATCGAAGACATCTACCTGGGCAACGGCGTGTCCGAGCTCATCGTGATGTCGCTGCAGGCGCTGCTCAACAACGGCGACGAAGTGCTGGTGCCGGCGCCGGACTACCCGCTGTGGACCGCCGCCGTGAGCCTGGCCGGCGGCAACGCGGTGCATTACCTGTGCGACGAGGGCGCCGACTGGTTCCCGGACCTGGCCGACATCAAGGCCAAGATCACCCCGAACACCAAGGCGATGGTGATCATCAACCCGAACAACCCCACCGGCGCGGTGTATTCGAAGGAAGTGCTGCTGGGCATGCTCGAACTGGCCCGTCAGCACAACCTGGTGGTGTTCTCCGACGAGATCTACGACAAGATCCTCTACGACGACGCCGTGCACATCTGCACCGCTTCGCTGGCGCCGGACCTTTTGTGCCTGACCTTCAACGGTCTGTCCAAGTCGTACCGCGTGGCCGGTTTCCGCTCCGGCTGGATCGCCATTTCCGGGCCGAAACACAACGCTCACAGCTACATCGAAGGCATCGACATGCTGGCCAACATGCGCCTGTGCGCCAACGTGCCGAGCCAGCACGCCATCCAGACCGCCCTGGGCGGCTACCAGAGCATCAACGACCTGGTGCTGCCGCAAGGCCGCCTGCTGGAGCAGCGCAACCGCACCTGGGAACTGCTCAACGACATTCCGGGCGTCAGCTGCGTCAAGCCGATGGGCGCGCTCTACGCGTTCCCCAAGATCGACCCGAAGGTCTGCCCGATCCACAACGACGAGAAGTTCGTCCTCGACCTGCTGCTGTCCGAAAAGCTGCTGGTGGTGCAAGGCACGGCGTTCAACTGGCCGTGGCCTGACCACTTCCGCGTCGTCACCTTGCCGCGGGTCGATGACCTGGACATGGCCATCGGCCGGATCGGCAACTTCCTCAAATCCTACCGCCAGTGACCGGCGGTCCGCTGCGCAACGCGCCGAACGTTGCGCACTGACGGATTCAGCAACACTTCTGCGTCACCCGCCCCGAAACAGCTTCTAGACTTGCGATGCGCACCGGCCATACACGGCCGGTGCCGCGTCGGCGGGTGGCCGTCGTCCGACGCCCCGGTGCCGACGGATGACGGAAAACGCGGCGAACGTCACGGAATCCGCTGTAGGACACAGTTTGAAATAGTCACCCGGTTGAATCGCCAGGTGCCGCACCTTATATACCCCGCAGTACGCTACATCTTTAGCTTGAGGAGATTTCTACAACCATGATGCGCATCCTGCTGTTCTTGGCCACTAACCTGGCGGTCGTGCTGATAGCCAGCATCACCCTGAGCCTGTTCGGCTTCAACGGGTTCATGGCGGCCAACGGGGTTGACCTCAACCTCAATCAGCTGCTGGTCTTCTGTGCCGTCTTTGGTTTCGCCGGCTCCCTGTTCTCGCTGTTCATCTCCAAGTGGATGGCGAAGATGAGCACCGGCACCCAGATCATCAGCCAGCCGCGCACCCGGCACGAGCAATGGCTGCTGCAAACCGTCGAGCAACTGTCCCGGGAAGCCGGGATCAAGATGCCCGAAGTCGGGATCTTCCCGGCCTACGAGGCCAACGCCTTCGCCACCGGCTGGAACAAGAACGACGCACTGGTGGCCGTCAGCCAGGGCCTGCTGGAGCGCTTTTCGCCCGATGAAGTGAAGGCCGTGCTGGCCCACGAGATCGGCCACGTCGCCAACGGCGACATGGTCACCCTGGCGCTGATCCAGGGCGTGGTGAACACCTTCGTGATGTTCTTCGCCCGGATCATCGGCAACTTCGTCGACAAGGTCATCTTCAAGAACGAAGAAGGCCAGGGCATCGCCTACTACGTGGCGACCATCTTCGCCGAACTGGTGCTGGGCATCCTGGCCAGCGCGATCGTGATGTGGTTCTCGCGCAAGCGCGAATACCGTGCCGACGAAGCCGGCGCACGCCTGGCCGGCACCAGCGCGATGATCGGCGCCCTGCAACGCCTGCGCGCCGAACAGGGCCTGCCGGTGCACATGCCCGACACCCTGAACGCGTTCGGCATCAACGGCGGCATCAAGCAGGGCCTGGCCCGCATGTTCATGAGCCACCCGCCGCTGGAAGAACGCATCGACGCCCTGCGCCGTCGCGGTTGATTTCCACGCAACAACAGAAAGGCCCGCAGCGATGCGGGCCTTTTTTTTGATACGGTTCATTGGCGTGACCGAACCGGTTTCCTCGTCGAGCCGCGGCCCTGGGCCTGTCCGCTTTCACATGCTTTCTGGTCGACAGATAAAGGCTCGCAGGCTGTAAGGCCGCCATCGCCAGCAGGCTGGCTCCCACAGAGGCGCAAGCGCAGACCGGATCCCCCGATTCCCTCAAGAAATCGAAAGACCGGAAACCCGATACACCCGCTCCTCAAGCCGCGTCACCCCGGCCTGCACAAACTTCCAGCTGTCCCCCAGCACGTCCTGCTCCTCCAGCATCCGCACCTGCCACGCGGCACCCAAAAGGCGCTGCACTTCAGCGTCCGCCACCGCAAACGGCGGCCCGGGCATCTGCGCCTGGTCGTAATCCAGCGTGATCAGCAACCCATGCAGGTCCGTAGGCAGAATGACCTGCAGATGCGCCGCATAGCGTTCACGCATCGGCGCAGGCAAGGCAATCAGCGCCGCCCGGTCATACAGCGCGGCGCAGTCCGCCACGTCCTCCGCCGTCAAGGCAAAGAAGTCCCCGCACATCAACTCAATCGCACCGGCCCGGTAGACCTTGAAGGCGCCCTCCTCGCTGACCTGGGGCTGCAACCGCTGCTCGCCGAAAAAGTCCTCGACGGCCTTCTGCGACAACTCCACGCCCAAGACCCGGTGACCGCGCCCGGCCAGCCACAGCAAGTCGAGGCTCTTGCCGCACAAGGGCACCAGCACACGCGCCTGCTGCGGCACGGGCAAACCCGGCCAATGCCGCTGCAGATACGGGTTCACCTGCGACAGATGAAAACCGATCTGATTGGATTCCCACTTCTTGTGCCAAAACTCGGGCTGCATGGATCACTCCCAAAAAATCGATAAAAACGCGTTAAAACTTATATTAGATTTAGATCAATGATCTGAATGAAGATGAGCCCATCTTAACGCTCAGGAACCCCTTCATGTTTCCAAGCCTGTTCATTTCGCACGGCTCGCCCATGCTCGCGCTCGAGCCCGGTGCCAGCGGCCCCGCCCTCGCGCGACTGGCCGCCGATATGCCTCGGCCCAAGGCCATCGTCATCGTTTCCGCCCATTGGGAAAGCCATGAACTGCTGGTCGGCAGCCACCCGCAGCCAGAGACCTGGCATGACTTCGGCGGCTTCCCCCGTGCCCTGTTCGAGGTGCAGTACCCGGCACCGGGCCATCCGCAACTGGCCGGCGAAGTCGCCGAACGGCTGACCGCCAACGGCCTGCCCGCCCGCCTCGACCCGCAACGTCCGTTCGACCATGGCGTGTGGGTGCCGCTGTCGCTGATGTATCCGCAGGCCGACATACCGATCGTGCAGGTGTCGTTGCCCACCCGCGGCGGCCCGGCGCTGCAGACCCGGGTCGGCCAGGCGCTGGCCGGCCTGCGCGCAGAAGGCATCCTGCTGATCGGCTCCGGCAGCATTACCCACAACCTGCGCGAACTGGACTGGCATGCCGGCCCGGACAGCGTCGAACCCTGGGCCCGTGACTTCCGCGACTGGATGATCGACCGACTGGTGGCGGACGACGAGACCGCGCTGCACGACTACCGCCGGCAAGCACCGAATGCGGTGCGCAGCCACCCCAGCGACGAACACCTGCTGCCGCTGTACTTCGCCCGTGGCGCCGCAGGCAAGTTCAGCGTTGCCCATCAGGGCTTCACCATGGGCGCACTGGGCATGGACATCTACCGCTTCGACTGACCGCCCTTCGCGAGCAGGCTCGCGCCTACAGAGGTTCGGGGTGCACGCAGACCCGAACCGCAGGCAAAAAAAAATCCCCGAACCGGTCGGGGATTTTTTTCGCTCGATCAATCAGCCCGCAGGCCGATCAATCTTCGCGGTAGCGACGCAGTTTCAGCTGCTTGCCTGCAACGCGAGTGTCCTTCAGCTTGGCCAGGAGACGATCCAGGCCTTCTTCCGGCAGCTCGACGAGGCTGAAGCTGTCACGCACCTGGATGCGACCGATGGCGTCACGTGCCAGGCCACCTTCGTTGAGGATGGCACCCAGCAGGTTCTTGGCCGCGATACCGTCACGCGCGCCCAGCGCGGTACGGCAACGGGCACGGCCTTCGCCCAGCGGCATCGGCGCACGGCGCTCGCGGTCACCGCGATCCGGACGCTCGCCACGGTCAGGGCGCTCGCCGCGCGGTGCGCTGTTCGGCACCAGCGGACGCTCCTTCTCGATGGCTGCCAGGTTCAGCGCCTGACCGTTGGTGGCCTTGCGCAGCAGGGCGGCAGCGAGGGCACGCGGGCTGCAACCGATGTCGGCGGTCAGACGATCCAGCAGATCGCCGTGAGTCGCTTCGGCATCGGCCACCAGCGGCGCCAGGCTGTTGGTCAGCTTCTTGATGCGAGCATCGAGAATCGCCGGGGCGTCCGGCAGGCGCACTTCGGCCACTTTCTGGCCGGTCACACGCTCGATCACCTGCAGCATGCGGCGCTCGCGCGGCGTCACCAGCAGCAGCGCCCGGCCTTCGCGACCGGCACGGCCGGTACGGCCGATACGGTGCACGTAGGATTCCGGATCGTACGGCATGTCCACGTTGAACACGTGGGTGATGCGCGGCACGTCCAGGCCACGGGCGGCGACGTCGGTGGCGACGACGATGTCCAGGCGGCCGTCCTTGAGCGAGTCGATCACGCGCTCACGTTGGTTCTGGGCGATGTCGCCGTTCAGCGCCGCGGCCTTGTAGCCTTTGGCGTCGAGGGCGCTGGCCAGATCCAGGGTCGCTTGCTTGGTGCGCACGAACATGATCAGGGCGTCGAAGTCTTCCACTTCCAGCAGGCTGAGAACGGCGGAAGTCTTCTGGTCGGCGTGAACCAGCAGGTGGGCCTGCTCGATCGCGGTGACGGTCTGGGTCTTGCTCTGGATCTTGACGTGCTTCGGATCCTTGAGGTGACGCTCGGCGATCGCACGGATCGACTGCGGCAAGGTGGCCGAGAACAGTACGGTCTGGCGGGATTCAGGCATGGCCTTGAAGATGACTTCGAGGTCGTCCATGAAGCCCAGTTTGAGCATTTCGTCCGCTTCGTCGAGAACCAGGTGGTTCACGGTGGCGAGGACTTTTTCGTCGCGACGCAGGTGGTCGCACAGACGGCCCGGGGTGGCGACAACGATTTGTGCGCCGTTCCGGATGGCTTTCAGTTGCGGGCCCATCGGCGCACCGCCGTAGACGGCCACAACAGTCACGCCCGGCATTTGCTTGGCGTAGGTTTCGAAAGCGGTTGCTACTTGCAGCGCCAACTCGCGGGTTGGGGCCAGGATCAGAGCTTGCGGCTCGCGCTTGGACGGATCGATGCGGTGCAGGATAGGCAGGGCAAAGGCAGCGGTCTTGCCGGTGCCGGTTTGCGCCTGGCCAATCATATCGTGACCGGCGAGGATGATCGGGATCGACTGCTGCTGAATGGCCGAAGGCTCTTCATAGCCGGTGGCGACTACTGCAGCGACAATATTGGGATGAAGTTCAAGAGCGGCGAAGCCGCCGATTTCCTGGGTCATGGGTCTGCCTCAAAGTGCATCCGCAAAGACCCATGCTCCAAAGCTGCACATGCCGTGTTGAGACTCAAGAGTCGCCCTGGCAGCTTTGTCGGCGGGGATTTGCGAAAACGAATGGATGGAAAAAAGAGTCGTCAGGAAGAGCCCGCAATGCGGACGAGCAACCGAATCTGACTTCGGGAATGCGCTACCTGGACGAGGCCCTGTTAAAGGCCGGCGCGCACTATACCGGAATTTGCCCAAAAGTGGAGCTTTTTTTGTCGGCCCGACAGGTTTGTCACCGCGATGTAACGGGGTTTTGCGGATAATCCGGCGAAGGTCTATTTTTCCAAAGGCCCGGCCCTGCGGGCGATGACGCTTAAACGATTCATCTACCTGCGGCACGTGGTCGCTGCCCCTCATTTTCCCGTCCGAGGAAATCCCCATGAATCAGCCCGCCGCCGGTCGCGTCAGCCGTGAACGACTCGGACATGTGTACCTGATCGGCCTGGACCGCGCCGCCAAGCGCAATGCCTTCGACCTGGACCTGCTCAATGACCTGAGCCTGGCCTATGGCGAATTCGAGGCCGACAGCGACGCCAGGGTCGCAGTGGTGTTCGGTCACGGCGAGCATTTCACCGCCGGGCTCGACCTGGTCAACGCCAGTGCCACCCTCGCCCAAGGCTGGCAGGTGCCCAGCGGCGGTTGCGACCCGTGGGGCGTGTTCGCCGGCCCCAGGGTCAGCAAACCGGTGATCGTCGCGGCCCAAGGCTACTGCCTGACCATCGGCATCGAGTTGATGCTCGCCGCCGACATCAATCTGTGCGCGAGCAACACCCGGTTCGCCCAGATGGAAGTCCAGCGCGGGATCTTTCCGTTCGGCGGTGCGACGTTGCGCTTTCATCAGGTGGCCGGCTGGGGCAACGCGATGCGCTGGCTGCTGACCGGCGACGAGTTCGATGCCCATGAGGCGTTGCGCCTGGGGCTGGTGCAGGAAGTCATGGCCAGCGAAGACTTGTTGCCCCGGGCCGTCGAACTGGCCGAGCGGATTGCCCGCCAGGCGCCTTTAGGGGTGCAGGCGACGCTGATGTCGGCGCGCCAGGCCCGTTATGAAGGCGAGACGGCGGCGGCCCAAGGATTGCCGCCGCTGGTGAAGAAACTGCTGGCCAGCGAGGATGCACGGGAAGGCGTGCGGTCTTTGGTGGAGCGGCGGGCCGGGGTCTTCAGAGGGGTCTGATAACGCGGCGCCTGTAGATCCGTCATCGCCAGCAGGCTGGCTCCCACAGGGGATCGCGTTTCACGGCCGGGGCCAGCCTGCCCGTGAAGGGACCGCGGCATCCCGCAGGGCTAGGTCGCCGGACGAATCGCGTTGATCAACGACTGCAGCGAATAACCCAGCCTCGGCAACAGCGCTTCGGCCCGTGCGGTCAGCGCCGGCAAGTCCAGTTCCTGCTCAAGGTCCGCCGGGACGATCAGGATCACGTTGCCCTCCTTCACCGGCAGTTCCCAGTAATGCCGGTGATAGAGGCCGCGCAGCAACGCCGCGCCCAACGGCTTGCCGTCATCGGTGGCCCACTGGTTGATCACCAGCCAGCCGCCGGGATTCAGGCGCTTCTGGCAGTCGCCGAGGAAATTCCAGGCCAGGTGCCCGGCGCCGGGGCCCACGTCGGTGTACAGGTCGACGAAGATCAGATCCGCCGGCTCTGCGGTCGGCAACAGTTCAAGGGCATCGCCCACGCGGATGTACAGGCGCGGATCGTCGTCCAGCCCCAGGTATTCGATGGCCAGGCGCGGCACGTCCGGGCGCAACTCGATGGCCTCGACGTCTTCCAGCGGCAAGAACTTCAGGCAGGCCTGGGTCAGCGTCCCCGCGCCCAGCCCCAGAAACAGCGCACTCTCCGGCTGCTCGTGGCACAAGGCGCCGATCAGCATCGCCCGGGTGTAGTCGTACTCCAGCCAGCTCGGGTCGGCGGTGAACACGCAGCTCTGCTCGATGGCGTCGCCGAACTCCAGAAAGCGGTAATCGGCCACTTCCAGCACGCGGATCACGCCAAACTCGTCCTGCACTTCGGCGAGCAACCGCTCGACGCGCTCCTCAGTCATTTCATCTCCTGACGGTCACCGGGCGCGGTGACGCGATGGCACCCGTGCGGCGCCGTGGCAAAGCGGCGATTGTCGGCCAATCGGCAGGAGCAGGTCACGCACTAATTGCTGCTACCATGGGCGTCCGTGCGTAGACCCCTAGAGACCGTGATGAGCCAACCCTGGAGCCCTGACAGCTGGCGCGCCCTGCCGATCCAGCAACAACCCCGCTACCCCGACGCCGCGCACCTGCGCCAGGTCGAGCAGACCCTGGCCAGCTATCCGCCGCTGGTGTTCGCCGGCGAGGCCCGCGAATTGCGCCGCCAGTTCGCCGAGGTCACCCAGGGCCGGGCGTTCCTGCTCCAGGGCGGCGACTGCGCCGAAAGCTTCGCCGAGTTCTCGGCGGCGAAGATCCGCGACACCTTCAAGGTGCTGTTGCAGATGGCGGTGGTCATGACCTTCGCCGCCGGCTGCCCGGTGGTGAAGGTCGGGCGCATGGCCGGCCAGTTCGCCAAGCCCCGCTCGGCCAACGACGAGACTATCGACGGCGTGACCCTGCCGGCCTACCGCGGCGACATCGTCAATGGCATCGGCTTCGACGCCGCCAGCCGTGTGCCGGATCCCGAGCGCCTGCTGCAGTCCTATCACCAGTCCACCGCGACCCTCAACCTGCTGCGCGCGTTCGCCCAGGGCGGCTTCGCCGACCTGCACCAGGTGCACAAGTGGAACCTGGACTTCATCGCCAATTCGGCGCTGACCGAAAAATACAGCCACCTGGCCGACCGCATCGACGAGACCCTGGCCTTCATGCGCGCCTGCGGCATGGACAGTTCGCCGCAACTGCGCGAAACCAGTTTCTTCACCGCCCACGAGGCGCTGCTGCTGAACTACGAAGAAGCCTTCGTGCGCCGCGACAGCCTGACCAACGACTATTACGACTGCTCGGCGCACATGCTGTGGATCGGCGACCGCACCCGTCAGCTCGACGGTGCCCACGTCGAGTTCCTGCGCGGGGTGAACAACCCGATCGGGGTCAAGGTCGGCCCGAGCATGGATCCGAACGACCTGATCCGCCTGATCGACGTGCTCAACCCGGACAACGATCCGGGCCGCCTGAACCTGATCGCCCGCATGGGCGCGAACAAGGTCGGCGACCACCTGCCGGCGCTGATCCGCGCCGTCCAGCGTGAGGGCAAGCAGGTGCTGTGGAGCTCCGACCCGATGCACGGCAACACGATCAAGGCCAGCAGCGGCTACAAGACCCGCGACTTCGCGCAGATCCTCGGCGAGGTGAAACAGTTCTTCCAGGTGCACCAGGCCGAAGGCAGCTACGCCGGCGGCATCCACATCGAGATGACCGGGCAGAACGTGACCGAGTGCATCGGCGGTGCACGGCCGATCACCGAGGACGGGCTGTCGGACCGCTACCACACGCATTGCGATCCGCGGATGAATGCCGACCAGTCGCTGGAGCTGGCGTTCCTGATCGCCGAGACGCTGAAGCAGGTGCGCCGGTAAGGGCGAATCGCTCCGATCGCCAACAAGCTGGCCCCTACAGGGGTTCTGTGTCGCGCGCACACCTCATGTGGGAGCCGGTCTGCTGGCGATGGCGTCGGCTGAAGCACCTTCAACCTGTGCCAATGCCTGCCGCAACCTGCCGGCACTCTCCCGCCGGCAATTGAGCTGCACCCGCTCAAGCCCCAGCCAACCCGCCAGCGCCTTCAGGTTCAGCGCCAAGGCCTGCATCCCCGCCTCATCCAGACCGCTTTCCTCTTCGTGCACCGCATGCACCGCCAACTGCCCCTGCGCCCGCTCCGCCCGCAGGTCCACACGCGCCGCGATCCGCTCATCGTGCAGGAACGGCAACACGTAGTAGCCATAGACCCGCTTGTGCGGCGGCGTGTAGATCTCCAGCCGATAGCGGAAACCGAACAGGCGCTCGGTGCGGCTGCGTTCCCAGATCAACGAATCGAACGGCGACAGCAGCGCGGCGGCGGCGACCTTGCGCGGGATCCTGGGCTCGGGTAGGCAATAGGCGGTTTGCCGCCAGCCCTCGACTGCGCAGGTGAGCAGTTGTCCGGCCTCGACCAGTTCCGCCAGGCGCGGTCGGGCGTCCCCCGGATTCAGACGGAAGTAATCGCGCAAGTCCTTCTCCGTCGCGACCCCCAGCGCCTGGGCGGCGTGCAGCAGCAAGCCCCGTTGCGCCTCGGCTTCATCCGGCAGCGGCTGCTGCAGCACCGACCCCGGAATCACCCGCTCCGGCAAGTCATACAGGCGCTCGAAGCCACGCCGGCCGGCGACGGTGACTTCACCCGCCGCGAACAGCCACTCCAGCGCGTGCTTTTCGGCGCTCCAGTCCCACCAAGGGCCGGCCTTTTCCTGGCGGGTCGACAGGCTGCCCGCCCCCAGGGCGCCCTGCTCTTGAACCGAGGCCAACACCCGTCGGATCGTGTCCTGCTGCTCACGCCCGAAGCGCGCCAACTGCTGATAGATGTCCTCGCCGCGCCGGGCCCGCTGCATACGCCAGCCCATCAACGGGTACATCGACAGCGGCAGCAACGAGGCTTCATGCCCCCAGTATTCGAACAGCGTACGGCGACGCCCCGAACTCCAGGCGGCCTGGTCGAGCAAATCGGCGGAATAGGAACCGAGGCGGGAAAACAGCGGCAAGTAGTGCGAACGCACCACCGCGTTGACGGAATCGATCTGCAGCAGGCCCAGCCGTTCGATCAGCCGGTTGAGGTGCTGCGCCTTGACGGCCGGCGGCTGGCGCCCGTGGAATCCTTGGGCGGCCAGCGCCAAGCGTCGAGCCTGTTTGAGGGAAAAGGACAGTGTCGCGGGCATGAACGTCTCCTTGTCTGCTCGCAACCTACCTCACCTGAAAGTGGTTTGTGTAGCGTCCCCCGAGTCACCGTCATCATTTGTGCATCGGGTCGTCCCAGAACGGCCGCACCGCTTCATGCTCGACATCGGCACGGCTGACGCCGATGTCCTTCAGCGCTTCGTCGCTCAGGCCGGCGAGCAGCTCGCGCTCGCGGTGCAGCTCGTACCAGCGGCTGAACTTGTGCAGCAGATCGGAAACGAGATGGCCGGACACTTTTTCGTCAGTTACATATTCGCTTTGACCTTTCATCGTGTTGCCCTCCTTTAGGGATGGCTTCAGTCTCGCCCCGGGTCTACGATCAATCCAACGAATGTTTCTGATGGCATGCATCTCGGAGATTGATGAATGTCCGCCTACCCCAGTATCGATACCGATGTCCTGCGCACCTTCGTCGCGATTGCCGATCAGGGTGGCTTCACCCGCGCCGGCGAAATGGTCAACCGCACCCAGTCGGCGGTGAGCATGCAGATGAAGCGCCTGGAGGAAGACGTGCTGCAGCGCCAGCTGTTCGAGCGCGACGGCCGCCAGGTGCGCCTGACCGCCGAGGGCCAGGTACTGCTGGGCTACGCCCGGCGCATCCTCAAGCTGCACAGCGAAGTGTTCAACACCCTGCGCGAGCCGCACATGGTCGGCACCGTGCGCATCGGCACTCCGGATGACTACGTGATGCGTTTCCTGCCGGGGATCCTGTCGCGCTTCGCTCAGTTCTATCCGCTGATCCAGATCGAGGTGCACTGCGAATCGACCAAGCAGTTGCTGCAGCGCACCGACCTCGACCTGTCGATCGTCACCCGCGAGCCGGGCAGCGAGATCGGCCAGTTGCTGCGCAAGGAACGCTTCGTCTGGGCCGAAGCGCAGAACTTCAGCGCCCACGAACAGACACCCCTGCCGCTGGCGATGTTCAACAGCGACTGTTTCTGCCGCCTCTGGGCCTGCAACGCGCTGGACGCCATGGGCCGCGAATACCGCATCGCCTACAACAGCACCAGCCTGTCGGCGCTGATGGCGGTGGTGAGCGCGGGGCTGGCCATCACCGCGCAGCTGGAAAGCCTGATCACCCCGGACATGCGCATCCTCGGCGCCGACGAAGACCTGCCGCTGCTGCCGGAGGCCAGCATCATGCTGATCCGCAACCTCAACAACCCGTCGCCGATCACCGAGTGCCTGGCCGAGCACATCGTCGAAGGCTTCAAACTTTAAGGGCGAGCATCACCGCGCTCAGTACCAGGAAACCGCAGAACAGCCCGCGCAGCAGCTTTTCCGGCATCGCGTGGGCGATGCGCACGCCCCAGCTGATGCTCAACAACCCGCCCGCTGCCAGCGGCAGGCCGATCATCCAGTCCACTTCCCGGTGCACCGCGTAGGTCACCAGCGTGACCCCGGTGCTGGGCAGCGCCAACGCCAGTGACAAGCCCTGGGCGACCACCTGGGTGGTGCCGAACAGGCTGGTCAGCACCGGCGTCGCCACCACCGCCCCGCCCACGCCGAACAGGCCGCCCATGGTGCCGGAGGCCGCGCCGAGCACGCCCAGCCATGGCCATGAATAACGCATCTCAGATGTCGTCGCCGCCTTGCCGCCGAACATGCGCAGCACGTTGTAGGCCGACAGCGCCACCAGGAACGCCACAAAACCGATGCGCATGGTCTGCGCGTCGATCCGCACCGCCCAGACCGATCCGATCCAGGCAAAGCAGAATCCCATCACCGCCAGCGGCAGCGCGTGATGCAGTTCGATGCGGTTGCGCTGGTGATAGCGCCACAGCGCCAGCATCACGTTGGGCACCACCATCACCAGGGCCGTGCCTTGGGCCAATTGCTGATCGAGCCCGAACCAGGCGCCGAGCAAAGGAATGGCGATCAGGCCGCCACCGATCCCGAACACGCCGCCCAGTGTGCCGAGGGCGGCGCCAAACAGCAGGTACAGCAGAAACTCGATCACAGCAGTACTCCTCTTACGTCATGGGGGTCATCCTACGCAGTCGGTGCTAGCTCGGAAACGCACAGCAACGCACAATGGCTGTGCCAAATTCGCAAAGGCAACGACCTTTCATGAACCCCAATCAATTGACCGAACAGCTCGGCCTGTTCCTCGACGTGCTGGAAAGCGGCAGCTTTTCGGCAGCGTCCCGGCGTCATCCGCTGACACCTTCGGCCGTGGCGCGGCGCATCGACAGCCTGGAATCGGCGGTGGGCAGCCAACTGTTCATCCGTAGCACCCACGCCGTGCGCGCCACGCCGGCCGGGCTGGCGTTCGCCGAGCGGGCGCGGCGGATCGTCGCCGAACTGCGCCTGGCCCGGGCCGAGGCCGTGTCCCTGAGCAGCGCGCCGGAAGGCCTGATCCGGGTCGATGCCCCGGCGGCGTTCGGCCGCCGGCACCTGGCGCCGGTGATCGCCGATTTCCTGGTGCTGTACCCGGGCCTGGACGTTCAGTTGCACCTGATCGACAGTTTCGTCGACATGCACGGCTCGAACCTGGGCAAGGTCGATCTGGTGCTGCGCGCCGGGCAACTGGCCGACACCCGGCTGGTCGCCACGCCCCTGGCGAGCATGATGCGCATCGCCTGCGCCAGCCCCGACTACCTGAAACGCCGGGGCATGCCGGCCGACCCCGCGCAACTGAGCGACCATGACGGCCTGGACTGGGACGGCCTCGCCCCGCCCTTCGCCTGGCGCTTCGAACACGAGGGGAAAATGCAGCTGCACCGGCCGGGCCGGATCCGCATGAGCGCCAACAACGCCGAGGCACTGGTGTGCGGCGCCCTGGCCGGCCTCGGCATCGCCCACCTGCCGACCTGGCTGGCCAGCGAATACCTGCTGCGCGGCGAGCTGCTGCCGCTGTTCTGCGAACACGGTCTGCCCAAACCGGAACCCGCCGTCATCTACGCCTTGCGTCTGGCACAGCAGGCCAGCTCACGCAGCCGCCTGTTGCTGGAGTACCTCAAGACCCGCTTCAGCCCGGTGCCGCCCTGGGATCTGGCGCTGCAACGGGAGCTGGGCCGGCACTGACCGATGCCGCGCCCGGCCAGAATTGTGTGGCGCATTAAAGGTTCGGGCGCTAGATTCATCCGATCACCGATCAAGGCTTTGACATGAACACCGACCGCAACACCGACCTCTGCGAAGACCTGCTGCTGGACAACCAGGCCTGCTTCGCCCTGCATTCCACTTCGCTGATGATGACCAAGGTCTACAAGCCTTTGCTGCAAGCGCTCGGCCTGACCTACCCGCAATACCTGGCGATGATGGTGCTGTGGGAAAAGGACGGCTTGACCGTCGGGGAAATCAGCGCACGCCTGCTGACCGATCCGGGCTCGCTGACCCCGCTGCTCAAGCGCCTGGAAGGCGAAGGCCTGCTCAGCCGCACCCGCAGCCGGGAAGACGAACGGGTGGTGATCGTCGAACTGACCGAGCAGGGCCGCGCCCTCCACGAGCAGGCCCGCACCATTCCGCAGTGCATCCTCGGCGCCAGCGGCTTTTCGCTGGAGCGCCTGCAGCACCTGCAGGCCGAACTGCAGGCGCTGCGCAGCCACCTGCAAGACAGCCTGAGCTGAATCCCCCCTTCCCCCTGTAGGAGCGAGCCTGCTCGCGATAGCGGTTGGACATTCAGCCTTTGCGTGACTGAACCACCGCCATCGCGAGCAGGCTCGCTCCTACAGGGGCTGCGTGTCACCTGCCTGCGCAAAATATTTTTGCCTCCTGTCTAGCCATAAAAATCCTTTCACATCAAAAACTTACGCCACATAAGCGGTGTATTTCCGTTGCTCGCGTCAGCCTTTTCGAAAAATTTATCTTGCGCACTAAATATTAGAGCGATACATTCACCTCGTACTTACTTAACGCGCAAACAATTAGCGCGACAAACACACCTCAAGAGGCTCACACCATGCAAACTCTCTACACCGCAATCGCAACCTCCACCGGCGGCCGTGACGGTCGTGCGATCTCCAGCGACAACATCCTCGACGTCAGGCTGGCCACCCCGAAAGAACTCGGCGGTGCCGGCGGCGCGGCCACCAACCCTGAGCAACTGTTCGCCGCCGGCTACTCGGCGTGCTTCATCGGCGCCCTGAAATTCGTCGCCGGCCAGACCAAACGCAAGATCCCGGACAACGCCTCGATTACCGCCCATGTCGGCATCGGCCAGATCCCAGGCGGGTTCGGTCTGGACATCGACCTGCACATCAGCCTGCCGGGCCTGGAACAGGCCGACGCGCAAAGCCTGGTCGACGCGGCCCACCAGGTCTGCCCGTACTCCAACGCCACCCGCGGCAACGTCGACGTACGCCTGCACGTCACCGTGTAACCCTCGACACCCAAGGCCCGAACACAGGAAATGAACATGAACGCTTTGAGCAAAGTCTTGACCGGCACCCTTCTCGCCCTGTCCGTCCACAGCGCGTTCGCCGGTGATGTCGAACACAACACCCAGGCGTTCCTCGATGCGCTGAACGCCGGCAACGGCAAGCCGATGGAACAGATGACGCCGAAAGAGGCCCGCGCCGTGCTGGTGGGCGCCCAGGCCGGCGTCAAGCTGACGCTGCCGGCGGCCGATGTCAGCCAGAAGACCATCCAGGTCGACGGCCAGCCGCTGAGCCTGACCATCGTCCGCCCGGCCGGGGTCAAGGGTGAGCTGCCGGTGTTCATGTTCTTCCACGGCGGCGGCTGGGTATTGGGGGACTTCCCGACCCACGAACGCCTGGTGCGCGACCTGGTGGCCGGTTCGGGTGCGGCGGCGGTGTTCGTCAACTACACCCCTTCGCCGGAAGCGCATTACCCGGTGGCGATCAACCAGGCCTACGCCGCCACGAAATGGGTGGCCGAGCACGGGAAAGAGATCAACGTCGACGGCAAGCGCCTGGCCGTGGCCGGCAACAGCGTCGGCGGCAACATGGCGGCCGTGGTCGCGCTGATGGCCAAGGACAAGGGCACTCCGGCCATCCGCTTCCAGGCGCTGCTGTGGCCGGTGACCGACGCCAGCTTCGACACCGGTTCCTACAGCCAGTACGCCGAGGGGCACTTCCTCACCCGCAACATGATGAAGTGGTTCTGGGACAATTACACCACCGACGCCAAGCAGCGCAACGAGATCTACGCCTCGCCGCTGCGGGCCACTACCGCGCAACTCAAAGGCCTGCCGCCTGCGTTGGTGCAGACCGCCAGCGCCGACGTGCTGCGTGACGAAGGCGAGGCCTACGCCCGCAAACTGGACGAGGCCGGTGTGCCGGTGACGGCCGTGCGCTACAACGGCCTGATCCACGACTACGGTTTGCTCAACGTGGTCAGCCAGGTGCCGGCGGTGCGCTCGGCGATGCTTCAGGCTTCGCAGGAACTCAAGCAACACTTGAAGTGAAGCTGTAGGAACAGGCCCGCTCCCGCAGGGCACAAAAAAACCCGACTCGATGGTCGGGTTTTTTTGTGCGACACGACAGCAGAATTACTTCTTGCTGCGACCCTTGAAGGAGTTGTCGCGGGTGTCGATATCGATCCACTCGTCGATTTCGATGAAGTCAGCAACCTGGATCTCGGTGCCGTTCTTCAGTTTGGCAGGCTTCATCACCTTGCCCGAGGTGTCGCCGCGAGCGGCGTTCTCGGTGTAGACGACCTGACGGCTGATGGTGGTCGGCAATTCTACCGATACCAGACGGCCTTCGAAGAACACGGCTTCGCAGACGTCTTCCATGCCTTCTTCGATGTACGGCAGCACGCTTTCGATGTCTTCGGCGTTCAGCTCGTACATGGTGTAGTCGGTGGTGTCCATGAACGTGTAGGAGTCACCGCTGATGAAGGACAGGGTGGCTTCTTTGCGGTCCAGGATCACGTCGTCCAGTTTGTCGTCCGCACCGTAAACGGTTTCGGTCTTGTAACCGGTCAGCAGGTTCTTCAGCTTGGTCTTCATGATCGCGCTGTTACGGCCCGACTTGGTGAATTCAGTTTTCTGAACCAGCCAAGGATCGTTGTCGATACGGAGCACGGTACCGGGTTTGAGTTCTTTACCAGTTTTCATTGCGAATATCCGAATTTGGATGGGATGTACAAAAATCTAGGCCGCGTATCATAGCCAATTTCGGTAAAACTGTACCAGCGCCGTGGCAAGATCGGCCTGCAAGGCCTGTTCCAGAGACCAGGATTGGGCGTGCCGCTGCAGTTCCGTCCAGTGTTTGCGGGCCGCGAGCCAGTGCTGTCCGATGGGGAGTCCGGCGCTCCATGCCCGCCATAGACCGCTTGTCGCCTCGGCCGCAGCCGACGAAAGGCCTTGGGTGTAGAGCGCCAGGAACGCGTCGAGCTTGTCCAGGTGGATGTCTTCTTCCTGCTGGTAAATGTGCCACAGCATCGGCCGCCCCGCCCACTGCGCCCGGACGAACGAGTCCTCCCCGCGCACCGCATTGAAATCGCAGCACCAGAGCAAGCGGTCGTATTGGTCCTGACGCACGAACGGGATGACCTGCACGGTCAGCGACCCACGCACCTGCAAGGCGCCCGCCGTCAGCGCGTCCACCCCGAGCCAGCGGGCGACGTCGCCCAGGATCCGGCCCTCCGGCACCAGCAAGTGGGTCGGCCGGGCATCGGCGGCCAGCACATCGAGCCAACTGGCCAGGCCGGCGTTCTCATAGGCGAACAGTGAAATGAGCTCTGAGCCGGGCGCCGGATCAATCCCCAGTTCCTGCAGGAATGTTCGCTGCGCTGCGGGATCCTGCTGAAACGCCTGACGCCGCTCGATCAGCCCCTGCTCGCGCAACAGCCCGCCGGTGCCTGGCTGGAACCCCGGAAAGAAAAAGAACTTCTGCACCGACCGGTACTTCACCGACGGCAGTCCGTGGCACCCGACCACCCAGTCTTCGGCGCTGAGGTAGTCGAGGTTCATCCACAGCGGCGGTTGTTCCCGTTCGGCCATGGCATCCATGTACGGGCCAGGCAACTGACAGGCGAACGCGGCGATGACCACATCGGCCGCCTCCGCCCCGACCCACGCCTGCGGCCAGTGCAGCACCTCGACCCCCTGCTGCCGCTGCTGCGCGAGGCTTGGGTCGATTTCCGGGCAGAGACGCTCGAACGCCCGCAGGTCATCGACCCACAGGCGCACCGCCACGCCGTGCTCGGCCACCAGTTGCCGGGCCAGGCGCCAGGTCACGCCGATGTCGCCGTAGTTGTCGACCACGGTGCAAAAGATGTCCCAGCGGGTGTTCGTTGCCGCCATCAGAAGCTCCCGTTGGCAAAAGCGCCGATTGTCCGCGCAAACGCGCCCTCGGAGAAGAGCCGACGCCGACGAATCTTCGTGCGACAATCGGTGCTCGCCCGCTCTCGTCCGCCAGGAGGCTGTCATGCCCTACCGTCCCGCCCCGCGTCGCCCTTTGCCCGTTCAGCTTAGTGCGCTGCAATTGACCGGCAGCATCGCCCTCGGCCTGTGGCTGGGTTTTCTTGCCATCGCCCTGACCTGGTGGCTCGCCTCCCGGCTCTTCAGCCATCAGCTGGCCCCGGTGACCGAGGCGGTTCAGCAAATGGGCAAGCCGCCGGCCGTCGCCCAGCCGCAGCCGCAACCGGAGCCGCAGAACCGGATGTTCGAGCAGTACGAAGAGAACCTGCGCAAGAACGAACAGCAAGTGCGCCTGGATCAGGCCCGCAACAGCACCCGCAACCTGTCCAATCCCAAATGCCAGTTCTGGCTGCAGCAGGATCAGACGGCCCCGAGCGAAAAGAGCCGCGCCAACGTGCTGCAGTTCTGCGATTGACCATGAACAAACACACCGTCCACCAACTGATCCTCGACAAGCTGCGCAGCGACCTCGACATCGCCGAGCGCGCGGCGCAAACCGCTTACGAGGCCGCGACCCACGAAGAGAACATCGCCGAGAACAAGTACGACACCCTTGGGCTGGAGGCGTCGTACCTGGCCGCCGGGCAGGCCAGGCGCGTCGAGGAAATCCGCCAGTCGCTGGCGCTGTGCCAGAACCTGATCCTGCGCGCCTACGACGACAGCCGGGGCATCGAGGTGGGTGCGCTGCTCGGCCTTGAGGACGAACGCGGGCGCGAGCAATGGCTGTTCCTGGCGCCGGATGCGGCAGGCCTGAAGGTCGATGTGGTGGGTCAGCCAGTCACCGTCATCAGCCCGCGCTCGCCGCTGGGCAAAGGTCTGCTGGGCAGGTTCGAAGGCGATGAGGTGGAGGTGCTGGTGGCGGGCACCCGGCAACAGTTCGCTGTCACCGAGGTGCTCTAGAAGGGAGACGCTTACTTAATGGACGGGCAGTTCGACGCCGTCGAACAGCTCTTCCAGTTCCTGCTTGTTGTGGCACTGGATGGCCTTGGCCATCACTTCGCGGGTCAGGTGCGGCGCGAATTTTTCGATGAAGTCGCACATGAAGCCGCGCAGGAAGGTGCCGCGGCGGAAACCGATCTTGGTCACGCTGGACTCGAACAGTTCGCTGGCGTCGAGCACCACCAGGTCTTTGTCGAGCGTGGTGTCGACGGCCATTTTCGCCACGATGCCCACGCCCAAACCCAGGCGCACGTAGGTCTTGATCACGTCGGCGTCGGCGGCGGTGAACACCACTTTCGGCGTCAGGCCGCGGTGGCTGAAGGCTTCGTCGAGCTTGGAGCGGCCGGTGAAACCGAACACGTAGGTCACGATCGGGTATTCGGCCAGCGCCTCGAGGGTCAGCTTCGGCAGCTTGGTCAGCGGGTGGCCCTGGGGCACGACCACGCAACGGTTCCAGCGGTAGCACGGCATCATCACCAGATCGCCGAACAGCTCCAGCGCTTCGGTGGCGATGGCGAAGTCCACGGTGCCGTCGGCGGCCATTTCGGCGATCTGCATCGGCGAACCCTGGTGCATGTGCAGCGCCACGTCCGGGTATTGCTTGATGAAATTGCTGATCACCGGCGGCAGCGCATAACGGGCCTGGGTGTGGGTGGTGGCGATCGACAGGGTGCCTTTCTTCTCGTTGGAGAATTCCTGGGCGATCTGCTTGATGCTCTCGACCTTGCGCAGGATCTCGCCGGCGGTGGTGATGATGCGTTCGCCGGCCGGGGTGACGCGGGTCAGGTGCTTGCCGCTGCGGGCGAACACTTCGACGCCGAGTTCGTCTTCCAGCAGTCGGATCTGTTTACTGATGCCCGGTTGCGAGGTGTAGAGGCTTTGGGCGGTAGCGGAAACGTTGAGGTCGTGGTGCGCCACTTCCCAGATGTAGCGCAATTGTTGAAGCTTCATATGAATCCCTCAAAGCAGGTAGACGCCACGGGCATCAGCGACGATATATAACTATATGAATGGTTTGAAGAATAAATCTAGAACTATTTCATCAAAACGCCATTATTCCGCTTCAGCGATCCTCCCGACGCCGACGCTCCACCAGCGGCACCAGATAAACCGGCACCTTGGACAATTGCAGCACCCGGGCCGCCGTGCGCCCCAACGGCGTTTCCGCCCCCACCCCGTGGCTGTGACTTCCTACGATCAGCAAATCGACCGAGAGTTTCTGCACCTGTTCGAGAATCACCTGGGACGGATCCCCTTGCAGCACCCGCACGGCCCGGATCCGCTGCAGGTCTTGCGCCCCTTCGTCCCCAAGCTCTTCGCGGAAACTGTCGAGCACCCGCTGCTCGATGTTGGCGATGACCGTCTTCAGCCCTTGGCTGTGGAATTCGTTCAGCGCCTGCTCGTCGAGATAGCTCTGCAGCACCGATTCGGCGAACAGCCCCATGGGTTCCACCGCGTGCACCACATACAGGTCGGCGTCGAACGTCCGCGCCAGCGCCAAGGCGTGCTGCATCACTAACGGTGCGTACAGACCGAGGTCAGTGGCATACAGCATCGCACGAATCATGTGACCTCCCAGCGTGCCGACATGGCGGAGATTTGATTCAGCTTAGCAGTGCCTTGGCGACAGCGGCGGGCGGTGCAACGTCTTGTGCCACGCGGGCTTCAGAGCGAAGATTCGTTGCTCACGCCATGGGGCACGTGACCGGTGGCGACCACTTCCCGCGCCAGTTCGCAGTGCCCGGCCTGGTCGTCGAAGAACACGTCGGCGGCAAACGCTTCGAGGAACGCCGCCTTGGTCAGACCGCCGAGGAACAGCGACTCGTCCAGGCGGATGTCCCACTCGCGCAGGGTGCGGATCACCCGCTCGTGGGCCGGCGCCGAACGGGCCGTCACCAGCGCGGTGCGGATCGGGCAATCGTCCTCCGGGAACTCACGCTGCAGCACGTTGAGCGCCGCCAGAAACCCCTTGAACGGCCCTCCGCGCAGCGGCTCGCGCGCCGACTCGCGCTCCTTGGCCTGAAACGCCTCCAGCCCGCCGGACTGATAGATGCGCTCCGACTCGTCGGAAAACAGCACCGCGTCACCGTCGAAGGCGATGCGCAGTTCGTCGCTGGCCGCACGGCCGGCGCCGCCGGACAGGATGGTCGCCGCGGCGAACCCTGCGTCCAGCGCGGCCCGCACGTCCTCGGCGTGGGTGGAGAGAAACAGGTCGCAGCCGAACGCCTTCAGGTACGGATAAGGGCTGCGCCCGCCGACGAACGCGGCCCGGGAAATCGCCAGGCCGTAATGGCCGATCGAGTTGAACACCCGAAGGCCGGTGTCGGCGCTGTTGCGCGACACCAGGATCACCTCGACCCGCGCCCGCCCGAGACGGGCGTTGAGGCTCAGCAGCTTTTCGACCAGCGGGAAGGCATCGCCCGGCGCGAGGATCTCGTCCTCATGCTCGATCTGGTATTGCCGGTAGGCTTCGACGCCGCTCGACTCATAGACCTTGTGGCTTTCGCTCAGGTCGAACAGGGCGCGGGACGAAATCGCCAGCACCAGTTTGTCATCGATGTTCTTTGCCATGCCTTCCCTCGCCCTGCATGAAAAACGCTCTCACCTGTTGCGTCGGTCGATGAACCCCAAGGTTCGGTGCAACGCCTCGATCCGCGGCAGCCCGCACCCCGCCGCCTTGGCCGCCGCCAATGGCCGGGCGTAGATCGCCTCCAGTTCCAGCGGCCGCTTGTGCAGGAAATCATGATGCATGCTCGGCCAATAGTCCGGCATTTTCTCGGTCATCATGAACAGATAGTCGGCATAGCCCGGCGGCATGTCATGGCCGCAGGCCTTGGCGCCCTGCACCACTTCGGCCATCAGCGCCTGGATCAGCGCGCGGCTGTCGGCGTCGGCCATCAATGGGGTGGTGCTCGCCCCCAGCAGCACGGACAGACCGTTGTAGGGAATGTTCCAGACCAGCTTCTGCCAGCGTGCCTGCTGCAGGTCGGGCATCGCCTGGGAGTCGATGCCGGCGGCGCGGAACAGCCCGGCGCCCTCCTCGACGATCGCCATCCGCGCCGCGCCGTCCGGCGCCGGGCCGCTGTGGTAGCCGACGTTCACCGCCCCCAGCGCCTGATGGTTGATCTGCCCCGGCCCCTCGCGGTGGACGCAGATCAGGCACAGGCCGCCGAGCAGGTGCAGCGAATCGGGCAGCAACGCCCGCAGGCTGTCCTCGACGTCCAGGCCGTTCTGCAGCAACAGCACCTTGGCGCCGGGCTTCGCCGCCCGCACGATCGCCGGCGCCAGGTCGGCGGTGCCGGTGGTCTTGGCCCCGACCAGCAGCCAGTCGCACGGCGGCATGTCGTCGGCTTTTGCGTAGGCCTGCACCGGGTCGAGCGTCAGCGCGCCGTGCACCGCACTGTCCACCCGCAAGCCGCGCTCGGCCACGGCGCTGAACTCGCTGCGCAACAGAAAGTGCACATCGAACCCGGCCCTCGCCAGCATCAATCCGTAGAACCCGCCGATCGCGCCGGTACCGATGATCCCCACCGCCGGCCTGTTGTTCACTGTCCCCGTCATGGCAACTCCTCTGCAATTCGCTCCAGCGCCCCGGCCACGGCGGCATTCAGCTCGCCGGCGCTCAGGCGCGTGTGCACAGCACCAAAGAACTCGCCGTCGCGCACCACAAACAGCGCCGGCAAATGAAAGACCTGATAACGCTCGACGAGCCCGCCGTTGTCGCCGGCGTCGATCCAGCACAAGCGATCGACCGCAAGCTTCAGCGTCGGCAGCGTCTGGCGGGCATACCGGCACGAGGCACAGCCCGCGCTGGTGAAGATCACCAGGGAAACGCCGCTCATCGCCAGCAGCCGTTGGTCGGCGTCGAAATCGGTCAGTTGCGATTCGACCACTATACTGGGGGAAACAATGTCAAATGGCCGACACAGGGAGTCTGTGCTCATGGGACGTTTCATTCCTCATCCGGACGATGTGCCCGTTGAACTGACGTTGCTCACACCTGAATGCATTTCGCGGCAACGGCTGAACACTATCAGCCTCGGCGGCATCGCTTGCAATTACCATCGTGCATGGCGCCACGGCACGGCGCTGCAGGTGCGCATGCCGACCCTCAACGCCGACATCTGCTATCCGGGCTACGTCGCCTGGTGCCTGCGGCGCAAGAAGGGCTATCTGGTGGGCATCGCCTTCACGGACGAACAGACGCTGTTCAGCGCGCGGATGGGCGAGCAAGTGTGCCAGATCGAACGCTACTGCCGCCTCAACGAGGCCCACGACGACCTGCAGGACATCCAGGCGCTGGCGCTGCAATGGGTCGCGCAGCACGCCGACGAGTTCTCCCACGACACCGTCCGCAAGGCCTTTGCCCACCCCGTTCTGGATTGAACGGCTTCCGGGGCCCCGTCGCCCCGGCGCGAAAGCCCCCCTGAACAGTTACTTTCCCATTGTCGAGCAGGCGCCTAACGCGCTAAGGTTCCGCTCCCCGACGCGCTCAATTCCGCTGTGCTCCGCCGCGCGGGGATCGCTGGCGGACGGCACCCGTGACCTGACGAGTAAACGATGGCTGATTTACCGATCAACGACCTTAACGTCGCCTCCAACGAGACCCTGATCACTCCCGATCAGCTCAAGCGCGATATCCCCCTGAGCGACGCTGCCCTGCGCACCGTCACCAAGGGTCGCGAAGTCATCCGCAACATCCTGGACGGCACCGACCACCGCCTGTTCGTCGTGATCGGCCCGTGCTCGATCCATGACGTCAAGGCCGCCCACGAATACGCCGAGCGCCTGAAGGTGCTGGCGGCGGAAGTCTCCGACACGCTGTACCTGGTCATGCGCGTGTACTTCGAGAAGCCACGCACCACCGTCGGCTGGAAAGGCCTGATCAACGACCCTTACCTGGACGACTCGTTCAAGATCCAGGACGGCCTGCACATCGGTCGCCAACTGCTGCTGGACCTGGCCGAGAAAGGCCTGCCGACCGCCACCGAAGCCCTCGACCCGATCTCCCCGCAGTACCTGCAGGACCTGATCAGCTGGTCGGCCATCGGCGCGCGCACCACCGAATCCCAGACCCACCGCGAAATGGCTTCCGGCCTGTCCTCGGCCGTCGGCTTCAAGAACGGCACCGACGGCGGCCTGACCGTGGCGATCAACGCCTTGCAGTCGGTCTCCAGCCCGCACCGTTTCCTGGGCATCAACCAGGAAGGCGGCGTGTCGATCGTCACCACCAAGGGCAACGCCTACGGTCACGTGGTGCTGCGCGGCGGCAACGGCAAGCCGAACTACGATTCGGTCAGCGTCGCACTGTGCGAACAGGCGCTGACCAAGGCGAAGATCAAGCCGAACATCATGGTCGACTGCAGCCACGCCAACTCCAACAAGGATCCGGCGCTGCAACCGCTGGTGATGGAGAACGTCGCCAACCAGATCCTGGAAGGCAACCAGTCGATCATCGGCCTGATGGTCGAAAGCCACCTGAACTGGGGTTGCCAGGCGATTCCGAAAGACCTCGCCGACCTGCAGTACGGCGTGTCGATCACCGACGCCTGCATCGACTGGACCGCCACCGAAAACACCCTGCGCAGCATGCACGCCAAACTCAAGGACGTGCTGCCCAAGCGTCAGCGCACCTGACAGCTTTATCGCGGGCATAAAAAAACGCCGGGCTGAGCCCGGCGTTTTTTTTATGGATGACGTTCAGATCTTGGCGGTGCGCTTCTGATGGCGCTCCATGTAGCGCTCGACGTAGGAGCACGAAGGAATCACCGTGTAGCCCATTTCGTCGGCGTACTGCAGCGCCCGTTCGGTCAGTGCCGCCGCGATGCCTCGGCCACGCAAGGCGTTGGGCACGAAGGTGCGGTAGATGTCCAGGGTCTGTTTCCCCAGATCCATATAGGTCAGGTAGGCACGATGACCGTCCACATTGGTCTCGAACTGATGACCAGCCTGGTCATGGTGGATGGACAACGCCTCGCTCATCACTACTCCTCGCGGGTCTTTGAATATGACCCCTACCTTACCGATGTTTTCCCGGCGAAGGAACATCTACGCCACCCCGTGCCTGATGGACACCGAGAAGAGCCGCACCGATCTCGCGCAACCTGGCACGTGACGAATAGTAGGCACCAATGGGCCAAATGCTCAAGGCACACTCGTCAACATGCACGCCGGCGACGGCGGCTCCGGTGGACGCCGGGCGCGGTGCGGGCGACGCTTGCCCCCGCTCCGCACGCCTGAACATTGCCGGATGTTGAGACGTAAGACGAGCCCCGTCTTTTTAAGTCACCTCTACACGGCCAAAGATAGGCGAAGCACCGCACAAAATCGCAATGAAAGTGTGGACGAATCCATATAGACGGACATTGGCCAACGACGGCAAAACAGCATTGCCTAACGGGAACTTTTTCTCATTGACTCGCTCATCACGGGGCTTACAGCTGGACATTTTTTATACAGGCCAGTTAAAAGTTGCTCGAAAAAGAATCAGCGCCTACAATTTTTTTTGCTTCTTGCACTACGTCAGTTTACTTACTACAAGTAACGGGTAGTATGTACGCCGGCTATTTCCTCAATCGGAGGAGACAGCCACTTAATTGAAAGTCCTTGAAGGGGAACACGATGAACAACGTTCTGAAATTCTCTGCTCTGGCTCTGGCCGCAGTTCTGGCTACCGGTTGCAGCAGCGCATCGAAAGAAACCGAAGCACGTCTGACCGCTACTGAAGACGCAGCTGCTCGCGCCCAAGCTCGTGCAGACGAAGCTTACCGCAAAGCTGATGAAGCTCTGGCTGCTGCTCAAAAAGCACAACAGACTGCTGACGAAGCTAACGAGCGTGCTCTGCGCATGCTGGAAAAAGCTAGCCGCAAGTAATAGTCCTTCGGGATTGTTATCAAGCCGACCCATTTTTGGGTCGGCTTTTTTGTGCCCGCCGCTTTCTGCAGGCAACAAAAAACCCGCCGGCGCGTCACGCGCCGGCGGGTTTCGTCATCAAGCCTACTGCTGAAGGTCGATCGGGGCGCTGGAGACCATCGGCGCCGAGGTGTTCGGCACGGCAATCTCGACTGGCAGGCCGTCTTCGGCCGCCACCACGTCACGCACCACGTCCCAGTTCATGCGCAGGTTGTTGGTGATGTCCTCACGCTTGAGCATCGCGTTGATCACCGCCGTGTGCTTGTCGACCACCGACGGGTTGCCCTTGTCGTCCAGCGGCGTGTGCGCCTCGAGGTAGACC
Source organism: Pseudomonas sp. B7(2017) (assembly GCF_002112745.1). Taxonomy (NCBI): domain Bacteria; kingdom Pseudomonadati; phylum Pseudomonadota; class Gammaproteobacteria; order Pseudomonadales; family Pseudomonadaceae; genus Pseudomonas; species Pseudomonas sp. B7(2017). The sequence continues at coordinate 37,171 of NZ_NEIP01000014.1, read as the reverse complement.
TTGCCGCCGCTGCGGCCGAACTTGTACGGGTCGTTGATGATCCGCACGGACGTGCCGACCGGCACCATGCCGGCCATTTCCAGCACGTTGTTGTTGAACATGCGGAAGCAGCCGTGGCTGGTGCGCATGCCGATGCCGAACTTCTTGTTCGAACCGTGGATCAGGTAGCCCGGTGTGCCGAGGGTGAACTTGAACGGGCCCAACGGGTTGTCGGGGCCTGCCGGCACCACGTTCGGCAGCGGATCGCCGTCGGCGGCGTGTTCGGCCTTGATCGAGGCCGGCGGCGTCCAGGTCGGGTTCGGCGTCTTGGCGGTGATGGTGGTATGGGCGATCGGCGATCCCCAGCCCTCGCGGCCGATGCCCAACGGGAAGGTGTACACCACGTTGCGGCCTTTCGGGTAGTAGTAGAGGCGGTACTCGGCCAGGTTGATGACGATGCCTTCGCGCGGGCCCGGCGGCAGGATGAAGCGGGTCGGCAGGATCACCTCGGTGCCGGCGCCCGGTAGCCAGGCGTCGATGCCCGGGTTGGCCGCGACCATTTCCGAGTAGCCCAGGTCGTAGGTGGTGCCCAGGTCGGCGAAGGTGTCCTCGTACTTGGCCTTGATCACCTGCACCTGGCCGATGATGTCCTCACCGGGCGGTGGCAGGGGAAATTCCAGTGCGGCAACGGGGCCAGCCGCGCACAGGGCGGCAAGAGACAGGCAGCGGGTGACGGCAGGAAGACGCGGCAACATCCGGAGAATCCTTCGCATGATCGACAAGGGTACAAGAGCGCGATTGTACACCGCGCCCGCGGAATACGGGGAGATGCTAGACCTGCGGCGGCCGGCGCGACCATGAAATCGCGTTCACGTGGACTTGCGCAGGTTTCGTCGCCGAGCGGGAGCCAGCGCCCTCGCCGCAGGCGACCTAGAGTTCGAAGCGCAGTTCGGGCCAGATCGGCGAGGTGCCGCGCTTCTGAGACTCCAGGATCGCCCGGCACAGGGAACACAGGCGCTGGTCCTGAAACACCCGGCGATCCACGCTCGACCAGCGCGGCTGCGCCGGCAACAGGCCGCCGCAGAGCGTCCGGTCCACCGAGCCGCCGAGTTCCAGCTGACGGGCCACCAGATGCACCCGCACTTCCTGGCAGGCGAACAGATCCAGCTGTTCGTCAGGCTCGATCAGTTGGTAGGCAAACAGGGACCAGGCAGGGCGCGGCATCGGGGGCTCCAATTAGGGGGGCGCCACATTAGCCGAAAGCCTGCCGCTAGAAAAGCCTCACAACAGCGGTTTCAGCGCCGGCCACACATTTTCCAGCAACCGCCCCTGGGCCCCGGCGGCCGGGTGCAGACCGTCGGCCTGCATCAGGTCAGGATGCCCGCCCACCCCGTCGAGGAAGAACGGCACCAGCGGGATGCTTTTTTCCGCGGCCAGGTTGCCGTACACCTTTGCGAAGGCATCGGTGTAGCGCTTGCCGTAATTGGGCGGCAGTTGCATGCCGAGCAACAGCACCTTCGCACCGCTCTGGCGGGCGCTGTCGATCATCGAAGCAAGATTTTGTTGCAATTGCGCCGGAGGCATTCCGCGCAGGCCGTCGTTGCCCCCGAGCTCAAGGATCACCAGATCCGGCTTGTGCTCCGAAAGCAGCGCCGGCAGGCGCGCCTGGCCACCTGCGCTGGTGTCGCCGCTGATGGAGGCGTTGATCACTTTATCGTCAAAACCCTCGTGCCTGAGGCGCTGCTCAAGCAACGACACCCACCCCGACCGGGTATCCAGCCCGAAAGCGGCGCTGATACTATCGCCGACGATCAGGACGGTGCCCGCCACGGCGTTCTGGGCCATGCACATCACGGCCAGGCCGGCACTCAAAAACCAAACACGCATCGGATTCTCCATGGGCGCAAGCATTCTCACCGCGAAGAACCTTAGCAAAGTGGTTTCCGGGGCGGAAGGCGAACTGACCATCCTGCACCCGCTCAGCCTGGAACTGGCCAAGGGCGACAGCCTGGCCATCGTCGGCGCGTCCGGCTCCGGCAAGTCCACCCTGCTCGGCCTGCTCGCCGGGCTCGACCTGCCCAGCAGCGGCGAAGTCACCCTCGCCGGCCAGGGCCTGAGCAACCTGGACGAAGACCAGCGCGCGCGCATCCGCGCCGAGCACGTGGGGTTCGTCTTTCAGTCGTTCCAACTGCTCGACAGCCTCAACGCCGTGGAGAACGTCATGCTGCCGCTGGAGCTTGACGGCCGCAAGGACGCCCGCAGCCGGGCCACCGAACTGCTGCAGCGGGTCGGCCTCGGCCAGCGCCTGACCCACTCGCCGCGCCAGCTCTCCGGCGGCGAACAACAGCGTGTGGCGATCGCCCGGGCCTTCGCCGCCGAGCCGGATGTGCTGTTCGCCGACGAACCCACCGGCAACCTCGACAGTCACACCGGCCAACGCATCAGCGACCTGCTGTTCGAACTGAATCAGGAGCGCGGCACCACCCTGGTGCTGGTGACCCACGACGAACGCCTGGCCCACCGCTGCCGGCGCCTGATCCGCCTTGAAGCCGGCGAACTGGTCGCCCCCCTGGAGCCTTGATGGCACACCTGCCGCTGCTGCGCCTGTTCAGCCTTGCCCTGCGTCAATTGCTGCGCGATGCCCGCGCAGGCGAACTGCGGGTACTGTTCTTCGCCTTGCTGGTGGCGGTGGCGGCCAGCACCGCCATCGGCTATTTCGGTGCGCGCCTCAACGGCGCGATGATGCTGCGCGCCACCGAGTTCCTCGGCGCGGACCTCGTGCTCGAAGGCAGCTCGCCGGCTCGCCCGGAACAGATCCGCAGCGGCGCCGAACTGCACCTGGACCACGCGCAAGCGGTGGAGTTCTCCAGCGTCATCGCCACCGACAACGGCATTCAACTGTCGAGCATCAAGGCCGTCGACCGCGCCTACCCCCTGCGGGGCGAACTGAAGAGCGCAGCCGCCCCTTTCGCTGCCGAAGAAGCGGGCGGCGAGCCGCTGCCCGGCGAGGCCTGGGTCGAGGCGCGCCTGCTGACGGCACTTGACCTGAAGATCGGCGACAGCATCGATGTCGGCCAAAAGACCCTGAAGCTGACCCGGGTGCTGACCTACGAGCCCGACCGCGCCGGCAATTTCTACAGCCTGACGCCGCGGGTGCTGATCAACCTCGAGGACCTGGCCGCCACCGGCGTGGTGCAGCCCGGCAGCCGGGTGAGCTACCGCGAACTGTGGCGCGGCCAGCCCCAGGCGCTGGAGACTTACCGGCAACTGATCAAACCCGGACTGGCCGCCAACCAGCGCATCCAGGACGCCCGCGACGGCAACCGGCAGATCGGCGGCGCGCTGGGCAAGGCCGAGCGCTACCTGAACATGGCCAGCCTGGTGGCGGTGCTGCTGGCGGGCGTCGCGGTGGCGCTGTCGGCGAACCGCTTCGCCAGCCGCCGCTTCGACGCCAGCGCCCTGCTGCGCTGCCTCGGCCTGTCGCGCCGGGAAACCCTGGTGCTGTTCAGCCTGCAGCTGCTGGTGCTTGGCCTGCTCGCCAGCCTCGGCGGCGCGTTGCTCGGCTGGCTGGCGCAGTTGGGCCTGTTCGCGTTGCTGCACGACCTGCTGCCGGCCGACGTGCCGGCGGGCACCTTACTGCCGGCCCTGGCCGGGATCGGCACCGGGCTGGTGGCGCTGGCCGGTTTCGCCTTGCCGCCGCTCGCCGCGCTGGGCCGCGTGCCGCCGCTGCGGGTGCTGCGCCGGGACATGCTGCCGATCCCGTCGAGCGCCTGGATGGTCTACGGTGCGGCGCTGGGTGCGCTCGGCCTGATCATGTGGCGCCTGAGCCTGGATCTGCTCCTGACCTTCGCCCTGCTGGGCGGGGGCGTGGTCGCCGCCTTGGTGCTGGGCGGCCTGCTGCTGTCGCTGCTGCAGAGCCTGCGTCGACTGCTGGCCCGCGCACCGCTGCCGTGGCGCCTGGGGCTGGGCCAGTTGCTGCGCCATCCGCTGGCGGCCGCCGGCCAGGCGCTGGCCTTCGGCCTGATCCTGCTGTCCATGGCGCTGATTGCCTTGCTGCGCGGCGAACTGCTCGACACCTGGCAGAACCAGTTGCCGAAGAACGCACCCAACTACTTCGCCCTGAACATCCTGCCGGCGGACAAGCAAGCCTTCGCCGATCACCTGATCAACGTATCGGCCCAAGCGGCGCCCCTGTATCCGGTGGTGCCGGGGCGGCTGATCAGCATCAACGGCGAACCGGTGCAGCAGATCGTCAGCAAGGACTCGGCCGGCGACCGCGCCGTCCAGCGCGACCTGAGCCTGACCTGGGCCGCCGACCTACCGGCGGGCAACCGGATCACCGCCGGCGCCTGGTGGAGCGGGCAGCCTGCGGACGGCGTCCCGGGTGTCTCGGTGGAGGGCAAGGTCGCCGAAAGCCTGAAGCTCAAGCTCGGCGACCTCATGGCGTTCAGCGTCGGCGGGGTCAACCGCGAGGCCAGGGTCACCAGCCTGCGGGAGATCAACTGGGACAACTTCCAGCCGAACTTCTTCATGATCTTCCAGCCCGGCACCCTGAAGGATCTGCCGGCGACCTACCTGACCAGCTTCTATCTGGCGCCCGGCCACGACCTGCAGATCGTCGAACTGTCGCGGGCCTTCCCGGCGGTGACCATCCTGCAGGTCGAAGCCCTGCTCGAACAGCTGCGCAGCATCCTCGCCCAGGTCACCCTGGCGGTGGAGTATGTGCTGTTGTTCGTGCTGGCCGCCGGGATGGCCGTGCTGTTTTCCGGTTTGCAGGCCACCCTGGACGAGCGCATCCGCCAGGGCGCGCTGCTGCGTGCGCTCGGTGCGCAGCGGCAGGTGCTGGTCAAGGCGCGGCGGATCGAGTTCGGCCTGCTCGGCGCGGTCAGCGGCCTGTTGGCGGCCATCGGTTCGGAGGTGGTGAGCCTGGTGCTGTACCGCTACGCCTTCGACCTGCCGTGGCACCCGCACCCCTGGCTGCTGGTGCTGCCGCTGATCGGCGCGGCGTTGATCGGCGCCGCCGGTGTGTTCGGCACGCGCAGGGCCCTCAACTCAAGCCCGCTGACAGTGCTGCGCGAGGGTTGATAGACTCCAGCCCTCTTCACCACAAGACATCGACATGAGCCGTTACCGCCCTCCCCGCACCGCCGGCACCGCCCTGATCACCCCCGAAGGCGAAGCGCGGATGCGCGCCGAATTCCATGAGCTGTGGCACGTGCGCCGCCCGCAGGTGACGCAGGCGGTGAGCGAAGCGGCAGCCCAGGGCGACCGCTCGGAAAACGCCGAGTACACCTACGGCAAAAAGATGCTGCGCGAAATCGACAGCCGGGTGCGGTTCCTGACAAAGCGCCTGGAGGCGCTGAAGGTCGTCAGCGAAAAGCCCAGCGACCCGAACAAGGTCTACTTCGGCGCCTGGGTCACCATCGAGGACGAAGACGGCAAGCAGTCGCGCTACCGCATCGTCGGGCCCGATGAACTGGACCTGAAGCTGGGCCTGATCAGCATCGACTCGCCCCTGGCCCGAGCCCTCGTCGGCAAGGCGCTGGACGCGGAAGTGCGGGTGCAGACGCCGACCGGCGAGCAGTTCGTGTACATCGTCGCCATCGAGTATCCCTGAAGGGGGCTCAACGTCGGGCGATCAGCCCTTGCCGTGCCACGCGGGTCAGGTGCCGGATCATCTCCGGCGCCTCGTCGCGGCCCGGCGCCTGAATCACCGCCAGATCGAAACTGTCGTCGGCAAAACGCGCCAGCGACTCGCCGTCTTCGACAAACTGGATGAGGAACGCGGCAGGGCCGCCGCTGCGGCGTGGCCAGCCATCGAGGTAGCGCAGCAGCGTCGGCTGATGCTTGCCGCCAAGCAGGATCTTTGGATTGCGCTGGGTGATGTGTGCCGTGATCGGCGCAGGACGTGCTGGAGGGCGAAGTGCATTCATGTGTCGTGTCTCTGCCTCAAAAGTCTGCATGGCAGGTGAGAGGCAACACCGAACCAGCGCTTTAGCGGTATTTCGAAGCCGGACCGGCTTCTGACGGCGACTGGATGAGTCACCTGGCGCCCCGCAAGTAGCTGTTTAAATCGGCGCATGAGCGGCATCCTAGAGAACGCGGCTGTCGAGTGTCAAGAATCGGCCGCAACAAAAAAGGCCCGCGCAATGCGGGCCTTTTGCCGTGTTCCAGAGCGGTCAACCGGCGATGGCGCGATCCACCGACAGTTTTCCGGCCCCTTCGATCAGGACCGCGATGCTGCCGCCGAGCAGAGCCAGGGCGAACTCGTAGCCGTTGTTGGCCATGAACAGGCCGTTGCCGATGTGCACGGTGAAGATCGCCACCAGCGACAGGAAGGTCAGGCCCAGCGCCGCCGGACGCACCAGCAGGCCGATGATCAGGGCCAGGCCGGCGAAGAACTCGGTGCCGCCGGCCAGCGTCGCCATCAGGTAGCCCGGCGTCAGGCCGATGCTTTCCATGTACTGTGCGGTGCCGGCCAGGCCGTAGCCGCCGAACAGGCCGAAGAGTTTCTGTGCGCCGTGGGCGGCGAAGATCACGCCGACGGCGATGCGCAGAACGGTCAGGCCGTAGCCGGCGCGGGTGAACAGTACTTTGTTGATCAGAGAGCTCATGTTTGCGTTCCTTAACTTCTTGGGGAAAGTGTGTGTGGTTGGCCGCTATATTAATCAGAAAAATTTATGTTAAAAGCGCAAAAATTCCGCCATAACAATCAATTTATTAGATCATTTGCGTGAGACGACTTTCTGTCCCCGGGGCTCCAGCGACTCGCGCTCCCGGTCGAACGCCAAGTAGTACTTGTTCACGCTATTAACATAGCTGACGGCCCCCATTCCCACCTGCTCCATGGCGATGCGCTCGACCTGGAAGAACCACTGGTTGGGGTTCAGGCCCCGTCGCCGCGCCTCGGCCCGCATGCCCTGCACGCGCTCGGGGCCGATGTTGTAGGCGGCCAGGGTGAACGCCATGCGCTCGCGCTCGTTGAGCTTGGGGCTGTTGAAGAACTTGCGGCGGATCATCGCCAGGTACTTGGCCCCGGCCTGCACATTCCCATCGAGATTCTGGATATTGCCCACGCCGACCCGCTGCGCGGCCGACGGTGTGATCTGCATCAGACCGGTGGGCCCGCCGCCGCCCCGCGCGCCGGGTTGCAGCGCCGACTCCTTGAACGCCAGCGCCGCCAGGTTCAGCCAGTCCATGTTCTGCGCTTCGGCGTGCTTCTGCAGGGTCGGGCGCAGGCTTTCCAGGCGCTGGCGATCGGCCTTGGCCAAGGGATAGTGGACTTGATAGAGACGGCGGTAGATGCGCAGGAACGCTGCGTCTTCGTTGGCCGGCTTCTTGTAGCCGGTCAGGAATCGGTCGATGCTCGCCCGCAGCATCGACGCGTCGCGGCGCACGAACCAGTATTCCTCACCCGGTTCGCTGATCATCAACTGCTTGTCGAAACGCAGCTTGGGCAGGATCTTGCCCCAGCGCTCGGCGATGGGCTGCTCGACGATGGTCAGGTGGAAGATGCCGCCCTGCACCATTTCCAGCACATCCTCGACCGCCAGGGTCGGGTCGACCCATTCGATCTTGATCGGCGCCAGCTTGTGCAGCGCCAGTTTCTGGTTGAGCCGGTCGACCGCCTCCCCCGCCGCGCTGCCGGTGGGCAGGGCCAGGGTCTTGCCGGCCAGTTGCTCGACCTTGGTGTAGCGCCGCTCGCCCTTGATGCCCACCAGCACCAGCGGCACGTTGCTGGCGATCGGCTCGCTGCTGGCGACCGCGTGGCCGGGCTGCAGGTCCAGCAGTTCCCCCGGTGCCACCAGGTCGCCCTCGCCCCGCTGCAACGCGCCGAGCAATTGATCCTTGGCCTTGGGAATGATCTTGAGGCTGATCTCCTGACCGTCACGGGCGTGGCCGTTGAGGTACTGCTCGAAGGCGCGCAGGCGGTGATACTCGACGCCGATGGCCTGGCCCTGCACTTCGCCGGAGCTGTTGCGGCTCTGGTTGACCAGCACCCGCAGCACGCGGCTGCCGCGGATCTCGGCCAGGTCGCGCACCTTGGCGGCCGGCACGGCCTGCAACGGGCCGGGCAGGCGCGCGGCAGCCGTCATCGGCAGCAGCAACGATCCGCACAGCAGGAGCAACACCGAGGGACGAACCATCCACTCTCCGGAAAGAACAGGGCGCCTTCACCCGGAAACGAGCAAAGAACACCGACGAAAACAGAGCGCCTGAAGCGCTGGCAAAGTGCGAAAGACTGGCACAGCGATGGCATTGCTGCCAGCCCAACCTGTCCCGCGGCCTCAACAGACAGCCATAACGTGTTGTAGTTCTTGGCTTTTCTTATAAATCTACGGCTCTGATATGCTTTCCGGCCTTCGGCCCGAGGAAGCACCATGCAACTCATCGACATCGGCGTCAACCTGACCAACCCCAGTTTCGCCGACAAACACCAGGCCGTGCTCGACCGCGCCTACGCCGCCGGCGTCTGCCAACTGGTGCTGACCGGCACCAGCGTCGAGGGCAGCGAACAGGCGCTGGAACTGTGCCGGCAACTGGACGAGAGCGGACAACGGCTGTTCGCCACCGCCGGCATCCACCCGCACTCGGCGAGCGACTGGAACGCCGACAGCGCCAGACGCCTGCAAGCCCTGCTGAAGGAGCCGGGCGTGGTGGCCGTAGGCGAATGCGGGCTGGACTTCAACCGCGACTTTTCCCCGCGCCCGCAGCAGGAAAAGGTGCTCGAAGAGCATCTGGCCCTGGCCGCCGAGCTGCAATTGCCGGTGTTCCTCCACGAGCGGGACGCCAGCCAACGCCTGCTGGACATCCTGCGCGACTTCCGCGACCGCTTGCCCGCCGCCGTGGTGCATTGCTTCACCGGGGAGCAGAAGGCGCTGTTTGGCTACCTCGACCTGGATCTGCACATCGGCATCACCGGCTGGATCTGCGACGAACGCCGCGGCACCCACCTGCACCCGCTGGTGAAGGAGATCAAGCGCGGTCGCCTGATGCTCGAAAGCGATGCGCCGTACCTGCTGCCGCGCAGCCTGCGGCCCAAGCCCAAGAACGGGCGCAACGAACCGGCCTACCTCACCGAAGTGCTGCGCGAAGTCGCCCTGCACCGCGGCGAAACCGAGGCTGACCTGGCGGCCCACACCACCGCCTGCGCCCGGGCGTTCTACGGCCTGCCCACCCTGCCCTGACACCCCTGTAGGCGCCAGCCTGCCCCGGCGATCGCCCTTGACCCTGCCCCGCCGCCATCGCCAGCAGGCGGGTGCCTACAGCGCTCGAACAGCATCAGGCCTTGATGCACATCAAGATTCCGCGCCCACGATACCGGCACAATGCTGGCACCTTGCCAAAACTGTTTCCGCTATCAGAGAAGACCTCCATGGGTGCCTGGCTTAGCAATATCTCGCTGAAATACAAATTCTGGGCGGTCAACGCGGTCGCCTTCGTCACCACCCTGCTGCTGGTGCTGTACGCCGTGCAGTTGGAACAGCAGTCCCGCAGCCATGCTGCCCAGGCCTCCGCGCAGGCTCAGGCGCAATTGCTCAAGGCCTGGCCGGCCGGGCAAGCGCTGCCCAAGACCGATCAGGTGCTGACGTTCAAACGCGGCGAAGCCCCTCGCCTCAACGATCAACCGTTACTGGAGATCAGCGACGGCAACGGCTGGGTCGAGATCAACCATCTGCCGCTGTTCGGCGAAAACCCGCTGATGGGCGCCGAAGTGTTCGGCCGCCCCGATGGCCAGCAGGTCGCGGTCATCGCCTACGGCCCGAGCATGAGCCAGGTGTTCAGCGAGCGGTTCGCCAACTATGCGGTGGCGGTGTTCATCCTGATGCTGGCGATGCTCGGCGCTTCGCAACTGCTGATCCGCTTCCTGCTGAGCCAACTCAACACGCTGAAGGACGTGATGCTGCACGTCGAAAAGACCGGCGACTTGAGCGCCCGGGTGCCGCTGGCGTGCAAGGATGAGGTCGGCCAAATGGCCAACGCCTTCAACGCCATGCAGGCCGGCTACCAGCGGGTGGTGACCACGGTCGCCAACACCGCGCGGCAACTGGACGTCGGCGCGGCGCGCCTGGCGTCGAGCATGAACGAGGTGCGCCACGGCATGCTCGGCCAGCAGAGCGAAACCGACCAGGCCGCCACGGCCATCAATGAGATGACCGCCACCGTCCACCACATCGCCCAGCACGCCGGCGCCACCCGCGATCTGTCGCAGACCGCCGACGGCCTGGCCGGCAGCGGCCAGCAGGTGGTGAGCCGGGTGCAGCAGTCGATCGCCGGGCTGTCCAGCGGCGTGCAGCAGACCGCGGAAATGATCCAGCGCCTGGCCGAGGACAGCCAGAAGATCAACGGCGTGGTCAGCGTGATCCACAGCATCGCCGAACAGACCAACCTGCTGGCCCTCAACGCCGCCATCGAAGCGGCCCGGGCCGGCGAGATGGGGCGCGGGTTCGCGGTGGTCGCCGACGAGGTGCGCAACCTGGCCAAGCGCGTGCAGACCTCCACCGACGAGATCACCACCATGGTCTCGGCGCTGCAGGCCGGCACCCGCGATGCGGTGGACTTCATGCAGGAGAGTTCGTACAAGGCCGACGACTGCGTGCAGCAGGCCCAGGAAGCCGGCGAAGCGCTGGCGGAAATCACCGGCGCCGTGGCGCAGATGCGCGAGAGCAACACGCAGATCGCAGTGGCGGCGGAACAGCAGAGCCAGGTGGCCGAAGAGATGAACCGTGCGGTGGTGAGCATCCGCGACGTGACCGAAGACACCGTGCAGCAGACCGTGGATTCGGCGACCACCAGCAACGAGCTGGCGACCCTGGCCGGCGAACTCAGCAAGGCCATCGGGCAACTGAAGCTGTAGGGGAATCATCGCGAAGGCGTCAGTCCGGGCGACATCGAATCCGGCCATGACGCCTATCGCTTCAATAGCCAACCTTGATTCGCCGCCCTCCCGGCCCGGGCCTATCCTTCAGCCATGCACCGAACATGGCACAAGGAGCCGCAGACATGGGCAAACGTCACCCCAACCTTCCCGCCTGGCAATGGCGCGCGTACCCGCACAACCATCAGCACCCGACCAACCTGGTGCTGCACCTGATCGCCGTGCCGCTGTTCATCGTCGCGTTTCTGCTCATCGTGTCGGGGGTGTTCAGCCTGAGCCTGGCGAGCGTCGCCATCGGCGTGATCGGCATCGTGGCGGCGCTGGCCCTGCAGCGCCACGGCCACAGCCTGGAGGCGCAAGCGTCCGAGCCGTTCAGTGACCGCAAGGATGCCGTATCGCGCCTGTTGGTCGAGCAGTTCCTGACCTTCCCGCGCTTCTTCCTCAGCGGCGGCTGGTGGCGCGCCTGGCGTGAGCGCCACCGCCGGCATTGAGTCAGGCGAAGATCGTCACCGTCTGGCGGCTCATCGCAATCAATTCCCCTTCGGCGCTCCACAGCTTGGCCGCCACATGGCCGTAACCGTCGGCGGCGTACTCGATCTGGGCCAGGTACTTGCACCAGTCCAGCGTGGTCAAATCCCGCAGCGGCTGCACGAACTCCACCGTCCAGGTCAGGGTGCTGCCCGGCGCCGGCTTGCTCAGGAACGGCAGCAGCGCAGGCGGCCAGGCATCGACCAGCGCCAGCAGGTGCGATTCGTTGACCGGCTCTTCAGGGACATCGCCGCGCAAGCGCACCCAGCCGCCCATGTCGCGGGACTTGTTGCCGGTGAACGGCATGCCGCCCACGCTCCAGCGCATCGCCAGATGGCGCATGAACTCCGGCGTGACGCCTTTGATGTAGGGCAGTTCCTGGCAGTCGTCCCAGTGCTTCATCTGCGGCGCCGGCTGAGCGTCGACCGCCACTTCCGACGTGCGCGAGCCGCCGAAGCTGCCCTGCATCAGGGTCACCACCTGGCCGTTCTGCGTCGCGCGGCCCAGCACTTGGCTGACCGCCTTGCCCTCGCGCAGCACCTCGACCTCGAAGCTCACCGGCACTTCAGGCTCCACCGGACCGACAAAGGTGATCGCCAACGAGCGCACGGGACGCTCCACCGGCACCTCGGCGCGCATCACTTCATATTGCAGCGCCGCCACCAGGCCGCCGAAGCTGGCCCGGCCCTGCCCCCATTCGGCCGGAACCGACAGCTCCGGTTGACGGCGGACAGCATCGAGCAGATCGCAAAAGCGCATGGGAACCTCAGGTACGAAAGAGTCAAAGCCGGGATCTTAACCAGCCAAGCAGAGCGCCGCAGCGTCTATTCCGGTCAAATCGACTGACAGAAAGGCCGTACGGGGCTGCAGGGCTGGCTCCTGCAGGGGAACGTTCAGGGCTTGAAGCAGGCTTCGCTGAGCTTGTGGAGGACACGGTCGGCCTTAACCTCGGCCTCGGCCATGGTCGCCTGCCAGGTCGGGACGCAGGGCAGCAGATCCGCTTCCTGCTCGGCCCTGGCCAGCCATTGCCAGCAATCGTGCCAGTCGCCCAAAGCGCCCTGCGCGGATTTCAGATGCTTCATCGCCGATGCGGGCAGGCGATCCAGCTCGGGGTAGGCCTCGATGCCGTAGCGCACGCGCTTGATCAACAGGCGCAGGCGATGGCGGTCGTGGGCCGGGTCGTGCAGCGCCTCGTCAAGGTTCTTCCACTGCTTGCGCAGGCGCTTGCCGATGCGCGTGTCCAGGCCCTTGAGCAAGCCTTGACGCTGGGAGGCGCGCAGGAAACGGGGAAAGGCGTCGAGGATCATCAGCAGCGACGCCAGCTCCGCACTCGCCGCCAGCGCCGGATACGCTTCGGCCATCTGCGCCAGGCGCCGATGGGCCGCCTCCGGCCGGCCATGCTTGAGCAAATAGGCCGCCAACACCTCGCGGTCACGCCATGGCGTGGTCAACTGCCCGACGGCGGCGGCCGCCCCTTCCAGTTGCTCGACACCCGGCAGCCCGCGCAACGGCCTCAACAGGCTGCGCAAGCGGCGCACGGTGGTGCGCAGGTCGTGCAGCGCCTCCGGGTCGGTACGCGCCGCCAGGCGTGCCTGACAAGCCAGCAGCCGCACTTCCAGACCCAGGACATGGGCCACCAACCGGTCAATCATGGGGATCACTCCGTAAACAGCGCCAAGTGGGAAGCCTCAAGCGACAAGCCGTACAAGCTTGCCGCTTGAAGCTTAGCGCTGATGGCCGCTTCTATCGCCCCGCACGGGACTCGCGAATGTAGAAACGCGCCTTCTCGGCTTTCTTCGTGCAGCCCTCGAACCCTTCGAACTGCTGCTGGGTCTTGGCGGCGGTCAGCAGCGACAGGGCCTTGGAATAGCTCACCGTCCCGGCGAACCCTTCGGCCTTGGCCAGGTCCAGCTCGTGCCACGCCGCGTCGAGCTGGCTGCCGCAGCTGTCGCGGTAGGCCGTCTTGCCCGCGCAGCCGGCCAACGCCAGCGCCATCAGGGGTACACAGATCCAGGCTTTCATCACTCACACCTCAGAGATAGGTCAACAGTCGTGCAGGTAAGACGGTTCGACGGCGCAAAAGTGCCTTGGGCCACCGGTGAAGGGCAATACTTTAAAGATAGCCGCGAAGGGTCATCCGGCATCGAAAAAACGACACCCCCGCGCCCCGCGCGACCCGACCGATTGAAGCCCGCCCCCGGATGGGTGCATTGTGCAGGCGTGAGGGGAGGAAGTCCGATGAAAAAGCGTGTCGCACTGGTGCTGGGCTCCGGGGGCGCCCGGGGGTATGCCCATATCGGCGTCATCGAGGAAATCGAACGGCGCGGCTACGAGATCGCCTGCGTCGCCGGGTGTTCGATGGGGGCGGTGGTCGGCGGGATCTACGCGTCCGGCAAGCTGGACGAGTACCGCAACTGGATCGAGAGCCTGGACTACCTGGACGTGCTGCGGCTGGTGGACGTCAGTTTCCGCCTCGGCGCGATCCGCGGCGAAAAGGTCTTCGGCCAGATCCGCAAGATCGTCGGCGAAATCAACATCGAAGACCTGCGCATCCCCTACACGGCGGTGGCCGCCGACCTCACCAACCAGCAGGAGATCTGGTTCCAGGAAGGCTGCCTGCATCAGGCGATGCGCGCCTCGGCGGCGATCCCGAGCCTGTTCACCCCGGTGATGCAGGGCAACCGGATGCTGGTGGACGGCGGCATCCTCAACCCGTTGCCGATCGTGCCGGTGGTGTCCAGCCACTGCGACCTGATTATCGCCGTCAACCTCAACGCCACCAACCAACGCCACTACAAGCTTCCGGTGATCCAGCGTCCCGCCGCGTTCCGCACCCGCTTCGACAGCCTGATCAGCTCGCTGGGCTCGAAGATGCCGTTCCGGCGCAAGCAGGCCGAACAGCTGTTGCTGTTGGAGCAGGAAGCGCTGCGGGCCGAGGCGGCGGAGATCAACCCGTGGGTCGAAGGCGCCGAACCCGAGACCCAGCAACCGGCCGCCGCCCCCGAGCGCGACGGCGCGCCGAAGTCGGCCACCGGCTCGTTCATCATCGATAACGTGGGGCCGGCGTCGTTGCTGGATCTGATCAACCAGAGCTTCGAAGTGATGCAGACCTCGTTGGCCCAGTACAAGATCGCCGGGTATCCGCCGGACGTGCTGATCAACGTGCCGAAGCGGGTGTGCCGGTTCTTCGAGTTCTACAAGGCGCCGGAACTGATCGCGCTGGGGCAGGAGATCGCGCGGGATACGCTGGACCGGTACGAAAGCGAGCTGCCTTGAGGGACACATGGCCTGACAGGGCCTCACCGCGGGCAAGCCTGCTCCCACAGGGGCTGCGGTCGCTCACCACCACTGCGCTTCGGTCGAAGCCTGTGAGAACAACAGTACTTGCCCTGGCTCTGGCGCCCGGGTTGACGCCATCGCCAGCAGGCTGGCTCCCACAAGGGACTGGCGCCACAAACGAATCCTCTGTGGGAGCCAGAGCCGGCCCATTCGGCACAGGCCTACAGGCTGGTCTCGCCCAACAACCGATACCCCACCCCCGCCTCGGTGACGATGAACCGCGGCCGGGTCGGGTCGTCCGCCAGTTTCTGGCGCAGGTGCCCGACCACGATGCGCAGGTAGTGGCTGTCTTCGGTGTGGGTCGGGCCCCAGATGTCCTTGAGCAACTGCTGCTGGGTGATCACCCGTCCCGGATGCCGCGCCAGTTGCGCCAGCACCGCGTACTCCTTGCGGGTCAGGGCCACTTCGGCGCCGTCGAGCGTGACCCGGCGGTACGCCAGGTCCACGGTCAGCGGGCCGAAGTTCAGCGCGGCCTGCTGCGCCTCCCCCGCCGGCGCCTGACGCAGCAGCGCCCGCACCCGGGCGAGGAACTCCTGGATGCCGAACGGCTTGGTCACGTAATCGTTGGCGCCGCCGTCCAGGGCCTGCACCTTCTGCCCTTCGCTGGCGCGCACCGACAGCACCAGCACCGGCGCCGTGGCCCATTCGCGGAACTCGCGCAGCACTTGCTGGCCGTCCATGTCCGGCAGGCCGAGGTCGAGCACCAAGAGGTCGGGCTTGTTCAGCGCCGCCTGCGCGAGGCCTTCGGTGCCGGTGCCGGCCTCCAGCACCTTGTAGCCCTGTGAAGCGAGGCTGATGCGCAGGAACTTGCGGATCTGCGGTTCGTCGTCGATGACCAAAATGGTCGCGGTCTGGCTCATGGATTCACGTCAACACAAAAGTTGGGCAAGAGAGTAGCGCAGCGGGGATCAGCCTTCACCGTCCATCCCCGGCTGCGTCTGCAACGGCAGGTGCAGCGTGATGCAGGTGCCGCGGCCGTCGATGCCGTCGCCCACGCTGATCCGGCCGCCGTGGGCGCCGACCATGCCCTGACAGATCGCCAGCCCCAGGCCCGTGCCCTGCCCGCCCCGGTCACCGCGCGCAGCGGTGTAGAACATGTCGAAAATCTTCGCCCGCTCCTCGACGGGAATGCCCGGCCCTTCGTCGCTGACCGAGAAGAACAGTTCGTCGCCGTCCGCTCCGGCACGCAGTTGCAGGCGGCCATGGGACGGCGAGAACCGTGCGGCGTTCTCCAGCACGTTCACCAGCGCCTGCTCGATCAGCGCCGCGTGCACGAACAGCAGCGGCAGTTCGGCCGGCACCTCGGTGCTCACCTGCAACGACGACAGCACCGCCCGCAAGCGATTGAGCGCGCTGCCGACAATGTCCGCCGGCGCCACCCAGTCCCGCGCCAGCTTCAGTGCGCCGTGGCCGAGACGGGTCATGTCCAGCAGGTTCTGGATGTAGCGATCCAGGCGCTCGGCCTCGTCGCGGGTGCCCTCCAGCAGTTCCCGGCGGTCCTCCAGCGGGATCGCCTCGCCCAGGGCCAGCAGGCTGTCGATGCTGCCGCGCATTGAGGTCAACGGCGTGCGCAGGTCGTGGGACACCGAGGCGAGCAAGGCGCTGCGCAGCTGTTCGGTCTCGCCGTGCAGCCGCGCCGCCTCCAGGTCGTCGGCCAGTTGCGCCCGCGCCAACGCCTGGGCCAGCGGCTGGCTCAACGCGGTGAGCAAACGGCGGCGCTGGCCGCTCAAGGTCTGGCCCTCTTTGGCGCACACGCCCAGCAACGCCAGCGGCCCCTCTTCCGCCGACAGCGGCCACCACCACCAGCGTCCGAACGGCAGCGTGCCGGTGCCCATGCCCGCCGGTTGGTCGTGCTGCCAGGCCCAATCGGCGGCGGCGCGTTCGGCCTCGGAGAACTGCAGCGGCCCGCCGGTCTCGACCTTCCAGCCGCCCTGGCCGTCGCGGTTGAGCAGGCACACCTGCAGGTCGCTCCAGCCGTTGAGGTGCTGGGCGGCGGCGCTGACCACGGCCTGGCGGTCGGTGGCGGCGGTGAGCCGGCGCGACAGGTCGAGCAGTTCGGTGGTCTCTTCCTGGGTGTCGCGCAGGGCCTGCAACTGCCGGCGCTGACGGGCCGCGAGATTGCCGGTGAGCGCCGCCATCAGCAGGAAGAACAGCAAGGTCAGCACGTCTTCCTCCCGCTGGATGGCGAAGGAGAAGTTCGGCGGAATGAACAGAAAGTCATAGGTCAGGAACGACAGCGCCGCACAGGCCAGCGCCGGTCCCAGGCTGCTGCGCACCGCCACCAGCAGCACCGCCGCTAGGAACACCAGGGAGATGTTCGGCAACGGCAACACGCTGGACACCGCCCATGCCAGCGCACTGGCCGACACCGTCGCCACCAGGGCCAGCGCGTAGTCGAACCACACCAGCGCCGCGGCGCTCCGCAGGCGCGGTTGATGCGGCTGGTGCTCGCTGTCCAGCACGTTGATCTCCAGGCCCTGGGCCTGACGCAGCAGACGCGCCGCCAGACCGCCGCCGAACAGGCGACGGCGCAGACGCGGCCGGGACTGGCCGACCAGCACCAGGCTCGCCCGACGTTCGGCGGCGTGCTGGATCAGGGTCTTGGCCACCTCGCCGGCCCGCAGCAGCACCACTTCGCCGCCCAGGCGCTCGGCCAGTTGCTGGGCGCTTTGCAGGCGCAGGCGCGATTGCTCGTCGCGCACCCGGCCGTTGTCGACATGCACCAGGCTCCACGGCAGATGCCGGCGCTGGGCGACTCGGCTGGCGTGGCGCACCAGCCGTTCGGCCTGGGCATCGCCGTCCACGCCCACCAGCAGGCGCCCGCGCACCGCCGGCGCCGACTGGCCGAGCTGGCGGTAGCCCTGGGCCAGGTCGTTGTCCACCTGCGCGGCGGCGGTCTGCATCGCCAGTTCGCGCAGCGCGGTGAGGTTGGTCTGGGTGAAGAACGCATCGATGGCCGCCCGGGCCTGCTCCGGCACGTAGACCTTGCCTTCGCGCAGGCGCTCCAGCAATTCCCGCGGCGGCAGGTCGATCAGCAGCAGTTCGTAGGCTTCCTGCAGCACCCAGTCGGGCAAGGTTTCGCGCACCTGCACGCCGGTGATGCCGCGCACTTGGTCGTTGAGGCTTTCCAGGTGCTGGACGTTGACCGTGGTGAACACGTCGATGCCGGCGGCGAGCAGTTCCTGGATGTCCTGCCAGCGCTTGGCGTGACGGCTGCCGGGGGCGTTGGTGTGGGCCAGTTCGTCCACCAGCACCAGCTTGGGCTTGGCCGCGAGCAGGCCGTCCAGGTCCATTTCTTCGAGGGTGACGCCGCGGTACTCCGAACGCACCAGCGGCTGCTGCGGCAGGCCGCCGAGCAGCGCTTCGGTCTCCGCCCGGCCGTGGGTCTCGACGACGCCGGCGATGACCTTCACGCCTTGGCGCAATTGGGTGTGGGCGGCCTGGAGCATGGCGTAGGTCTTGCCCACGCCCGGCGCGGCGCCGAGGAACACCTTCAGCCGGCCGCGGCCGTCCCGGGGCAGGTTGGCTAACAGCGCATCGGCGCGGCCGGAATCACTCATGCTTGATGTTCTCTTCCTGATGTTTGTGTATCGCAGCGACTGCCGTCATCGCCAGCAGGCTGGCTCCCACAACGAAATGCGCGTTCCTGTGGGGGCCCGCCTGCTGGCGATTGGCGGTGCAACGGCTCAGAGCTTTTCCAGCGCCAGGTTCAGCTCCAACACGTTGACCACCGGCGGCCCCACCAGCGGCTGTTCGATGTGCGCGTCGAGCAGTTGCTGCAGGGTCGCCACCGGCAGGTTGCGCGCCTGTGCGACACGCGCCAGTTGATAGGCAATCGCCGCCGGTGGCAAGTGCGGATCTAGGCCGCTGCCGGAGGTGGTGAGCAGCGCCAGGGGCACCGGCCCCTGACCTGGCACCTGCAACTTGCCGGCATCGTCGATCACACGGGTGGCCAGGGCGGGGTTGCTCGGCGCCAGGTTGCTCGCGCTGCTCGACACGGTGGCGAACGCACCGGCCGAGGGGCGTGGGTGGAACCAGGCATCGCCGACGAAATCCTGGGCGATCAGGGACGAGCCGCGCACCTTGCCTTCGGCATTGCGCACCAGGCTGCCGTTGGCCTGTTCCGGGAAGGCGACCTGGGCGATGCCGGTGACCGCCAAGGGATAGGCGACGCCGGTGACCAGGGTCATCAGCACCAGCAGGCTCAGGGCGGGACGTATCAGTGTGGACATTTCAGAATCCTCGAATTCAAGCAGCGGATGCCGCGTTAGGTCAGGTGCGTCCAGGCGAGTCCATCGCCAGCAGGCTGGCTCCCACAAGGCAATGCCTTTCAAGGGCGGGAGCCGGGTGCCTGGCGCACCTTGCAGAATCAAACCAGGTGCAACGCCGTCAGCAGCATGTCGATGGCCTTGATCCCCACGAACGGCACCAGGATCCCGCCCAGGCCGTAGATCAGCAGGTTGCGCCGCAGCAGCGCCGCCGCGCTCGCCGCCTGCACCCGCACGCCGCGCAGGGCCAGCGGGATCAGCACGACGATGATCAGGGCGTTGAACACGATGGCCGACAGGATCGCGCTCTGCGGGCTGCTCAGGTGCATGATGTTCAGCACGCCCAGTTGCGGGTAGATCGCGGCGAACAGCGCCGGCAGGATCGCGAAATACTTGGCCACGTCGTTGGCGATGGAAAAGGTCGTCAGCGCGCCGCGGGTCACCAGCAGTTCCTTGCCGATCTGCACCACGTCCAGGAGCTTGGTCGGGTCGCTGTCGAGGTCGACCATGTTGGCCGCCTCGCGCGCGGCCTGGGTGCCGTCGTTCATCGCCATGCCGACGTCGGCCTGGGCCAGCGCCGGGGCGTCGTTGGCGCCGTCGCCGCACATCGCGACCAGGCGGCCGTCGTTCTGCTCGTGGCGGATGCGCGCCAGTTTCTTCTCCGGCGTGGCTTCGGCCAGCACGTCATCGACGCCCGCTTCGGCGGCTATCGCGGCGGCGGTCAGCGGGTTGTCGCCGGTCACCATCACCGTGCGGATCCCCAGCTTGCGCAGTTCGGCGAAACGCTCGCGGATCCCCGGCTTGACCACGTCCTTGAGGTGGATCACACCCAGCAGCTTGCCGTCGGCGCAGACCAGCAACGGCGTGCCGCCGCTCTGGGCGATCTTGTCGATCTCCCGGGACAGGGCCGGGGCCAGGTCGCCGCGCTGCTGGCCGAGGAAGGCGAGCAGCGAATCCACCGCGCCCTTGCGGTAGGCGCGGCCCTGATAGTCCACGCCGGAGAGCCGGGTCTCGGCGCTGAACGGCACGGCGGTCAGGGTGTCCATCGACGGCTCCGGCTGCGGGTTGGCGCCGCGCAGGTACTCGACGATGGATTTGCCTTCGGCGGTGTCGTCGGCCAGCGAGGCGAACAGCGCGCCCTCGGCCAGTTCACGGGCGCTCACGCCCGGCGCGGCATGCACCGCGCTGCAGCGGCGGTTGCCGAAGGTGATGGTGCCGGTCTTGTCCAGCATCAGCACGTGCACGTCGCCCGCCGCCTCCACCGCACGCCCGGACTTGGCGATCACGTTCAGGCGCACCAGGCGGTCCATCCCGGCGATGCCGATGGGCGACAGCAGGCCGCCGATGGTGGTCGGGATCAGCGTCACCAGAAGCGCCACCAGAAACACCAGCGGCAGGCTGCCGTTGGCGAAGTGAGCGAACGGCTGCAGAGTCACCACCACCAGCAGGAAGATCAGGGTCAGACCGATCAGCAGGATGTCCAGCGCCACTTCGTTCGGGGTCTTCTGGCGCTTGGCGCCTTCGACCAGCGCGATCATGCGGTCGAGGGTCGACTCGCCAGGGTTGGCGGTGATCTTCACCAGCAGCCAGTCGGACACCAGACGGGTGTTGCCGGTGACGGCGGAACGGTCGCCGCCGGACTCGCGGATCACCGGTGCCGATTCACCGGTGATGGCCGCTTCGTTCACCGCCGCGATGCCTTCGATGACTTCGCCGTCGCCGGGGATCATTTCCCCGGCCTCGACGCGCACCACGTCACCTTTGCGCAGGCTCGCGGCCGGCACCACCTGGAAGCTGCCGTTGGCCAGCTTGCGCCGGGCGCTCAGGCCTTCGCTGCCGGCCTTGAGGCTGTCGGCCCGGGCCTTGCCGCGCCCTTCGGCCAAGGCTTCGGCGAAGTTGGCGAAGAGCACCGTGAACCACAGCCACAGGGCGATCTGCGCGGCGACGAAGGACGGCACGACGCTGTCCGGGATGAAGCACAGCACGGTGGTCAGGACGGCGGTCAGTTCCACCACCAACATCACCGGCGAGCGCTGCAGCTGGCGCGGGTCGAGCTTGACGAAGGCTTGCACCAGCGCCGGACGCCACAAGGCGCTGATCGCGGTTTTCGCATGTTCCGGCGCCTTGGCGGCGACGGGTTTGATTGCAGGCATATTCATGATGGATTCCTTAGAAGCCCATGCTCAGGTGTTCAGCGATAGGGCCCAGCGCCAGGGTCGGCAGGAAGGTCAGGCCGCCCACCAGCAAAATGGTCACGGTCAGCAGGGTCACGAACAGCGGGCCGTGGGTCGGGAAGCTGTTCTGGCCGATCGGCGCGGTCTTCTTCATCGCCAGGCTGCCGGCCAGGGCCATGACCGGGAGGATGTAGCCGAAGCGGCCGATCAGCATGCCCAGGCCCAGCATCAGGTTGTGGAACGGGGTGTTGGCGCTCAGGCCGCCGAACGCCGAGCCGTTGTTGGCGCTGGCCGAGGTGTAGGCGTACAGCAACTGGCTGAAACCGTGGGGGCCGGGGTTGCTGATGGTCGCGGCAGGGCCTGGCAGGCTCGCGGCGATCGCGCCGAGCACCAGCACGCCCACCGGCATCACCAGCAGCGTGACCACCAGCAGTTGCACCTCCCGCGCCTGAAGTTTCTTGCCCAGGTATTCCGGCGTGCGCCCGATCATCAGGCCGGCGAGGAACACCGCGATCAGCACGTTGAGCAGCATGCCGTAGAGCCCGGCGCCGACGCCGCCGAAGATCACTTCGCCGACCATCATGTTGACCAGCGCCACCATGCCGCTGAGCGGGTTGAGGCTGTCGTGCATGCCGTTCACCGAACCGTTCGAGGCGGCGGTGGTGGTCACCGACCACAGCACGGTGGCGGTGGTGCCGAAGCGCGCTTCCTTGCCTTCCAGCGGTGCGGTCTGCTCGACGGCCGGGCTGCTCAGCGCCGGGTTCGGCTGGTACTCGGCCCACAGCGACGTGGCGCCGCCGATGATGAACAGCGCCAGCATGCAGCCGATGATCGCGCGGCTCTGACGCAGGTCCTTCACGTAATGCCCGAAGGTGAACACCAGCGCCACCGGGATCAGGATGATCGACGCCACTTCGAACAGGTTGCTCCACGCCGTCGGGTTCTCGAACGGATGCGCCGAGTTGACGCCGAAGAAGCCGCCGCCGTTGGTGCCCAGTTGCTTGATCGCGATCTGGCTGGCCGCAGGGCCGAGCGGGATCACCTGATCGACGCCCTGCACCGTCACGGCGTTCACGTATTGGGCGAAGGTCTGCGGCACGCCCTGCCACACCAGGTACAGCGCCAGCAGCAGGCACAGCGGCAGCAGGCCGTAGAGAGTGGCGCGGGTCATGTCGGCCCAGAAGTTGCCCAGGGTCTTGGCGGATTTGCGACCGATGCCGCGGCACAGCGCAACCAGCACGGCCAGGCCGGTGGCGGCGCTGACGAAATTCTGCACGGTGAGGCCGGCCATCTGGCTCAGGTAGCTGAGGGTCGCCTCACCGCTGTAGGACTGCCAGTTGGTGTTGGTCATGAAACTGACCGCGGTGTTGAACGCCTGGGTCCATTCCTGGCCCGGCAGGTTCTGCGGGTTGAGCGGCAGGTGATCCTGGAACACCAGGATCGCGAACAGCAGCAGGAACCCGGCGAGGTTGAACGCCAGCAACGCCAGCGTGTACTTCTGCCAGCTCTGCTCGCTCTGCGGATCGACCCCGGCGAGGCGGTAGCAGCCGCGCTCCAGCGGGCCGAGCACCGGCGTCAGCCAGGTGCGTTGGCCTTCCATCACCTTGTAGTAGAAGCGCCCCAGCAACGGCGCCGGCAGCAGGACCACCGCGAAGAACGCGAGGATCAGCCCATAGTCATAACTGTGCATAGCCGCTCCTAGTTCCGATCCGCGCGCAGCAGCGCAACCAACAGATAAATGAACAGCCCTGCCGCCAGCAGCAGGGACACCCCGTCCAGAACGCTCATGGAAGATCTCCGTTTTACGGCGTATTGCCGCGTGTGGAGGCATTGTCGGAAAGGCGGCCGTAAAGGAACGAGACCGAGGGGCTCGCGAGGGCATAAAGAAAGCGTAAAGAGTGGGTTTACGCGGCGATTACGGCGCAGGTCCCTGAACCGCTGAGGGCGTAACCGGCCTAGAATGGAACCAGTGCGAAATCCCTTCGCTCAAACAGGGTATGCAGCGGCGTACGGCGAAACCCTCGCCCGCCGGCCTGCCCTTGAGGAGTGCCGTTATGCCTTGGTATGCCTGGTTGATCCTGGTCGTGGCCATCGGCTCGATCGTTGGCGGCTTGATGATGCTGCGCGACACCGCCAACAAGGTCGAGCTGACCGAAGAGCAACGCAGACGCGTCGCTGAACGCAATGCGGAAATGGACGCCAAGGAGGCACAAGACCGCTGAATGGGAAACCCGCCGATGCCGGCGGGTTTTTCTTTGCGTCGCTGGCCGGCCGGCCGGCAGGGGCACGGCTGAGATCACGCCGGACTCAACCGCACGCTTTTTAGAAGTAGAAGTACAGTCACCATGCAATTTTCATTGGTTAAGATGGGGACCTAGTTGCGGAGAGTTTAAATGCGTTATTCGCAGGATCACAAAGCCCAGACCCACCAGCGCATCATCAAGGAGGCCTCCGAACGGTTCCGCAAGGACGGCATCGGCGCGACCGGCCTGCAGCCCTTGATGAAAGCCCTGGGCCTGACCCACGGCGGCTTCTATTCGCACTTCAAGTCCAAGGATGAACTGGTGGAAAAGGCCTTGCGGGCGGCCGGCGACCAAGTGGCCGGCCTGTGCGCCGACATCTTCGCCCAGGCCAATCCGCTGGATCTGTTCATCGACACCTACCTCTCCGAAT
This sequence comes from Pseudomonas sp. B7(2017), assembly GCF_002112745.1. Taxonomy (NCBI): domain Bacteria; kingdom Pseudomonadati; phylum Pseudomonadota; class Gammaproteobacteria; order Pseudomonadales; family Pseudomonadaceae; genus Pseudomonas; species Pseudomonas sp. B7(2017). Next base: position 13,331 of record NZ_NEIP01000014.1, on the reverse strand, counting down.
GGCACCAGACCAGCCCGCACGAAGGCTGCCCGTTGCTGACCATCTCCTCGGAACTGGGGCTGCGCGGCCAGCCCAGCCCCACCAGCGACGAGGTGCTCAAGGCCCGCCTCGACCAGATCGAAGGCACCCTCGACGGCGACGACGCGGCCGAGCGCAGCATCGTCATCATGGCGACCCTGGCGGGCGCGCTGCTGCTGTCGCGCAGCGTCGCGGACGGCGATTTCGCCCAGCGCATCCTTGACGTCACCCGCGACCACCTCAAGCGTTCGAAAGACTAGCCCGCCCAGCGCTTGAACAGCACGCTGGCGTTCACCCCCCCGAACCCGAAACCGTTGGACAGCGCATATTCGATCGGCATCGACCGCGCCTGGCCGTGGACGATGTCCACGCCTTCGCTGGCCGGGTCGGGATCGTCGAAGTTGAGGGTGGGCGGGACGACCTGGTCGCGGATCGCCAGCACCGTGAAGATCGCTTCGAGCCCGCCGGCCGCGCCCAACAGATGCCCGGTGGCGGATTTGGTCGAGGTCACGGCGATGCTGCGTCCGGCACCGAACAACGACTTGATGGCCGCCAACTCACCCAGATCCCCGACCGGCGTGGAGGTTGCGTGGGCATTGAGGTGCTGCACCTGGTCCGGCGTCACGCCCGCCTGGGCCAATGCCAACCCCATCGCGCGCTGCGCCCCGTTGCCGTCCTCGGGACCGGCGGTCAGGTGGTAGGCATCGGCGCTGGTGCCGTATCCGACCAGTTCGGCCAAGGGCCGGGCGCCCCGCGCCAGCGCATGCTCCAGGGACTCGATCACCAACAGGCCCGCCCCCTCGCCCATGACGAAGCCGTCCCGTCCGCTGTCGAACGGGCGCGAGGCGCGTTCGGGCGTGTCGTTGTAGGCGCTGGACAAAGCGCGGGCCGCCGCGAAGCCGGCCAGGCTGACCCGGTCGATGGCCGCCTCGGCGCCGCCGCACACCGCGATGTCGGCTTCGCCCGCACGGATCATCCGCGCCGCGTCGCCGATCGCCTGCACCCCGGCCGCGCATGCCGTCACCGGCGCGCCCAGCGGCCCCTTGAGGCCGTGGGCGATCGAGACATGGCCGGCGGCAAGGTTGACCAGGAACGAAGGGATGGTGAACGGCGACAGACGGCGCGGGCCACGGCTGTCGGTGGTGCGCACGGCATCGGCGATGGCGCCGAAGCCGCCCACGCCGGAACCGATGACGGTCGCCGTGCGTTCCTTGGCCCGGGCTTCGGCAGGTTGCCAGCCCGCCTGCTCCAACGCCTGGCGGGCCGCCTCCATGGCGAACAGGATGAAGCGGTCCATCTTCTTCTGTTCCTTGGGCGGCGTCGCACGGTCAGGGTCGAAGCCGGCTTCGGCATCCTCCTCCACCGTCGGCACCACCCCGCCGACACGGGTCGGCAGATCCGCGACCACCGCTTCCGGCAACGGACGCAACCCCGAGCGGCCAGCCAACAGACGCTGCCAGGCCGCTTCGACGCCGCTGCCCAGCGGAGACACCAGGCCCATTCCCGTGACCACTATCCGACGCTGATCCATATCAGGTTTCCTCTTGCCGATTCAGAAAGGTCTTACTTGTAGCGCCCGGCCGCCGAACGGTGGGAAAGGTTGGGCGCCATCACCAGACGCGCGGCGACGAAGGCCTGCCACTCACCGGCGTCCGGCAGGGACGGAATGGTCACCAGTTCACCTTGCTCAAGCCCCGCCAGAGACGCATCCACCATCTCGCCGGCCTCCATGATCATTTCATCCGGAATGCCGCTGGCGTCGATCCCGGAGCGCTCCCAGATTTCGGTGCGGGTGACGCCGGGCAGCACCGCCTGCACCTTGACGCCGGTGCCGTCGAGCTCCGCGTTCAGCGATTGGGTCAGGCTCAGCACGTAAGCCTTGCTGGCGCTGTAGGTGGCGTTGAAACGCTCGGGAAACAGCGCCACCACGGAGGCGATGTTGACGATCGTGCCACGGCCGGCGTTGAGGAACGCCGCAGCGGCGGCGCAGGCCAGCCGGGTGACGGCGGTGATGTTCAGCTGGATCAGCCGTTCCAACTGCTCGGGATCGGCGTCGGCCAGCGAACCGTTGGCGCCGACGCCCGCGTTGTTGACCAGCAGGCTGATGCCGGCGTCGCTGCGCAGACGCTGCTCGACCTTCTGCACATCGGCCTTCTGCGTCAGGTCGGCCTTCAGCACTTCGACCTGGACGCCATGGGCGCCGCGCAACCTGACGGCGGCGCTTTCCAGCCGCTCCTGGTCACGGGCCACCAGCAACAGATCGAACCCCCGCGCCGCCAACCGCTCGGCGTATACCGCACCGATGCCGGAAGACGCGCCAGTGACGAGGGCCGTACCTTGAGACTTTGGAGAATTCATGACCGTACTCCTGCTGAACCTTGGGGGAATGAACGCCTCCGGAGACCGGACGGCTTCGGATGGCGAAAATATTATAGGCATAATCAAAGAGCAATATGATAGCCGTAATTTCAATCCGTCCGACGAACACCCGCCCGTGTCATCCGCCCGGTGCCGGAATGCAAAAAGGCCGGTCAATGACCGGCCTCTTGGCGATGAGCGTTCAGCTTAGTTCACTTCCAGCCTGTCGCGGTTGCGATCCAGGATCGCCTTGCCGATGCCCTTCACTTCCAGCAGTTCATCCACTGACGCGAACGGCCCGTTTGTTTCCCTGTACGCAACAATGGCCTTGGCCTTCGCTTCGCCCACTCCTGCCAGTTCCTTTTGCAGGGTGGCGGCATCGGCGTCGTTGAGGTCGACCTTGGCGGAGGTGGCAGGCGCCTGTGCCGCCACGGCCGCGGAAGGTGGCTTCTGTGCTTCGGGCCCCGCCGAAGGCGCAGCGATCGCGGCGATCGAGGCGCTGGTGAGCAGGGCAAAAACCAGGGAAGAGAAAAAACCGGTACGCATAAGTGACGCTCCATCATCGTTTGGGAAAGCAGCTTCTCCGAAGCTGCTCACCAAAACTTAGACAATGGAGCGGGCCTGTCAAAAACCCGTGCGTTACAGGATATGAAACAATCAGGGCTCGAGCCGGCGCTGCTGATAGATCCAGTCGACGATCTCACCGTCCGGCGAATACCCGCTGACCGTTTCGCGCAGCAGTTGCCGCACCCGCGAGTAGTCGTCCTGCTCGACCGCCGCCAGCAGGTCGCTCAGGCGGTTCTTCAGCACATCCCAGGCCAGGTGGTCCTCGTTGGCCGTCATGATCATCGGGTGCGGCGTGGCCGCGACGTTGTCCCCGATCAGCAGCTCCTCGTACAGCTTCTCGCCAGGGCGCAGCCCGGTGAACTCGATGGAGATGTCGCCCTGGGGATTGCGCTCGGAGCGGATGCTCAAGCCGGACAGGTGGATCATCTTTTCCGCCAGCTCGACGATGCGGACCGGCTCGCCCATGTCCAGCACGAACACGTCGCCGCCCTGCCCCATGGAACCCGCCTGGATGACCAGCTGGGCCGCCTCGGGAATGGTCATGAAGTAGCGGGTGATCTTCGGATGGGTCACGGTCAGCGGCCCGCCGGACTTGATCTGGCTGTGGAACAGCGGGATCACCGAGCCGGACGAGCCCAGGACATTGCCGAAACGCACCATGGTGAAGCGGGTCTTGTTGACCCGCGAGACGTTCGCCTTGTCGCCGAACAGCACCGGCGCCACTTCCTGGCTCAGGGCCTGGAGGGTCAGTTCGGCCAGGCGCTTGGTGCTGCCCATCACATTCGTGGGGCGCACGGCCTTGTCGGTGGAGATCAGCACGAAATTGGCCACACCCGACTGCAGTGCGGCCTGGGCCGTGTTCAACGTGCCGATGACGTTGTTGAGCACGCCCTCGGCGATGTTGTGCTCGACCATCGGCACATGCTTGTAGGCGGCGGCGTGGTACACGGTCTCCACTTTCCAGGTCTTCATCACATCCAGCAGTTTGTGCGGATGGCGGATGGAGCCGAGGATCGGCAGCAGGTGCACCGGCACCGACTCCCGGGCGCCGCGCTTCTCCAGCTCCGACAGGATGCTGTAGAGGTTGAACTCGCTGTGGTCGAACAGGATCAGCGCGGTCGGGCCGAGCGCGAAGATCTGCCGGCACAGTTCCGAACCGATGGAGCCGCCGGCCCCGGTCACCATGACGGTCTTGCCCTTGATGCAGCGTTCGAGCAGGTCGGGCTGGGCCGGCACCGAATCCCGTCCGAGCAGGTCCGCGATGTCCACTTCCTGGATGTCTTCGACCTTGACGCGGCCGCTGGCCAGGTCCGAGAAGTTGGGCACGCTGCGCACGTGCAGCGGGAAGCCTTCCAGCAGGTTGAGGATCTCCCGGCGACGGGAACGGGTGGAGGACGGCAGCGCCAGCAGGATCTCCTGCGCGCCGGTCACGTCGATCATCTGCTGGATGTGCTTGGGCTTGTAGACCACCAGGCCGGAAATGGAGCGGTCGGCGATGCTCGGGTCATCGTCGATGAACGCCACGGGACGCATCACCTTGCCCATGCGCAAGGCGGCCACCAGTTGGTTGCCGGCGACGCCTGCGCCATACACGGCGACCTTGGTCAGCCCGTTGTCGCGGCTGGTGAACGGGACGTGCTGGGCGGCGGTGAACCAGTCGCCCATGAAGTATTGGCGCATGCACAGGCGCAGGCCGCCGATGATGACCAGGCTCAGCCACCAGTAGTTGAAGATGACCGAACGGGGCACGACCGCTTCGTGGTTGCTGTACCAGTACACCACCACCGCCAGGATCAGCGAGGACAGGCTCACGGCCTTGATGATTGCGATCAGCGCATCGTTGCCGAAATAGCGCATGACCGCCCGGTACATGCCGAAGCGGATGAAGAGCGGGATGGCGACCACCGGGGCGCAGACAAACAGCCAGAAGTGCACCCTGAAGGGGTTGTACATGTCATCGATCCCCAGGCGGACGATGAAGGCCAGCCACAGGGCGACCCAGACCAGGACGATGTCCGTGCTGACCTGGATCAGACGCTTGCGACGCCGGGGAAGCCCCAGAAGGCGCGCTCTGACGTTTTCCATCATCTCCTCAAACACCTCAGCCCTCCTTTGATCGGTTGCGTTGGCGCGGCGGCCCGGATCCGAGTCTCTCGCACTTTAATCCCTTATGACAGAACTGTTGCTTAGTCCTTCGCCGGCGCTTTTTCAAGTTCTCCGGCTCGAAACCTGATCGCCAGCACCAGCAAGGGAGCATAGGCCAGGATCAAGCCCAAGCCGCCGTCCAGCCCGAAATGGGCGACGCCCACCGCAATAGGCAACAGCCAGAGCAGATTGATCGCCCCGACGGTCGCCGTGACCGCCAAATGGCTGCCGAACCGACGAGAGGCAAACTGATAGGCATGGCTGCGGTGCGCCTCATACACCTTGTCGCCCCGCAACAGTCGGCGAAACAGGGTGAACGTCGCATCGACGATGAAGACGCCCAGCAGTATCAGCCAACTCCACAGCAGATTGGCGTCGAACGTTGCGGCCAGAAGCGACAAACCGCCCAGCACAATGCCCAGGAACCCGCTTCCGGCATCGCCCATGAAGATCCGCGCGGGCGGAAAATTCCAGAACAAGAACCCAGCCACGCTGGCCACCAGCAAGGCCGACACCCAGGCCAGCTGCGGCAGGCCGCTCCACCAGCCCAGCAGGCCGGCGCCGATGCAGACGCAGATGGCCTCGACGCTGGCGATCCCGTCGATGCCGTCCATGAAGTTATAGAGATTGAGCAGCCAGACCAGATAGAACGCCGCCAGCACGTGACCGACCACCCCCAGGTCGACGGTGACGCCCGCCAACTGCACCGGCGGCAGGCCGCCGATCCACCACAGCAGCCAGGCGGCCGCCAGGAAATGCCCCAGCAGACGCCAGCGGGCGGCGATGTGGCCGTGGTCGTCCATGAAACCGATGACCGCCACCAGGGCCCCTGCCCCCGCGATCGCCGCGAACTGCGCCGCACTGATCAGCCCGCCCCACAGCAGCAGGCCCAGCGCCAGCAGGAATGCCAGCACGATCGCCACGCCGCCGCCCCGGGGGGTCGGCACCGAGTGGGAACTGCGGGCATTGGGAATGTCGATCAGGCTGCGGGCCAGCGCGTACCGGCGCAGCGCCCAAGTCAGCAGGAATGAAACCAGCGCGACGGCAGGAATGAACCATCCGTAATTCATGATTGGCGAGCGTCCAGAAAATGTTGCGCCGTAGCGCCCAAGGCGTGATCAAGGCTGACCGGAGGCGTCCAGCCCAGCAGTCGCCGGTTTTTGCCGATGTCGACCTGCAGGGAACCGAAAACCCTTTGCGACAGGTCGCGCCGCCCCAACGCGGTGGCCGCTGCGCGCATGAGGGCGACCGGCACCGGCAGCAACCGCGCGCGCACCCGGAGCGCGGCGGCCAGCCTGCGCAGCAACTGCGTGGTCGAGAGGTCCTCGCCATCGCTGACCAGGAACACTTGACCGGCCGCCGCCGGGTGCTCCAGGCACACGGCGATGAAGTCCACCAGGTTTTCGATGGCCACCAGGCTGCGCCGGTTGTCCACGGCGCCGAACGGCAACGGCACGCCCCGCGCGAGCCAGCGCATCATGCTGAGGAAATTGGCCTTCACGCCCGGCCCGTAAACAAGCACCGGGCGGACGATGACGACCTCCATGCCCGTGGCGTGCGCCAGGGCCAGCAATGCCGTTTCGGCTTCGAGCTTGGAAATGCCGTAAGGATCGACCGGGGCCGGCGCATCATCGGCGGTGTAGGCCTTGCCCGGCGGCGTGCCCTCGCCGTTGACCTTGACCGAACTGACGAAGACGAAGCGCTTGACCCCGGCCGCAGCCGCCTGGCGCGCCAGGTTGACCGTGCCCTCGACATTGACCTGGCGGAAGGCGGCCAGGGGATCGGCGTCCGTGTCGTGCATGACATGCACCCGCGCGGCCGCATGGACGATGCAGTCGACCCCCTCTAAAGACGCGGCCCAGTCCTGCCCGGGGCCCAGGTCGCCGGCCTGAACCTTGCGCACGCCGGCCGGGAAGACCGTAGCCATGTCCCGCACCGGCGCGATGACCGAACACGGCAGGGCCGCCAGCCGCGCGATCAGCGCACGCCCCACGAAGCCGCTGCCGCCGGTGACCAGGAATGTTTTGGATCGCATGGACGCCCCTTGGGAAACATGGAAATCAGTGAAGAGACGGCGGCGAACGCATTGGCTGAACGGCGATCATCCCGCCGCCATCACCGAAACCCGAAGCATTGAACCGGAAACGGCCGAAGGGCGGCAGTTTATTGAATCGATGCACGGTTAGCCACTTTGTCGCAGGGCAGAGGCTCGCCGCCCCGCCGATGCGGTCATTTTCGCCCTTGCGTCGGCGGATTCACCGATGCGGCTCAACCGCCCGTCGATCCAAATTGCGGTTTGCCGGTTGGAGCCGGCTCAGGGTACGGATAGAATCCGTGCGGAAATAGGGATCGTACGCCCGCCGCTGGATGGCCGACGCGCTCCTGCACAACATAATTTCGGCCAACGCCGTCAAAAAACCAGATATCGCACGCTTTTTGCTTCGAAATGGAGAGCACCCATGCAGCAAATCAACAACCTCGCAGCGAAGATTGAAAAGTTTCAATCGCAAATCAATTCTTCGGTGCAGCGGGTGGTCGCCAGCGGCTGGGTGGTTCTGGGGCCGGAAGTGAAACGTTTCGAAGCGTCGTTCGCCCAGTACCTGAACGCAGCGCATTGCATCACCGTCGCCAACGGCACCGACGCCATCGAGCTGGCCCTCAAGGCGCTCGGCGTGGTCAAGGGCGACAAAGTGGCGACGGTCGCCAACGCCGGCATGTACACCACCACCTCGGTCCTGGCCGTCGGCGCGACGCCAGTCTTCATGGACGTCGACCCGGACACCCACGTCGTCACCCTGGACAGCGTCAAGCAAGCCGTCGAGGCCGGCGCCAAGGCCGTGGTCGTCACCCACCTGTACGGCCTGGCCATCCCTGAGATCAAGGCCATCGCCCAATACTGCGCCGCACAGCGGATCCCGCTGCTGGAAGACTGCGCCCAGGCCCACGGCGCCGAACGCGACGACCAGCGCGTAGGCACCTTCGGCGATGCGTCGAGCTTCAGCTTCTACCCGACCAAGAACCTCGGCGCCCTGGGCGACGGCGGCGCGGTCGTGACCAATTCCGACAGCATCGCCCAACGTGTGGCCCAACTGCGTCAGTACGGCTGGTCCTCGAAGTACTGCGTCGAGCTGGAAGGCGCCCGCAACAGCCGCCTCGACGAGATGCAGGCAGCGATCCTGTCGGAACTCCTGCCCCATCTCGATGAAGGCAACGCCCGCCGCCGCGACATCGCCGCCCGCTACCGCAGCGAAATCCGCCACAGCGACGTGACCCACGGCGCCGACGCAGGCAAGGCCTCGGTCGCCCACCTGTACGTCATCAAATCGTCCAAGCGCACCGCGCTGCAGACGCACCTGCGCGAGGCGCAGATCGCCTCCGACGTCCACTACCCGATCCCGGACTACCGCCAGCCAGTGTTCGGCCAGCAGTTCGCCGGTGTATCGCTGGAGAACACCGAGTGGCTGGCCTCGCAGATCCTCACGCTGCCGTGCTACCCGGAAATGACCGATGACGAAGTCAGCAAGGTCATCGCCGCCGTCAACGGATGGGCGGCATGAAGTATTCGGTAATCGTCCCGGTCTACAAGAACGAAGAATCGATCCCTCGGCTGATCCAGGCCCTGGAGGACATGAACGACTCGCTCGAGAAGCAGCTTGAAGTCGTGTTCGTGGTCGACGGCAGCCCGGACCAATCGTTCGCGATGCTGAAGAACGCACTGGGCGACATGAAGTTCTCCGCCCAGTTGCTCGCCCATTCGCGCAACTTCGGCTCGTTCCCGGCGATCCGCACCGGCCTGATGGCCGCCAAGGGCGACTATTTCGGCGTGATGGCGGCGGACCTGCAGGAGCCGCCGGAGCTTTTGATCAGCTTCTTCAAGGCGCTGTCCAACGACGAGTGCGACGTGGCCATCGGCACCCGCAACGCGCGGCAGGATCCCTTCTCCAGCCGCATGGCCTCCTCGATCTTCTGGGGCCTGTACCGGCGCCTGGTGGTGCACGACATGCCCAAGGGCGGGGTCGACATCTTCGGCTGCAACAAGGCGTTCCGTGAACAGCTCCTGCAGTTGAACGAGTCGCGCTCGTCGCTGATCGCCCTGATCTTCTGGCTGGGCTTTCGCCGCAAGTTCGTCGAGTACGAGCGCCAGACCCGCCTCGAAGGCAAGTCGGCCTGGACGTTCAAGAAAAAGCTCGACTACATGATGGACAGCATCTTCGCCTTCACCGACTACCCGATCCGGCTGCTGACCCGGATGGGCGCGGTGGGCTCGATGATTTCGCTGGTCATCGGCCTGATGGTCATCGTCGCCCGCCTGTCCGGCGCCATCGAAGTGCCGGGCTACGCCGCGACCATGCTGGTCGTGCTGCTGCTGGGAACCTTGAACCTGCTGGGGGTCGGCCTGGTCGGCACCTATGCGTGGCGCGCCTATGAAAACAGCAAACAACGGCCGCTGGCGATCGTTTGCATGCAACTCGACAACAAGGAACCCCTGAAGTGACTGAGCCCTTCATCCACGCCAGCGCCGACGTCAAAAGCAAGAAGATCGGCAAGAACACGCGCATCTGGCAATACGTGGTGGTCTTCGAGAACGCGGTCATCGGCGACGACGTGAACGTCTGCTCGCATTCCTTGATCGAGAACGACGTGATCATCGGCGACCGCACCACCATCAAGTCCGGCGTGTACGTCTGGGACGGCCTGCGGATCGGCTCCGACGTCTTCATCGGGCCCAACGCCACGTTCACCAACGACAAGTTCCCGCGCTCGAAGGTCTATCCGGAGTCGTTTTCGCAGACCGTGATCCAGGACGGCGCGTCCATCGGCGGCGGCGCAGTGATCCTGCCGGGCATCACCATCGGCACCGGCGCGATGGTCGGCGCAGGCGCGGTGGTCACCAAATCCGTTCCGCCGTACGCCATCGTCACCGGCTCGCCGGCGCGCATCACCGGCTACGTCGAGAACTCCGCCTCCAGCGACGCCGCCAAGAGCCCCGCCGCCAAGGCCCAGGAACAAGACGATGCGGTGGTGCGGATCGGCGTGGGCGACGTCACCACCCACCGTTTCAAGTACATCACCGACATGCGCGGCGATCTCTCGGTCGGCGAGTTCCACAAGGAAATCCCGTTCCTGCCCAAGCGCTACTTCCTAGTCTTCAACGTCCCGAGCCAGAAGACCCGCGGCGAACATGCCCACCACAAATGCCACCAGTTCCTGATCTGCGTCAAAGGCAGCTGCGCGGTGGTGGTCGACGACGGCACCAACCGGGCCGAAGTCCTGCTCGATGCGCCCAACAAGGGCATCTACCTGCCGCCGATGACTTGGGGCATCCAGTACAAGTACTCGGATGACGCCGTGCTGCTGGTGTTCACGTCCGACTACTACGAAGCGGACGACTACATCCGGGACTACTCGGAGTTCACCCGGCTCACCGCGAAAAAAACCGTCTCGTGATCGCGCTGAAAGACAACCCGCAGGTTCGCCGCTGGATCAGCTTCCTGATCGGCGGCGGCCTGAACACCGGGCTCACCTATGGCCTGTACCTGCTGCTGAGCGTCTGGATCGACTACCAGATCGCCTATGCGATCGCTTACGCGGCAGGGATAGTCTTCGCCTACTTCTTCAATGCGAAGGTCGTGTTCAAGGTGCAGCAGTCGTGGAGCGGCATGCTCGTCTACCCGACCATCTACCTTGTGCAGTACCTTCTCGGCGCGCTGCTGCTCAACCTCTTGGTTGAACACCTGCACCTGCACAAGGCGATCGCTCCGATACTGGTGATCGCGCTGCTGCTTCCCTGCAGCTACCTGTTGAACAAGTTCGTCCTCAAGGCCACCCACAAAACAACACCCTCGAAGGACTGACACCCATGACCGCCTCCCTCCCGCAGTCGTCGATGCTGACGCCGGCATCGCTGCACGGCAAAAAAGCCGCCTGGCTCGCCCATGCCGGCCCGGCATTGCTGACGGTCCTTTTCATATGGCTGCCGTTCGGTTTCAGCCTGACCGGCCTGCTGGAGGAATGGGGCGTCATCGGGCTGTTCAGCCGGATCGGGGTGTTTTTCCTGACCGACGCCACGAGCGCCATGCCGGCCCACGCGCTGCGCCCGCTCACCATTTTGCCCCACGCCATCGCGTACGCCCTGGATCCGGACACCTTCAACTATTGGCACGTTCTGCTGATCATCGCCCTGGTGATCAAGGGCTGCTGCATGAGCCTGATCACCACCCGGATCACCGGCTCCCTGAAGTGGGGCATGCTGGCCAGTGTGCTGGTGATCCTGTTTCCGGCCGACACCATGCAACTGTCGTTCAGATCGATCCACATCAACTGGGCCCTCAGCCTGACATTGATGGCCTGTGTCCTGCTGCTCCAGGCATTGGAGCAAAGAGGCAAGGCCCGCGCCTTCGCGCTCAGCGCGCTCGCCAGCCTCCTGCTGGCGGCGGGATGCGCCATGTACGAGGTCGCGTTGCTGCTGGCGGCCATCCCGGCGTTCGCGGTCTTCATCCAGGTCGGCTTCAAAGGCCTCGTCCCGCACATCAAACGGCATTACCCGCAGCACCTGATCTGGGCTGCCGGCCCGGTCGCCTACATCGCCTATGTGATCCATACCCTGCCCCTGGTGCACAGCTACCAAAGCGCCGTGGTGGGCGACAGCGCCTTCGCCTCCCTGAAACAGTACTTTCCCAAGCTCTGGCGCCTGGGAATCGGACGAAGCCTGTTCGGCGGCTGGATCGACGCCCTGCAGATCACCGTCCTCGAAATCGGCAGCCATTGGTACATCGCCCTCGCCTCGGCGGCGATCCTCGGGTTCATTGCGCTGCTGTCGGCAACGTCGGCGCAGACGGCCGGCGCAGGGCTGCGGCAACCGGCAAAGCCCATGCTGGCGGGCAGGATGATCCTGGCCGGATGCCTTCTCATTTGCCTGGGGTACTTGCCGTTCATCTTCAACCCCGCGCACATGGGCGTCAGCCAGAGGACATTCCTGTACGCGGCACCGGGCGCGGTGCTGGTGTTCATCGCCGTGCTGCTGATCGTCCGTCGCCATTCCCGGGCCGTCACCGCTGCGCTCGCGGCACTGATGGTCTTCACCGGGCTCGGCGCGCAACTCTTTCAGTTCCAGCACTACATCGACATCTCAAAACGGCAGCAATCGGTACTGAGCGACATCGTCCACAACTTTGACGGCAATGCGCTCAACAAGACCCTGATCATTCTCGACCACTCCAACGTACTCAATCACGACTGGATGTTCTTGAATGCCGACTTGAGCGCAGTGCTGTTCCACCTCTACGGCAAGCCGGTGGACGCCATTGAAGTCTGCTACATGCCTGGCCACGAATGGCAGCAGTCCGACCCGCTGCAACGCAAGGGCCGCTGCGAAGAGACCGAAGAAGGCTGGACCCTGCATTATCCGGTACCGCTCGACGCCGACGGGCAATCCGCCGCGCAAGTCCGCAAACTGCCGCGGTCGCAGGTCGTCACGGTCGACGTCGGCAACGGGGCGACGGCGTCCGCCTCCCCTGAACTTCAGGCCTGGCGCCAGACGCTGGAATCCGGCTCGTCGCCGACCGCCACCCGTCTGCAAGGCATCGCCGAAACCGGCGCCGCCCCTCGATTCGGCCTCATCACATTCCGCCACCGCGCCCATGACGAGTACCTCTGGGACTTCGGCAAATGGTGGAGCCTGGCGCCACCGATGGCGGGTTCCGGCTGGCGGGAGACCGAGTGGGAGACCCGGCGTTTTCGCCATAACGCTTCGGCATGGATAAACGCGCCGCGCGCATCGCTTGTCTTTGACCTGACCCCCGCCTCAACCCCCTACGTGATCAGCGGAGCGTTCAACAGCTTCGCCAACGACCAGATCCGCACGCAGATGCAGATACGGGTCAACGGCCACCCGGTGGCGGTCCGCTGGGGCGCCAACGGTGAATTCAGCGGTGATTTGCCGCCGCAGACACTGGAAGCCGGGCACAACACCCTCGAATTTCTCTCAAGCGTGGATGCCGCCCTCGGCGGAATCTCCGCCCGGCTGGACTGGGTGAAAATCGCGAAAGCACAGTAAAGGCAAGACAAAGACCGCAGTCGTTCCGCCACCGCCCCCCGCCAGCGGGATGATGGAAACCACCAAGACTTTTCCGGGAGCGCCCCTGTTCAGGCTCCCGGAACCTCAAATCTGCAAGAACGCCATGGAACCATCAATGAGCATCAGGCCGTCAATGAACCCCACCCACCCCCCTGCCCCTCTCACC
>NZ_NEIP01000013.1:0-149084 GCF_002112745.1 Pseudomonas sp. B7(2017) | reverse complement strand
GAAATCTCCCACGGTCTGTACTGCGTCAACAGTCAGAATCCAGCCTAGTCCCTCCTCCTCCCTTCAAGTACCAGCATACAAGCCAGCCTGCTGGCGATGGCGGCCGGTCAGGCGCCGGGCGTCTGAGGCTTGTCCGGCTCGGTCTCATCCGCCGCCGGCTCCCGTTTCGGATGCCGGTAGGTGTGCGCCGGGCTGTTGGGCTCAGGGTGGGTCGGCACGGGGTCGTAGGCCCCCTGCTCTTCGCTGGGGAACTTGTCTTGGGAGGGGGTGGGACGGTTCATGGGGCACCTCGCCGGGAGCCGCTGCATGCGGGCTCTGAACATTCGAGGTGCCGGGCGGGTTCAACGTTCCGGCCGATCCGCCGCCGATGGTCGGCGGATCGGCCAGGCTCAGGCCTGTCGCTGCAGTTCCTGGACAATCTTGTCCTTGATCTGCAAGCGCTTTTCCTTGAGCTTCTTCAAGGTGTCATCGCTGGGGGCATCCGAGGTGGCGTTCTCAGCCTTGACCACGACGTCGTCCATGTCCAGATACTGGCTGGCCAATGAATCCAGATGCGGCCTTTGGGTGCGTAATTGCTGGAACGCTTCCTTGGTAATCTTCAAATCCGCAAGCAGGTCATGCTTAACCGGCATGGAACACCTCCGTCAATTGATCGCGGCCAACACGCCCTATTGCGTTCGCCAGCTATCAGGATGGCCTCGGTTGCGGGTTCTGTCGACTGCCGGCCAGGCGGCAAACGACCGTTCGTCGCCCTGGCGCCAACCGGACCAAACCTTTGCCGGCCCATCTCCCTCCACTGGATAACGCTCACAACCAATGCGTGGAGAATGACCAATGGACGGATTCAACCTGCGTCACCTGACCCTGGCCGTCGCCCTGTGCACCGGCATGGGCAGCGCCTTCGCCGCCACCTCCAACACCTTCGTCGACAACGCCGCCGCCGGCGGCATCGCTGAGATCGAAGCGAGCCGCCTGGCCCTGGAGAAAAGCGCCTCGGCCGACATCAAGGCCTTCGCGACGATGATGATCACCGACCACGGCAACGCCAACGACGAACTGGCCACCATCGCCAAGGCCCACGGCATCGAAGTGCCCGACGAGACCACCCTGACCAAGCAGGCCAAGGAAAAGATCCTCGAACTGCGCGACGAATCCTTCGATGCGGCCTACGCCAACAATCAGGTGAAGGCCCACGAAGAAGCCATCGAGCTGTTCAAGAAAGAAGCCAACACCGTGACCGACGACAAGGTCAAGGGCGGCCCCGAGCTCAAGGCCTTCGCCCAGAAGATGCTGCCGGCCCTGGAGAAGCACCTGGCCCAGGCCAAGGATCTGCAGGCCAAGCACCCGAGCAAGTGACGTCCGCCCCGCCGGGCCTCAGGCGCTGAGCAAAGTGCGGATCATCCGCAGCAGCGCCTGGGGGCTGTAGGGCTTGCCGAGCAGGTGGGTGTCGGGGCTGAGCTGGTGGTTGCGCGAGATGATGTCGCGGGTGTAGCCGGAGGTGAACAGCACTGCCACCGGCGGCGACTGCACCTTGGCCCAGGCGGCCAGCTCGGCGCTCTTGATCAGGCCGGGCATGACCACGTCGGTGAAGATCAGCTGCACCGAGGCGCCGTCGAGCAGCAACTGCATCGCCGCGTCGCCGTTGCCGGCGGTCAGCACCCGGTAGCCTTCCTCGCGCAGCAGCTCCACTGTGGAGCCGCGCACCGCATCATTGTCCTCGACCACCAGCAAGGTCTCATGGCCGCCCTGCTGCTGGCGGCCGGCGCCCGGCGATTCGTCCCGCAGCGGCTGCAGGCTGCGCGGGAAAAACAATTGCACCCGCGTGCCCTCGCCCACTCGGCTGTCGATCTCCACATGGCCGCCGCTCTGTTTGACGAACCCGAACACCATGCTCAGCCCGAGCCCGGTGCCCTGGCCGTCGGCCTTGGTGGTGAAGAAAGGCTCGAACACCTGCTCCAGCAGGTTCGCAGCGATTCCGACGCCGCTGTCGCCCACCGACATCCGCACGAAATCCCCCGGCAGGATGCCCTTGCCGGCGCAGAACGACTGGTCCAGGGTGAGGTTGTCCGCGCTGAGGGTGATCGTGCCCTCGCCCTTCATGGCGTCCCGGGCGTTGATCGCCAGGTTGAGCACGGCGTTTTCCAGTTGGTTGCGGTCGACGTTGATCCGCCAGGGCTTGTGCGGCAAGTGCACGTCGATCCGGATGGTCTCGCCCAGGGCCCGCTGCAGCAGTTCGCCGAGGCCGTCGAAGATGTCCGCCAGGTTGCACACCGCTGGCGTCAGCGGCTGGCGCCGGGCGAAGGCCAGCAATTGCGACGACAGCTTGGCGCCGCGGTCCACCGCCGCCAGCGAAGCGTTGACCCGACGCTGTACGTTGGGGTTGTCGCGCTCGTGCCGGGCCAGCAGGTTGAGGTTGCCGGCGATCACTTGCAGCAGGTTGTTGAAGTCGTGGGCCACGCCGCCGGTCAGCCCGCCGATGGCCTCCAGCTTCTGCGACTGGCGCAACTGCTCCTCGGCCGCCAGCCGCGCCTCGACTTCGGCGGCCACCCGCTGCTCGAGGTTGCGGGTGAACTTGAGCAAGGACTCTTCGGCGGTCTTGCGCTCATGGATATCGATCAGCACGCCGGGGAAGCGGAACGCCTCGCCCCGTTCGTTGAATTCGCAGGCGCCGCTGGCCAGCACCCACAGGAAGCTGCCGTCGGCGCGCAGCACCCGGTACTCGGCGTTGTAGGGTTCGCCGGTGAGCACTGCCTGCTCGACGCACTCGGCGACCCAGACGCGGTCGTCGGGATGGATGTGGGCTTCGGCGATGTGCTGCGGCAGGTTGGTCAGGTCCTGGCCCGACGGATAGGAGAAGGTGCGGGCGAAACGCTCGTCGGCCGACAGCACGTCGTTCTTCACGTCCCACACGAAGGAGCCGAGCAGCGCCCCGGCGTTGAGCGCCAGGCGCACCCGTTCGTTGTCGGCGCGGTAGGCGTCCTCGGCGGCCTGGCGCAGGCGCTCGGACAGCACCAGCTCGGTGGTCTCGACCACCATCGCCATCACCCCCGCCGGCGCGCCCCGGTCGTCGGCCACCGGGCTGTAGTAGAGGTCGAGCCAGACGTCTTCGGGCACGCCGTCGCGCAACAGCACCAGATCCTTGTTGCGGTATTCCAGGGTGCCGCCGGCCAGACAGGTGTCGACCACGTGGCGGTTGAAGTCGGCGACTTCCGGCCAGCCCAGTTCCACGGGCGTACCCAGCAGATACGGGTGGCGTCCGCCGGCGAACCGCGAATAGGCATCGTTGTAGATCATGTAGCCGTCACGGCCCCAGAGCATGACCATCGGCAACGGCGAGGCGAGCATCAGCCGCACCGTGCTGCACAGGCTGGCCGGCCAGGTCTCGAGGGAGCCCAGACCGGTTCGGCCCCAGTCAAAGGCACGGATGCGCCCGGCCATTTCACCTTTCCAGCCATCGCATCCATGGTTGTCGGATAGAAACTGCATCGCCCGATTCAACACTCTGTGGTGAGTCCGATCAATCGCAACGCCCGGTGACGCCACGCCCCTGTGTTTCGAACCTCCCGCGCCGCAAATGGTTGCATAAGAGGTATAGCCGATTTCCCCCGCCCCGGCCTTCAGACTTCGATCAAGTGCTTGAGCGGGTGATAGCCGGTCTTGATCCGGGCCGCCACGTCGAGGATGGCCTTCTGGATGCCGTTGAGGTGCATGCAGGTCAGTTCGACGGCGGCGCTCTGGTTGCCGGCCTCGATGTACTCGATCAACCGCAGGTGCTCGTCGTCGCGGCAGGCTTCGTGGCTGTCGTCGTCCAGGGCGGCCGCGTACAGCGAGGCGCGGGAGATCAGTTTCTGGAACCAGTCCAGCAGCACCGGGTTGTTCAGGCTGCGGGCCAACTTGATGTGGAACTCGCCGAGCAGGTGGATCAACCGCTCGTGGTCGCCGGCCTGATGGGCTTCGTCCTCCAGCAGCAGGTGGTCGCGCAGGTCCTGCATCGCCGCCGTGTCCTTGCGCCGGCACAGCTCGGTGACGATGCCGATCTCCACCAGCCGCCGGGTTTCGAACAGGGAACGGATCTCTTCGTCGCTGGGCAGCGACACCGACGCACCTTTATTGGGCTCGGTGGTGACCAGGCCGTCGGCCTCCAGTTGTTTGAGCGCCGCACGAACCGACGTGCGGCTGACATTGAACAGTTCCGCCAGCGACGCCTCGCCCAGCTTCATGCCGGGGCGCAGCGAGCGCTTGCTGATCGCCTCGTAAACCCCTTGGTAGACGCGGTCGACCAAGGTTTCCGGTTTTTTCTCGGTCATTGCAAAGCTCCTTCAGTGCCGGCAACGGTCCGTCGGCGCTGCTTGCCAAAAAGCGCAGCCGCGGAAAAAGGGGGTTGCACAGCCAGATTAATCCGGGTATTTCTAAATTGCATTCAGATATTGCATACAATAATTAGAGGATTGCACCATTATGGGTCAACCAATAGCAATTGAAGTGCGCAACGTCTCCAAGCGGTACTCCGAAGACCCCGGCCTGGCGCCGGCTCTCGACAATGTGTCGGTGAACATCGCCGACAACGAATTCTTCACCCTCCTCGGTCCGTCCGGCTGCGGCAAGACCACCCTGCTGCGCACCATCGCCGGGTTCGAGCACGTCAGCGAAGGCCAGATCCGCCTGGCCGGCGAGCCGGTCAACGACTTGCCGCCGTTCAAGCGCCGGGTCAACACGGTGTTCCAGAGCTACGCGCTGTTTCCGCACATGAGTGTTGCGCAGAATATCGCCTTCGGCCTCGAGATGCAGGGCCTTGAGCGCAAGCTGATCCCCGACCGCGTCGAAGAGATGCTCGCGCTGGTGCAGATGCAGCACCTGGCCGGGCGCAAGCCGGCGCAGCTGTCCGGCGGCCAGCAGCAGCGCGTGGCCCTGGCCCGGGCCCTGGCGCCCAAGCCGAAAGTCCTGTTGCTGGACGAGCCGCTGTCGGCGCTGGACCTGAAGCTGCGCAAGGAAATGCAGGTCGAGCTCAAGCGCGTGCAGCAGGAAGCCGGCATCACCTTCATCTTCGTCACCCACGACCAGGAAGAGGCCCTGACCCTGTCCGACCGCATCGCGGTGATGTCGGCCGGCAAGATCCTGCAGATCGGCACGCCCACCGAGATCTACGAACGCCCGCAGCACCGTTTCGTCGCCCAGTTCATCGGCGACATCAACTTCCTCCCCGGCCGGCTCAAGCGCGGCGAGCGCAACGAGAACCTGTTCGTGCCCGACGGCATGCCGGTGGAGATTCCCTGCCCGCCCCAGGGCGTCGACGGCGCCAGCGTGCAGTTGGCGTT
This sequence comes from Pseudomonas sp. B7(2017), assembly GCF_002112745.1. Lineage (NCBI taxonomy): Bacteria > Pseudomonadati > Pseudomonadota > Gammaproteobacteria > Pseudomonadales > Pseudomonadaceae > Pseudomonas > Pseudomonas sp. B7(2017). The sequence continues at coordinate 143,769 of NZ_NEIP01000013.1, read as the reverse complement.
CCGCCCGGAGCGCTCGCGGCTGGTCGAACCCCACGAGCCCCATCACCTGGGCGGGGTGATCGAGGCGGTGCTGTACGTCGGCACCGCCACGCTGTACCAGTGCCGGCTGAACAACGACATCAAGGTCATGCTGCGCGAGAACAACGAAGGCCTGCACCAGGGCCGCAGCGTCGGCGAGCGCGTGGCGGTGCACCTGCCGCCCCAGGCCTGCCTGCTGATGGAGGCCTGAGATGAGCGTCACCGGCACGTCCCCGACCCTCAACCGCGCGCTGCTGCTCAGCCCGGTGGTGTTGACCCTGCTTGCCCTGATCGCCATTCCGCTGGGGATCATGGGCTACATCAGCCTGTTGCCGCGCAACCTCTACGGCGGCGTCGACTGGCAGGCCGACTGGCAACTGCAAAGCTACGTGCAGCTGTTTTTCCAGGAAGGCTTCGACGGCGGTCTCGAACTGAACTGGGTGTACGCCCAGGCCCTGCTGCGCTCAGTGTTCCAGGCCGGCGGCACCACGGTGCTGTGCTTCCTGTTCGGCTTTCCGGTGGCGCTGTGGATGTCGAGCCTGACCCCGCGCCGGCGCAACCTGATGGTGTTGCTCATCACCATTCCGTTCTGGACCAACCTGCTGATCCGCAACTACGCCTGGCTGATCATCCTGCGCGAGCAGGGCTGGGTCGCCCAGAGCCTCAACGCGCTGTTGCCCCAGGCCGGCGGCATCACCCTGCTCTACAACGACTTCGCGGTCAGCGTCGGGCTGGTCTACAGCTTCCTGCCGTTCATGATCCTGCCGATCTACTCGACCCTGGAGAAACTCGATTGGCGCCTGGTGGAGGCCGCCTACGACCTGGGCGCCAACCGCTGGCACGCGCTGCGCCGGATCATCCTGCCGCTGTCGATGCCCGGCGTGATCGCCGGCGCCCTGCTGGTGTTCGTGCCGAGCCTGGGGGCGTTCATCACCCCGGCGATCCTGGGCGGCGGCAAGACGCTGATGATCGGCAACCTGATCCAGCAGCAGTTCGGCACCGCACGCAACTGGCCCCTGGGCAGTTCGCTGTCGTTCCTGCTGCTGGGGATCCTGTTGCTGTCGCTGGTGCTGTACGCCCTCTACAGCCGCAACGCGGCCAAGAACCTCCACCGGGGAGCCCGCCCATGATCGCCCTGCACCTGAAGAAACTGCCCGCCACCCGGGAGATCAGCCTGCTGATCCTGGCCTACCTGTATCTGCCGATCCTGGTGCTGATCGTCTACAGCTTCAACGCCAACCGTTCGGCGACCGTGTGGACCGAGTTCTCGTTCGCCTGGTACGGGCGGATCCTGGCCAACCCGTCGATCCAGACGGCGGCGCTGAACTCGGTGATCGTCGCGGCCATCGCCACGGTATGCGCCACGGCCATCGCGCTGCTGGCGGCGCTGGCCACCTGCCGGCCGTTCTACGGGCAGAAGATGGTCGAGGGCGGGATCAACCTGCCGCTGATCCTGCCGGAGATCGTCACCGCCGTGGCGACCTTGCTGCTGTTCATGTCGCTGGGGATCAAGCTCGGCCTGCTGACGGTGATCGTGGCGCACATCGGCTTCTGCATCCCGTTCGCCTACCTGCCGATCCGCGCGCGCCTCAACGATCTGGACCGGAGCCTGCTGGAGGCGGCCAATGACCTGTACGCCAACCCGTGGCAGGTGTTCCGCCGCGTGACCCTGCCGCTGCTGTGGCCGGCGGTGCTGTCCGGCGCCGTGCTGGCGTTCGTGGTCAGCCTCGACGATTTCATCATGACCTTCTTCGTCGCAGGCCCCGGTTCCACCACGCTGCCGGTGTACATCTTCTCGGCGATCAAGGCCGGCGTGACCCCGGAGATCAACGCGATCTCGACCCTGATGCTGGTGATTTCCATCGTGCTCGTGGTGCTGGCCTTCTGGCTGGGCCAGCGCGGCAAACAACAATGAAGAAAACCTGGAGCGCTCTCATGAAAACCAAAGGCATGCGTCTGGCGGTATCCGGTCTGGCCCTGAGTTGTCTCACCGCGTTCGGCGCCCACGCCGCCGAGCCCAAGGAGCTGTTCTTCTACAACTGGACCGACTACTACCCGGTGGATCTGCTGGCCAAGTTCGAGAAAGAGACCGGCATCAAGGTCACCATGGACGGCTACGACAGCAACGAGACCCTGCTGGCCAAACTGCAGGCCGGCGGCGCGGCGTACGACGTGATCGTGCCGTCGCAGTCGATCATGCAGACGCTGATCCAGCAGAACCTGCTGCTGGAGATCGACGCGCCGGGCCTGAGCAACTTCCAGTACGTCAAAGGGCCGTTCCGTGACCCGAGCTTCGACCCCGGCCGCAAATACTCGGCGCCGTACCTGTGGGGCACCACCGGGTTCTCCTACGACAGCGCGCGGGTGCCGGGCGGCAAGCTGGACGACTCGTGGAAGGAGTTCTTCGAACCGCGCAAGGAACTGCAAGGCCAGCTCGCCGCTCTCGACACCTCCAGCAGCGTGATCAACGCCGCCAGCCATTACCTGAACGTCGACGAGTGCACGGAAAACCCGCAGGACGCCAAGCGCATCCTGGAGCTGCTGCAGAAGCAGAAGCCGTTCCTGAAGATGTACAGCTCCGACAACACCGTCGACCGCATGGCCTCCGGCGAAGTGATCATGATGCAGAACTGGAACGGCTCCACCGCCCGCGCCACCTTGCAGAAGAGCACCATCCGCTACGTGTACCCCCGCGAAGGCCTGGCGATGTTCCAGGACAACTTCGCCGTACCCAGGAGCGCGCCGCACCCGGGCAACGCGAAGATCTTCATCGACTGGATGATGAAACCGGAAAACGCCGCCGCCGTGTCCAACGCCATCGCCTACGCCAACGGCATCCAGAGCGATCAGTTGCTCGACGCGAAATGGAAGGTCATGGACGCCATCAACATGCCCGACGAATACGCCTCGCGCCTGCGCCCGGAAAAGGAATGCAGCAACAAGGCGCGGGAGCTGCAGGACCGCATCTGGTCCAAGCTCAAGGGCTGAAGACCGCATCGCGGCCATCGCGGGCAGGCTCGCTCCCACAGGAGCCTGGGTTTGCGCACATTCCCCTGTGGGAGCCGGCTTGCTGGCGATGGCGTCAGTCCAGGCACCACAGGCCTGGAGCTGCGGTGCGACGACTCGACTTGCGAGCGATGAGGCCCGCCCCGACAACATCGAAATAGAGGTATGAAATGTCCCACCCCCGCTGGCTCAGAAACGTACGCCCCTACGGCGCCCCCGCCGAAGACCTGCTGATCGAGGACGGCCGCTTCACCCAGCGCCGCGCCGCGTCCCCGGCGCCCCTGGCCGCCACCGACATCGACGGCAAGCACCGCCTGCTGACCGCCAGCCTGGTGGAAAGCCACGTCCACCTGGACAAGACCCTCTACGGCCAGCCCTGGCGCCCGAACAGCGCAGGCCCGACCCTCAAGGACTACATCGCCAACGAACGCCGGGTGCTGCGCGAGGTCCGCGCGCCGATCGCCGTACGCGCCGGGGCCCTGCTGGAGAACTGCATCGCCCGCGGTTCGCTGACGATGCGCTGCCACGTCGACATCGACCCGGAATTCGGCCTGCGCCATGTCGAAGCCATGCTGCAACTGCGCGAACGCTACAACGACCTGATCGACCTGCAACTGGTGGTGTTCCCGCAGACCGGCCTGATCAGCCGCCCCGGCACCGCCGACCTGATGCGCGAAGCCATGGCCCTGGGCGTGGAGAACGTCGGCGGACTCGACCCCTGCGGCATCGACAACGACCCCATCGCGCAACTGGACTTCGTGTTTTCGTTGGCCGCCGAATTCGGGCGCGGCGTCGACATTCACCTGCACGACAAGGGCGAGCTGGGCCTGTGGCAGATCGCCCGGATCGCCGACTTCACCGAACGCTTCGGCCTGCAGGGCGGTGTGATGATCAGCCACGCCTATTGCCTGGGCATGCTGCCGTGGAGCCAGGTCCGGCCGGTGGCCGAACGGCTGGCGGCGCTGGGGATTTCGCTGATGAGCTCGGCGCCGGCCGATTGCCCGGTGCCGCCGTTCCTGGCCCTGCGTGAGGTCGGGGTCAACGTGTGCCTGGGCTCGGACGGCATCCGCGACGCGTGGTCGCCGATGGGCAACGGCGACATGCTGGAACGGGCGATGCTGCTGGCGTTCCGGTTCGACCTGAACAAGGACGAGGAACTGGCCGCGGCGTTCGACGCAGCCACGGTCAACGGGGCCCGCGCCTTGGGCGTCGAGGGGCATGGCTTCGGCATCGGCCGGGCGGCCGACTTTCTGCTGATGCCGGTGGAGACCCTCGGCGAGGCGGTGGTGGCGCGGCCGGTGCGGCAAGTCTACCGGGGCGGAGAACTGATCGCCGACGGCGGCCGCCTGCTGGGCAGCCGCTTGTGAAGCGCTCGGGCCTGAAGGCCGCTTGCGTGGTCGGCTTCGACGGCACGCGGCATGTGCTGTGGCGCGACGGCGAGGTGGTGTTCGAAGGCTCTCGCATCGTGTTCGTCGGGCGCGGTTATCCGGGGCCGGTGGACAGCTGGACCGATTACGGCAATGCCCTGATCGGTCCCGGCTTCATCGACCTCGACGCCCTCGGCGACCTCGACTCCACGGTGCTGACTCTCGACAACGGCGACGAGCGCGCCATGGGCCGCATGTGGTCGGCGGACTATCTGGCGGCCGGTCCGCAGGAGTCGTTCAGCGCCGACGAAGAGGTCTTCAAGTACCGCTACGCCTTCACCCAACTGATCCGCAACGGCATCACCACGGCGATGCCGATCACCTCGATGTACTACCGCGAATGGGCGGAGCGCTACGACGAGTTTGCGGCGGTCGCCGATGTCGCCGCCGAGCTGGGCCTGCGCACCTACCTGGGCCCCTGCTACATGAGCGGCATGAGTTACTGGCGCGCCGACGGCACCCTCGCCCATCACTGGGACGAAGGCCGGGGCCTGGCCGGGCTCGATGACGCCGAGCGGTTCTTCAAGGATTTCGACGGCGCCCATGACGGGCTGATCCGCGGCGCCCTGCTGCCCGATCGCATCCAGACCTGCACCCCGGCACTGCTGCAACGCACCGCCGCACTGAGCCGCGAACTGAACGCACCGGTGCGCCTGCACTGCTGTCAGGCGCCCGGGGAAGTGGCGATGGTCGAGCGCTTGCACGGCACCTCGCCGCTGGGCTGGCTGCAACGGCTCGGCCTGCTGACCCCGCGCAGCCTGCTGCCCCACGGCATCTACACCCGTGGCGACGACGACCTGCAACGGCTGATCGACGGCGGCGCGAGCCTGGTGCATTGCCCGCTGGTGTTCGCCCGGGACGGCGAAGCGCTGGACTCCTTCGGGCGCCACCGGGCCCGAGGCGTCAACTTCGCCCTCGGCACCGACACCTGGCCGGCGGACTTGCTGTCGAACATGCGCCACGGCCTGAACATCGCCCGGCTGATGGAGGGCGGCCCCTCGCTGACCTGCGGCCTGGACCTGTACAACGCCGCCACCCTCGGCGGCGCCCAGGCGCTGGGCCGCGACGACCTCGGCCGGCTCGCGCCGGGCGCCAAGGCCGACATCACCGTGTTCAGCCTGCGCGGGATGCACCTGGGGCCGCTGTTCGACCCGCTGAAGAACCTGCTGCTGGCCGGACGCGGCGACGACTGCATCGCCAGCTACATCGACGGCCGCTGCGTGATGCGCGACGGCCAGGTCATTGGCGTGGACTACCCGTCCCTGCAGCGCCAGGCCCAGCGCCAATACGAAAAACTGATGCGCAGCCACAGCGACCGGGCCTTCGGCCGACCGGACTGGAAAACCCTGTTCCACCCGGCCATCCCGTTCGCCGACGACTACAGCGCCGACGCGCCCTTGAGCGCCATCGATCCCCTTCCTTAGAGATTTCTGCCATGCACAGCTTCGATTTCAGCCGACTCAGCCCGCGGGAAAAGTACAAGATCCTCATCGGCAGCGTGGTGCCCCGGCCGATTGCGCTGGTCACCACCGTGGACGGCGAAGGCCGGGTCAACGCCGCGCCGTTCAGCTTCTTCAATGCGCTGTCGGCGGACCCGCCGATCCTGGCCCTGGGCGTCGAGAACTATCAGGATCAGAGCCCCAAGGACACCACCCGCAACATCCAGCTGAATCAAGAGTTCACCGTGAACATCGTCAGCGATGCCCTGGTGGAGGCCATGAACGTCTGCGCCGTGCCCTTCGCGCCGGGCTTCGACGAACTGACCGCCGCCGGCCTGACCGCCATCGCCGGCACCACGGTCAAATGCCCGCGCATCGGCGAGGCGCCGGTGGCGCTGGAATGCCGACGGATGATGGCGCTGTCCATCGGCCAGTCCCGGGAAATCATCCTGGGCGAAGTGTTGATGGCCCACGTGCGCGACGAACTGATCGACCCCAAGACCCTGTACATCGACCAACTGGGCCTGGACGCCATCGGCCGCATGGGCGGCCATGGCTACGCCCGCACCCGCGACTACTTCGACCTGCCGACCCGCTCGCTGCAGGCCTGGACCGAAGCGCCGGGCGGCGGCGAAAGGCTTTGGCCTTCGGCCGAATGACCGCCGCCGTGCCTTGTGGGAACGGGCTTGTCAGCTCCCACAAGGTTGGTGGTGTACATGGACTGATCCTTTGTGGGAGCCAGCCTGCTGGCGATAGCGATGGGTCAGGCAACAGAGATGTCGGCTGTGCCGGCCTCATCGCTGGCAAGCCAGCTCCCACAGGTTTTGTGGTGTGCCTGGATCTTGCAGACACCCGAGATCCCTTGTGGGAGCCAGCCTGCTGGCGATGGCGGTGGGTCAGGCAACAGGGATGTCGGCAGTGCCGGCCTCATCGCTTGCAGGCAAGCTCCTACAGGTTTTGGGGTGAACATGAATCCTGCGGACACCCGAGATCCATTGTGGGAGCCAGCCTGCTGGCGATGGCGGTGAGTCAGGTAACAGTGATGTCGGCAGTGCCGGCCTCATCGCTTGCAGGCAAGCTCCTACAGGTTTTGGGGTGAACATGAATCCTGCGGACACCCGAGATCCATTGTGGGAGCCAGCCTGCTGGCGATGGCGGTGAGTCAGGTAACAGTGATGTCGGCAGTGCCGGCCTCATCGCTTGCAGGCAAGCTCCTACAGGTTTTGGGGTGAACATGAATCCTGCGGACACCCGAGATCCATTGTGGGAGCCAGCCTGCTGGCGATGGCGGTGAGTCAGGTAACAGTGATGTCGGCAGTGCCGGCCTCATCGCTTGCAGGCAAGCTCCTACAGGTTTTGGGGTGAACATGAATCCTGCGGACACCCGAGATCCATTGTGGGAGCCAGCCTGCTGGCGATGGCGGTGAGTCAGGTAACAGTGATGTCGGCAGTGCCGGCCTCATCGCTTGCAGGCAAGCTCCTACAGGTTTTGGGGTGAACATGAATCCTGCGGACACCCGAGATCCATTGTGGGAGCCAGCCTGCTGGCGATGGCGGTGAGTCAGGTAACAGGGATGTCGGCAGTGCCGGCCTCATCGCTTGCAGGCAAGCTCCTACAGGTTTTGGGGTGAACATGAATCCTGCGGACACCGGTGATACCTGTGGGAGCCGGCTTGCCGGCGATGGCGGTGAGTCAGGTAACAGAGATGCTAGGAGTGCCGGCCTCATCGCTTGCAGGCAAGCTCCTACAGGTTTTGGGGTGAACATGAATCCTGCGGACACCGGTGATACCTGTGGGAGCCGGCTTGCCGGCGATGGCGGTGAGTCAGGTAACAGAGATGCTAGCAGTGCCGGCCTCATCGCTTGCAGGCAAGCTCCTACAGGTTTTGGGGTGAACATGAATCCTGCGGACACCGGTGATACCTGTGGGAGCCGGCTTGCCGGCGATGGCGGTGAGTCAGGTAACAGAGATGCTAGGAGTGCCGGCCTCATCGCTTGCAGGCAAGCTCCTACAGGTTTTGGGGTGAACATGAATCCTGCGGACACCGGTGATACCTGTGGGAGCCGGCTTGCCGGCGATGGCGGTGGGTCAGGCAACAGAGATGTCGGCAGGGCCGGCCCCATCGCTTGCAGGCAAGCTCCTACAGGTTTTGGGGTGAACCTGAATGTTGCGGGCACCGCAGCTCCCACAGTTTTTTGGGCCGGCTCAGTGGAAGTCGCGGCTCTGCACGCGGATGCCGTTGAGCAGCGGGCTCAGGTCGCTCAGCCGTCCGGCGATCAGGTGGCGCACCTCGCCCTCGCGCTCCCAGCGGCCATCGACCTTGAGCAGTTGCGAGCCCACCAGCACCCGGCGCTGGCGGTCGGCCAGGTCGCGCCAGACCACCACGTTGACGTTGCCGAACTCGTCCTCGAGGGTGACGAAGGTCACGCCGCTGGCGGTGCCCGGCCGTTGGCGTCCGGTCACCAGCCCGGCGATGCTGACCGGCCGGCCGTGCTCGACCTCCTGCAACTCCCGCGAACTGCGGCACCGCCGCGCCCTCAGTTCATCGCGCAGCAACGCCAGCGGATGCGGCCCCAAGGTGGTGCCGAGGGTGGCGTAATCGGCGTGCAGGTCTTCGCCGACGCTGGGCTTGGGCAGCACGACTTCCGGTTCATCCTGCCCCGGCAACCCGGCGAACAGCCCAAGCTGCGCCTGCACCCCGGCCACTTCCCAGCGCGCCCGGTGGCGGTGGCCCGCCAGCCCGCGCAACGCCCCGCAGTCCGCCAGCAACGCCAGGGCCCGGCTGTCGAGCCCTGCCCGTCCGCCCAGGTCGGTGAGGTCGGCGAAGGCGCCCCGCTCCCGCGCCGCCTCGATGCGCCGGGCGTCCTCTTCGCGAAAGCCCTTGACCAGGCGCAACCCCATGCGGATCGCCGGCTGCCCGCCGGCCATGGGTTCCAGGCCGCAATCCCAGTCGCTGGCGCGCACGTCCACCGGGCGGATCTGCAAATGATGCCGTCGGGCGTCCTGGAGGATCTGGTCCGGGCTGTAGAACCCCATCGGCCAACTGTTGATCAGCGCACAGGCGAACGCCGCCGGCTCGTGGCACTTGAGCCAGCAACTGGCATAGGTGAGCAAGGCGAAGCTGGCGGCATGGGACTCGGGAAACCCGTAGCTGCCGAAACCCTTGATCTGTTCGAAGATCTGCGCGGCGAACTCCGGCGAGTAGCCGTTCTTCTTCATGCCGGCGGCCAGCCGTTCTTTGTGCGGCTCCAGCCCGCCATGACGCTTCCACGCGGCCATGGAGCGGCGCAGCTGGTCGGCCTCGCCGGGGCTGTAGTCGGCCGCGACGATGGCGATCTGCATCACCTGCTCCTGGAACAGCGGCACGCCGAGGGTGCGCTTGAGCACCGTCTCCAGTTCCGGTGACGGATAGGTTTCCTTTTCCTCCTTGTTCCGGCGGCGCAGGTACGGATGCACCATCCCGCCCTGGATCGGCCCCGGGCGGACGATGGCCACCTCGATCACCAGGTCGTAGAAGTTCTGCGGCCGCAACCGGGGCAGCATCGACATCTGCGCCCGCGACTCGATCTGGAACACGCCGATGGTGTCGGCGCGGCTGATCATGTCGTAGGTCGGCCGGTCATCGGCCGGAATCGTCGCCAGGCTCAGGTCCCTGTTGCGGTGGCGGCGCAGCAGGTCGAAGCAACGGCGGATCGCGCTGAGCATGCCGAGGGCGAGGATGTCGACCTTGAGCAGCCCGACCGCGTCGAGGTCGTCCTTGTCCCACTGGATGACCGTGCGGTCGGCCATGGCGGCGTTCTCCACCGGCACCAGGGTGTCCAGCGGCTCTTGGGAAATCACGAACCCGCCGGGGTGCTGCGACAAGTGCCGGGGGAAGCCGATCAGTTGCCCGGTCAGGCTCAGCACCCGGCGCAGGATCGGGCTGTCCGGGTCGAATCCGCCTTCGCGCAAACGCTCGAGCGGCGGCACGTCGTCGCTCCAGTGGCCGCAGCAGTCGGCCAGCGCGTTGACCTGATCCGGCGGCAGGCCCAGGGCCTTGGCCACGTCGCGCACGGCGCCGGCGGCGTGGTAGGTGCTGACCACCGCCGTCAATGCGGCGCGGCTGCGGCCGTAACGGCGGAACACATACTGCAGGACCTCTTCGCGGCGTTCGTGTTCGAAATCCACGTCGATGTCCGGCGGCTCGTTGCGCTCCTTGGACATGAAACGCTCGAACAGCAGCGTGGTGCGGTCCGGGTCGATCTCGGTGATGCCCAGGGCAAAGCACACCGCCGAGTTGGCCGCCGAGCCGCGTCCCTGGCAGAGGATGCGCTGATCGCGGGCGAACCTCACGACGTCGTGGACGGTGAGGAAGTAGCTTTCGTAACCCAGCTCGGCGATCAGTTTCAGTTCCTTGTTGATCTGCCTCAGCACCTTGTAGGGCGCCCCTTTTTTCCAGCGCCAGGCGATGCCGTCCTTGGTCAGTCGCCGCAGCCAGGAACGGCCGGTGTGCCCGTCGGGCACCAGCTCTTGTGGGTATCGGTACTGCAACTGCCCCAGGTCGAAGGTGCAGCGCCGGGCCAGATCCACCGAGGCTTGCAGCAGGGCCGGCGGATAGAGCCCGCGCAGCGCGTCGAGGCTGCGCAGGTGCCGCTCGCCGTTGGGGTGCAGGCGCAGCCCGGCCTCGGCCACCGGGACGTGGTGGCGGATCGCGGTCATGGTGTCCTGCAACGCCCGGCGGCCACGGGCGTGCATGTGCACGTCGCCGCTGGCCAGCGCCGGGATGCCCAGCCCGTCGGCCAGTTCCAGCAACGCCGCCAGCCGTTGGCGGTCGTCCTGCCCGCAATGCAGCTGCACCGCCAGCCACAGGCGCTCGCCGAAGGCCTGCCGCAGCCAGCGGCCTTCTTCAATGTCATCGGTGGCGTCCGGCACCCACAGCGCCTGCAACCCCGGCAGCGGCTCGCTGAAGTCCTCGCGCAGCACCTGATAGCAGCCTTTCTGCGTGCGCCGCCGGGCACGGGTGATCAGGCCGCACAGGGCCTGATAGCCTTCGAGGGTCTCCACCAGCAGCACCAGTTTCGGGCCCTGGTCGATGCGCACCTCGCTGCCGATGACCAGCGGCAGTTCAACGGATTTCGCCGCCTGCCAAGCCCGGACGATCCCGGCCAAGGTGCATTCGTCAGTGATCGCCAGGGCCTGGTAGCCCTGCTGCTTCGCCCGCTGGAACAGCTCCAGCGCACTGGAGGCACCGCGCTGGAAACTGAAGTTCGACAGGCAGTGCAGTTCGGCGTAGCCGTCGCTCATGCGAACCAGCCCTGCAGCCACAGCGGACCGCCCTCGCCCACCGTCCGGTAGGCCCAGCCCTGCTGCCCGGCGCGGTTCTGGATCAGGTAGTAGTCGCGGCGCACGTCGTCACCGTCCCACCAGCCGGATTCGATGCGCTCCGGGCCCATGAGGATCCGCGCCGCCCCCTCGGGCACCGCCTGCGGCTCGTCCAGCAACCAGCCCGGACGGTGCACGCCCGGCAGCGGCGCGCAAGGCAGTTTGTCGACACCGGTTTGCCATGCGCATTCGGGGCGGTGATCGGCCTGGAAACGCAGGCCCTGCACCGCGTCGTCCCCCAGCCGGGCGCGCAGGCGTTCGCGCAGCTGTTCCCAGGGCAAGGTCTGCTGGGGACGCTCGTCGAACAGCTCCTGATGCTGGGGCACGAAGTCGGGCAGGTCCTCGGCGCACAGGCGAAACCCGCGAACCGGCGCCTCGACCTGCACCTGTTCCAGGCGCCCGCGGGCCAGTTCGAACAGCATCGCCGGATCGCGCTCGGCGCTGAGCAGGCCGACCTTGATCAACGTGTCCGGCAGGCCGGCATGCTCAAGGTGCAGGTCGAACCGCTGCACACCGCTGTCGCGGCCGCAGAGGAACGCCGCCAGGTCGGCGGTCAGGCGGCGCAACGGGAACAGCAGCGCCTGATGGGACTGCACGTCGAAATTGAGCTCGATGCGTACGTCGAAGCGGTCCGGCGGCTGATAGAACGCCAGCGCCAGCGGCCGTGCGCCGAACAGGGTGTCCAGGTGCTTGAGCACCTGCGCCTCGAAACGCCTTGCCAGGGCCTGACGCGGCAAGGCCTGCACCTGGCCGAGGTGGCGCAGGCCCATGCGCTCCAGCGCCGTGGCCACGTTCGGCGCCAGCCCGACCCGGTCGACGGGCAGCCGTCCCAGATGATGGCGCAAGGCTTCGCCGTCGGGCACCACCAGACCGTCGCCGACGTTGGCCAGCACCCGCGCCGCCGCCGGGTTGGGCGCGGCGACGATACGGTGGCGAAAGCCCAGCGCCGTCAGCTCCGAGCGCAGCAGCGCCTCGAACTGTGCCCAGGAACCGAACAGGCCGAGGCTGGACTCGATCTCGAACACCACGGTGCGCGGGTAATGCACGCTGACCTGCGCGCTGAAGCGGTAGGCCCAGGCGGCGAGAAAGCATTGCCAGTGTTCGACCTCGGCCATGTCGTACTCGGCGCTGGCGAAATCCCGGGTCAGGGCCTGGGCGGCGGTCATCGACTGGCCGGGGCGCAGGCCCTGGGCCCTGGCCGCGTCGTTCACGGCCTGCAGCACACGGCGCTGGGCCGGGCCGCTGAGCAGCGCCAACGGTTGGTCGGGATCGGGGCGTTGACGCAGCACCGCGTCGAGCGCCAATTGCGGAAACAGGATGCAGACCCAGCGCATGGCGGCCTCAATGCCCCACGGCAAAGGCGATCGGCGCCGTGCGGGCCAGCCCGCCACGGCACTTGAGCACCCGCAGCTGCGCCGGTCGGGCGTCGACGGCGATCCGCAGCGCCGCCGGCGACGGGTTGGCCGCTTCGCTCAACGGGCGCCAGGCGAACGCCAGGGTCTGGCCGGTTTCCGCCGCCACCTGCAAGCGCCGCAGCGCCCGGTCATCGGCCTTGTGCGGCCAGCACAGCACCGCGCCGCAACTGCCCGAGCGCAGGCATTGCTCCGCCGCCCACAGGGCCTCGCGCTCGCCGGCCCGGATCACCGACAACTGGCGCAGATCGACGCCGGCATTGGCCCAGGCCTGGGGGTACGGCACGAACGGCGGCGCCACCAGCACGATGCGCTCGCCCGCCGTCGACAGCCGCGCCAGGGTCGGCCACACCAGTTGCAGCTCGCCGACGCCGGGGCCTGCGAACAGGATTTCGCTCAACGCCGACTCCGGCCAGCCGCCGCCGGGCAGCGCCGCATCCAGCGCAGGGTGGCCGGTGGGCTGTGGGCTGGCGGCCGGGGCTGCGGGCCGGCCCTTCCAGACCTGGCCGCCATTGAACAGCGTGTCCAACGCAACGACGGCGCCCATCAGCCTTGCCTCACCAGGCCGCAGAACACCCCTTCGATGGCCAGGTCCTGGTCGGCCCGCACCACGATGGGCCGGTACGCGGGGTTGCGCGGCAGCAGGCGGACTTCATCGCCGACCCGCTCGAAACGCTTGATGGTGACCTCGCCGTCGAGGCGCGCCACCACGATCTGGCCGTTGAGCGCCTCGGGGTTGCGCCGCACGCCCACCAGGTCGCCGTCGAGGATGCCGTCCTCGATCATCGAGTCGCCCTGCACCCGCAGCAGGTAGTCCGGTGCGCGGGCGAACAGCGCCGGGTCGAGCATCAGGCGGTTGTGGACCTCGGCGTCGGCGCCGATAGGCGCACCCGCCGCCACCCGGCCCAGCACCGGCACGTCCAGCAGCTCCGGACGCGGCGGCTGGTTGAGCAGGCGGATGCCCCGGGCCTGATGCGGATTGACCTCGATGAACCCGGCTTCGGTGAGCGCCAGCACATGCTTGCGCGCCACGCTGCGGGAGGCGAAACCAAAAGCCTCGCTGATTTCAGCGAGGCTCGGGGGCTGACCGTGTTCGGCGATGCGTTCGCGGATGAAGGTCAGGATGGCGGTACGGCGGGGAGTCAGGGTCGTCATGGAGTACATTTGTACTCTACCGGGGTTTTTCTGGCAACGACCGTCAGTCAGGCCAAAACCTGTAGGAGCTTGCCTGCAAGCGATGAGGCCGGCACTGCCGACATCTCTGTTGCCTGACCCCCCGCCATCGCCGGCAAGCCGGCTCCCACAGGTATCACCGGTGTCCGCAGGATCCATGCACACCGCCATCGCCAGCAGGCTGGCTCCCACAGAATTCAGCAGCGGCCGCAGTTCTGTGCCCACCGCAAAAACCTGTGGGAGCTGGCTTGCCAGCGATGAGGCCGGCACTGCCGACATCTGCGGTGACTGGCCCCCCGCCATCGCCGGCAAGCCGGCTCCCACAGGTATCACCGGTGTCCGCAGGATCCATGCACACCGCCATCGCCAGCAGGCTGGCTCCCACAGAATTCAGCAGCGGCCGCAGTTCTGTGCCCACCGCAAAAACCTGTGGGAGCTGGCTTGCCAGCGATGAGGCCGGCACTGCCGACATCTGCGGTGACTGGCCCCCCGCCATCGCCGGCAAGCCGGCTCCCACAGGTATCACCGGTGTCCGCAGGATCCATGCACACCGCCATCGCCAGCAGGCTGGCTCCCACAGAATTCAGCAGCGGCCGCAGTTCTGTGCCCACCGCAAAAACCTGTGGGAGCTGGCTTGCCAGCGATGAGGCCGGCACTGCCGACATCTGCGGTGACTGGCCCCCCGCCATCGCCGGTAAGCCGGCTCCCACAGGTATCACCGGTGTCCGCAGGATCCATGCACACCGCCATCGCCAGCAGGCTGGCTCCCACAGAATTCAGCAGCGGCCGCAGTTCTATGCCCACAAGGATCCTGGTCATCCATCGTCCTGGCGCATGAACCCTGACCATCACCGAAGGTTTGTTACAGGATGTTTACGAAATTTTGACCAACGATCTTCTACAGTTGCACGCGAACCGCGTGTGTTTTCTATTCGAGTAGAGGAAAAAACCCAATGGCTGCAGGCAAAGGACTGCGTTTACCGTCCATCACCCCCACCCGTCTGGTACTGCTGTTTTCCCTGGCGCTGGTGGCGCTGTACAACCTGGCGACATGGAAGGCGCTGGGCACGCTGATCACCTTGCAGGGCGCACACAAGCTGGCGTTCTTCGCCTCATTCGGCCTGTTCCTGTGGGCCGCCATCACCCTGCTGCTGACCCTGGTGTCGTTCCGCTGGACGCTGAAGCCGGCGCTGACCCTGGTCGCCCTGCTCTCGGCCTGCGCCGCCTATTTCATGAACGAGTACGGCATCACCATCGACACGGTGATGATCCAGAACGTGTTCGAAACCAACCCGGAAGAAGCCTCCGCGCTGCTCAGCGGCAAGCTGCTGGCCTATGTGCTGGTGCTCGGCGTGGTGCCGGCGGCGCTGATCTGGCGCTGGCCGGTGGCGTACCGGCCGTTCTTCCGCGGGCTGCTGAACAAGGTGCTGGTGATGGTGGCCTGCGTGCTGGTGATCGGCGCGTCGGTGGGTGCGTTCTACTCGACCTACGCGCCGATCTTCCGCGAGGAAGACAAGCTCACCCACTTCATCAACCCGACCAACTACATCTACGCGATCAGCAAGTACGCCAAGCAGCGGCTGGGGATCAAAAAGCACTTCGTGGTGCAGGCCGTCGGCGAAGACGCGGTGATGAGCGCCAAGGCCACCGCCCGCGGGAAGAAGTCGCTGATGGTGTTCGTGGTCGGCGAAACCGCCCGGGCCGACCACTTCTCGCTCAACGGCTATGAGCGCGAGACCAACCCCGAGCTGAGCAAGCTGGACATCCTCAACTTCACCCAGGTGCACTCCTGCGGCACGTCCACGGCGGTGTCGGTGCCGTGCATGTTCTCGATGTTCCCCCGCGAGGACTACAGCGACAAGAAAGGCAAGACCTACGAAGGCCTGCTCGACATCCTCCAGCGCGCCGGCGTGCAGGTGCTGTGGCTGGACAACAACAGCGACTGCAAGGGCACCTGCCTGCGGGTGCCGCACCGCGACATCGCCAAGAACCAGCCGGGGCCGTTCTGCGACGGCAACAACTGCCTGGACGAGGCGCTGCTGGCGGACCTGCAGGGCTACATCGACAGCCTCAAGGGCCACGCGATCATCGTCCTGCACGCCGACGGCAGCCACGGCCCGGAATACTACGAGCGCTACCCGAAGGAGCAGGAACGCTTCAAGCCGATCTGCCACACCAACCAGTTGGGCAGTTGCAGCCGCGAGGAACTGGTGAACGTGTACGACAACACGATCCTGTACACCGACCACTTCCTGGCCAAGGTGATCGAGCTGCTCAAGCGCAACCAGGACACCCTCGACACGTCGATGCTGTACGTTTCCGACCACGGCGAATCCCTGGGCGAGAACGGCCTGTACCTGCACGCCGCGCCTTACGCCTTGGCTCCCGAGGCGCAGACCCATGTGCCGATGGTGATGTGGTTCGGCAACAATACCTTGGCGCAAATGGGCATCGACCGTGGCTGCCTGCAAGGCAAAAGCGGCCAGCCGGACCTGAGCCACGACAACCTGTTCCACTCGGTGCTGGGGCTGTTCGAAGTCAAGACCTCGCTGTACCAGCCGGGGCTGGACATCTTCCGGGGCTGCCGGCCGGCGATGACGGCTGCGCAGTGAGCCATGCGGGGGCGGATGAATGCAGGATTTGCTGCCCCCGCAAACCCTGTAGGCGCTTGCCTGCAAGCGATGACGCCGGCACATCCTGCACCTGTCGAGGCTGATCCACCGCCATCGCCAGCAGGCTGGCTCCCACAGTTGGAATTGCGGCAGGTCAGCAGGTGAGTTGCGCCAGGTACTGCCACGGGTAGATCCCGCGCTGATGGCCGTCGCTGAACACCAGTTGCAGGCCATAGCCCTGGGGGTTGAGTTCGATGATCCGGACTCGCTCATCGACCTGCGGTGTCATGCCCCGCAGGCGCAAGGCCCGGCACTGCGAGCACGGGCAGCGGCGGCGCAACTCCGCGTGCCCCAGGCGCTGTTCGCGCCCGTCCGGCCAGTTCAAGCGCAATGTCTGCCCGGCCGAGGCATTGCCGATGGCCAACGGGCTCATTGCAACTGACTCAAGGCAATGCGCACGGCCTTGCGCACTTCCGGGTCGCCGTCGTCCTGGGCGGCCTGCAACGCGGCCACCGCGCCGCGGTCGTTGAGTTCGCCCAGGGCCAACGCCGCCTCCTTGCGCAGGTTGCTGATGCGGTGGCCCAGGGTCTCGATCAACGCATCCAACGCGGCGACATGGCGCAGGCGACCGAGGCTGCGGGCGGCGCGCAGGCGCACTTGCCAGTAGTCGTCGCTCAGGGCCTGGATCAGGGCCGGGCCGGCGTCGGGGTGGCCGACCTTGCCCAGGGTCGTGGCGGCTTCTTCGCGCACGGGCCAGGCCGCGTCCTGCAACGCCCGTTGCAGGGCGGGCAGCACATCGGCGCCGGACGCCAGCCCAAGGGCGCCGGTGGCGGCGCGGCGCACTTCGCTGTCCGGGTCGGTGCTGGCCAGCCGTGCCAGCGCCGGTAGCGCATCGAGCCGTTTGAGCCAGCCGAGCACCCCCACCGCTTCGCGGCGCACGCCCGCCTCGGCGTCGTCGAGCGCCGCCACCGCTGCCGGTGCCGCTTCGGCCAGGCGCAGTTCTCGCAGGGCCCGCCAGGCCGCCGTGCGCACACAGGTTGCGGCGTGCGCCGTCCACGGCAGGATCACCCGGCCTGCGGCTTCGCTCTTGAGCAGGCTCAGGCTTTGCGCCGCGGCGGCCTGCACCGCCGGCGACGGATCGGTCAGGGCCCGGCACAAGGCCTCGACCACCGGCGCGTCTTCCCAGGCCTCCAGCAGGCGCGCCGCTTCGGCGCGCACGTCTTCGGCGGGATCGTCCGTCAGCCGGTCCACCAGCCACAGCAGGCCGTCGGGCTCTTCGAGGTCGGCCAGGTCGATCAGGGCGATGCGGCGCACGCCCGGATCCTCGGCGGTCAGGCGCGGTTGCAGGGCGAGGATGTCGGCGTTGTCGGTCACAGCAAAAAAAGAGGTCATGGGCTCACCACGGCTTAGGTTCGGACGGTGCGTTTGCGCCGCTGTCGGTGGGCGGTGGGAAACGCGGGATGTTCTTGTCTTGGCGTCCGGGGTGGCCGGATGGCGTCTTGCGTTGTCGGTGGCGGCCTCATCGCCAGCAGGCTGGCTCCCGCACGGTGGCTTGTGGGGCAGATAGAAAACGGTGGGAGCCAGCCCTGCTGGCGATGGCGTCAGTGAGCGCGCCACGGATCAGCGCAGCAGGTACGGGATCTCCACTTTCACCGCCCCGGTCGGGCAGTCCTTTTCGCAGGGCATGCAGTACCAGCACTCGTCGAAGGCCATGTAGGCCTTCTGCGTGGCCGGGTTGATCGCCAGCAGATCCATCGGGCAGACGTCGACGCATACGGTGCAGCCCTTGTCGGCGATGCATTTGTCCTCGTCCACGGTGACGGGGGCGTTGGAGCGGAAAAAGATATCCTGGGCTTGATGGGCCATGGTCGGGGCTCTCTCTGGGTGCGGTTCAGGCGGCGCCGACCCGCAGGCGGTCGTAGGCCTGCATTTCAACGGCGTCCAGGGGAATGATGTAAGGCTCGACGGGCTTCTTGAAGCTGGTCATGCGCCCGTCCTCGCCTTTCTTCAGGTGGCAATGGCAGAACCATTCGCGGTCGTTGCGCTCGGGGTGGTCGACCCGGTAGTGGTACAGGCCCCAGCGGCTTTCGGTGCGGAACAGCGAGGCGCGGGCGGCCATTTCGGCGCAGTCGCGGATCACGCTGACTTCCATGGCGCGCATCAGTTCATGGGCGTTGTGGGCCTTGAGCTGTTCGAGGTCGCGTTCGATGTCGCTGAAGCGTTGCAGGCCGATCTCCATCTTCTTGGTCACCTTCGGCGGTTGCAGGTAGTCGTTGACGAAGCGCCGCAGCTTGTACTCGACCTGGGCCGGCGGCAGGCCGTGCTCGCGCGCAAGCGGCGCGAACACCCGCGCCCGCTCCCGCTCGATCTGTTCGGCATCCAGTGCGGTGAACCCGCGCCCTTCCACGAACTGCGCCGCGTTCTGCCCGGCGAACCCGCCATAGGTGAACGCGCCGAGCATGTAGTTGTGCGGCACCGCCGCCATGTCACCGGCCGAATACAGGCCCTTGACCGAGGTCTCGGCCCGCTCGTTGACCCACACCCCGGACGCCGAGTGGCCGCTGCAGAAGCCGATCTCCGAGATGTGCATCTCGACCATCTGCGTGCGGTAGTCGGTGCCGCGGTTGGCGTGGAACTGGCCGCGGCTCGGGCGTTCGTTGCTGTGCAGTATCTGTTCGATGTCCTGGATGGTTTCTTCGGCCAGGTGATCGAGCTTGAGGAACACCGGCCCGTTGCCGCTTTCCAGTTCCTGGTGGAACTCGCGCATCATCTGCCCGCTCCAGTAGTCGCATTCGATGAAGCGCTCGCCCTTGTTGTTGGCGGTGTAGCCGCCCAGGGGGCCGGTGACGTAGGCGCAGGCCGGGCCGTTGTAGTCCTTGATCAGCGGGTTGATCTGGAAGCATTCCAGGTTCGCCAGTTCGGCCCCGGCGTGGTAGGCCATGGCATAGCCGTCGCCGGCGTTGGTCGGGTTCTCGTAGGTGCCCATCAGGTAGCCGGAGGACGGCAGGCCCAGGCGCCCGGCGGCGCCGCAGGCCAGGATCACCGCCTTGGCCTTGATCACATGGAAGTCGGCGGTGCGGCAGTCGAAACCCATGACGCCGTTGACCGTGCCCTCTTCGTCCGTCAGCAGGCGGGTGCAGACCAGACGGTTGGTGATGCTCACCCGCGCCCGCTTCAATTGGCGGTAGAGGACTTTCTTGATGTCGTGCCCTTCCGGCATCGGCAGCACGTAGGCGCCCATGTGGTGGACTTTCTTCACGGCGTAGTCGCCGGTTTCGTCCTTCTCGAACTTCACGCCCCAGCGGTCGAGCTGCTCGATGGTCTGGAAGCTGTGGGTGGCGTAGGCGTACACCGCCGCCTGGTTGACGATGCCGTCGTTGGCGACGGTGATTTCCTTGGTGTACTGCTCAGGCGTCGAATGGCCGGGAATGACCGCGTTGTTCAGGCCGTCCATGCCCATGCTGATCGCGCCGCTGCGCTTGACGTTGGCCTTGTCCACCAGCAGAACGCGCAGGTCGCGGTTGTGCTCCTTGGCCTTGATCGCCGCCATGGGGCCGGCGGTGCCGCCGCCGATCACGACGATGTCGTATTCCTGTTCGATGGTGGTGCCTGCCGTCGAATCCTGCGTCATGTGCGCTCCCCTTTTTGCCGGTCGATCCGCAGGCGGTACTGGAACGCATCGCCGCGGTAGTAAAGGTGTTCGAAATCCAGGGGCTGGCCGTCGGCATCGTGGGTCAGGCGCTCGATGCGCATGATCGGCGAACCGGCCTCGACGCCCAGCGCCTGGGTCAGGTCGTCGTCGGCCAGCACCGCGTCGATGGCCAGGTCCGCATGCCCCAGCGCCAGGCCGCAGTCGTTCTCCAGGATCAGGAAGATGTCGCGGGTCACCAGGTCGGCCTTTTCCAGGCGCTCGCCCAGGTGCTTGGGCAGGTAGGTGATTTCCAGCGAGACCGGCTCGCGGTTGATCAGCCGCACGCGCTTGATCTGCGCTACGGTGTCGCCTTCGGCCACTTGCAGGCGTTCGGCGATGCGCGCGTCGGCGGCGATGAACCTGAAGCTGCGCAGGCGGTTGATCACCTCGTAGCCGCGGCCGGCCAGGGATTCGGCCAGGCCTTGCAGGGTGCTGACGTTCTGGAAAGTCTTGGGCTTGGCGACGAACGTGCCCTTGCCGTGGATCTTGAAGATCAGCCCTTCCTTCTGCAGATCGCCCAGCGCCTGGCGCACGGTGATGCGGCTGACCTTGAACATCGCGCCCAACTCGCTTTCGGAGGGCATCTGGCTGTCTTGCGGGTATTGGCCGTCGAGGATGCGCGTGCGCAGCACATCGCGCAGTTGGGTGTGCAACGGGACGCTGCCCAGGGAAAGGAGGTTGTCGGTCATCGGCGATCACTTGTCATAACGAGTTATGACGTGATCTTAGGGAAGCGGTGTCAGGCTTGAGAAATATTGTTTGGGCATAACCTTAGATGCGGTGGCTGCGGGAGCGGCTGTCTTGCCCTGCGGTGCGCTCACTGGCGTCATCGCCAGCAGGCTGGCTCCCACATTGTTCTCCAGTGATCGCCAACCTTGCAGCCGACCGAGATCCCTTGTGGGAGCCAGCCTGCTGGCGATGGCGTCAGTCCGGAAGCCGCAGGGCGTCACCCGCGCTTGAGGATCCGGTCCATCACCCAATCGGTCTTCAGGGCCTCGGCGGCCACCGCCGGGTGCTGCGCCTGGCCGCGGATGTGGGCGTTCATGCCCAGGACGTGATGCCACTGGATGTGTTCGTGATGGGAGATGTGCAGGCTGACGTATTCATCGGCGTGCAGTTCGACGGGTTGTTCGTCGAACACGGAAAAACCGATCCGCCCGCGGCTGCCGACGATCTCGACCCGGTCCTCGCGCCGATCCGCGGCAAAGCTCCAGCAGCCCATGCCCAGGGCGCCGCCGGCGAACCGCCAACTGGCGCCGACGGCATCTTCGGCCGCGTACAGCCCGGCCTGGCGTGCGGTGAAGCCGGCCACGTCGACGATGTCGCCGAGCAGGTACTGGAACAGGTCCAGGCCATGGCTGGCCAGGTCGGCGAAATAGCCGCCGCCGGCCACCGCCGGGTCGGTGCGCCAGTTGTCGCCGCCCTCAAGGTCGGTCGTCGACGGCGCCTTGGTCAGCGTCCAGCTCAGCAGCCGGACCTCGCCGATCCGCCCTTCGTCCAGCCATTGCCGCACCTGCCGGAAGCGCGGCAGGGAACGGCGGTAATAGGACACGAACAGGTGCAGGCCGGCATCGGCGAACGCCTGGTGCATCTCGCGGCTTTGCCCGGCGTTGAGCGCCATGGGCTTTTCCACGCAGCAATGCTTGCCGGCGGCGGCGACCTTGAGGCTGTAGGCGTGATGGCTGTCGGGAGGCGTGGCGATGTACACCGCGTCCACCTCGGGGTCGTTGATCAGGGCGTCGGCGTCGGTGTAGAACCGCCCGACGCCGTGGCGGGCGGCGTAGTCGCTGACGGCGTCGAGCCGTCGCCCCATCACCGCCACCAACGCCGAACCTGGCGCCTTGCGCAGCGCCGGGCCGCTCTTGCGTTCAGTGACGCTGCCGCAGCCGATCATGCCCCACCGCACCACGTCCATGCCGAGCCCTCAGCCGATGCGCAAGGCGCGCAGGTCGAGGCGACCGTCCTGGAGCGGCGGGCACCAGTAATAGCCGCCGGTGATCGGCCGGCTGATGCGGTACAGGCCGTCGGTGATGCCGTCCTCCAGGCCGCTCATGCGCCGCAGCTGCGCTTCGAAGGCGTCGAGGGAGAAGCCGAACGCGAGGAACATCAGGCCGGCGCGGTCGCCTTCGATCCACGGCATCGAACGGCGCACCACGAACGCTTCGGGCGCGAAGCTTTCCTGGGCGGTGCGTTTGACGTGGGCGGAGACCGGCGCGTCGTCGATCTCTTCGTTGTCGCTCAGGCGACGGCCCATGATGTTGTCCTTGTCTTCGGCGGACAGCGCGTGGAACCCCTTGAGGTCATGCTGCCATTGCTGGATCGCGGCGAAGCTGCCGCCGACCAGGCCCTGCGCGCCCTCGCTGACCAGCGCGGCGGCCACGGCGGCTTCGTCGTGGGGGTTTTCGGTGCCGTCCTCGTAACCGGTGAGGTCGTGGCCGCCCATGTGGCGGAAGGCTTCCTGCTTCTGCACCAGGCGCAGGGCCGGGGCCAGCGCCGCCTCGAACGCGTGGCTGCGGTTGAGCAGTTCGCCACGGTCGGTGCCGTGCAGCCAGACCCACAGCGCATGCTGGGTCGACGGGTTCTCCACGCCCACGCCGGTCAGCGCCGGGAAGCTGCGCAGGCCGTCGATGTCCACCTTGAGCGCCTTGGCCAGGGACTCGCCGAAACCGACCACCGCCGATTTGCCGTCCACCAGGTTCAGCAGGTTGTCGATCGCCTGCGGCAGCGCCTCAAGCGATTCAAGGGCGAAAAACAGGTGACGTGCCTGCGGCGGAACGGGGGTGGCGAGGATGCCCGGCTGGTAGTGACTCATGTGAACTCCTTGGGAAAGAGCGCGGAGTTTAACTGTAGCCGGAGGGTTTGTGTGGGTTCAGAACAGAGGTTATTCGTGAGCGCCGCCGTCATGGCGCCACGCGCTGGGGCTCATCCCCGTCCAGCGCTTGAACGCCCGGCGGAAGCTGCGCACGTCGCTGTAGCCGACTTCCTCGGTGATGCGTTCGATGGGCATCTGCGGGTTGGCCAACAGGCTCATGGTGCGGGCCTGGCGCACTTGCTCCAGCAATGCTTCGAAGGTCAGCGAATGCTCGGTCAGGCGTCGGCGCAGGGTGCGGCTGCTCATGTTCAGGTCGCCGGCGATCTTCTCGATGTGGCTGCCCCGGCTCAGGTCCCGCGCGATCGCCCGCTCCACGGCCTGGATCAGGTCCAGTTTCTGGTGCACCTGCGCCGCCTCCAGTTCCAGCAGCTTGACCGCCTGACGCAAGGCCAGCGAATGGTGGTTGGGCAGGTTCACGTCCAGCCAGCACACGTCGAGCAGCATGCGGTTGTGCAGGCAGCCGAAGCGCACGTCCGGCCCCAGCAGGCGCCGGTATTCGTCGAGGTAGTCCGGCGCGGCGTGGACGAACTCCACCGCGATGGCCTTGAAGTCCTCCCCCACCAAAGCCCGCCCGTAGACCAGCAGGCTGGCGAAGAACTCCTCCACCGCGAACATCTGCACTTCGGCGAACGGTAGGCGGCATTCGGCGTTGACGAACACCTGCTCCCCCACCACGTCCACGCTGGACACCACGATCCCGCCGGAGGTGTGCTGATGGCGGATGCCCAGGGCGAAGGCGTCGCGCAGGGTCTTGCACAGCGACAGCACGTGGCCCAGCAGGCCCAGCGTGCCCAGCACGTTCTGCGCCCCGACCCACAGGCCCAGCCCCTGGTTGGGCAAGGCCTTGAGCGCGCGCTGGATCATGGCCACGGCCTGGCGGTAGGAGATGCGCTGCGCCGGGTCCTGCAGGTCGTCGAGAGTGAAACCCAGGCCACGGCACAGGGTTTGCGGCTGGATGCCCTTGAGCTGCGCGACTTCGGCCAGGGTCTGCAGCAGGAACGGCGACACCAGCGCCAGTTCGTAGGTGGGGTCTTGGACTTTGACGTTCATGGGGCTGGACATTCCGGATCGTGCTGAGTTGTTATTTTTGTAACCGGTTATGTCACAAGAAGTTAGCACAGGGCCGGCGGCCTGTCCGCAGATGCCCCCCTGCGTGTCCGCCAATACCCTGCCCCGGCGTGCGCCAAAGGCTTGATCCTAGGCTGCCGGCGCCCCGTGCGGCCGCGCCGCGTCCCCATCACAATAATAACGAGGACAACCATGAGCCCGAACCGCGCGACACGTCCCTTCCCGTTGGCCCTGATGCTGACGGTCGGCGCACTCCCCTTGCCCGCCTTGGCCACCGAGTCCGGCGTCGACAACATCGGCCCCGGCACCGACGGTTTCTTCGTCCTGCCGCTGGACGTCGACAACCTTCCGGAAAACATGGTCGCGTTCAACCTCTACTACAACCACTACAAGGCGACCAAGCTCAACATCAGTTCCCTGGGCGGCAAGGTGCCGAACGTCGAGATCGAGTCCACCGCCGTGGTGCCGCGCCTCGATTACCTGAGCCCGGTGCGGGTGCTCGGCGGGCGGCTCGCCGGTTACGTCGCCCAGCCGTGGATGAAGCAGGAAGTGGCGGCGTTCGGCCTCAGCGACACCCGCGAGAGCATGGGCGACACCACGTTCGCCCCGATCATCCTGTGGGACATGGGCAAGAACCTCACCCTCGGCGCCGCCGTGGAGATCACCGCGCCCACCGGCGAGTACGACGCCGAACGCCTGGCCAACACCAGCAACAACTTCTGGACGTACAAGCCACTGTTCTCGTTCACCTGGCTGCCGACCGAGCGCACCGAACTGTCGATGAAGACCACCTACAGCTTCAACGAAAAGAACAAGGACACCGACTACAAGTCCGGGCAGATCTTCCATTTCGATTATTCGGCCAGCTACCGCGTCACCGACAACCTGCGCCTGGGCGTCAACGGCTACTTCCTCAAGCAGACCACCGACGACAAGCAGTTCGGCCACACCGTGCAGTTCGCCGGCGAAGACGTGAACGACGGCGTGCGCGGCAAGGTGTTCGCCATAGGTCCTGCCCTGTATTTCACCTTTCTCAAGTACGCCAGCGCGGAGATCCGCTGGGCCAAGGAGTTCGACGTGGAAAACCGCCCCGAGGGCGAAATGCTCTGGGCCAAGATCAGCATTCCCTACGCGTTCTGAGGCACGCGGCCCGGCTTACGGACAAGGTGTCGGCAGCAGGCGCAACAAATCGCCACACATGCCGGCCACCGACACCTTCGGCAGACTCGCCAACGCCGGCATGAGTGCGTATAACACCGCCCGTTTCGTCTAACCTGACGTTGCGCCCGGCTTCTTCGCGGGCGCTTCGATTGCGACGCTCATGAAACGGAGAATTCCATGCTCAAACGTACCCTGGCACTGACCGCTGGCCTGGCCCTGACCTTTTCCTCGCTGCTGGCGAACGCCGCCGAGGTGCTGCGGGTCAGCGCGATCCCCGATGAAGCCCCCACCGAACTGCTGCGCAAGTTCGAGCCGCTGGGCAAGTACCTGGAACAGCAACTGGGCATGGAAGTGAAATTCGTCCCCGTGGCGGACTACCCGGCGGTGGTCGAGGCACTGGCCACCGACCGCCTCGACATGGCCTGGCTCGGCGGTTTCACCTTCGTCCAGGCCCGCCTGAAGACCGACGCCACCACCCCGGTGATCCCGCTGGTGCAGCGCGAGCAGGATGCGCAGTTCACCAGCAAGTTCATCACCGCCGACCCCAACGTCAAGAGCCTGACTGACCTCAAGGGCAAGACCTTCGCCTTCGGTTCGGTGTCGTCCACCTCCGGCAGCCTGATGCCGCGCTATTTCATGCTCAAGGACGGCATCAAGCCTGAAACCTACTTCAGCCGCGTCGGCTACTCCGGCGCCCATGACGCCACCGTCGCCTGGGTGCAGGCCGGCAAGGTCGATGCCGGCGTGCTGAACGCCAGTGTCTGGCAGAAGCTGGTGGACGCCGGCAAGGTCGACACCGCCAAGGTGAAGGTCTTCGCCACCACCCCGGCCTACTACGACTACAACTGGACCGTGCGCGGCACCCTCGACCCGGCCCTGGCGGCGAAGATCAAGAAGGCCTTCCTCGCCCTCGACCCGGCCAACCCCGAGCAGAAGAAGATCCTCGACCTGCAGGCCGCCAGCCGTTTCATCGAGACCAGCCCGGACAACTACAAAGGCATCGAGGAAGCCGCCCGCGCCGCCGAACTGCTGAAATGACCCTGCGCCTGACCCAGGGACGCCTGCACCACGACAACGGCGTCCACGCCCTGCAAGGCGTGGACCTTCACATCGGCGCCGGCGAGCAGGTGGCGATCATCGGCCCGTCCGGGGCCGGCAAGTCGAGCCTGCTCAACGTGCTGGCCACCGCCGTGCAGCCCAGCGGCGGCGAACTCGACGTGCTCGGCCAGCGCGCCTGGCAGCTGTCCGCCGGTCAGCGCCAGCGCCTGCGCGCCCGCATCGGCCTGGTGCACCAGGCGCCGCCCCTGCCGCCCCGGCAACGGGTGGTGACGGCGGTGCTGGCCGGCAAGCTCGGCCAGTGGAGCCTGTTACGCAGCCTGGTCAGCCTGCTGCATCCGCTGGACGTGGCCGGCGCCCGGGCGGCGCTGGCGAAACTGGATCTGAGCGACAAACTGTTCAGCCAGTGCCAGCAACTGTCCGGCGGCCAACTGCAACGGATCGGCATCGCCCGGGTGCTGTACCAGGCGCCGGAAGTGCTGCTGGCCGACGAGCCGGTGTCGGCGATGGATCCGGTGCTGGCCGGGCATACCCTGTCGGTGCTCTCGCGCCATGCCCGCGAGCACCGGGTCACGCTGGTGGCGAGCCTGCACGCGGTGGAGCTGGCGCTGGCGCACTTCCCGCGGATCATTGGCCTGCGCGAAGGCCGGATCCTGTTCGACTGCCCCGCCGCCGAGGTGGACCGCGAGCGGCTCGACGCGCTCTACGCCAATGAACAGCTGCAATCCCCGCCGACGGTCGTGCCGCCCCTGACCATGCAGATCCCCCGATGCTGAGCGCCGATTCCCGCGACCCCGCCGCCTGGCCGCGCCTGCTGCTGACGCTGCTGGCCGTCGCCCTGCTGTGGCCGGGCGTGCAGCTCAGCGAACTGGATCCCGGCGTGCTGCTGCGCGCCGACAGCCAAAGCGAGATGGGCCGTTTCGTGGCCGGCTTCTGGCCGCCGGCCCACGACGACGCGTTCATGCAACTGCTGCTCAAGGCCACCCTGCAGACCCTGGCCATCGCCACCGCCGGGATGACGCTCGCGCTGCTGTTGGCGGCGCCCGCCAGCCTGCTGGCCAGCCGCGCCCTGTCGCTGTCCGCCGCTTCGCGCGGTGGGCGTCCCGGGCGTTGCGGGCGCCTGTTGCGCTGGCCGGTGCGTGGCCTGCTGATCTTCCTGCGCAGCGTGCCGGAGATCGTCTGGGCCTTGCTGTTCGTGCGGGCCGTCGGGCTCGGGCCGGCGGCGGGCGTACTGGCCATCGCGATCACCTACGCCGGGATGCTCGGCAAGGTCTACGCGGAAATCTTCGAGTCCACCGACCAGCGCCCGGCCCACGCCCTCATGCAGGCCGGCAGCGGTCGCCTGGGCGCGTTCGCCTACGGCATCCTGCCCAACGTGGCGTCGGAGCTGCTGTCGTACACGGTCTACCGCTGGGAATGCGCGATCCGCGCCTCGGTGGTGATGGGCTTCGTCGGCGCCGGCGGGCTCGGCCAGCAGATCGACCTGTCGATCCGCATGTTCGCCGGCGGCGAAGTCGCCAGCATGCTGCTGACCTTCCTGCTGCTGGTGCTGGGCGCCGACCAGCTGAGCCGCCTGCTGCGCGGGAGGCTGGCATGAGGCGCCTGGTCAACGCATTGCTGATCCTTGCCATCGGCTGGGCGGTGGTCGCCTCGTTCGCCTATCTGGAACTGGACCTGGCGGAACTGGGCAGCGCCGCCAGCCTGAAGCAGATGGGCGCCTATGTGCAGCGTTTCCTCAGCCCCGACCTGAGCGCCGGTTACCTGTCCGCGATCCTCCACGGCGCGCTGGAGACCCTGGCCATGTCGGCCCTGGGCACCCTGCTCGCCACCGGCCTGGGGCTGGTGCTGGCGCTGCCCGCCGCCGGACGTTTCGGCTGGCCGGGGCAAAGCGCCGCGCGCCTGCTGCTCAATGCCCTGCGGGCGATTCCCGAGCTGGTCTGGGCGGCGCTGATGGTGCTGGCCGCCGGCCTCGGCCCCAACGCCGGCACCCTCGCCCTCGCCCTGCACACCACCGGCGTGCTCGGCCGGCTGTTCGCCGAAGCGCTGGAGAACACCCCGCCGGAACCGGCCGAAGCCCTGCGCCGGCAAGGCGCCAACCCGGTGCTCGCCTTCTGCTACGGCACCTTGCCGAACCTGGCGCCGCAGCTGATCGCCTACTGCCTGTACCGCTGGGAAAACAACATCCGCATGGCCAGCGTGCTGGGCTTCGTCGGCGCCGGCGGCCTGGGGCAGATGCTGTACGTGAGCCTCAGCCTGTTCCAGGAAGCCCAGGCCAGCACGGTGATCCTGGCGATGCTGGCGCTGGTGTTCGCCGTGGACTCGTTGAGCGCCTGGAGCCGCCAGCGCTGGGTCAAGGCGTAGCGCCCGGGCCGCGCCTTCCCGTGATGGCGAGTGGATATCTGCGCGAAGCTGATTATGCTCAAGGAAACCTCGCCGCGACGCGAGGCTTTCCACCTGTCCACGCAGCATGCAAGCGCTTATCCGATTCAAGCCCCAGGGCCCGGGTACGAAAACGTTGAAGAGGTGCTCCGGCCTGACAACAAAAAGCACGACGGAGAAGACCCATGGCGGCAATCGACGACAGCAGCACAACGCGGCAGGGCATCACCAAGGAGGAGCGCAAGGTCATCTTCGCCTCGTCCCTGGGCACGGTGTTCGAGTGGTACGACTTTTACCTCTACGGCTCATTGGCCGCGATCATCGCCAAGCACTTCTTCGCCGGCGTCAACGAGACCACCGCGTTCATCTTTGCCCTCCTCGCGTTCGCCGCCGGCTTCGCCGTGCGCCCCTTCGGCGCCATCGTGTTCGGCCGGTTGGGCGACATGATCGGCCGCAAGCACACGTTCCTGATCACCATCGTGATCATGGGCGTCTCCACGGCGGTGGTGGGCCTGCTGCCGGGCTACGCCTCCATCGGGGTCGCGGCACCGATCATCCTGATCAGCCTGCGCCTGCTGCAAGGCCTGGCGCTGGGCGGCGAGTACGGCGGCGCGGCCACCTACGTGGCCGAACATGCGCCGAAAGGCAAGCGCGGCTTCTTCACCTCGTGGATCCAGACCACCGCGACCCTGGGCCTGTTCCTCTCGCTGCTGGTGATCCTCGCCTGCCGCACCGCGCTGGGCACCGAAGCCTTCGAGGCGTGGGGCTGGCGGATCCCGTTCCTGCTGTCGATCCTGCTGCTGATCATCTCGGTGTACATCCGCCTGCAACTGAGCGAGTCGCCGGTGTTCCAGAAGATGAAGGCCGAAGGCAAGGCGTCGAAGGCGCCGCTGACCGAATCCTTCGCCCGCTGGGAAAACCTCAAGGTGGTGATCATGTCCCTGCTCGGCGGCACCGCCGGGCAAGCGGTGGTCTGGTACACCGGGCAGTTCTACGCGCTGTTCTTCCTGTTGCAGACGCTCAAGATCGACCCGCAGACCGCCAACCTGCTGATCGCCGGTTCGCTGCTGATCGGCACGCCGTTCTTCGTGATCTTCGGCAGCCTGTCCGACCGCATCGGCCGCAAGGGCATCATCATGGCCGGCTGCATCCTGGCGGCGCTGACCTATTTCCCGATCTTCCACGCGCTGACCCAGTACGGTAACCCGGACGTCTTCGCCGCCCAGGCGAAGAACCCGGTGACGGTGGTCGCCGCCCCCGGCCAGTGCTCGTTCCAGTTCGACCCGGTGGGCAAGGCGCGCTTCACCAGCTCCTGCGACCTGGCCAAGACCGTGCTGGCCAAACGGGCGATTCCGTACAACAACGAGAAGGCCGAACCGGGCACCGTGGCCCAGGTGAAGATCGGCGACAAGGTCATCCAGAGCTTCGAAGGCGGCAACCTGCCCGCCGCCGACTTCAAGACCCAGAACGACGCCTTCACCGCCAGCCTCGGCGCCGCGCTCAAGGACGCCGGCTACCCGGAGAAAGCCGACCCGGCCAAGACCCACTACCCGATGGTGCTGCTCCTGCTGACGGTCCTGGTGATCTACGTGACCATGGTCTACGGCCCCATCGCCGCGTGGCTGGTGGAGCTGTTCCCGGCGCGGATCCGCTACACCTCGATGTCGCTGCCCTACCACATCGGCAACGGCTGGTTCGGCGGTTTCCTGCCGACGGTGGCGTTCGCCATGGTCGCGGCCACGGGCGACATCTACTACGGCCTGTGGTACCCGATCGTGATCGCGGTGATGACCGCCGTCCTCGGCATCTTCTTCATGCCGGAAACCAAGGACCGCGAGATCCATCACAGCTGAGCCCGACGCCTGCCCGCTCCCGCCGGGAACGGGCAGGCGCCGCGCCTAGCGCAGTAGCCAGCGGGCCATCAACCGGTGGCTGCGGGGCACCAGCCAATAGACCATGTTGAAGGAAATCAGCCCGGCGACGAGGGCCTTGAACAGCCACTCCGGCACCCGCAGATCCCCCATCTCCAAGACCGCCGCCAGCGCCCAGGGCATGGACACCGACAGCGGCCACACGATCAGCCACGACAGCAGCCATTGCTTCCAGCGCACCGCCTCCACGCTCATGGCTGCTGCCGGCGCAGCACGGCGCGCCGGTAGATCCGGTCGCGCGCCACGATCATCGGATCGGCGCTGGCCGCAATGCCGTCCGTCAAGCGCCCGGGGCTGAAGTCCAGACGCTGCTGGGCCGCTTGCTGCTCGCCGGCGGGCAGCAGCGCATCGAGGGTGAAACGGCCCAGCTCGACCTCACGGCGGTTCCTGGGCCAGGGCAGCGAACCGTCGGCCACGGCATCCCCCGGCGCCGCCAATTGCGCGATCAGGCGCAGCGTCACCGGCCCCTTGGCCAGCCGCGCCGCCAGTTCCTCCTGCAAGTAGTCCGCCGGTCTTGCGGCGGCTTCGGCCTCGCTCAAGGTCGGTTCCGGCGCCAGCGGTTCGATGCGGTAACGAACGGCCTGCTCCTTGCCCTGACGGTCGCTGAACACCAGCGCGTTGACGCCGAAGTAGTCGATGCCGACGAAACTCGACGGTGCAGGCTTAGGCGCCTCCAGAAACTGCCGGGCCCTCGGGCGGCCCGCCAGAAAGGCTTGCAGCGGTGCCGGATCCGCCGGGGCGGCGACGTTGGCGGCGATGCCCTGCAAGAACCCCAGGAAGTCTTCGGGCGTGGCCACCGGGAAGCCGTCGAACGAGTGGGTCACGATGTCCGTGAACGTCCCGTCTGAAAGGCTGAAGCGCACCGCCAACCCGCGCGGGCTGGCCAGCGGATCGCCGTCCGCCGTCGCCGGCACGCCGCTGAAGTTGGAGAACCGCAGCACCACCGGCACTGCCTGGCCCTGCCAATGTTCAGCGCGGCTCAGGCCTGCCGCAGCCGCCGAGGCGACGAAAGTGCCGGTCACCAGCACACCTTTGGCGTGGGTCGCGCGAAAGCCGGGATGGTGGCCGAAGGTCGCCTGCAGCGCATCGAGCAAGGCGTCATAGAGTGTGTCCTCAGGCACGGAAGCGCTCCTTGTGGTGGACGGGGACAGGTCGGCGGCGAAGGTCGGGGACGCGGCCAGCGCCCCCGCCAGCAGCGCGACAACAACGGGTCGGGTCGCTCGCATCGGGCTCACGCCTCACCCCGGCCAGGGTTGAGGGCGATGTGCTTGTACTCGACGAAATCGTCCAGCGCCGCCACACCGTTCAGCCGCCCCTGCCCCGACTGCTTGAAGCCGCCCTCCTCGAACTCGTCGTAGACCACCGCCCAGTCGTTGACCCACACGGTGCCGGCCTCCAGTTCACGGGCCACCCGCAGGGAGCGGTCGCCATCCCGCGTCCAGACACTGGCCGCCAGGCCGAACTCGCTGCGGTTGGCCAGTTCGACGGCCTCGGCCTCGCTGTCGAACACCTGCAAGGTCAGCACCGGGCCGAAGGTCTCCTGCCGGACGATGGCCAGGTCCGGGTCGCTGACCCGCAGCAGCGTCGGGCGATAGAACGCGCCCCGGGCCAGCGGTCCGTCGGTGACCGGGCCACCGCGCACGATCACCTGCGCCCCGGCGGCGATGGCTTCCTCCACCGCCCGGTCGACCCGCTGCACGTTGGCCTTGTCGATCAACGGCCCCATGTCGCTGGCCGGATCCGCCGACGGCCCGACCCGCACCGCACTCAGGCGTTCGGCCAGGCGCTCGGTCAGCGCCGTGGCGATGTCCCGCTGCACCAGCAGGCGCGAGCCGGTCATGCAGAACTGCCCGGCGAACACGGTCAGGGCCTTGACCAGCACCGGCACGACGGTCTCAAGGTCGGCATCGTCGAACACCAGCATCGGCGTCTTGCCGCCCAGTTCCAGGCCGAAGCGCTTGAGGTGCTGCGCCCCGGCGGCGGAGATGGCCCGGCCGGTACCGGTGCTGCCGGTGAAGCTGATCACCGGCACGTCGGGCGACTCCACCAGGTGGATCGAACCGGCCGCGCCCTGCTCGCTGAACAGGTTCACCGCGCCACGGGGCAACGACGGCGCTTCGCTGAGGATCTTCGCCACCAGCGCGTTGGTCTGCGCGGTCTGCCCCGGCATCTTGACCACGGCAGTGCAACCGGCGGCCAGCGCCGGGGCGAGCGAGCGGATCATCAGCACCACCGGCGAGTTCCACGGCACGATGATCCCCGCCACGCCCACCGCCTGGCGCAGCACCAGCGAGATCCGCCCTGGCTTCGGCTCGGCGGCGCGGCCGTATTCGGTGCGGGCCAGGCCCGCGTAGTAGCGCAGCTTGGACGGCACCATGGCGACCTCGAAGCCAGCCTCGGGACGGATCTTGCCGTTCTCCAGCGCCAACGTGTCGATGAGCGCTTCGGCGTGGCGCTCGAAGGCGTCCGCCAGTTCCAGCAAGGCACGGGCGCGCCAGGCGCGGTCGTCCTTCCACGGGGTGTCACGGAACGTCCGGCGGGCCGCCGCGATGCCCAATTGCGCTTCGGCCAGGCCGCCTTCGGCGTAGTGGCCGATACGTTCGCCGGTGGCCGGGTCGAAGGAGTCGTGGTGTACGCCGGAGTCCAGCCAAAGGCCGTCGATCCAGTTCAAGACCGGGGTGTTGTTCATGGGTAAAGTTCCTTGGGATAGCTTCTTGGGATAGCTTCTTGGGGTCAGGCGTAGAGGCCCGCGATGTGTTCGGCGGTGGCGATCACGGTCACGTTGGTGGCGACCGAAGGCACGTCAGGGAAGATCGACGCATCGACCACCCGCAGCCCTTGCGTGCCGATCACCCGCGCTTGCAGGTCGACCACGGCATGGGCGTCCCCCGGCCGTCCCATGGGCGCGGTGGAGGTCGGGTGGTGATAGGTGTCGAGGGTGGCGCGGGCGCTGGTCAGCAGGGCCTCGTCGGAATCGTTGCCCGGTCCCGGGTTCAGCTCGGCATGGATCATCCCGGCCAGCGGCGCGGTGGCGCCGATCCGCCGCGCCAGGCGGATGCCGTCCAGCAGGCGCCGGCGGTCGGCGGGCTCGGCGAGGAAGTTCAGATCGATGTCCGGCGCGGCGAACGGATCGCGGCTGGCCAGCTTCAGCCGGCCCCGCGACAGCGGCCGGGTCAGGGCCACCGCGAGCACGAAGCCGACCTGGGTCGGGCTCTGCTCATGGGGAAACAGGTGGGTGGCGGTGATGTGCAGATCCAACTCGCCGGGTGCGGCGCTGCGGCTGTGGGTCCACAGCTTGGCGCCGATGGCCGGCGACTGGCGGCCGATCAGGTCCGGTTTGGCGGCGTAGGCGTTGTAGTAGAACGGATGATCCACCAGCCGCTGCCCCACCGGCAGCTCGGCCACCTGGGGGATCTGCAGGGCGCGCAGGTCGTCGCCGGGGCCGATGCCGGAGCGCAGCAGGATCGCCGCGCTGCCGTAGGTGCCCGCCGACAGGATCACTTCACCCGCCGGCAGGCGCTCACCGTTGGCCAGTTGCACGCCGGTCGCCCGCGTCCCCTCGAACAGCACTTTGTCCACCAGGCTGTCGGCGCGGATCTGCAGGTTTTTGCGGGCCCGCACCTCGTCGGTGAGGTAAGCCATGCCGGTGTTGACCCGCACGCCGTCGACGATGTTCATCGGGTACGGGCCGACGCCGTTGGCCTGGGCGCCGTCGAAGTCGTCGACCATCCGGTAGCCGTTGGCGACCGTGGCGTAGATGAACGCCTTCTGCATCGGCGTGACGTCCGCGGTGGACAGTTGGCGCACCGGCAACGGCCCGTCATGGCCGTGGATCGCGCTGGCGCCGCCGCTGTGGCGCTCCAGTTTCTTGAACGCCGGCAGCAGCTCTTCAAAGCTCCAGCCCGGCAGGTTCCAGCGCCGGAAATCCTCGCGGCGGGCGCGGATCGCCACCGCGCCGTTGATCGCCGAGCTGCCGCCCAGCACCTTGCCGCGCAGGGCGCCGATGGGGTGCCCGACATAACCCGGCCGGGCCGTGTAGCCCCACTCGAACTCGCGGTTGCCGTTTGCGCCGACGATGTCGCTGCTGGCCACGGTCGCGGGATAACGGTCCGGCGCATAGCTGTGCCCCGCCTCCAGCAACAGCACCCGCCGCTGGCCGTTTTCGCTCAGGCGCCGGGCCAGCACCGCGCCGGCCGAACCGGCGCCGACGATGATCACATCGACCGGCGCCCGCGCACCGGCCTTGGTGTTGTCGGCGGACTCCAGCGCCTGGGCCAGGCCGCCCGCCGCCAGCGTGGCCGCCGCCACGACGCCACCGGCCAGCACGGTGCGGCGGGCAGGATTATCAAGGGTATCGTTCATTGCGTTTCTTCCCTGTCAGGCGTCGAAGCGCGCCTGTCGCCCGCCAGCTTAGGGAAGGCCCGACAGGCCCATAAGCCGCAGAAAAACGAATCGCGGTTTCGCTTTTTCCGAACGGTTCAGCGGCGGGCGGCGGCGTGGTCCGCCAGCATCCGTTCCCACGGCGGCGGGTTACCGAGCCGCTCGCCGAGGAAGTCGGCCAGGGCTAGCAGCTTGGGCGACGCCCGTTGGGACCTTCGGTACACCATCGAGATGCTGCCCCCGCGCGGCGCATGGGGCGCCAGCACTTCCACCAGTTCGCCGGAGACGATGTCGGGCGCGGCGAGAAAGGTCGGCAGGATGGTCAGGCCCAGCCCCGCCCTGGCCGCCGCCATCAGTTGATGGCCGCTGTTGGTGCGCATCCGGCCGCGCACCCGGAACGACTCCAGCCCAGCGTTCACCGGCAGCGTCCACGTGCCGTGGGGCTCGCGGTTCACGTAGTGGATCGCGAAATGCCGGGCCAATTCCTGCGGGGTCTGCGGTGTGCCATGGGCGGCCAGGTACGCGGGGCTGGCGC
Organism: Pseudomonas sp. B7(2017); assembly: GCF_002112745.1. Classification (NCBI taxonomy): domain Bacteria; kingdom Pseudomonadati; phylum Pseudomonadota; class Gammaproteobacteria; order Pseudomonadales; family Pseudomonadaceae; genus Pseudomonas; species Pseudomonas sp. B7(2017). The sequence continues at coordinate 108,247 of NZ_NEIP01000013.1, read as the reverse complement.
AGATGATGTGGCGGTTGGCGGTGATGGTCTTGGCCACCAGCGAGGAGTCCGGCAGTTCGCCGATGCGGATCGCCGCGTCGTAGCGTTCTTCGTGCAGGTTGACCCGACGGTCGTCGACCTCGACGTCCAGCCGCAACTGCGGATAGCGCGCCGCGAAGTCCGCCAGCACCGGGGCCAGGTAGCGCACGCTGAAGGCCATCGGTGCCGCCAGCCGCAAGGTGCCGCTGACGCTGGCGCCGAACGCCTGCACCGCCTCTTCGGCCTCATCGACTTCGGCCAGGATCCGTTGGCAATAGCGGTAGAACACCTCGCCGGACTCGGTCAGCCGGGCCTGGCGCCCGCGTTCAAGCAGCGTGCTGCCCAGGCGCTTCTCCAACTGCGCCATGCGTTGGCTGACCATGGACTTGGCGGCCCCCAGTTGCCGGGCGGCTTCGGACATGCTGCCGGTGTCCGCCACGGTGACGAACGCTTGCATCTCGTTGAGTTTGTTCAAGGCCGGCCTCCAAAAGCCGCCCATCCTGCGGTTCGACCGGCACGCCCGCCAGAGGCGAAAAACGGTCCGCTGCGTCCCACACGGCGGACCTTTGCGCTTGTATAGTGGGCGTCCCTCGGCCAAGCGAATGTCCCCCGTGCTGGACCTCAATGACCTGCAGTATTTCGTAATGGTGGTGGACCACGGCGGCTTTGCCCCGACGGCGCGGGCCCTGGGCATTCCCAAGTCCAACCTGAGCCGGCGCATCGCGCTGCTGGAAGAACGCCTGGGCGTGCGCCTGATCACCCGCAACAGCCGCCACTTCACCGTGACGGAACTGGGCCAGACCTACTACGCCCGTTGCCGCGCCATGCTCAAGGAAGCCGAAGCCGCCGAGGCCGCCGTGGCCCTGACCCACGCCGAACCCGGCGGTGTGCTGCGCGTCACCTGCCCGACCACGCTGCTGGAAGAATGCGTCGGCGCCCTCATCACCCGTTTCATGGCCGAGCACCCGCGGGTGGAGGTGCACCTGGACGCCTGCGACCGTCAGGTGGACGTGGTCGCCGAGGGCGTCGACCTGGCCCTGCGGGTGCGCCCGCCGCCCCTTCAGGATTCGGACCTGGTCAGCCGGGTGCTGTCGCAGCGCCCGCAGTGCCTGGTGGCCAGCCCGGCGCTGCTCTCGCGCCTGGGCGAGCCTCAGGCGCCGCAGGACCTGGCGCGTTTCCCCAGCGTCCACCACGGCAGCCCGCAGCGCGACTACAGCTGGACGCTGTTCCACCAGGACGGCGCGGAGTTCACCCTTGCGCACCGCCCGCAACTGATCACCAAAGGCCTGCCGATGCTGCGCTGCGCGGCCATCGACAGCATCGGCGTGGCGCAGATGCCGATGTCGCTGGTGCACGACTTCATCGAACGCGGGCAACTGGCCGTGGTGCTGCCAGACTGGACGCCGCGCACCGAAATGATCTACGCGGTGTTCGCGACCCGTCAGGGCATGCTGCCGTCGCTGCGCAAGCTGATCGATTTCCTGGTCGAGCAGTTCAGCCTGCTGGACGACCCGATGCGGGGGATGCGCGCCCTGCCGCCGGTGTGAGCGCAACGCAAAACGCCTGAATCGGGGCGGCGTTATTTCGATTGGTTCCACGGGGTCGGGCCGCCAGCGCCAGCGAGGCTTTTTTCTTGGGAATCAACCGGTTGAGTCACCTCCCCAGGCGCTGATGGCTCCGTCGGCCAGACAGCGTGACCCGCCGGTCACTACCGTTCGGCGCTTTTTCTGGCAGGCCCGCCGAATCGGATCTAGGGTTGCGTTGCCAGCGATATGCCAGCACGTCGGCCACCGTCCTCCGGACGCACGCCAGGAGCAGCACTGGAAAGGAAAACAGGGATGTCTCTTTTGCCTGCGCAAGCACGCGCAGGCTCGCGGACCGTTCGAGCGATCCCTGTGGTTCGTGGCTTTCTATCAAGGACAGAAAGATGACCGACGCACAGGCGCGTTCCACCCCCTTGTCGCTGCGACACCCCCTCGCGACCGCCCCGCAGGCCAGCCCCGACGGCTTCGGCTGACGCCGCCTGCCCCTGAGGCGACGGCCGTGCCCCGCACGCCCGCGCCCTGCCCTTTGATCGGATCCGGACGGACCGGCCCGCGCCGCCAGGAAAGCTCACTGAAGCCTTTCTTGTGCAGGCGTTCGGCCTGACCGCCAGGAAAGGCCCCCTGCACGACAGGGGACAGTGTGCACACCCATAAGGAAACCTTCGGCATGAGCGACTCGAAGTCTCACAACATTCCCCCTTACGGGGTCGCCATCCAGAGCGCGATCACGGACGGCGACCTGCAGAAAATGAAGAGTTTGTTGAAGCAGCGCGATTCAACGAAGCCTGAAGCCAAGGAGCTTACAACCGCGTACGAAAAACTGGCCCAGGAAGTGTCCCGTCTGGAAAGACCCTAAGGCCATCACCCGCATTGCAATGGAGGCAATCACCATGTCTGGTTCTGTTTCGCAACACAACGTCGGCCTGTTCCCGGTGTGCTACCGGATCGGCACGGGCCAGCCCGGCGCGCAAAGCCTGGCGCTCAACCTGCTGATCTCCACGCCGCAGCAGGAAGTCACCGGCACCGCCGCCGTCACCCAGGCGACCAACCCGCCGCTCGACGTGCACTCCGATGTCTGGGGCGAGTACACCTACCTGACCGTCATGAAGCCTGGGGTCAGCAAAATCCTCATCACCGCCCAGGGCAACCACGGCGGACCGGGCTCAAACAGCATCGTCAATTTCAGGGTGCACCTGGTGGTCGGCACCGACTGGAAGGAAGGCGTCGCCAACTACCAATACCTCAACGGCACCCAGTGGGTTGAGGTCAACAACGTGCCGGCGCACCTGCAACCGGTGCCGTCCCATGTGCTGCCGCCGTTCGAGCCGGGCCCTGTGATCGAGCCGTACCGCCCGATCATGCCGCTGTACGCCGCGCCGATCCAAAGCGCCATCGCCGCCGGCGACCTGGCGCAGATGAAAAACCTCGCCAAGCTCGGCAAGCAGCAACTGGAGCAGTTGCCGCAACTGCGCATCGCGCTGGAATCCGCCAAGAAAGAACTCAGCCAACTGCTGAGCCGCTGATCGGCCACCGGAACCGTCATTCACTTTAGGGAGCAGCATCATGTCGATCGGACTTTTCCATACCCGCCTCATCGTCAGAAACGATTTGCTGGGCGCACCGGTCCTGACCCTGGACCTTGTCGTCAACACCGTCTCCAAGAAAGTCAGCGGCGTGGCCAGCGTCTTTCAGAGCACCTGGCCGCCGGTCAACTTCCACGCCCGGGTCTGGGGCAACTACAGTCAGCTCAAGCTGGCGCCTTCGGCCGAGCACCACATCATCCTCGACCTCGCCGGCAGCCCCAGCGGCCCGCTCAGCCAGATCGCCCAGACGTTCCACCTCAAGGGCCTGTTGGGCGACGACTGGGCCAGCGGCTTTGCCGATTACCGCTACGAGTACGAGGGCCAGTGGAATGTGGTGAGGCACGTTGCGGTGCATCAGGCGCCCAGCGTCGAGGTCAAGCCGGTGCCGCATCCGCACATCCCGCTGTATGCCGTGGCCGTGCAGCATGCCCAGGCCGGCGGCGACGTGGCGCAACTCAAGACCGTGGTGCAGCAGGGTGAACAGCAAGTGGCCCACGAGGCCTCGCTGCGCAGTGCCCTGGAGCAACTGAACGCGGAGATCGCCCGACTGGAAGCGCGCTGACCGTCGCTCCCCGGCGGGGCCACGACGGCCCCGCCGGGTTCTGTCGCCCTCCCTCCGTGTCGCGCACGCGACCGTGCGCAAGGACCTGCCATGACAGACACCCTCCCTGCCCGCTACCTGAGCGAGTCCGACCTCAAACGCTACGTGCCGGTCCACGTGGTCTGGGAAATCACCCTGGCCTGCGACCTCAAGTGCCTGCATTGCGGCTCCCGCGCCGGCCACCGGCGCACCGGCGAGCTGAGCACCCGCGAATGCCTGGACGTGATCGACGCCCTGGCCGCCCTCGGCACCCGCGAGGTCACCCTGATCGGCGGCGAAGCCTACCTGCGCAAGGACTGGACGCAACTGATCCAGGCCATCCGCGACCACGGCATGTACTGCGCCATCCAGACCGGCGGCCGCAACCTGACGCCGGCCAAGATGCAGGCGGCGGTGGACGCCGGCCTCAATGGCGTCGGTGTGTCCCTCGACGGCCTCGCGCCGCTGCACGACGCGGTGCGCAACGTGCCCGGCTCGTTCGACAAGGCCGTGGACACCCTGCGCCGGGCGAAAGCGTCGGGGCTGGCGGTGAGCGTCAATACCCAGATCGGCGCCGCCACCCTGCCCGACCTGCCCGAGCTGATGGACACCATCATCGGCCTGGGCGCCACCCACTGGCAGATCCAGCTGACCGTGGCCATGGGCAACGCGGTCGATCATCCGGAGCTGCTGCTGCAGCCCTACCAACTGCTGGAAGTGATGCCGCTGCTCGCCCGCCTCTACCGCGAAGGCCTGGACCGCGGCCTTTTGATGAACGTCGGCAACAACATCGGCTACTACGGCCCTTACGAACATCTGTGGCGCGGCTTCGGCGACGAGCGCGTGCACTGGAGCGGCTGCGCCGCCGGCCAGACCGTGCTCGCGCTGGAGGCCGACGGCACGGTCAAGGGCTGCCCGTCCCTGGCGACGGTGGGCTTCTCCGGGGGTAACGTGCGCGACATGAGCCTGCACGACATCTGGCACTACAGCGAAGGCATCCACTTCGGCCGGCTGCGCTCGGTCGACGACCTGTGGGGCCATTGCCGCACCTGCTACTACAACGACGTCTGCCGGGGCGGCTGCACCTGGACGTCGCACTCGCTGCTGGGCAAGCCCGGCAACAACCCCTACTGCCATTACCGCACCCTGGAGCTGCAAAAGCGCGGGCTGCGCGAGCGCATCGTCAAACTGCAGGACGCCGCGCCGCAGTCCTTCGCCGTCGGGCGCTTCGACCTGATCACCGAGCGCATCGACACCGGCGAGCGGGTCAGCAGCGTCAGCGACAGCGGCCAAGTGGTCAAACTGGCCTGGCTCAACCAGGGGCAGAAATCCCCGGAGGAAGGCCGCATCCCCGAGCAACTGGCGCTGTGCAGGCACTGCCTGCAATACATCCACGCCCACGAGACGCAATGCCCGCACTGCGACGCCGACGTGGCCGCCGCCGAAGCGCAGCACCAGGCCGACCGGGCCCGCCAGCAGGCCATCGTCAACACCTTGTCCGGGTTGCTGGGGGTCGCGCCGGGGACGTTGAGCTGACGATCGCCCGACGCCGTCGCGGCAGGCATTGGGCCCGTCGCGACGGCGCCGCCGTTCACGGGGCTGTTTCCGGCGCATATTACCGGGGCGATTGTCCGGTGGCGTTTGCGGAGCCGTTCGATGAGATCACTTTCGTCCTGCCCACGGCGGGCAAGATCCTCTTCAGCCACCGCACCGAATCGGTGGGGGTCGCCCGCACCGGGCTGGCCCATCGACTACCTTCAGGCCCATCCCGACGATCCGGTCAGCGGCACGGAATTGGCGCGGCTGAGCAACGTCAGCCTGCGCGCCTTGCAGGACGGGTTCCGACGGTTCGCGGGGATGTCCGTCGTCGCCTATCAGCGCCGGGTACGGCTTGAGCATGCGCACGACATCCTGGCCCGGAGCGGCGCGCCGTCGGTGGACCGACGTGGCGCTGCGGTTGGGCTTCAGCAATATGGGCAGGTTTTGCCAGTACTTTCAGCAAGCCTATGGCGTGAGCCCGGCAGCGTTGCGCAAAGGCTTGCGCCTGTAGGAGACGGGCTGCTGGCGATAGCGGTGGGCCAGGCACCGAAGATGTCGGCTGTGATGGCCTCATCGCTTGCAGGCAAGCTCCTACAGGTTCTGTGGTGTGCTGGATCCTGCAAGCACCCGGGATACCTGTGGCATAGGCTTCAGTCTTCGCCACCCGGGCGGCGGTGTAGTCGTTGGTCGCCAGGTGCTTGCTCATGATCGTGGCGCTGTCGACCCCGGCGATGCTCCGCAGCACCGCCGCGGTCCAGACGGTGCGGTCCTTGCCGGCGGTGCGGTAGAACACCCCGGCCCGCATCGTGCCGTCGTGGGCCGTGGCATACGCGTCGGTGGTGCCGGCGATGTCGCGGAAGTTGTCGATGCCTTGCAGGCGAGGCGTATCGAGGGCAGCGGCCTGGGCGGTGGCGATGGACACGCTCAAAACGGACAGCGAACACAGAAGACGTCGGAACACAGTGCAGCCTCATGGAAAACCGTTGGGCTGGCCACTATCGGGAATCAAATGTTGCTCAATATGACAAAACACCGCCCGCCGCAAATCCCTGCGCGATCTGTCCGGTTCCTGCGCGATCCGTCCGTTCTTCAGGCCTTTTTCTTCGCACCGTTCAGGGCCGCGGCCGACCGGATCAGCGCCTTGAACGCCGCCTCGTCCAGGCGCTCGCCCTCATGCACATCGATGGCCCGCCGGGTGTTGCCCTCAAGGCTGGCGTTGAACAGCCCCGCGGGATCGTCCAGCGCTGCGCCCTTGGCGAAGGTCAGCTTGACCGCAGACTTGTAGGTTTCCCCGGTGCAGAGGATGCCGCCGCAGGACCACACCGGCACGCCCCGCCACTTCCATTCCTCCACCACCTCGGGCACGGCCTGATGGATGAGTGCGCGGACATGCGCCAGCGTTTCACCGCGCCAGTCGGCCAGTTCGGCGATCCTTCGGTCGATGAGTGCGGAGGCTGATTGGGTGTTTTCCGTGTTCATGGCTGCCCTCTCCGGTTGACGTCCGGGAACTGTAGACGCCGGCCCGGCCGCGCGCGCAAAAAAAAGCCCCGCAGAGCGGGGCAAGGGAATTTGGTTGGTTGCGGCCAACCAAAGGAGCGTTCAGAGCAAGCGGGTATTGCGTGTTACAGGCAGTCCTGGGCGGCGCGTTCGAAACTCGACGGCGTGAAGTTGGAGGCCAGCAAGTGGCGCTCGTAGACGAACACCTTGCCGCCGCTGCCGGACTTGTAGGCCTCCAGCACGTTGTCGGCGGCGACCTTGCTCGGCACCACGATGCGGTAGCTGCGCTGGGTCTGCGACACGCTCGGGTTCAGCGCACGGCCCTGCAGTTTCGGCACGACGCAATCGGCGTACTCGGCGGGTGTCTTGCTGGTCTGCAAGGTCAGGCTCGGGTCGTTCGGTGCGCTGGCGCAGCCGGCGAGCGTCGCGACGGCCAAGGCGAAAGCGGAGAAGAAAAAAGCACGCATGGATCACATCCTGAAAACAAAGGTTCGGTTCGTCGGCAACGTTTGGCGTCACGGGCGCCGTCGTTGCCGTTGTGTTTTTCGGGGCCCCGGATCAGCCGGCGGCCACCAGGGCCTTGAGCGAGTCGTCAAACTGCCGCAGGGCGTTCAGTTGCAGGTCGCGCTGCCGGGCGATCTGCGCGGCGATCTCCGGCGCCGCCTTGTTATGCACCCACACCGACGGCATCTGTTTTTCCACGGCGCCTTCGGCCTTGCCGATGTATTGCAGGTCGGCGTCGTAGAACCGTGCGGCGAAACGCGCCTCGACCTGGCTGTTGCGTTGGGTCAGCAGACGGTTGTGGGTGTCGAGCATCACCACCACGTCCGGGTGGGCCTGCACCAGCGCATCGAGGCTGTCGTAGACCGTCACCGAGAGAAACTGCTGTTGCAGCGAGCTCATCAGCCAATCGATGGCCAGTTCCGGGTCGGAGCTGCTGACGAAGGCGTCGCGGATCCGCGCATCCAGCGCACCTTTGGCGCCGTTCACCGCCACATCGTGGTAGCGCTCAAGGTATTGCAGGTTTTCCAGGGTGTTTTCGCTGTACAGCACGCCAACGGTCTGGGAGTGCTGCAAGCCTGCCGAACTGGCGGCGACGGGCAGAAAATGGCACGACCGGGCGTCGTCTGCGTTGGCCGGTGCGGTCGCGGCCACCCCGCCCATCATCAGGGCGACCATAGCCAGTCGGGTCAGAGTCTTCATCGCGCAAATTCCTTGAGCTGCGTTTCGATGGAGGCGATTTTCCGCCCATCGGCCGCAAAGCAGAACTTGCGTTTCTTGATGGTCACTATTACTTGAAGCAATAGTTGCCCGCCGTGCAGACTGGCAGCCGTGCGACCACAATCAGAACAACCCGTGAGGAAACCCCGAGTGCGAACCTTTGACCTGATCCGCGACACCGTCCTGCCCGAATTCCGCGACCGCGTGGCCGACTACCTGGTGGAGTACGAGACTGCCCTGGGCGAGGCGACCGAACCGGAGCGCGTCACGGCGGTGGCCAATCAGCTGCGCGGCTACCTGCGCGGGCTGAACACCACGCGGGTGCTGGGCATGGCGGACTGGGAAGAGCTGGACCGGCGAGTGGTGAACACCTGGCTTCAGGACCGCTGAACCACCGCCTCGCGCAGCGGGCGATAAGCCGCCACCAGTTCATCCTGTGAAAACGCCCGGTTGCGTCCGCTGGGATTGGGCAGGATCCACACCGCCGCGTTGCCGAACGCCTGCGCCTGGAGCCCCCACGCCACCGTCTTCTGGCCGGTCAGCCCGGCGTAGGCCGCCTTGCCCAGGAACGCCACGACACGCGGCGCGTAGCGCAGGATCTTGCCCTCGAACGCCGCTGCCGCCGCGCTGAACTCATGGGCGGCCAACTGATCCGCCCTCGCCGTCGGCCGCTCCACCACCGCCGTCAACCCGCAGCCGTGCAACAAGATCGAGCGATCCTGTTCCGGGCGCAGCTCGTCGGGCGTGAACCCGGCCAGGTGCAGGGTGCGCCAGAAACGGTTGCCCCGTCCCGCAAAATGGTGCCCCTGGGCCGCAGCGAGCAAACCGGGATTGATCCCGCAGAACACCACGGACAGCCCCGGCGCCAGAATGTCCTCAAGCCCGTCCATGGCCACCCTCACCCACAGATTACCCGCACGGCGCTTTTGGCCTGTTCGGTCAGTTCCTGACGGGACTTGCCCGCCCGCGCCCGGATCGAAATGCTGTGCAGCAGCGACGACGCGAGCAGGGCCAACGCCGCCGCATCCACGCCAGCCTTCAGCTCGCCGGACTCGACGGCCCGGCGCAGGCGCTGCTCCAGGTCCGCATCCAGCTGGCTGAGGCGCCGCGACAGCACCTCGCGGATCTCCGGATCCTCCACCGCCTCGGTGGTCGCCGTCCCGATGGCGAAGCAGCCTCGCGGCGCGCCGTCGCCGGAAAAGTAGATCGACAACTGCCCTTCGTAGAACCGCGTCAGCGCCTGTTCCAGGGTCAGGCTGGCGTCGTTCAGCGCCGCCTGCATGGCGGCGTGCGCCGTGTCCCAATACTGGTCGAGCGCCTTGATGTACAGCGCGTGCTTGTCGCCGAACGCGGCGTACAGGCTCGGGCGGTTCATGCCGGCGGCGCTGGCGATGCTGTCCAGCGAGGCGGCGGAATAGCCGGTGTTCCAGAACACGCCCAGGGCCTGTTGCAACGCCGTTTGCGGATCGTAGGCACGCGGGCGGCCGCGGCCTTTTCCTGTTGTCGGTTTATTTTGTGCCATCTCGTATAAATTCCTTGCGGGAAAGATTTCTCGCTCATATTCTTACACCATCGCACAAAAACAAGGAACCAGAAATTCCTTGGTTGGCAGGGTTTGTTGTAACAGCGCTCGGACCGGGTGCAGCGACGACGAAACAGCGGTGGAGCGATCCTCCCGCCGCCCATGGACTTGATGACTCACAGCAACCAATCACGTCAGGGCCGCGGGCGAATGCGCACCGGTCGGCCCGATGTCCCGGACAAGGGTGTATCGATCATGACACAGCAACTGGACCTCACCGCCGCACCGGCCCACGAACACCCAGGCCCGCGCCTGAACGACGCGCCGCCGAGAAAGCCCCTCAAGCAGAAGCTGCGACCGTGGCTGATGGCCGGCCTGCCCGCCCTCTTCGCCGTGGTCGGCTACAGCCACTACCGGGCTGGCGAACCGTTCGTGTCCACCGACAACGCCTACGCCCGCGTGCCCAAGGCATCGATCAATGCACGGGTGTCCGGGCAGGTCATCGAGATCGCCGTCGACGACAACCAGTCCGTGCGCAAGGGCCAGGTACTGTTTCGCATCGACCCCAAACCCTTGCAGATCGCCGTCGACCGAGCCGAAGCCCAACTCAGCAACGCCCGCCTGCGCATCGACGGCCTCAAGGCCAGCTACCGCGAACAGCAGGCGCAACTGCAATCGGCCAAGGAGTCGGCGGACTTCGACCAAAAGGAGTTCGCCCGCAAGAAGGCCCTGATCGCCACCGAGTTCGTCTCCCGGGCCCTGTACGAGCGCGCCGAGACTGACTTGAAGGTGTCGCGCCAGCGCATCGCCTCCATCGAGCAACAGATCGCCAGCACCGTCATCGCCCTCAACGGCAATCCGGACATCGCCCCCGACAGCCACCCGACCGTGCGCGAGGCCCGGGCCCAGCTCGACGAAGCGCAGCTGTACCTGTCCTACGCGACGGTCACCGCGCCCGAGGACGGCATCGTCGCCAAGGTCGACGACTTGCAGGTGGGCAACTACGTCAATAACGGTGCAGCGGCGTTGGCGCTGATCTCCGACCGGGAGGTCTGGGTCGAAGCCAACTTCCGCGAGACGCAGCTGACCCACATGCGGCCCGGTCAGCGCGCCACCATCACCCTCGATACCTACCCGGACCGCGAATTCCAGGCCCATGTCATCAGCATGAGCCCCGGCGCCGGCGCCGACTTCGCCCTGCTGCCGCCGGAGAACGCCACCGGCAACTGGGTGAAGGTGGTGCAGCGGATTCCGGTGCGTCTGGAACTGGACGACGTCGACCCGGCCCTGCCGCTGTTCTCCGGCACCAGCGCCACGGTCACCGTCGACACCGGGCACCGCACGCCGTGGTGGTATCCGTTCAAATCGCTGCTCAGCGCAGGTAACGCGTGATGAACGCCGCCACCGCGTCCACGACGGCCGATGCGCGGGCGCTGCGGTACGTCGCCCTGCTCGCGACCTACCTGCAATCGGCCAACCTGCCGTTGCCCAACGCCGCGCTGCGCCTGATCCAGGGCAGCGTGTCGATGACCGACGACCAGGCCGGCTGGATCTTCACCGCTTACCTGGCCGCCAGCGCCGTCACCACGCCGGTGGCGCAGTGGCTGGCCGGGCGCTTCGGGCTCAAGCGCGTCTATCAAACGGCGCTGGTCGCGTTCGCCCTCGGCCTGTGGCTCGCCACCCTGGCCGAAACGCCGCTGGCGTTCATTGCCGCGCGCATCCTGCAAGGCCTCGCCGCCGGGGTGCTGGCGCCGTTGTCGATGGGTATCGCCCTGGAGACGCTGCCCGCCGAACGCCGCCCCGCCTTCGGGCCGAAATGGACGGCGCTGGTGCTGCTCGGCATCGTCAGCGGGCCGAGCCTGGGCGGCTGGATCTGCGAGCACTTCGACTGGCGACCGATGTTCTACCTCAGCCTGCCGCTGGTGGCGTACATCTTTCTGGCGGTCACTCTGTTGCTGGCGCAGAAGAAAGCCGAACAGCGCCCCTCGTTCGACTTCTTCGGCTACGGCGCCTTCACCCTCGGCATGATCGGCCTGCAGATGCTCCTGGACCGCGGCGAACGGCTGGATTGGTTCGATTCGCCGGAAATCTGGACCGAGGCGCTGGCCTGCGCCCTTGGGTTCTACCTGTTCGCCGTGCACGTGCTGACCGCCAAGGCGCATTTTTTCAACAAGGCCCTGTTCGCCGACCGCAACTTCCTGCTGTCGATGGCGATCTTCTTCGCCTTCGGCTTCGTGCTGCTGTCGACCATGGCCCTGACCTCGCCGATGCTCGACGAGATCCTCGGCTACCCGCCGGACACCACGGGCCTGCTGACCGTGCCGCGCGGCATCGGCCTGGTCGGCGCGTTCCTGCTGGCGATCCGTGCGCCGGCCTGGGTCGACGCCCGTTGGCTGATCGCCGCAGGCATTGCCCTGGTGAGCTACGCCAACTGGCTCATGCTCGGCTATTCGCCGCTGATGGACTGGACGCCCGTGGCGGTGAGCGGGTTCATCCAGGGCGTCGGCCTGGGGATCCTGATGCCGGCCCTGAGCAAGGTCGCCTTCAGCACGCTCGAACCGAAGCTGCGCCCCGAGGCCACCGGCCTGTTCAACCTGATTCGCGTCTACGGCAGCACCCTGGGGGTGGCGGTGGTGCAGATCTTTTTCTTCAACAACACCCAGGCGGTGCATTCGGCGCTGGTCAGCCAACTGACGCCCTACCGCACGGCCCTGCCGACCTCGCTGCCGGCGCTCGAAGGCCTCAATCACCTGGTCACCCACCAGGCGGCGTTCATCGCCGTGATGGGCCAATTCAAGATCCTGCTGGTGGCGATGCTGGTGGTGAGCCCGCTGGTGCTGTTCCTGCGCAAGCCCGTTTCGGCCAACTGATTTTCGTGGAGTCTGGACTATGAACACTTCTGCACGCTTCACCCCGTCTGCGATCCCGACCGCCTTCAGCGCACTGGCCCTGCTGGTGTCGCTGTCGGCCTGCACCGTCGGGCCCGACTTCCAGCGGCCCGCCACCACCACCTCGCAGCATTACGATCCGCAGGCCGAGCAGCGCTTCGACATGGGCAAGCGCCTCGACGGCGACTGGTGGGCGGCGCTGCGCTCGCCCAAGCTCGATCAAGTGATGCGCCGCGCCATCGACGGCAACCTCGAACTGGCGGCCGCCGACGCCACCCTGCGCCAGGCCGCCTCGTCGGTGGCCGCCGCCGAGGGCGCGCTGTACCCGCAGGTGGACTTCGCCGCCACCGCCGGACGCCAGCGCACCCACAACGGCCCGCAGCCCAGCGTGTCGAACTTTTACGCCATCGGTCCGCGGGTCGCGTTCGACCTGGACGTGTTCGGCGGCAACAAGCGCCAGGTCGAGGCGCAGCAAGCCGCGACCGACCTGCAAAGGCACCGCTACGAAGCCGCGTACCTCACCCTGACCGGCGACGTCGCCAGCCAGGCCTTGCTGCTGGCCTCGGCCAACGCGCAGATCGGCGCGGTGCAGACCCTGCTGGCCAACGACGCGAAGAACCTCGACCTGGTGCGCAAGGCGCAGCAGAGCGGCGTCAGCACCCGGATCGACGTGTCGCTGGCCGAAACCCGCCTGGCCCAGGACCGCACCCTGCTGCCGCCCCTGGCCCAGCAACGGGACGCGGCGCGGCATGCGCTGTCGGTGCTGGCCGGCAAAGGCCCGGCGGACTGGATCGCGCCGGACTTCACCCTCGACGAGTTCGCCCTGCCGTCGAACATCCCGGTCAGCCTGCCGTCGGAGACGGCCCGCACCCGCCCGGACATCCTGCAAGCCGAATCCGAGCTGCACATCGCCAGCGCCGCGGTGGGCGTGGCGACGGCCAACCTCTATCCGCACGTCGAACTGTCGGCCTCGCTGGCCCAGGCCGCGTCGGGCAACGGCGGCGCCGCGCTGTGGGGCTTCGCCGCCGGGCTGACCGCGCCGATCTTCAACGGCGGCACCCTGGAGGCGGAACGCCAAGGCGCCGTCGAGGGCTACAACGCCGCCCTCGCCCGCTATCAGCAGACGGTGATCCAGTCCTTCGGCCAAGTGGCGGACACCCTGCAATCGATCAACCACAGCGCCGAACAGGACCAGGCCCAAAGCGACGCCCTGCGCGCCGCCGACACCAGCCTGCGCCTCAACCGGCAGGCCTTCGCCCAAGGCGAAAACAGCCTGCTGCAAGTGCTGGAGGCCGAACGCGCCTATCAGCAGGCGCTGCTGGGGCAGATCCAGGTGAAGACCTCGCGCTACCTCGACGCCGTGCGCCTGTACGTGGCCCTCGGCGGCAACGCCGTCGGCGCCCACAACCAACGCCTCGCCAGCCGCCCGGCCCCGACCACCCTTTAACGCCCGCTCCCGGAGAAACGCCATGACCTACGAAGCCTTCCACGACACCCTGCGCGACACCCGCCTGCCGCTCAACAACGGCGCAGGCGCGATGCCCGCCGTGGGGTTCGGCACCCTGTTCCGCGACCTGAGCACCACCACCGACGCGGTCAAATGCGCGCTGGAAACCGGCTTTCGCCACTTCGACTGCGCCGAGCGCTACCGCAACGAAGCGCAGATCGGCGAGGCCTTCCGGCAGACGTTCGCCGCCGGCACCATACGCCGCGAAGACGTGTTCATCACCACCAAACTGTGGAACACCAATCACCGCCCCGAGCGGGTCAAACCAGCCTTCGAGGCCAGTTGCCAGCGGCTGGGCACCGATTACATCGATTGCTACCTGATCCACACGCCGTTCGCCTTCAAGGCCGGCGACGACCAGGATCCGCGCGATGTGTTCGGCCACGTTATCTACGATGGCGAGGTGCGCCTGATCGACACCTGGCGGGCACTGGAAAGCCTGGTGGATGAAGGCCGCTGCAAGTCCATCGGGCTGTCGGACATCACCCTGGAGGCGCTGAAGGAGATCGTCGCCGCCGCCCGGATCAAACCCGCCGTCGTGCAGATCGAATCCCACCCGTACCTGCCGGAATGGGAGATGCTCGACTTCTGCAAGGCCCACGGCATCATCCTCCTGGCCTTCGCCCCGCTGGGCCACGGCATGACGCCCAACGTGCTGGACGACGCGGTCCTCACCGGCATCGCCCGGCGCGTCGGCAAAACCCCGGCCCAGGTCGCGCTGGCCTGGGCGGTGCAGCGCGGCACCGCGTTCCTCACCACGTCGGCGACGCCGGGGCACATTCAGGAGAACATCGACATCGACACTCTGCCGATGCGGGCGATGCAGGAGATCAAGGACGACATCGCCACGCGGATCCGCTTCAACTCCGTGGTCGAAACCGGCGTGCCGGGCTTCATCCCCCAAACCCACAAACGCTGACTTGCCCCTGTGGTGAGGGCGCTGGCTCCCTCACCACAAAAAGCGCCTGCGCCGCCCCTATAATGCCCGCACCCCACCCGAGACGACCCCGATGGACGTATTCCAAAGCATGCGCTGCTTCATCGCCGTGGCCCAAAGCGGCAGCTTCACCGCCGCCGCCGAACTGCTGGACACCACCACGACCAATGTCTCCAAGGCCGTCTCCGCTCTCGAAGCTCGCCTGCACACGCGCCTGATCAACCGCACCACCCGGCGCCTGGCGCTCACCGAGGCCGGCGCGCGCTACCTGCAACGCTGCGAAAAGATCGTCGACGACGTGCGCGAAGCCGACGAAGAGGCCGGCACCGCCCAGACCCTGCCCGTCGGCCGCCTGAAGATCCACGCCATGTCCGCCATCGGCAACCACTACGTGATCGACGCCATCGCCCGCTACCGCGAGATCCACCCCACGGTGATGTTCGACCTGACCCTGACCAACCGCGTCCCGGACCTGCTCGAAGAAGGCTACGACATGTCCATCGTCCTGGCCCGCGACCTGCCCGACTCCGGCTTCGTCGCCCAACGCCTGGGCATCACCTACAGCATCCTCTGCGCCGCCCCCGGCTATGTGGCCAAGCACGGCAAACCCGCCACCCCCGGCGAACTCAGCGCGCACGAGTGCCTGCGCATCGTCAACACGGTGATGCCGGTGGAGAACTGGACATTCGAAGGGCCTGAAGGCACGCAAACCATCACCATTCCCCTGTCGCCCTTCCACATCAACACCGCCGACGGCATGAGCATCGCGATCAGAAAAGGCATGGGCATCGGCATACAGCCGATCGCATCGGCCGTGGACGGCCTGCGGGCGGGGACATTGGTGCGGGTGCTGGCGGATTACCGGCTGGAGGAGTTGAACCTGTTCGCGATCTACCCGTCGCGCAAGTTCGTCGATGCGAAGATCAAGACCTGGGTGGAGTTTCTCAAGACCGCGATACCGCAACTGCTGGCATCGGATGAAGACATCGTCGGCGCAAAGGCCGTTTGAACGCAGCGGACATGGAGTGTCGACCCTCCATCCCGTGCACCGGGCTCAACCGTTGGAGCAGCCCGAACCCATCACTTGATACTGCAGGACATGCCGCTCGCCGTGGGAGTCCTCATACGTCATCCGCACCGGCACCGGGGCGCACTCGTTGGCGGGTTCGGTGATGGAAATCACGTGTTCGATGTCCAGTTGCGTCGCGGAGCTGTAGGTCTCCACCGGGAGGTTTTCGGCGTCCGCCGTGGCCGCAAACGCCTGCGCGCCGAAACCGCCGAGGAGCACAACCCACGCCATTTTCTTGAGGTTCATGATGTTCACCGTCTCTGGGGGAACCGTGTTCATTCACGGATTGGGGACGATGCTAAGGGGTGGCGGGCGGGGCAAAAATCGGGGGATTGGACAAACACTGTTGCTGGAATCGGGGTGAATCAGGATGGGTCGTTCAGCGACTGAATAATTGACCACATCAATAACAACCATTAACTCAATGAAATTCTCTTATCTGCCCCGGAGCGTAGGATCGGCGCCATACCCAACCACTACACCGGAGCAGATCACCATGAAACGCCAAACCCTCCTCGGCATCGCCTTCTCGCTCTTCGCCCTGAACGCCTTTGCCGCGACTGAAACCGACCCGCTGTTCAGCGATGCCGTTGCCGCCACTGAAACCGATCCACTGTTCAGCGACGCCGTTGCCGCCACCGAGACCGACCCGCTGTTCAGTGATGCGGTCGCCGCCACCGAGACCGACCCGCTGTTCAGTGATGCGGTCGCCGCCACCGAGACCGACCCGCTGTTCAGTGACGCCATCGCCGAAGGGGGCGCAGACCGTCTGGCCGAACGTCGGGCAGTCTGAATCCGTGGGTTTGATCAACGCGCACAACAAAAAGCCCGGCTTCAACAGCCGGGCTTTTTGTTGTCTGTGTGCCTGTCACGTATGTACCGAAACTTGATGCACCGAACCAACGCCTTCAACTCGGGCTCAAGAACGCCGGTCAGTGCATCCCCTTGCTCACCACTTCACCCGTCGCGACATCCTCCAGCCAGATCTGCAGCCGGTCCAGCCCCACGTATTTGGAGCGGGCAATGATCTTCTGGCCAGGCTTGCCCTCGAACTCAAGGTTCGTGAACAAGAACTTCCTGGGCAAGTGGTACTCCAGTTGGACCGTGTACTTGCCGGGCTTCAACACCGCACGCTGGGGGGAGTCATTCTTGTAGTAGTAGGTGGAGAACGGGATGTTCCCCACTTTCTCGTCGTTGACCCTGATGATGTTCAGGTCCGGCTGAAGATCCAGAAAGTGGCGCTGAGGCCTTACTGCGTAGGTTTCGGTTTCCAGCACCGTGTAGCGCGCTTCATCGACCGTTTCACCGGCGTTTGCGTTCGAGTAGTCCGGCATCTCTGCACAGCCCTGCAAGGCCAGAAACGATGCAAGCAGCGGTACGGCAATTTTTTTCACGTGGTAAATCCCTGTATTGAAGAAACGCCGGCAACGTCATCGTTGACGGCCGGCTCGCATGGGGCGGAAGGAAGAAGGCACTGCGCGACCGCATTGCCCTGCAAGAAAAGTGTGGCTCGCGGCTCAGGCCGGAATCGATGGATCCGCGCGCAGATAAGCGACAAAACCGTCCCAGTTATGGGTCTGGTACTTATCGAGCATGCGCTGTGGAAGCTTGATTTGAGACAGGCGCCAATCGATGGACTGCGCCCATTCATCCTCACTCAGGATCTGCTGACCGGTGAAGTAGCGGACTTGGCGTGCTGTCGTGTTGTAGATGAGGAAGATCCGGTCAGGGTTCGCGCTGACCGCGGCGCGACTCAGCCCGCGCTGATTGTTCCAGTTGAGGCCGCTCTTGATCTGGACTTCGAAGTAACGGCCATTGTGCCCGACGATGCCGTCGATGCCTTTGTCATCGACCAAAGAGGGAAAGACGTCGAACCCCTCCTTCAGCAAATCACCCCAAATGGCGAACTCGTGACGTTTGCCGATGGCCAGTTTGTTCTTCATATCGCGTGTCCCTGCACTGTGACCGAGGCGGCCGATAGCCGGGCCTCACCTCCATGAAGGCCACATGCTATCACTCGATTGGGATCTGAAGAAACCGGCAGCGTCACACACCGCCGACGCCGGCGACGTTCACCGATACCCCCTCACATAAGACTCCCGCAAATCACTGGCCCACCCATCCAGCACCGACTTGACGTTGGCCGCGGTCATCACTTGCTTGTCGTCGTCCAGCGGTATGCCGGTGCCTTTGCGCATCACCTGGGCGACGACCTCGCCGGTCGCTCCGTCCTCGAAGGACACTTCCGTGGTGATTTCGCTGTCCTGGTCTCGGATGCCGGTGGCGGTGCTGACGCCCGCGGCCACCAGCGTCACCGGCAGCCATTCGTAATAACGCAGGCTCTGGGTGCTGGCGGCGACGCGGGTGATGGCGGGCCGGACCGTCAAGGTGTCCGGGCCGGGTTTCGACGACAGTTGCACGACTTTGCCCAGCTCATAGCGCAGCGCGGCATCGTAGTAGGCGGTCACGGTGTACAGCGTGCCCTGGGGGATGCGTTCGGTCGGCGCGACGTCGGGGTAGAACCGGCTCGGCGCGATGTAGACCTGCTTGTACCGGCCCCGCTTCAAGGCCGGGCTGACCCAGCTCAGGGCGGTCTGTCCGGAAGGCGTGCGGTGTTCCTTCAAAACGCTGTAGTCGCGCAGAAAGCCCGCATTCGTGGCCGGTTCGACCTTCTTGCTGCTGCACGCAGACAGGCTCAAGGTGGCGACGAACAGCAGCGATACCGAATATCTGTTTTTCATCCGTGCAATTCCTGGGTGTCCGTCAGGCGGAGGCTTGGGCGGGCGGGATGGTTTCCGAGCCTTCGACGCGCAGCTGGCCATGAATCATGATCCAGTGGATGAGGTCGGCCGTCGGAAGGGTGTGCACGTACTCCACCCATTCGGTGCCGGACGGGCTGTACCGCTCGAAATAGCGGCGCAGCACGATCTGGCTCTGGTCGTCGCTCAAGCCCAGGCAGGACTCCTGGAACAGGATCGGCTTGTCGTGCTTGGGCACCGTGGTGCGCTGGCGCAGCACCAACGGGCGCTGCGTGGCGTGGCGGACGGCAATGCATGTGCTTTTCTGAATCGTCATAAAGCCCCCTCGTTTGGAATGGCGAGCAGAGTGCACGAGGGGTTTTGCGGCAGGATGTCCGCTTGATGTCCGGGCCGCAGAAATGTTGCTCGATTGAAATATATGACCCGCACACCCGAATGGTTTTAGAGTCGCACCTCTTTTGGGCCGCCAGGGAACCCCGTGAACGTGAGCAGACTGCTGATCGTCGACGACGATGTGGAAATCCTGTCCTTGCTGAAGAAGTTCTTCGTCCAGCACGGCTACGAGGTGGACGTGGCCGCCGACGGCCAGGCCATGTGGGCGGCGATTGCCCGGCAGCGGCCGGACACGATCATCCTCGACCTGATGCTGCCCGGCGAAGGCGGCCTGAGCCTGTGCCAGAAGGTGCACACGCAACTGGGCATCCCGATCATCATGCTCACGGCCATGGGCGAGCTCAGCGACCGGGTCGTCGGCCTGGAGCTGGGCGCTGACGACTACGTGACCAAACCCTTCGCCCCGCGGGAGTTGCTCGCCCGGCTGCGGTCGGTGCAGCGACGCACCGGCGAACGGCCCGACCCGGTCAGCGAGCCCACGCGGCCGGTGATCGGCTTCGCCGGTTGGCGCCTGGACATCACCTGCCGCGAACTGCGCTCCCCGGACAACGTGATGATCCCGCTGTCCGGCGGCGAATTCGACCTGCTGGTACTGTTCCTCGAACACCCGCAACGCATCCTCACCCGCGAACAACTGATCGACATGACCCACGGCCAGGGCCACGACGTCTACGACCGCAGCATCGACGTGCAGGTCAGCCGGCTGCGGCGCAAGATCGAGCCCGACAGCAAACGCCCGGACCTGATCCGCACCGTGCGCAACGGCGGCTACATGTTCTCCGCCAAGGTCACCCGCCCATGATCCGCCGACTGCTGCGGCGCGACACCCTGAGCCGGCGCATCGCGCTGACCATCGTCGCGGCCATGGTCGCCTCGCTGGCCCTCAACGCCCTGTTCGTCCAGGTGGCGGGCATCTGGGCGCGCCCGCCCATCGAGCGCACCGGCCTGCTGGAACAGATCGCCATGACCGTGCGCGTGATCGACGCCGCGCCCGCCCCGCTGCGGCCGCAACTGGCCAGCGCCGCCAGCAGCCCGCTGCTCAATGTGGTCTGGAAGCCCCAACGCGCCGACTTCGGCCTGCCGGGGGAAGGCAGCCAAATCAACGTGGACGACGACGCCTCGGCAGGCCGAGAGACCGTGCTGCAGACCTTGCTGGGCACCGGACGCACGATCGAGGTCTACAACCCCAATGACTGGCCGGCGGGCAGCACCGAGGGCCGCTACGTCGCCCTCCTGCGGCTGGCCGACGGCAGCTGGCTGTCGTTCACGCCGCCGGCGCGCAGCTGGGGCCTGGAGATCCACACCCGCATCGCCATCGTCATCCTGCTCGGCCTGATCGCCACCGTGCTGGTCGCCTGGGTCGCCACCCGCCAACTGGCGCGGCCGCTGCAACGCTTCGCCAGCGCCGCCCGGCACTTCGGCCGCAACCTGCACGCGCCGCCGATCAAGGCCGAAGGCCCGGAAGAGATCCGCCAGGCGATCATCGCCTTCAACACCATGCAGGCGCAGATCCAGCACTTCATCGGCGAGCGCACCCACATGCTCGCGGCGATCTCCCACGACCTGCGCGCCCCGCTGACCCGCATGCGCCTGCGCAGCGAATTCATGGACGACCTCAGCCAACAGGACAAACTGGTGCGCGACATCGAAGAAATGCAGTCGATGATCAACGCCGCGCTCACGTTCTTCCGCGAAGACACCCGCCCGGAAGCGCCGACCGCGTTCGACCTGTCGGAGCTGCTGCAAACCATCGTCGACGACTACCGCGACCAGGGCATCGACGTCGACTTCAGCGGCCCCGCCCGCCTGGTGTACGACGGCCGTCCGCTGGGCATCAAACGGGTGATCGTCAACCTGCTGGAGAACGCCGAGAAATACGCCCGCCGCCCGCGCATCGCCCTGAGCGTCGGCCCCCACGCGATCTGCATCGAGGTCAGCGACGAAGGCCCGGGCATCCCCGAGGACGCGCTGGAGCGGGTGTTCGACCCGTTCGTGCGCCTGGAGACCTCGCGCAACCGCGACACCGGCGGCGTCGGGCTGGGGCTCTCGTCGGCGCGGGCGATTGTGCGCGAGCAAGGTGGGGATCTGACGCTGCACAACCGGCCGGGGACGGGGTTGGTGGCGCGGGTTGAGTTGCCGGCGCCTTAGGCCGCCGGCCCCCCCACCCCTGCGGACTCAACCCCGCTTCGGCAACTTCCAGTTCGGCCGGATGAAGTGGCAGGTGTAACCGTTCGGAATGCGCTCCAGGTAATCCTGATGCTCCGGCTCCGCCTCCCAGAACGGCCCCGCCGGTTCGATCTCGGTGACCACCCGACCCGGCCACAGGCCCGACGCATCGACATCGGCGGCGGTGTCCTCGGCGATGTCCCGTTGCTGTTCGTTCAGGTAATAGATCGCCGAACGGTAGCTCGGCCCCCGGTCGTTGCCCTGACGGTTGGGCGTGGTGGGGTCGTGGATCTGGAAGAAGAATTCGAGGATCTGGCGGTAGCTGATCACCGCAGGATCGAAGACGATCTCGATGCCTTCGGCGTGGTTGCCGTGATTGCGGTACGTGGCGTTCGGTACCTCGCCGCCGGTGTAGCCGACGCGGGTGTGCAGCACGCCGGGATAGCGCCGCAGCAGATCCTGCATGCCCCAGAAGCAGCCGCCGGCGAGAATGGCGGTTTCGGTTTGACGGGTCATGGTCTGTCCTCTCGGGGTGTGGGTGTAGGCGATGTTATGAGGGCGGGTTTGGGGATTCCAAGGTCAGGTCTGACTATTCCATTTCGAGTCAGTATCGAAGCCTCCACCCGTTGACCCCAACGGCTCTCGCGCACCTGGAAAACAGCACCCTCAACCCGGCGAAACATGCGGCGCGTTTAATCTTTTCTTATAGCGTTTAAAGACACCCGCCGTTACTTCCCCAAGGCTACAACGCCTTGCGCCGTTGCCTACGCCTGCGCCAGAATCCGCCGGCTTGTGCGTCTAGGGTGCGGGTTTTACTGTTTCCGGGTCATCGAAAAACGGTGATCGGGTTTGGTAGCCCGAGATCAACACAAGGTGCACAGCTCACCATCGCGGCGTTCTATCGTCTCGGTTTTATGGTGGTCATGCACAGGGCGTCTTCGGGCGCGCCGGTCTCCTTGTGTCCCGGTCTACCAACCTGTGCATGGCCGCCACCCATCGTTTGGTAGCGAGGGGGTGATGGCTCCTTATGACGACACAAGGGAGTTTAACCATGATCAAACCAACACCAAACCCACCAGTCACCGACCCGGCATCCCCCTACGAATCCCCCGAGTCCCGAAAACTCAACGAAGCCGCCGAACGCGCCCTCGACCACTACCTCAATCCCCCACCCAACATCATGGGCACCCGCCCAGAACCCGAACCCATGTACCTGGCCAACCCGGTCTACGACACCGAATCCCTACTGGCCAACGCCAGCGAATCCCTCGGCTCCGCGAGCGCGATGCTCAACAACTTTGCCGCGGTGTTGGAACCGATGCACCGCAAGACGGCCATCGGCATTGCGCAGTTGGTGATGCTGGGGGAAGTCGCGGTGAATCAGGCGTTGGATAACGTTGAGCCGAAGTAGGTTTGGGGGTTCAGCGGCTGGCGTGTGAGTTTTAATCGCAGCGGAACTTGGCCGAGGGCCGTCATGACTGACGGTTTCGGCCAACAGCCGTCATTCACTAGCAGCCAAGAGAAACTGTCAGGTGACGGCGTGATTGACTTCGAATGCACGAAAAAATAGGTATCAACGGTGTTTTCAAGCACCAGCTTCATTAGCTGGATAGACGTAGGCTTTTCTTTTTCGTGCTTTGATCTATGGTGATTAGCATTATCAGATCATCAGGGAGAAACTTATGCGAGCACCATTTGAAATGACCGAGGGAATGGTGTGCCTGCGCAAAATATTAGAAAACCACCCCATTGGGAGTGAACATTGGAATGAGGCACAAAACCGATTTCAGTTTATTGACAGATTGCTGACTGAGTGTTTGGGATGGGAAAAGCCTAATATTACTGTTGAGCTAACGGATGAGCTGAACGGCAGGGCGGATTACGCACTGGGGCTGCCCGTGAAGGCAATTTTAGAAGCAAAAAAAGAGGCAATTCTTTTTGACATCCCCCCTTCCAACTCAACCATTTTGCTTCGAAAGCTTCAACCTTTAATTACCGCATCCAAAAATTTTAAAGATGCCATAACCCAGGTCATTCCCTACTGCGCAATAAAAGGTGCACAAATCGCGATTATCTGCAATGGGCCACAGATTGCAATTTTTCAAGCAATCACTCCGGGACTCCGTCCCTTAGAAGGCGAATGCTACTTCTTTAATGGTTTTCAGTCGTATATTGACTACTTTCCGCTTCTATGGAAATTACTGTCACCAGAGGGAATAGAGGAAAACCATGCGAACCGAGACCTAGCACTTCATCGTAACCCGAGAATACCCCCCAAAGGCTCTACAGTAATCGCCGAACCTTTCAAATATCGATACAGGAATGAATTTCAAGAGAATCTAAGATCGTTATCATCTCTACTTCTTGAAGAGATCGAGGACAACCCCGAGCTGAAGTCCGACTTCTACAAAGAGTGCTATATCGGCATTGAGGCCAATAACAGGCATCTCCTTTTAAGTAAAAGCATAATTACCGCTCGTTACCGACGGGCCGGCGAACTCGGCGTTGCACCCTCAGCCCTCGATGAGATTACAGGGATCGATCAAAATGGAAATTTACAAATTAACGACCCTTCCCTACTTGGAAAAATGGGTTCTCGCCCCATAGTCGTAATTGGAGATGTAGGCGTCGGAAAAACGTCATTTTTTGAAAATTTATTTGAAAGCCTTTCCAGCACAGACCAGGCAAATACTTACTTCCTAAACATCAACCTCGGAATAAAGGCGACTTTGAGCCGAGATATAAAAACCTACATACTAGAGGAAGTCCCAAGAATACTTAAAACCAAATACAGTATCGACATCAATACTGCAAATTTTGCAAATGCGATATACCACAAGGACCTGATAGACTTCGACAGCACTGTCAATGGAAGCCTAAAAAATTCAAACCCAGAACAGTACAATTTAGAGCGAGCACGATTTCTAACTAAAAAAATTGATCAAAAGGATATGCATTTACAGGCAGCACTGGGACATCTAAGTCGTGGCCGAAGCAAACAAATCATAATGGTTCTGGACAATGCTGACCAGCGCTCATTTGAAGTACAGCAAGAAACGTTCCTTATTGCCCAGGAGTTTGCAGCATCTAGAAACCTATCAGTATTCGTGGCATTGCGACCTAGTACATTTTATCTCTCAAAAACGACAGGTGCACTTTCTGCATATCAAAACAAGGTTCTCACCATATCTCCCCCACCCGCCGACGAAGTAATCCAGAAAAGACTAATTTTTGCTGTAAGAGTCGCTGAGGGCAAAGTGGCACCAGCTGCCTTGCAAGACATTAGACTAAACTTGAAAAATGTCGTACTTTTCTTGAATGCAACTTTGCGATCAATAAGAACCAGCGATTCCATTAAACAATTCTTGAGCAATATAACCGGAGGAAATACCCGTTCGGTTATCGAACTGATAACTGGTTTTTTTGGAAGCCCTAATGTTGACTCTAAGAAAATAGTAAAAATTGAAGAAGAAAGGGGCGCGTACAGAATACCACTTCATGAGTTTACAAAGCATAGTCTGCTAGGCGAGTACGCCTACTTCAATTCGCAGTCATCATTAGTTGCGTGCAACATATTTGATGTTATGGGCGCAGCAGATCCGCGCGAACACTTCCTATCACTTCTTATTATTGCCTATCTGAGTTCCAACACAGGAATTGTAGACAATGATGGCTTTCTATCTGGTAGAAACATAACTGCGGAGTTTACTGGCCATGGTTACGTAGATGATCAAATCAGTAGGGCTTTCAAAGCTCTGGCTGCGAAACGACTAATTGAAACGCCATACGCACATTATCGTGAAATACAGGTTGCGGAGCATGAGCGCCACGACCAACTACATTATAGAGCGACATCTGTTGGGATTTATCATGTACGTCACTGGGCAGGCTCGTTTGCGTTTTTAGATGCAATGTCAACTGACACCCCAATTTTCGACGAGGCGGCAAGAGAAATAGTCTGCAGCCTGGCAGCTTCCTTCTCTATAAATGACAGGTATACAAAAACTGTTGTCTTCAGAGACTACCTAAAAACACAATGGCTTTTGTCAAATATAAATGTTAACTATTTTGACTTTATTGGGTTGATTAATGGACAGGAAAATTCCTTTCTCACGGTCTCCAACCACATTGGAAACCGATCCACCCAGCATAGATAAAACTCAAAAACAAACAAAAGAAAAATAAAGTAAGCAGCTTCGCATTTTTTCGCCAAGATGGAGACATATCTATATAAAATAGATCCATCTCCATCTTGGCGCTTTATATATGGGACAAGTAGCAAGAGTCATCACTTTTGCGGAAAGGAAAGAGCTTAGCCATGGGGAGTGGTGCTAACGCTCGCAAAAAATACTCGAGTATCAGGAGGCATTCCTCCAATCGCCTCTAGCAAGTTCATGAGCTGATAGGCTTTGTCAGCGTAATATACGAGAACCGGCGCGAAGCCTTTTGCCTTGTGTTTTGAGTAGAGATCCAAGAACTCTCGCAGTTTGTTCACGAGATATTTGACTTCACGAACAGGTGCTTCCACTACCGAACCAGGAGCGTTCGCGAAGTGAAGGAATTCAGTGAACGCGGGAGAACTCCCACCGTGCATCGCAATACGGTCAGCCTCAGCAACCATTTGAAAGATTGTGACCATCTGAGACGCATGCGGAGGGGATATGACCTCTAGAAGCAGAGTGGAGAGTCGCTGATCAATATCCCGAATCACGAGCAGGAATTCCTCTCCTAACCTCTCGGAGCTCAGTGTCTCCAGTTCTTTCAGTGCAATCTCGGTTTGTTCCGCCAGTTGCTTTGAGGCGAATCGAGATTCTCGTTGCTGCAAGCTAATCGACCAAAGTGCAGATAAGAACGCAGCAAGGGCGAACAGCGGATTCAATACTCCTCCGAAGTAGTCGCCAAACTGCCCCCAGATCGCGGGATCCGCAGAGCGAGTTGTTCCGAATGCAAGGATATAGATAAAGCAAATTATCCCGATCGCGGAGACAGCGATAATTGCGGCGACAACGAGAGCTTTGAAGTTCATATAGATGACGTTTGATGTGAGTGGCCGACAATTTTAACTCAACGCAGGTTGAAGCGGTGAGTTGCCATCAATCTTGCAGAGCCTGTTTGACAGCCTTTGGCCGAAAGTAGCCCTTCCCAGCACTATCCTCTCCAACACCCACAACGTCTTGAAGCCTTGGCCGCTCCCGCATCATTCACACGGGCGACATGGCGACCCCGACATCCTCAACTCTCCGCCCTCGCCCGCCCCTATTCCCCGATCTACTCAGCTGCGACTTTCGCTCCCCCATCTTCCTCATCCAAAATCAACGTCCCCACCGATCTCGCCCCGCCCATCCAAATCGTCATCATCGCCTCCTCCTGAACGAACGGCGCGAAGCGAGGTTGCATATCAACCTCGGCAGCGCCGGCCTCGGCGATTCAAGTTGCCGGATACGCCGGTGCTGCTGGAGGTGTGAACCGTGATTAGATAAAGCCCCATTCGTTGACACGGGATAGGCCCAAACATTAGCTAGCCCCTAGCCTTAGCTGTTTCTTTAGAACGCTTATCTAGAGTACTCCTCCACGCCGCTAGCCTTTCTATATCCGCCTCCAGTTCGTCAGGTTCTGGTATTGGAAGCCTTCCAACTTGCGATGCCGCGTCATGCTCAAACTTTGAGCTCTTAGTCATCCCACTATCTACTTCTCGATAATCATCGTCGGTGACAACGACCAATTTCAGACGCTGTGTCGACACACCCTCGCCAAATCTTTGGACTGCTCCGTTTAGCAAAACTTCTTCAACACATCTTTCCCATGCCAGACGCAATCGACCGTAGCAAGCTGCGGTCAAGCGACGATGCTCATCTTCATCTCCACTTTTCTGTGCTTTTCGAACCTCAACCAACTCTTGTCGAAGTCTTGCCAGACGTTCTTTTGTTCCGATAACGTCGAATGGCAGATCCTGAGAGTGCACACCATATCCGTCTGCGGTGCGACGAATGTAATTCTTGGTCAACTGGGCTCCAAGCTCCTCAGCTTTCTGCTCCAAAATGCAAAGAAAATAGATATCGTGAGTAAAGATAATCACCTGCCGTTGTAGTGCCTCCAAAGCTAAGCGCTCTGCAACCTCCCACCTGCGTCTGTGATCTAGTGATGAGACCGGATCATCTAAAACTATTCCACCACGCCCTTTACCAAGCCTGATCTCGGCAAGGAAGGATGCAATAGCGATAGCTCGCTGCTCCCCTTCACTGAGAATAGCCGCTGGAGTACCTCCGCCAGGCAATTGCAAAACGAGCTTAAATTGGGTTTTACCCCCTGGCGACTCTGGCTTCATCACAATTTGGAGCTGATGCAACTTGAGTTGTTTTAACTCGTCGTTAAGAGCGTCCGCCAGTTCCTGACTAGCGGTAGTCCGTGAAAGTTCGGTAGATTTTCTGGAGATAGCTCGGGTGTCAAAGCCATCAATGCACAATTGCAGCTTTCGACTCACCTCATACTTGGCCATCGTTTCCAAAACAGAAGGTTTAATCTCACCCAAATGTACTCGCGCATCTAACTCTCGCTTCTCCGACGTCATTTGAGCTCTAACTTTTTCATCAGCCGTAGCGTCCAGCGCTTTGGATTGATTTAGTAAGTCATCGATCATAATGGATAAATTTGGGCACGGATCCATCGGGAGTGCCACTATCTCCTCCCACTTAATTTCACTCGCAGCAGCTCGAAGAATCGAAGTCTGTCGGGTGTTTAGACATGTCTGCATCAATGTACAGTTTGCCGCGAGTTCGGGAGCCAGCTCAGTTAACTCTTCTACCAGCCCGTCGCGAAACATCACATCAAGCCCAGCCTTTTGTACTACTTTGTACGCTTTGGCCGCAGTATCGCGGGCCTCCTTCGCAGCCCTTTCAGCTGCCTGTTTAATGAACGCATCAAAGCGGACTAATCTCGCGACCCCCTCCCTGCCAAGATCATTTTGGCAAAGAGGGCATTCAGACTTTTCAGAAAGCTCTGGAAACTCATGGCCAGGATGGCTCTGCAAAGCGAAAACTCTGGCCGCTTCAAACAGCGCCTTCCATTCTTCACTTCCAGTGCCCGCAAGTTGACCCGGCGTTCTCTTAAACTCCTGAGCAGCTAACTCCGCCGCAGCTTTTGCAGCATTTGACTTCTCAATTAACTGCTTAAGTTGATTGACCGCACTATCACCAACTAATGGAATTGCTGTAGCTAAGCGATCCTTTAAACCCAAGAAGCGCGTTGCTTTTTGGCGCAATGCTTGTGCTTTTTGCTTTGGATCTGCTTCAGCAAGTGTTTTAGTCAAGAGATTTAATCTATCCATCTCGACTGGCGCGAGTGTAGCCAAGGCCTCTATTTGCTCGGGGAGGGTGGTGCTCGGGATACCGAGTAATGCTGCAGCAACTCGTGTCTGGTCTCTCGCAAGGGCGGCATAAGCTGCATCAGTTGGGGCATTTGCAGCTTTCTCCTGAATGGCACGAGTTTTAAGCTTGTTACATGTACCAGCCAAACCTTCCAGAATATCTAACCCATATGGCGCATAAGCAAAATCACCATAATTATCAATGTATGCACGAGCACAATAAGTATCAAAAATTGCAATATCCGAAAGTGGTTCAGGTGCAACACCACCGTATTGCCAAGGGAGATCTGTAGCAACACCATCGATTAAAGTTTCAAATACAGCTTGAGCGACACCGGCAGTCTTAGGATTTAGGTTAGCGTTGGGAAGAATTGGCTCACGACGATCCCTAGCGCGACACGCATGTTTGAATACCCGAGAGTAGCCCGATTTCCCTGTACCGTTCTCCCCGTAAATAACGGTTAGGCCAATTGGGGAAATTGGGACACTTCCCCCATTAGCTAAAGCATTTACATTGAGAAGCTTCTTGATCGCAGTTACCTGAACTAGCCTTGCCAAATCGCTAGATTGAGCTATTAGTGCATCCTCAAGCTTCTTGCAGCTTCGCCCCTCAGGATCAGGGAGCCCTGATGCGGCTTTGGCTAAAGCATAGAGATCGTCGAGATCGGAGGAGCTGAGCACGCGGTCATGGTAGAGACGAGCGATTGCATCTTGCTGCCAAGCAGGCAGCCCTTTAGACCACGCTTGTATTTCCTGAATTATCGTCACCCACCTACTCCTTGGCGCAGTACAACCACACCTATGAATACAAAGCGGCAACTTGCCTTCATCATGTCTAGCAGATAAACGTGAGTCAGGAAGAAAACGGCAAAAGAATGTTCAAGTTGGCTCTCCGCATTTCACCTATAAAAACCCGGGATCCCCCCATGCCCACCGCCATCCTCTCCGACACCCACAACCTCCTCCGCCCCGAAGCCCTGGCCGCGATCCAAGGCTGTTCCCTCATCATCCACGCCGGTGACATCGGCAACCCGGACATCCTCACCCAACTCGCCGCCATCGCCCCCGTCCACGCCGTGCGCGGCAACAACGACGTGAACAGTCCCTGGGCGCAGGATCTGCCCGACCTGCTCACCTTCGACCTGCACGGCCACCCCACCCTCCTCGTGCACAACATCGCCGACGTCCCCGCCGATCTCGACCCGGCCATTTCACTTGTCATCACCGGCCATTCCCACAAACCCTTGATCGAGCGGCGCGACGGGCGGTTGTACATCAACCCCGGCAGTGCCGGGCCTCGGCGGTTCAGGTTGCCGGTGACGTTGGTGTTGCTGGAGGTGGACGGCGGTTCGCTGGAGGCGCGGTTGGTGTCGTTGCTGGATCCGCCGGCCTGAACAGGCTAACGTGCCCGCACCTTCACCCGGAGCCTGTGCCGTCATGTCCATCGCCGACAACCTTCTTGCCTTCACGTTTGCCGCCACGCTGTTGACCCTCACGCCGGGGCTCGACACGGCGTTGGTGTTGCGCACCGCCACGGTGGAGGGCAAGCGGCAGGCGTTTCGGGCGGCGATAGGGATCAATGCCGGGTGCCTGGTGTGGGGTGCGGCGGTGGCGTTCGGGTTGGGGGCGCTGATTGCGGTGTCGGAGTTGGGCTACAACCTGCTGAAGTATTGCGGCGCGGCGTACCTGGCGTGGCTCGGGGTGAACATGCTGCTGCGCCCTCGCCGTTCGCTGGCGCCGGCCGAGGCCAGCGGCAAGGCCGGGGGCAACTGGTTCCTGAAGGGGATGCTGGGCAATGTGCTCAACCCCAAGGTCGGGATTTTCTATGTGTCGTTTCTGCCGCAGTTCATTCCCCAGGGGCAGCCGCTGGTGGCGTGGACGTTCGGGCTGGTGAGCATTCATGTGGTGCTGGGGCTGGTGTGGTCGATGGTGCTGATCGGCGCGACGCAGCCGCTGTCGGGGTTTCTGCGCCGCGAGAGCGTGATCCGCTGGATGGACCGCACCACCGGGATGATCTTTGTGCTGTTTGCGGCGCGGTTGGCGTTCAGCAAGCGTTGAGGCCGATGCAGCCTCGTCCCTCTCTACAAGCGGGTTATCTCGTCCGATAACCCGCGTTCGTTTCAAAACAGCCCTTGCCCGACATATATGGATATCCGTATATTCGCACCCTCACATATCCCCGAGCCCTCCCCCATGCTCAACCCCGCCTCCGTTTTCAAATGCCTGGCCGACGAGACCCGTGCCCGCGCAACGCTGTTGATCGCCCGCGAAGGCGAGTTGTGCGTGTGCGAGCTGGTGTGTGCGCTGGACGACAGCCAACCGAAGATTTCCCGGCACCTGGCGCAGCTGCGCACCTGCGGGCTGTTGCTCGACCGGCGTCAGGGCCAGTGGGTGTATTACCGGCTCAATCCACAGTTGCCGGCCTGGGTGCGCGAGATGCTGGACCTCACGCTGGCGGCCAACGCGGCGTGGCTTGCGGACAACACGGCGCGGCTCGCGGCCATGGGGGATCGCCCGCTCAATTCAACCGCCTGCTGCTGAGGAATCATCATGCGTGTTCTGTTCATGTGCACCGCCAACAGTTGCCGCAGCATCCTGTCCGAGGCGCTGTTCAATCACCTGGCGCCCGCGGGTTTCGAGGCGGTCAGCGCCGGCAGTTTCCCCAAGGGCCAGGTGCTGCCGCGCAGCCTGACCACGCTGCGCGAGGCCGGCATTGCCGTCGAGGGGTTGAGCAGCAAAGGCAACGACGCCTTTGCGGCGAACCCGCCGGACATCGTCATCACCGTGTGTGACAAGGCCGCCGGGGAAGCCTGCCCGGTGTACTTCGGCCCGGCGCTGAAGGCCCATTGGGGGCTGGAGGATCCGTCGGACGTGGTGGGCGACGAGGCCGCCGTCCGCGCGGCCTTCCACGCCACCCTGGCCCGCATCGACACCCGCTGCCGCGCCTTCTTCGCCCTGCCCTTCGCCCAACTGGACCGGGACGCGCTCAAGCGTGAGCTCGACCGCATCGGCACCCTGTAACCGGAGCCTTTTATGACTGCCCAGCTGCCTAACCTCGACCTTTCATTGATTCAAACCGGCGACCGGGAAGCGACCGCGCACAAGCCGCGCATCCTGTTGCTTTACGGCTCCAACCGCCCGCGCTCGTTCAGCCGTTTGCTGGTGGAGGAAGCCGCGCGGCTGCTGGAGCATTTCGGGGCCGAGACGCGGATCTTCAATCCGTCGGGCCTGCCGTTGCCGGACGACGCGCCGAGCGACCATCCCAAGGTGCAGGAGCTGCTGACGCTGATGCAGTGGTCGGAAGGCCAGGTCTGGTGTTCGCCGGAACGCCATGGCGCAATGTCGGCGGTGTTCAAGGCGCAGATCGACTGGGTGCCGCTGGCCCTCGGCGCGATCCGCCCGACCCAGGGCAAGACCCTGGCGGTGATGCAGGTGTGCGGCGGTTCGCAGTCGTTCAACGTGGTCAACCAGTTGCGCGTGCTGGGCCGCTGGATGCGGATGTTCACCATCCCCAACCAGTCGTCGGTGCCCAAGGCGTTCTTGGAGTTCGATGAACACAACCGCATGAAGCCCTCCGCGCTGTACGACCGCGTGGTGGACGTCATGGAGGAACTGGTGAAGTTCACGCTGCTGCTGCGCGAGCGGCCGGACCTGGTGGACCGTTATTCGGAACGCAAGGAGTCGGCGCAGGCGCTGACGGAGCGGGTGAATCAGCGGTCGATCTGAACACCGCACAAATAAAAACCGGCGCGAACCCTCGCGCCGGTTTTTTTACGCCTGCACCTTACTGCTTGATCGAAACGATCACCGCTTTACTCCCCTCCATCCGAAACGAAAACCTCACCCGATCCCCCACCGCCAACCCGGCCAACTGCGCCGAGGTGGCGGCAAAGCCCATGGTCATCGGCGGCCATTGCAGGGTGGGGACTTCGCCGTGGGCGATGGTCACGGTGTGTTTGTCGGGGTCGAGGGCCTTGATCGTGCCTTGGGCCTCGGCCGCCGGGGTTTGCTGGGTGGCGGGGGTCGTTTGCATGTTGGGCATGCCGTCCATGTTCATGCCGGGCATGTCGTCTGCCCCGGCGGCGAACGCGAAGGCGACCAGGGTGCCGGCGACGGTGATGGGGATGAGTTTCATGGGGTGACTCCTTCAGGTTGAGTGTGTGCAACGGGCAGGCGGCGACGGCGCATCAGGCGATACGCCGCCGGGATGACGAACAGGGACAGCAGCGGCGCGGTGACCATGCCGCCGACCATGGGCGCGGCGATGCGGCTCATGACTTCGCTGCCGGTGCCGCTGCCCAGCAGGATCGGCAGCAGGCCGGCGATGATCACGGCCACGGTCATGGCCTTGGGGCGCACGCGTTGCACGGCGCCTTCGCGGATGGCGGCGACAAGATCGGCTTCGCCGTTTTCGCCTTGGTCCTGGCGTTCGGCCCAGGCGTTTTTCAGGTACAGCAGCATGATCACGCCGAACTCGGCGGACACCCCGGCCAACGCGATGAAGCCGACCCCGGTGGCGACCGACAGGTTGTAGCCCAGCAGGTACAGGAACCACGCCCCGCCCGTCAGCGCGAAGGGCAGCGTGGCCATGATCAGCAGGGCTTCGTCGAAGCGGGCGAAGGTCAGGTACAGCAGCACGAAGATGATCAGCAGCGTGGCCGGCACCACCAGTTTCAGGCGGGCGTTGGCCCGTTCCAGAAACTCGAACTGGCCCGAGTAGCTCAGGCTCATGCCGGGCTGCAGCTTGACCTGCTCGCCGACCGCCCGGCGCAGGTCGCCGACCACCGAGGCGATGTCGCGGCCGCGCACGTCGATGTACACCCAGCCGGACGGCCGGGCGTTTTCGCTCTTGAGCATCGGCGGGCCGTCGGTGACCTTGACCTTCGCCAGCATCCCCAGGGTGACCTGGCTGCCGGACGGCGTGTACACCGGCAGTTGCTCCAGGGCCGTGGGGGTATCGCGCCATTCGCGCGGGTAGCGCACGTTGATCGGGAAACGCGCCAGGCCTTCGAGGGTTTCGCCGACGTTCTCGCCGCCGACGGCGCCGGCCACGATGGCTTGCACGTCGGTGATGTTCAGGCCGTAGCGGGCGGCGGCGCTGCGGTCGATGTCCACGTCGATGTAGCGCCCGCCGGTCAGGCGTTCGGCCAGGGCCGAGCTGACGCCGGGCACGCCTTTGGCGGCGCGCTCCACGGCTTGGGTCGCGGCGTCGATCTGGGTCAGGTCGTTGCCGGCGACCTTCACGCCGATGGGGCTCTTGATCCCGGTGGCGAGCATGTCGATACGGTTGCGGATCGGCGGAATCCAGATGTTGGTCAGGCCCGGCACCCGCACCACGCGGTCGAGTTCTTCCACCAGTTTTTCCGGGGTCATGCCGGGGCGCCATTGCGCGTGGGGCTTGAACTGGATGGTGGTCTCGAACATCTCCAGCGGCGCCGGGTCGGTGGCCGATTCGGCGCGCCCGGCCTTGCCGAACACGTGCTCGACCTCGGGCACGGTCTTGATCAGGCGGTCGGTCTGCTGCAGCAGTTGCGCGGCTTTCTGCGCCGACAGCCCCGGCAGCGCCGACGGCATGTACAACAGATCACCTTCATCCAGCGGCGGCAGGAACTCACCACCCAGCCGCGACATCGGCCACGCCGCGCTGACGAACACCAGCAGCGCCACCGCCAAGGTCAGCTTCGGCCGACGCAGCACGGCGTCCAGCGCCGGTTGGTAGAGCCGGATCAGCCAGCGGTTGAGCGGGTTGCGGCGCTCGTCGGGGATCTTGCCGCGGATCCAGTAGCCCATCAGCACCGGCACCAGCGTCACCGACAGCCCCGCCGCCGCGGCCATGGCGTAGGTCTTGGTGAACGCCAGCGGGCCGAACAGCCGCCCTTCCTGCGCTTGCAGGGTGAACACCGGGATGAACGACAAGGTGATGATCAGCAGGCAGAAGAACAGCGCCGGCCCCACCTCCGCCGCCGCTTCGGTCATCACCTGCCAGTGGCGCTCACCTTTGAGGTCTTGCCCCGGATTGGCCGCGTGCCAGGCTTCGATCTTCTTGTGCGCGTTCTCGATCATCACCACGGCGGCGTCGACCATGGCGCCGATGGCGATGGCGATCCCGCCCAGCGACATGATGTTGGCGTTGAGCCCCTGGTGGCGCATGACGATGAACGCGATCAGCACGCCCACCGGCAGCGAGATGATCGCCACCAGCGACGAGCGCAGGTGCCACAGGAAGATCCCGCACACCAGCGCCACCACGATGAACTCCTCCAGCAGTTTGTGGCTGAGGTTGTCCACGGCGCGGTCGATGAGCTTGCTGCGATCGTAGGTGGTGACGATCTCCACGCCGGCCGGCAGGCTGCTTTTCATGTCGTCGAGCTTGGCCTTGACCGCCGCGATGGTCTCGCGGGCGTTCTTGCCGCTGCGCAGGATCACCACGCCGCCGACGGTTTCGCCCTGGCCGTCGAGCTCGGTGATGCCCCGGCGCGTTTCCGGGCCGGTCTGCACCGTGGCGACGTCGCCCAGGGTCACCGGCACCCCGCCCGCGCCGAGCTTGAGCGGGATCGCCCGGAAGTCGTCGAGGGTCTTGAGGTAGCCGGAGGCACGGACGATGAACTCGGTCTCGGCCATTTCCAGCACGGCGCCGCCGGTTTCCTGGTTGGCCTGGGCGATGGCCTCGCGCACTTCGGCCAGGGTGATGCCGAGGCTGGCCAGCCTGACCGGATCCGGCTGCACCTGATACTGCTTGACCATGCCGCCCACCGTGGCGACTTCGGCGACGTTGGGCAGGGTCTTGAGCTCGAACTTGAGGAACCAGTCCTGCAGGGCGCGCAACTGCGCCAGGTCATGCCCGCCGCTGCGGTCCACCAGCGCGTACTGGTAGATCCAGCCGACCCCGGTGGCGTCCGGGCCCAGCGCCGGTTTGGCGTTGGCCGGCAGGCGGCCTTGGATCTGGCTCAGGTACTCCAGCACCCGCGAGCGGGCCCAGTACAGGTCGGTGCCGTCCTCGAACAGCACATACACGAAGCTGTCGCCGAAGAACGAATAGCCGCGCACGGTCTTCGCGCCGGGCACCGACAGCATCGTCGTGGACAGCGGATAAGTGACCTGATTCTCGACGATCTGCGGCGCCTGGCCGGGGTACGGCGTGCGGATGATCACCTGCACGTCGGACAGGTCCGGCAGCGCGTCGATGGGCGTGCTCTGCACCGACCACACGCCCCACGCGGTGACGAACAATGTGGCCAACAGCACCAGGAAGCGGTTGGCGACGGACCAGCGGATCAGTGCGGCGATCATGGCTGGTTCCCCGCTGCGTTACCGTCGGTGTCCAGCGGCGCGGTGACGATGCCCTTGAGGCTGGCTTCGGAGTCGAGCAGGAACTGGCCGGAGGCGACCACTTGCTGCCCGTCTTCCAGGCCGCCGAGGATCGCGGTCTTGCCGTCGCTTTCCTGGCCCAGTCGCACCTCCACCGGGCGGTAGCGGCCGCCGTCTTCGGCGAGCATCACCAGCGCACGCCGGCCGGTGCGGATCACCGCTTCGCTCGGCACCCACAGCACGCTTTGCGCGGTGGTACGGGTCAGGCGCACTTGCGCCGTCATGCCGGGCCGCAGGCGGCCGGCCGGGTTGGGCAGTTCGACCCGCACGCGCAGGGTGCGGCTGTCGGGGTTGGTCTGCGGCAGGATCGCGCTGACCGTGCCGCGCAGCACCGTGCCGGGAAACGCCGGCAACCGCGCTTCGACGGTTTGCCCGGCGCTGATCGAGCCGGTTTCCGATTCCGGCACGGCCACCGCCAGCCAGACGTTGCCCAGCCCGTTGATCCGGGCCAGGGTCTCGCCGGTGGCCACGGTCATGCCGGTGCGCAGGTTGAGTTCCTGCAACACACCGCCCAGCGGGCTGGTGACGGTCAGGTTGGCTTGCACCTTGCCGCTGCGCTCCACTTGGGCGATCAGGCCGGCGGGCATGCCGCTCAGTTGCAGCCGTTGCCGGGCCGCCGCCAGCAGCGCCGCGTCGCCGCTGCGGCGCAGGGCCAGGAACTCGGTCTGCGCAGCGGCCCAGTCGGGCACCAGAAGGTCCGCCAGGGCGGCGCCGGCGGGCAGCACGTCGCCGGGTGCCCGGGCGTAGACCCGCTCGACGAACCCGGCGGTGCGCGCCTGCACCACCGCCACATCGCGCTCGTCGAAGGCCAGCACGCCGGTCACGTCGAGGCTTGAGGCGAACGTCCCACGGCTGACCGGCGCCAGGCGCAGGCCCAGGTTCTGGGTCAGGCCGGGGTCGATGCTGACAGCGGCGCTCTCCCCCGCGCCGCTGGCGTACCGGGGCACCAGTTGCATGTCCATGAACGGCGATTTGCCGGGCTTATCGAATTTCTGCGCAGGGAACATCGGGTCGTACCAGTACAGCGCTTTGCGCTCGTCCGGCGCCGGCGCGCCTGGCGCCGAAGCGACTGCTTCAACGCCCTGCCCTTGCCGGGCGATCCCGTAGCCGCCGGCCGCGCCTATCGCCAGCGCCAGGCCGGCCAGCAGTACCCCGTTCCAGTGTTTGAGGTTCATGGGCGTGTGTCTCCATAGGCAAAGTGCAGGCGCGCGCCGGTCAGGGCCCGCTGTTCTTCCACGTCGATCTGCTTGAGGCGGGTTTCGATCAGCTCACGGCGGGCGTTGACCACAGCGTTGAGGTCGCCCTTGCCGGCGCGGTAGCTGGCCAGGCTCAGGTCGGCCTTCTCCTTCGCCAGCGGCACCAAGCTGTCGCGGTTGCGCGCCACCGCACGGTCCAGCCGCTGGTATTCGGCCAGGTCGGTTTCCAGTTGCTCGGTGTGCTCGCGGGACAGCGCCTCGCGCTCGGCCTCCAACTGGCTCAGTTCGGCCTGGCGGGCGGCGATCTTCGGGTTCTGCCGGGTCTCGGGGAACAGCGGCAAATCCCACGACAGCTGCACACTGACCATGTCGCCGAACTCGCGGCCCCGGTGCTGGTAGTCCACTTCCCAGCTCCAGTCCGAGCGTTTTTCCGACACGGCCTCCCGCACCTTGGCCTCGGCTTCACGGGTCATGGGCGCGAACGCGGCGAGTTCCGGGTGATGCTGCAGTTGGTGGTTGAAGGTCTGGGCGTCCACCGGCCAGTCCGGCAGGCTGCCGGCCGGCGTGTCGCTGGCGGCCGGGCCGATCCAGCGCTTGAGCGCCGCTTGGGCCTGGGCGCGTTCGCGGATCAGGTCGTCCTGGCGCTCGGCCAGTTGCGCCGCTTCCTGCTTGGGCGTCACGGCGTCCGCCGGTTCCGCCCGGCCGCCGGCAATGCGGGCGCGGACGGTGTCGGCCAGCAGGCGGTTTTCCCGGTTGAGGCCGTCCAGCAGCGCGGCTTTGCGTTCGACCGAATAAGCGCCGATCCAGGCCAGCGCCGTGGCCTGACGCACCTTGAGCCGTTCGATCCGGCGCTCGGCGGTGGCGCGTTCCACCGCCGCGTCGGCGACCTCGATGCGAGCGTTGCGTTTGTCGCGGTTGGGCACCTCTTGGCGCAGGCCGACCGTCTGCATGGTCATGAAGTCCTGGTCGAGGCTCCAACGGTCGGGCCCGCCGATGGGGTAGTTCTGCACGCCCAGCAGCAGTTTGGGGTCCGGCAGTTCGCCCGCCGGAATGGCCGCGCTGCCGGCGGCCTGGATCTTGGCGTCCTGCGCGGTCAACGACGGCGCGCCGGTTTCGGCCAGGCGCAGCGCTTCGTCGAGGGTCAGGCTGCCGGCCAGGCTCGGTCCGGCGAGCACGCTGGCGACCAGGCCGACCGCGAGCGGCCACCCGGTGCCATAGCACTTGAGTTTCATGGTGTCGATTCCTGTGCACATCCGCTGTGCGCGGGCCAAACGGCGCGCACAGCCCATTCATTCCGCGTCGGGCGGAATGGGTTTCAATGGATTGCAGGAATCAGGCGCGGGGCGGTCGCCACACCCCGGACGGGGTCGAGGCCGGCAGGGAATCGCTGAAGAAGGATTGCGTGACGGGGCTGAACACGGTGACGGGCGGCTTGAACACGGCGACCTGCAACAGGCCGCCGGTCTTGCATTCCTGGCCCGGTTTGCAGGGCGTGCCGTGAGAGGCTTTGGTGTCCTTGCCCATGTCCTGGCAGCAGTCCATCCCCATGCCGTCCATCATCGCCATGCCCATGGTTTTCATCGGGCAAGGCTCGGTCGGCGCCGGAACGCCCGCCATCCCGCTGAGGGGAAGCGCCAGGCTGATCAGGAAGATGAGACAAAGCCGCAGGTAGCGTTTCATGGCCAGGAGTCTAGTGGCGCCTTCGGGTGCGTGCAAACGCGGGTGGGTGGACACGTGCCGGCGATCTCACCGGACAGGCATTAAGCCAGGATTACGGACAGGCCCCGGGCGTGGTGAAACTTTTCATCGGCGCCGGGTTCGATCACCTAACCTCATAGACTGTGTGATCAACCGGAATCGAGCCTTCCCATGCGCAACGCCTTGAAGTCATTGCTGTTCGTCGCCCTGGTGCTGTTCGGCCCGATGGCCGTCGGCGTGTCGGCCGAGGATGTGGCGCAAGCCGCCGATGCCGGCGCCGCGCCGCTGCCGGGGGTGTCGACGGATGACCTGCAGGCCTTGCAACAACGGCTCGACGGCCTCAAGCAGGAGATTTCCTCGGCCAGCAACTACAACCAGCTCGAAGCGCCCCAGGACCGGGTGCAGGATTACATCCTGGACATCGACCGGCTCTCCGCCGCGCTGCTGCCGCAACAGGCGCAACTGACGGTGCAACTGGGCGTGCTCGGCGCCGCGCCGGCCGAAGGCGTGGCCCCGGAACAGGCCGACATCGCGGCGCAGCGGGCCTCGCTCACGGCGCAGAAGGCCAGGGTCGACACCGCCCTGAAGAACCTGGCCACCCTCAAGGAAAGCGCCGCCGACCTGATCAACCAGATCGCCGGCATCCGTCGCAACCTGCTGGAAAGCGAACTGACCCTGGGCACGCTGAGCATCCTCAACCCGGATTTCTGGCGGCCGATGCTCGAACCGTCGGCGGACGACCGTCAGCGCCTGGGCGAATTCATCGCTCAGGTGAAGGCGACCGGCGCCGAGGTGTGGAAGCCCGGCCAGCGTTTCTACACCACGGTGCTGGTGCTGCTGGCCTTGCTGATCTGGACGCTGGGCCGGCGCTTCGCCGACCGCCAGATGGCGCAGTTCTGCATCCACCGCATGCCGGAGGGCCGCCTGCGCCGCAGCGCGCTGGCCAGTGCCTCGGCGATCGCCACCATCCTCACCACCGGCGTGGCCCTGCAATTGCTGTACTACGCCTGCACCCGCAACGAGCCGTTGACGCCGATGCTGGCGAGCTTTTCCGCCGAGTTCGAGAAGACCGTGTACGCCTGCGTGATGATCACCGGCCTGAGCCGGGCATTGCTGTCCACCGAGCACCCGTCGTGGCGCCTGCCAGACATCGCCGACCCGGTGGCGAAAGCGCTCAAGCCGTTTGCGCGGCTGCTGGCCGGGACGCTGCTGGTGCTGGTGACGCTGTCGCAGATGTGCGCCGCCGCCGGCATGAGCAGCCAACTGGTGATGGGCATCCGCGGGCTGGTGGCCCTGTTCGTGCTGGCGATCATCGTGACGATGCTGGTGCGCACCGGCAACGTGCGCAAGGCGCTGGTGATGGCCAACGGCGCGTCGGCGGAGGTCAGCACCCTGGCCGGGGCGATCTACGCCATCACCAGCGTGTCGATGGTGGTCTCGCTGATCGCCCTGCTCACCGGGTACGTGTCCCTGGCCCGCTTCGTGATCTACGAGCTGATCTGGAGCTACATCGTCCTGACCGGTTTCTACCTGCTGATGCAGCTGTTCAAGGACGGCTGCGAATTCCTGTTCTCACCCCGCCACGCCAGCGGCAAGGCGCTCAAGCACCTGCTGGGCATGAGCGACCGGCGCCTGGATCAGTTGTCGATTTTGCTGGCCGGCTTCGGCCGCGCCGCGCTGTTGCTGCTGACGGTGATCACCCTGTTCGTCGGCGGCATCGGCACCACGCTCGGGCAACTGGTCAGCAACATCGTGGCGATCCTCGGCGGCGCCGGCCTGCGCAAGCTCAACATCGTGCCGGGGCATCTGCTCAACGCGGTGCTGGCGCTGATGATCGGCATCTACCTGATCCGCGCCCTGCGCCGCTGGCTGGACAATGAGTTCCTGCCCAAGACCGACATGGACCCGGGCATGTGCGCGTCCCTCAGCACGTTGTTCTCCAACATCGGCTATGCGTTCGTGATCCTGCTGACGCTGTCATCGTTGGGGGTGCAGTGGACGAACCTGGCGTGGATCGTCAGCGCCCTGTCGGTGGGTATCGGCTTCGGCTTGCAGGAGATCGTCAAGAATTTCGTCTCCGGCCTGATCCTGCTCACCGAACGGCCGGTGAAGGTCGGCGACCTGATCAGCATCAGCGGCGTGGAGGGCGACATCCGCCGCATCAACGTGCGCGCCACGGAGATCCAGTTGAGCGACCGCTCGATCGTGATCGTGCCCAATTCGCAGCTGATCTCGCAGAACCTGCGCAACGTCACCCTCGGCGGCAGCGCCCAGGGCGTGGCGACCCTGGAGCTGATGTTCCCGCTGGACATCGACCCGGAGCAGGTGAAGAACCTGCTGCTGGACACCTACCGCGAACACGAGACCCTCCTGGAAAAACCGGCGCCGTTCGTGCGCTTCAGCAAACTCTCGCCCGACGGCATCACCTTGACCGTCACCGGCTACGTCGCCAGCCCCCGGATCGTCGGCATCACCAAGAGCGACCTGCTGTTCGAGATCCTCAAACGCCTGGGCGCCGAGGGCATCGAGTTGGCGAAACCACCGCCTGCGGCTTGAACCACAGCTGTTGCCTGAGCCACCGCTATCGCCAGCAGGCTGGCTCCCACAAGGATTCCCGGCTGCCCGCAGCATCCCTGTACACCTCAGAAACCTGTGGGAGCTGGCTTGCCAGCGATGAGGCCACCACTGCCGACACCCCTGTTGCCTGACCCACCGCCATCGCTGGCAAGTCGAGTCGTCGCACCGCAGCTCCCACAGGTATCCCGGTTGCCCGCAAGATCCAGGCACCCCGCAAAACCTGTAGGAGCTTGCCTGCCAGCGATGAGGCCAGCACTGCCAACATCTCAGTTGCCTGACCCACCGCCATCGCTGGCAAGCCAGCTCCCACAGGTATCCCAGGTGTTCACAAGATTCATGCACACCACAGGTCTGGTTCCCACTGCAGCAGGTTTGTATCTCAGTGTGTACAGACGCCTTCGGGATACATCCCCCGGCATCTGGCATCGCAACCGGAAACAGCCCGGATACGTCCCTGGGCTTTAATGGATCCCAAGCCTGAAGGGTTCAGCCGGAACCCCTCGCCCATCCCATGCCAAGGAGAGTTCCCATGAAGCCAGCCCTGCACGCC
Organism: Pseudomonas sp. B7(2017); assembly: GCF_002112745.1. NCBI lineage: Bacteria > Pseudomonadati > Pseudomonadota > Gammaproteobacteria > Pseudomonadales > Pseudomonadaceae > Pseudomonas > Pseudomonas sp. B7(2017). The sequence continues at coordinate 66,272 of NZ_NEIP01000013.1, read as the reverse complement.
ACCTCTTGCGCCACCAGCCGCCGTCTGCTGGGCCTGTCGGTGCTTGCCGCCGCGCTGATGCAGTTCGGCGCGTTCGGCGTGGCCCAGGCCGCCACTTCGCAAGCGCCCCAGCCTGCCGCCGCCAGCGTGAAAGCCGACCTGCCGTTCGGCCCGCTCAAGCACGTCAAGGCCGGTCTGCTGGACGTGGCCTACGCCGAAACCGGCCCGGCCGACGGCCCGGTGGTGATCCTGCTGCACGGCTGGCCCTACGACATCCACAGCTACGACGACGTCGCACCGCAGCTGGCGGCCAAGGGCTACCGCGTGCTGATGCCGTATGCCCGCGGCTACGGCGACACCCGTTTCCTGTCCGAGCAGACCCCGCGCAACGGTCAGCCCGCCGCCCTGGCCAGCGACGTCATCGACTTCATGGACGCCCTGAAGATCAAGCAAGCCGTGCTCGGCGGCTACGACTGGGGGGCGCGTTCGGCGGACATCGTCTCGGCGCTGTGGCCCGAGCGTGTGAAGGCCCTGGTGTCGGTCAGCGGCTACCTGATCGGCAATCAGGCCGCCGGCAAGAACCCGCTGCCGCCCAAGGCCGAGCTGCAATGGTGGTATCAGTTCTACTTCGCCACCGACCGCGGCGCCGCCGGCTACGCGAAGAACACCCACGACTTCGCCAAGCTGATCTGGCAGACCGCCTCGCCGAAATGGGCCTTCGACGACGCCACCTTCGACCGCAGCGCCAAGGCCCTGGAGAACCCCGACCACGTCGCCATCACCGTGTTCAACTACCGCTGGCGCCTGGGCCTGGTGCAGGGCGAGAGCCGCTACGAGGCGCTGGAGCAGAAGCTCGCCACCGCGCCGTCCATCGGCGTGCCGACCATCACCCTGGAGGGCGACGCCAACGGCGCGCCGCACCCGGCCCCGGAGGACTACGCCAAACGCTTCACCGGCAAATACCAGTTCCGCCTGATCGACGGCGGCATCGGCCACAACCTGCCCCAGGAGAACCCGAAGGCGTTCGCCCAGGCCATCATCGACGCCGATCACCTTTAACCGCTCGCCACCCAGCGGCCCGGAATCCCCTCCGGGCCGTTTTTTTTGCGCTTGCCGATTGCCCCCGCCCTTCTATATTCAATGAGTCCCCGCCCTTTCGTTTTCCGTCGAGCGCGCCCATGGCCAGCACCGACCTGATCATCTGCGAGCACTGCGATGGCGTGTACCGCAAGGCCACGCTCGCCAAGCACCAGAAGACCCTCTGCGTGCGCTGCGGCGGCGTGCTCCAGCGCTACAGCGGCATGACCGTGCAGCAGCGCCTGGCCCTGAGCTTCACCGCCGCCATGCTGTGGCTGTTCGCCAATTTCTACCCGGTGATGAGCATCAGCATGAAGGGCCTGAAGAACAGCGCGACGCTGTGGGACTCGGTGCTCGCCCTGAGCCAGGGGCCGATCACCTTCATGGCCATGGTCGCGGCGATCGCGATCATCATCGCCCCGGCGTTCCAATTGGTGCTGCTGATCTGGGTGCTGTGCTTCGCCCTCGGTGCGCACCGGGCGCCGGGCTTCAAGCTGTGCATGCGCTGGCTGGAGACCCTGCGCCCCTGGAGCATGCTGGAGGTGTGCCTGCTCGGCGCCATGGTCGCGGTGTTCAAGCTGGCGGGCATGCTGGATGTGCTGCCGGGCATCGGCCTGTTCGCCCTCGCCGTATTGAGCCTGTTGCTGATCCGCATCGCCGGGCGCGACGTGCGCGACCTCTGGGAGCTGCCATGAACCGACCGCCGACCGCCGCCGAACTCAACCTGTGCCTGTGCCACAGCTGCGGGCTGGCCTGCGACATGACCGGCGAACCGCACACCTGCCCGCGCTGCGACGCCCCGCTGCACCGGCGCAAGACCAACTCGCTGGCGCGCACCTGGGCCTACATGTTCGCGGCCCTGGCCTTCTACGTGCCGGCCAACCTGCTGCCGGTGATGAACACCACCCTGCTGGGCAACGGCGCCGACAGCACGATCATGAGCGGGGTCATCGAGTTCTGGGAGCACGGCGCCTGGGACATCGCCCTGATCATCTTCATCGCCAGCATCGCGGTGCCGGGGATCAAGTTCGTCGCCCTGTCGCTGCTGCTGGTCAGCGTGCAGCGCAACAGCGCCTGGGCCCGGCGCGAGCGTTCGAAGCTGTACCGCTTCGTCGAGCTGATCGGGTATTGGTCGATGCTGGATGTACTGGTGGTGGCGCTGGTGGCGGCACTGGTGAAGTTCCAGGCCCTGGGCGACATCGAGCCACGGCCGGGCATTCTGTTCTTCGGGCTGGTGGTGGTGTTCACCATGCTCTCGGCGATGAGCTTCGACCCGCGGCTGATCTGGGACGAGCCGGCGGCCGACGGCGCCGTGGAAGACGCCGCCGGCCCTTAACGCCTGCGCGTCAAGAGGCGTCGATCCAGATCGTCTTCAGCTCCGTGTACTGGTCGTGGGCCCAGATCGACTTGTCGCGCCCGCCGAAGCCGGACTCCTTGTAGCCGCCGAACGGCGTGGAGGCGTCGCCCTCGCCGAAGCAGTTCACCGTGACGATGCCGGCACGAATGCCCCGCGACAGTTTCAGCGCATGGCGCAGGCTGCCGGTGTAGGCCGACGCCGCCAGGCCGTAGGCGGTGTCGTTGGCCAGGTCGATGGCCTCGTCCACCGTGGTGAAGGTGGTCACGCCCAGCACCGGGCCGAAGATTTCCTCCTGGAACAGACGGCTGTCACGGGTGACGCCATCGATGATCGTCGGCTCGACGAAGATGCCCTTGGCCGTGTCGCCGCCGACCCGCAGCGAGAGCTGTCGGTCCCTGGCTTCGTCGAGGTAGCCGCGGACCTTGTCGAAATGCGCCTTGCTGATCATCGACCCCAGGCGGTTGTCCGGATCCAGCGGGTCGCCCATCTTCCAGTCCGCCAGTTGCGCCAGCATGCGTTCGAGCAAGGCTTCCTTGACGTCGGCGTGCACGATCAGCCGCGACGACGCCGAGCAGTTCTCGCCCATGTTCCAGAACGCGCCGTTGACCACATGCCGGGCGACGTGGTCGAGGTCTTCGACGTCGTTCATCACCACTGCCGGGTTCTTGCCGCCGCACTCCAGCACGATGCGCTTGAGGTTGGATTCGCTGGAGTACTTGAGGAACAGCCGGCCGGTGTCGGTGGAGCCGGTGAAGCTGACCATGGCCACGTCCGGGTGGCGGCCCAGCGGCTCGCCCGCCTCTTTGCCGCCGCCGGGCACCACGTTGAACACACCCGCCGGGATCCCGGCCTGGTGCGCCAGCTCGGCCACGCGCAGGGTGCTCAGGGTGGTTTCCTTGGCGGGTTTGACCACCACCGAACAGCCGGCGGCCAAGGACGGGCCGATTTTCCAGGCCAGCATCAGCAGCGGGAAGTTCCACGGCAGCACCAGGCCGACCACGCCGATGGGCTCGCGCACGACCATCGTCACCGCGCCGGAGCCGGTGGGCGCCGTCGCGTCGTAGACCTTGTCGATCAGTTCGGCGTGCCAGCGCAGCGTATGGATCGTCTCGGGCACGTCGATGGTCTGGCATTCGCGGATCGGCTTGCCGCTGTCCAGGCTTTCGAGCAGCGCCAGTTCGTGGGCGTTGTCCTCCAGCAGTTGGGCGAAGCGCAGCAGCACCGACTTGCGCGCCGACGGCGCCAGCGATTGCCAGCGGCCGTCGTCGAACGCCCGCTTGGCGGCGGCGACGGCGGCGTCCACGTCCTGGGCGCCGCACGCCGCGATCTCGGTCAGCACCTCGTCGGTGGCCGGGTTGGTGGTGGTGAAGGTCTTGCCGGACAACGCCGCGCAGAACGCGCCGTCGATGAAGGCGCGGTTGCGCAGTTCCAGCCCGGCGGCCAGGTCCCGGTATTGCTGACGGCTCAGAAGATCGCTCATGTCAGGCCTCCCCGACGATGCGGGCGACGTTGTCCTTGAGCGTCGTGACGACGCGCTCCAGCGCCTGCCGCTCGGCGGCGTCCAGCGCCAGCATCGGCTTGCGCACGCCGCCGGCGCGCAGGCCCGCCAGCTCGCAGCCGTACTTGATGGACTGGACGAACTTGCCGCTTTCCAGCGCATCCATCAGCGGCAGCATCGCCGACATGATCCGCCGGCCCTTGTCGAAGTTCTTTTCCAGGACGCACGCTTCATACAGCGCGACGTGCTCGCGGGGCAGGAAGTTGGAGCCGGCGCACACCCAGCTGCGGGCGCCCCAGGCGAAGAATTCCAGGGCCAGGTCGTCCCAGCCGCAGGACAGCTGGATCGACGGATGGGCGTGGGCCAGACGGTGCAGGCGCGCGGTGTCGCCGGAGCTTTCCTTGATCGCGACGATGTTCTTGCAGCCGGCGATGGCGTCGAAGAATTCGTTGCCCATCCCCACGCCCATCCGCGCCGGGTAGTTGTAGAGCATGATCGGCAGGCCCGCGGCCTCGTCCACGGCCAGTACGTGGGCGGCGATTTCCTGCTGGGTCGGCAGCGCATAGGGCGGCGAGCCCACCAGGATGGCGTCGGCCTCCAGGGACTTGGCGTGTTCGGCGAAGTACACCGCGTCTTCGGTGCGGATGCCGCCGGTGCCGATCACCAGCGGCACGCGGCCCTTGATGAACGCCTTCGCCTGCTCGGCCACCTTCAGCCGCTCGGCGGCGGTGTGGGCGTAGTACTCGCCGGTGGAACCGCCGATGACGATGCCGTGCACGCCGGATTCGATCAGGTGCTCGATCACCTCGGCGAACGCGGCGTAATCGATCTGGCCATCGGCGGACAGCGGCGTTATGGCGGGGGTAAAGATGCCGTCAAAGTTCATGGGTCTTCTCCAGTGTGTGCGATGTTCAAACGGTTGCGAAAACGTGGCGTTCAGCTTTCCCGGCCCGCGCGGTACTGCCCCCACTTGAGGTTCATGTTCACCCCCAGCGACAGGAACGGTTCGGGCGGATTGCCGTTGGGCCCCGGGGCTTCGAGCAGGAAATCGATCAAGGGGTCGCGCGCGCCGGCCAGCCAGTCGGCCAGCAACTGGCCGGTGACGGTGCCGCGGGTGACGCCCAGGCCGTTGCAGCCCAGCGCGCCGTAGACGTTGGGCGCCAGCTCGCCGAAAAAGCCGTTGTGGTTCCGCGACATGGCCAGCGCCCCGCCCCAGGTGTACTCGAACGTGACGTCCGGCAGCATCGGGAAGCGCTGGTCGAACGAGGCCTTGTGGCGGCGCACGAAGCGTTCGTTGTACTTGCGGTTGCTGCGCCCGTCGGGGTTGAAGCTGAAGCTGTTGCGGATCAGCAGGCGGTTGTCCGGGGTGCGCCGCACGGTGGTGCCGAACGGGTCGGCCGGGATCGCGCCCCAGTAGGGTTTGCCGCCCAGCCGCGCCTGCTCGTCGGCGGTCAGGGGCCGGGTGATGCTGGCGTAGGTGTAGATCGGCAGCATGCGGCCCTGCAGAAAACCGAAACGCATGCCGAACGAGTTGTTGGCCAGGATCAGCTTGTCGGCGGTGAGGCTGCCGTAGGCGTGCCGGAGCACGGTCTTGGCGCCGTACTCCACTTCCAGGATCGGCGTGCGCTCGTACAGGGTGACGTTCGCCGGCAGGCTGTCCGCCAGCCCTTTCACCAGCGCCGACGGTTGCAGCAGCACCGCCCCTGGCGTGTACAGCGCCCGGCGGTAGAACCGCGTGCCCAGGTGCTCGGGCAATTCGTCCTCATCGATCATCTGGTAAGGCTGGCCGAGCTTGTCCAGGCCCAGGCGATAGGCATCCAGCACCGCGATGCCGCGGTCCTCCACGGCGGCCTGGTACTTGCCGCAGGCCTTCATCTGGCACTCGATGCCGAACTGGTCCACCAGCTCGCGCAGGATCGACTGCCCGGCCAGGTTGAGCTTGAGGCTGGTGCGGGCCAGGCCGATGTCGCCGATGTAGTCCTCGGCGCCGATGTCGTGGGGCAGGTCGATGGCGAACCCGGCGTTGCGGCCCGACGGCCCCAGCCCCACTTCCTGGGCCTCGACCAGCACCACGCTGTCGTCGGGGAAATTCAGCGCCAGCCGCCGGGCCGCCGCGAGCCCGGTGAAACCGGCGCCCACCACCACCCAACGGGCGCTGGTGTGCCCCCGGTGGCCGGGCTCGGGGCTGCGCGGGCGGCTTAAGTGGAACCAGCCGCAGCTGTCATCATCGGCGGGCAACGAACTGACTTTCATAGTGTTGAACCGTTTAGTGTCGAAAGGGCAAACCGCACCCGGCACGCGGCGAACGCGCGCAGTGGCGTTTGATGAGAACAACTGTCGAACGGAGCGCCGGTGGAGGCGCTTCAGTCAGAAGCCGGCGGCGACGGCGTAGCGCCCGCCCTGGTGCTCATGCACATGGTGGTAGTCCCTGAAGGTCATCGGCGGCAGCCCGAACAGGTCCTTGAACCGCTTGTAGAAGTGCGGATAGCTGACGAACCCCGTGGCCAGCGCCACGTCCGTCAGTGAGCGGTCGCTCTGCACGATCAGTTGCCGCGCCCGGGTCAGGCGCAGTTCCAGGTAATAGCGGTTGGGCGCCGCCTTCAGGTACTGGGCAAACCGTCGCTCCAGTTGCCGGCGGGACACACCGACGTGGCTGGCGATCTCGTCGATCTCCAGCGGCTCCTCGATGTGCCGTTCCATCAGCGAGAGCGCGGCGTCCAGCGGCTTGGGGATCAGCGCCGGGCGAACCTCGGCGCCGCGCGGCGGAACCTGCGGCCGGGGTTGGTGAACCCGTTTGATTTCGCCCACCCGCGACGCATCGCTGCCCGCTCCCAGTTCCTCCATGATCGCCAGCATCATGTCCAGGGCCGAGGGCGCCGTGGCGCAGGTGGCCCGACGCTGCCCGAAGGCGACGTCGCAGCCGCTGTCGCTCAAGTGCGGGAAGTACTCGCCGAGCAACGCGCGGCTGTCGCTGTGGCAGGCGAAGTCCTGGCCGTCGAGCAGGCCTGCGTCGGCCAGGAAGAACGCCGCGTTCCAGCACCCCGCCACTACGCCTTTGCCGGCGGCCGTGCGTTTCAGCACCCGGCGCAGCAGCGGCTGGGGCGACAGCCGCACGCGCTGGCCGCCGACCACGATCACCGCGTCATGGCTGAAGCCTTCGGCCACCAACCGGCCAGACGACAGCGGCACGCCCACGTCGCTGTCCACCGGGCCGCCCTGCAACGACCAGGTGGAGACCTTGTAGAACGTGTCGCCGTTGATCAGGTTGGCCGTGGCCAGGGCGTCCATGGCGGTGGACAGGCTGGTCAGCGAGAAATGGTCGAGCAGGATGAACGCCACGCGCACGGTGCGCTCATGCCCCGCCGAATGCGCGGATGGCCGGAACCCGATGTTCTGCAGTTTCAATGTGCTCTGGAAAGTGTCCATCTCGCGCCTCCCCTTGACCTTCGTTGAACCGGCCGTTGCCCGGCCGCCTGTCTGCCGCCCGGGCTCACTTGCCCGCAGCGGCCCGCGCATCGCTGAGCCAGCCGTCGTAAGCGGCCTGGTGGGCCTTGATCCACTCGGCGGCATGGCGTTTGATGTCGGCCAGGGACTTCTCGCCGTTCTGCATCCGCAGGTTCTGCGCGCTCTCGTCGGCGGTGCTGATGCTGACCTCCGACAGGAACTTGCGGGCCACCGGGTTCTTCGCGGCGAAGTCCTTGTTCATCACGGCGTTGATCGTGTCCACCGGGAAGCCCAGGTTCTTGCCTTCGTAGAAGGTGTCCTGGCTTTCCTTGCCCTCGGGCAGGTCGGTGTAAGGCACCGGCAGCCAGACCACGTCGCGGCCCTCGACCAGCACGCTGGAGATCCACTGCGGCACCCAGGTGAAGAACAGCACCGGCTTGCCTTGCTGGTAGCGGGCGATGGTGTCCGCCATCAGGGCGAAGTACGAGCCGCGGTTGTCGACCACCGTCGGCCCCAGGCCGTAGGCCTTCATGTGGTGCTCGACCATGACTTCGCAGCCCCAGCCGGGGTTGCAGCCGGTGAGGTCGGCCTTGCCGTCGCCGTTGCTGTCGAACAGCTTGGCGATCTCCGGCTTCTTCAGGTCCGAGAGGTCCTTGATGTGGTAGGCCTCGGCGGTCTTCTTGTCGATCAGGTAGCCCTGCAGCACGCCCTTCATGATCTGCCCGACCTTGACCATCACGTCGTCGCCGCCGGCCTTCTCGTAGAACGATTCGTGCAGGTGCTCCCACTCGTGCACGGTGAAATCCGCATCGCCGTAGGACAGCGCCAGGAACATCGCCGGGTAGTCGGTCTCCTTCGGCGGCTTGACGTCGTAGCCCAGTTCCTTGAGGCCGGCGATCACCACCTCGCCGCGAAAGCGCTCTTCGGCGATGGTCGGGAAAATCGGGGTGATCGACACGCCGGCGCCGGGCTTGGCGGCGTCGGCCGCGAAAGCCGCCGCGCTCAGAAAGGTGCCCAGGACAGACGCCACCACGGTCGCCACGACGCTTTGCTTAAGGTTTGCCAATTTCATGTTTCACCACGCTTAGGAGTGTTGTTCGGTGAGCAGAAAGGATCAGTTGATGACCGCGCGGGCCACGTTCTTCTTTTTCTTCAGTTTCATGACCAGGCCGACCGGGCCGGTCTGGTACCAGCGCTGGCCGGTCGCCAGGTCGCTGCTGCGCTCGCCCATGGCCTGGGTCAGGCGGTCGAGGAACACCGCCAGCAGCACGAGCCCGGCGCCGCCGACGCTGGCCAGGCCCATGTCGAGGCGGCCGATGCCGCTGAGCACCATCAAGCCCAGGCCGCCGACCGAGATCATCGACGCGACGACCACCATCGACAGCGACAGCATCAGGGTCTGGTTCAGCCCGGCCATCATCGTCGGCGCGGCCAGCGGCAGTTGCACCTTCATAAGCATCTGCGTCGGCGTGCAGCCGAACGCTCGCGCCGCCTCGACCTTGTCCGCCGGCACCTGGCGGATGCCGAGGTTGGTCAGGCGCACCAGCGGCGCGACGGAGAAGATGATCGTGACGATCACCCCCGGCACGTTGCCGATGCCGAACAGCATCACCACCGGCACCAGGTACACGAACGCGGGCAGCGTCTGCATGGCGTCGAGCACCGGGCGGATGACCATTTCGGTGCGGTCGCTGCGGGCGCAGAGGATGCCCAGCGGGATGCCGATCACCGCGCAGAACAGCAGCGAGGTCAGCACCAGCGCCAGGGTGACCATGGCGTCGTTCCACACGCCGATCAGGCCGAGCCCGGTCAGCGTCGCCACGCTGAAGATCGCGATGCGCTTGCCGCCGATCTGCCAGCTGATCAGGCCGGCGATGAGGATGAACACCGTCGGCGGCACCGACAGCAGGCTCCACTGGACGCCGTCGAGCACTTGGTCGACCGGCCAGCGAATGGAACGGAACACGTCCCGGAAGTTATGAACCAGATATTTAAGGACGGTCTCGACCCAAGTTCCCAAAGGAATGTTCAAACTTTGGAAAGGATCCATAAAGTTAAAGTCCGACATGATGCTACCTCGCCTTCATCTACCGCTTGGCATTTCGAAAGAACAACTGTTCAGTTATTGCAGAGGCAACTAAGCAGATGCCCCTGGGAGATCGAACCTTTATAAAGGCCCACTTCATCCACCACCGGAATGGGCGCGGCCGACGCGGCGACAAGATGGAATATTTCCTTCAATGAGGCCTCGGCGCGGATGGGCGTCTGCTGCCCCGGCGTATAGGTGATGGCCGCGTCCTGCTGCGCGATGTCGCCGGCCTTGAGGATCCGGCTGGTGTCGAAGCCGTTGAAGAAGTCCCGCACGTATTGGTTGACCGGATTGCACAGCAGCTCGCGCGGCGTGCCGATCTGCACCACGCGCCCGCCTTCCATGATCGCGATGCGGTGGCCGATGCGCACGGCCTCTTCGATGTCGTGGGAGATGAAAATGATGGTGCGGTCCTGTTCGGCCTGGAGCTTGATCAGCTCGCCCTGCATTTCGCTGCGGATCATCGGGTCGAGGGCGGAGAACGCCTCGTCCATCAGCAGGATCGCCGGGTCGTTGGCCAGGGCTCGGGCCAGGCCGACACGCTGTTGCATGCCGCCGGACAGTTGATGGGGAAAGCTGAATTCCTGGCCGGCCAGGCCGACCTGTTCCAGGGCGCCCATGGCCCGGCAGTAGCGTTCCTTTTCGCCGACGCCGCTGATCTCAAGGCCAAAGCTGACGTTGTCGATGACGCTCATGTGGGGCATCAGGGCGAACGACTGGAACACCATGCCCATGTCCTTGCGCCGCACCTGCAAAAGGTCCTTGTCGCCCAGGCCGGTGATTTCCTTGCCGTTGAGGAAGATGCTGCCGCTGGTGGGTTCGATCAGGCGGTTGAACAGCCTGACCATGGTGGACTTGCCCGAACCGGACAGCCCCATGATGACGAAGATCTCGCCGCGCCGAACCGAGAAGTTGGCGTCGAACACGCCGATGGCCTGGCCGGTCTTCTTGAACACTTCGGCTTTCGAGGCGCCCTCTTCGATCAACTTCATCGCCAGTTCCGGATGAGTGCCGAACACTTTATAGACGTTCTTTACGCAAATGATGTCGTCGCAGCGATTCATACCTTGCCTCCTTCGCATTGTGCATATGGCTTACTTGGCGATATGCATTGGGGCGAACTTGTTGTTGAGCGGCAGCGGTCATGCTTATAGGTCGTCACGACGGGTTTCCTTTTATTGTTTTTGGGGCCCCAGGAAAGAGGGACGATTCAAATCTATTAGCATCCCTGTTTACATTCCAACGACATTTACAGGCACCAGTTGATAACGTCGGGTTATCGATTGCGCAGGCCGTTGCCGGAGCAGGCGAAGAACGTCCGCCAGCGACCGGGGCTATCCTTGCTGCGACACCGGCATATCCCCGCGCGCAGGCATCCGATACCCTCGTCGCGCTTCAATGCACAGCGCAGGCGTACCGTGAGGAGGCTGTACCGATGACCAAGCATGTGGACCCAGACACCGTCCTTTTGAAAATGCCGTCGCTGCGGGCGGTGAAGGCGTTCGTCGCGGCCGCCAAGTACCTGAGCTTCACCCGGGCGGCCGAAGCGCTGTGCGTGTCCCAGGCCGCCATCAGCCGGCAGATCCGCGAGTTGGAAAGCTACCTGGGCGCGCAGCTGTTCACCCGGGTGGGCCGCGCCGTCGAACTGACTTCGGCGGGCGCGCTGTTCTTCGATGCCGCGCAGCTGTCGTTCGTCAACATCGCCCAGGCCGCCGAGCGCATCCGCAGCAGCCAGTCGGGCAAGAAAGTCCTGACCGTCTGCTGTTCGCCGGCGTTCTCCGCCCTGTGGCTGTCGAACCATTTGCCCGAGTTCTTCGCCCAAAGCGAGGGCATCGAGCTGAACCTGATCACCACGCAGAACTTCCTGACCATGGAGCCGGGCGTCCAGCCCGACATCTTCATCACCAAGATCGCGCGCATCCGCGAGGGGTACAGGAATTACCCGCTGTGCCACGACATCATCTACCCGGTGTGCACGCCGCAGTTCCTGGAGAAGCACCCGGAGATCTCGACCATCGAAGGCGTGCGCGACTCGGCCCTGCTGAACCTCAGCCCCTACGGCCGCTCGCAGGTGGCCGAGCACGTCGACTGGGGCGTGTGGCTGGCGTTCCAGGCCATCGACATCGACGACCGGCCGGCCACCAGCCCGCAGATCTTCAACGCCAACGACTACAACCTGCTGATCAGCATGGTGCTGACCCATCAGGGCATCGCGCTGGGCTGGAACCACCTGGTGGCGCCGCTGCTGCAGCAAGGCTTGCTGGTGCGCCCCATCGAGCAGGAAGTCCAGTTGCGCAACAGCTGGCACTACCTCAGCTGCCGGGACGGCGCGGACAACGAAGACGCCCTGCGGCGCTTTCGCGAGTGGATCCTCTCCAAGTTCCCCCGCCGCTGAGCCAGGGTGCTGTGCATTCGGTCCGGTTATCGATTGCACGGCGAAAATGTCGTTGGAGCCTCACCGCCTTCCTGACCCATTGTTGAGCCGCGCCGGCCAGGCACTGGTTCGGCTCTCTCACAGGAAGGAATTGCTGAATGTCACTCTACGAATTCTGCCGCGGTTTCGATTTCCTCGACGCGCCGCCCCGCACCCGGGAGATCCTGCAGGACAGCCTGCTGGACATCGTCGGCGTGATGGCGGGCGCCGCGTCCAACGACACGAGTACGATGCTGCGCCGCTTCGCCCGGTCGCACTACCCCGCCGCGGCCTTCACCAGCCGCCTGCCTTTCGACGGCCATCCGGTCAACGTGCTCGGGGCCGGTTGGGCCGGTGGCTTCTGCGCCGACAGCCTCGACGCCCATGAAGGCCATTTCCGTTCCAAGGGCCATGCCGGCGCCACCGTGGTGCCGGCGCTGCTCGCCCTGGCGGATGCGTTGCACCGGCAAGGCAAGGCCATCAGCGGCCATGAACTGCTGACCGCGCTGTGCATCGGCTATGAAACCGCCCTGCGCGCCGGCACCGCGCTGATGGCGACCTCGCCCACCTACCACGCCTCCGGCGGGTTCTCGGCCATCGGCGTGGTCTGCGCCGGTGCCCGCTTGCTGGACTTCGACGCAGCGACCTTCCGCCATGCCTTGGGCATCGCCGAATACTTCAGCGCCCGTTGCCCGATGATGCGCGTGGTGCTGGCGCCGACCATGCTGCGCGACGCCCACGGCGCCGGGGCGTTCACCGGGCTGAATGCGCTGCTGATGGCCATGGAGGGCGTGACCGGCGCGCCGGCGGAAACGGTCGAGGATGCCTCGGTGGCCGAACACTGGAGCGACCTCGGCCAGCGCTGGGAAATCGACAGCCAGTACTTCAAGCCCTGGCCGGTCTGCCGCTGGGCGCAGCCGGCGCTGACGGCGATGCTGGAACTGCAGCGAATCGACCCTGGCCTCACCGCCGACGCCATCGAAACGATCCGCGTGGAGACCTTCTACGAGTCGATGTGCCTGCAAGGCCACACGCCGCAGGACGCCGACCAGGCCCAGTACGCCCTCGCCTTCCCGCTGGCCGCGCTGATCGTCAGGGGCCGGCTGGGGCCGGAAGAAGTCACCGGCGCGGCCATCCACGCCGCCGACATCCTGGCCCTGAGCCGGCGCATCGAGGTCGTCGAGGCCGCCGATCTCTCGGCGCGGTTCCCCGGCGAAATCCTTTCGCGGCTCACCGTCACCCGCAAAGACGGCAGCCAGGTCGTCAGCCCCATCACCGCCGCCCGTGGCGACCCCGCCACGGCACTCACGGCGCTGGAGCTCGAACACAAGTTCGATCTGTTCGCTGCCCGCCTCGGCCAGGAACACGCCCAGGCCGTGAAACAGGCCGTGCGGCAACTGGCCCGGGCACCGTCCGCCATCGTGGCGCTGGAGCCGCTGTTCCAGGCGTCCGACCGCTCCGTTCCATAACCTCAACGCATCGATTGCCCGCAGCAAATGTCGTTTGTGACGGTTTTCCTCCCGGGGATAGGCTGCTGTCAGTCATCCCCGGCGGGAAACCGGCCCCAACGCTCATGGCGAGGAAAACAATGAACAACAAAGACACCGTGCTTGACCTGATCAAACAGCGCAAACCCTGGCATTCGTTGCCGGGCGCCCTCTACAAGGACGAAGAGGTCTACCGGCAGGACCTGGAGCACCTCTGGCACAAGGACTGGATCTTCGCCGGGCACACCTTCGAGATCCCCAAGCCGGGCCAGTACTTCACTTTGCAGGTCGGCGATTACCCGGTCGCGGTGGTGCGCGGCAAGGACGGCGAAGTGCGCGCCTTCCACAACGCCTGCCGCCACCGCGGCGCGAAGATCTGCGAAGCCGATCACGGCAAGGTGGCGAAGATGGTCTGCCCCTACCACAAGTGGACGTACGAGCTGGACGGCAACCTGCTGTTCGCCGGCAACATGGGCCAGGACTTCGACAAGACGCAATACAACCTCAAGCCCGTGCACTGCGAGATCGTGCACAGCTACATCTATGTCTGCGTCGCGGCCAAGGCGCCGGACTTCGAGGGTTTCCGCAAGGCAGTCAGCCCGTTCCTCGCCCCGCACTTCCTCGACGACTGCAAAGTGGCGTTCGAGTCGAACATCGTCGAAAAGGGCAACTGGAAACTGGTGTTCGAGAACAACCGCGAGTGCTACCACTGCGACGGTTCGCACCCTGAGCTGCTGAAGTCGTTCGTCGACAACCTGTCGGTGGGCGGCACCAGCGGCGAGGACGACCCCGTGCTGTCGGCCTACTGGAACACCTGCGAGAGCGCCGGGCTGCCGAGCCGCCTGGTGATGGACATCAACGGCCAGTTCCGCATGACCCGCATCCCGCTGTCGTCCGGCGCGGTGAGCTACACCCTGGACGGCAAGCCGGCGGTGGCCGGCAGGCTCGACAAGACCGGCGAACCGGACATCGGCGCGCTGCTGTACTTCCACTACCCGTCCACCTGGAACCACTTCCTGGGCGACCATGCGCTGAGTTTCCGGGTGCTGCCGATCAGCGCCACCGAGACGCTGGTGACCACCAAGTGGCTGGTGCACGGTTCGGCGGTGGAAGGCGTGGACTACGACATCGAACGGCTGACCAAGGTCTGGCTCGCCACCAACGACCAGGACCGCACGCTGGTGGAAGGCACGCAGCGCGGCGTGACGTCGCCGTCCTACGAGCCGGGGCCCTACTCGGAAACGGCGGAGACCGGCGTGTGCCAGTTCGACGACTGGTACTGCGCCACCCTGACGGAGCGGCTCCAGGGGCCGATCCCGCTGAAGTCCGTGGGCTGAGCCTGCGGCCGGCGCGACGCGGAGGCGCGCGCCGGCACCCGGTCAGTGCGGGGCGCGGGGGATGGTCTTGAGCAGGTCTTCGGGGCTGATGTGGCCGACCACGCTGCCCGGCTGCGGCAGGTCGAGGATGTGGCCTTTCATCTTGCCGATCACGTGCATCTCGCACGGCTTGCAGTCGAACTTGAGGGTCAGCACCTCGTCGCCGTGGATCAGTTGCATCGGCGCCACCTTGGTGCGCACGCCGGTCACGCCCTTGGCCTGTTTCGGGCACAGATTGAAGGAGAACCGCAGGCAGTGCTTGGTGATCATCACCGGCACTTCGCCCGGTTCTTCGTGGGCCTCGTAGGCCGCGTCGATCAGCTTGACCCCGTGACGGTGGTAGAAGTCGCGGGCCTTCTGGTTGTAGACGTTGGCCAGGAACGACAGGTGCGACTCCGGGTACACCGGCGGCGGCGTGGTCTCGGCCTTGCGCCCGCCACGCGGGTGGGCGGCGATCCGCGCCTCGGTCAGCGCGTCGATCACTTCGCGGCGCAGGGCCTTGAGCTGCGAGTTCGGGATGAAGAACGCCTGCGGCGCGTCCAGCTCGACGGCGGTGGCGTGGTACTGGGTGGTGCCCAGTTGGCCGAGCAGGTCGTGCAGTTGCTCCAACGCCTGCTCCGGCTTGTTGGCCAGGCCGAACGGGCCGTCCAGGGCCACGCTGGCGCTGACGCCCTCCTCGCTGGTGACGGTCAGTTCCAGACGCTCTTCGCGCAGGCGCGCCGCCCACGACACGCCGACCCGGCGTTCGGCGGAGGTCTTGAGCAAGGCCTGCTGCCAGTTGTGGTCGAGGTTGCGGTTGAGCGGATGGTTCGGCCGCAGCTTGTACATGCCTTCCGGCATTTCGTTGGGCTCGACGCGGTAGCGGTAGCGCTTTTCGCCGTCTTCGTCGAACTCGCCCTTGGGCTCGGCGATGTTGGCGCGGAAACCCACCACTTCGCGCTTGATCAGCACGTTGAGTCCGTCGCCGTTGGACAGCGGCTCGTGGGTGACCACTTGCAGGTCACGCTTGCCGACTTTCTCCACGGTGCCCACGGCCAGGCCGGTGAAGGTCGGCGAGTCGAACGCGCCGATGTCGATCTTGCGCTCGCTGACGAAGTAGTCGGTGCTGCCGCGGTGGAAGGTCTTTTCCGGATCCGGCACGAAGAAGTGCGCGGTGCGGCCGCTGGAGGCGCGGGCCAGGTCCGGGCGGTCTTCGAGCACGGCGTCCAGGCGCTGGCGGTAGTAGGCGGTGATGTTCTTCACGTAGCCCATGTCCTTGTAGCGCCCTTCGATCTTGAACGAACGCACGCCAGCCTCGACCAGGGCGCGGATGTTGGCGCTCTGGTTGTTGTCCTTCATCGACAGCAGGTGCTTTTCGTAGGCGATCACGCCGCCCTTCTCATCCTTGAGGGTGTACGGCAGGCGGCAGGCCTGGGAGCAGTCGCCGCGGTTGGCGCTGCGGCCGGTCTGCGCGTGGGAGATGTTGCACTGCCCGGAGAACGCCACGCACAGCGCGCCGTGGATGAAGAATTCGATGGCCGCGTCGGTCTCGTCGGCGATGGCGCGGATTTCCTTGAGGTTCAGCTCACGGGCCAGCACCAGCTGGGAGAAACCGGCCTGATCGAGGAACTTGGCCCGTGCCAAGGTGCGGATGTCGGTCTGGGTGCTGGCGTGCAGCTCGATCGGCGGGATGTCCAGCTCCATCACCCCCAGGTCCTGGACGATCAGCGCATCGACGCCGGCGTCGTACAACTGGTGGATCAGCTTACGCGCCGGCTCCAGTTCGTTGTCGTGCAGGATGGTGTTGATGGTGGTGAAGATCCGCGCGTGGTAGCGGCGGGCGAACTTCACCAGCTCAGCGATCTCGCTCACCTCGTTGCAGGCGTTGTGGCGCGCACCGAAGCTCGGGCCGCCGATGTAGACGGCATCGGCGCCGTGCAGGATGGCCTCGCGGGCGATGGCCACATCGCGGGCAGGGCTGAGCAGTTCCAGGTGATGCTTGGGCAAGGACATAGTTTTTTTAATCAGGCTGACACGGTTGAGGCGCGCATTGTAGCTGCGAAACGGCCGGGCGGCACGCGTGCCCTGCCCGATGGCGGTGGGTCAGGCACCACAGATGTCGGCAGGACTGCCCTCATCGCTGGCAAGTCGAATCGTCGCACCGCAGCTCCCACAGGGTTTGGTGGTGTACAGCGATTGCGAACACCTGGGATCACTGTGGGAGCTGGCTTGCCAGCGATGAGGCCGGCATTGCCGACATCATCATTGGCTGACCCGCTCGCTCCCGCCAAGGGATCGGGATCAGGCTTTGGCGGCCATGGCGGTGACTTCCACGCGCATGCCGTCCACGGCCAGGGAGGCCACGCCGACGGCGGCGCGCACCGGCCAAGGCTTGGCGAAGAAGCGCTTGTAGACTTCGTTGAACGCCCCGCGGTCGGCCATGTCGGTGAGGTAGATGGTCAGGTGCAGCACCCGGTCCATCGAGCTGCCGGCCTTCTCCAGCGCCACTTTCAGCGCTTGCAGGGTGCATTCGCTTTGCAGGGTGATGTCGCCCAGCTCAAGGCTGCCGTCGGCGCGGGTCGGGATCTGGGTGGAGACCAGCAGGCCGCCGAAGCCGGCGACGTCGGAGGAAATGGAGTCCGCATCGGGATCGGGGATGAAGGTGATGTCCGCGTTGGCCATGGCTATCTCTTGTCGGTGGATGGAAAAACGGCGGCCAGTGTAAGCCAGATGTCCGCCGTTGCCGACCCCGCGAACACCCGGCAGGCCACCTGCTCACCGCCCCCGCCGAAGCGCCTCAACGATACGGCAACACGTCGAACGCCACGCCGCTGTTGCCCCAGCCGGCCGGCGGTGTCGTCGTCAGGCCGTAGCCATAGGCGGTCTGCGGCTTGCCGTGCTTGTCGGTGAACGGCTTGATGTACTGGTACAGCGGTGCACTGTCCGGCTGCCCGGTGACAAGCCCGAAGAACGGCGCCTGCTCGCGGGTGCCGAACGGGAAGTCGCTGTCCAGGGTGTAGCAGTAGCGCTCAGGATCGTGCGCCTGGTACTGGTAGACCGGCACGTTGCCGGCAGCGGCCACCGTCGGCGCGTAGAACAGCGGAACGGGAAACTGCCAGCCCCCCGAGGGCGGGCACATCCCCAGGCAATCGCCGATGCCGCCTGCCGATGCGTAGTTGTAGCGACGGATCAGCACCTGGTCGTTCAGTCCGAGGATCACCCCGCACAGCCAAGGGTCGATGAAGTCGAGGTAAACGATGTTCGGGCGCCGCCCGTACCTGATCGTCTTGTCGGCAAGCACCTGGGGCAACCACGGGTTGGCCATGCCGGCCAGCACCTCGATATCGCGCACCTGCGTGTCCCCGGTCAACGTCCACGACAGCAAGAACAGATAACTGTCCCCCCAACCGCCGTATTTGCCGAGCTTGGCCGTCTGGTCGCCGGCCATGGTCGGGTAATCGGTCTGGTCGGCGTAATGGTCGTAGACCGTCAGATCCCGCCCGATGACCGACGACGGGTTTTCCGTCGTGTCGAAGTACGGCCAGATCCCCTGCGCCTGGTCCCACTCCCCCTCGAACTCGCTGTCGAACACCATGACGATCTTGCCTTTCATCATGCTCAACGGCGTCTGCGCGAGATTGGTTCCCGAGCCCTGTTTCGGGAGCATCAGCCGCATCGACTGGGTCTTCACCACGTCGATGATGCTGTCGATCGTGTCCGTGTAGGTGTGGGAGAACTTGAGGATGACCACTTCCTCATTGCCGCTGGGGCCGGTAAGAAAGGCCTGCACATCCGTGAGGATGTCGCTCAGCAGCGCCCCGTAGGCGCCGTAGCCGGTGTCCCCGTGATAGGTCGACAGGTGGCCGTCGCGCCAGCAGATCCGCAGATCGAAATAGCGCGAACCGGCCTGAAGCTGCTGCAGGGTGGTCAGGCTCTGGGTCTTGGCCCACTCGCCGCCGCCCCCCAACGGATAGTCGTGGGTCACGTACATGCCCGCGTCGTGGCTGCCGGGCATCGTCACGTCGTTGAGCAGGATGCCGGGCTTGCGCTTCTGCAGCGCCCCCATCCAGCCGGAATGGTCGGGCACCGCCACCGTCCGGATGTAGAGGCCGTTGGTGCCGTGGGAGCTGTCGCCCACATCGCCCCCGGTGCTGCGCCACACCTCCAGGCCCTGCGCCGTGCCGGTGTGGGGGATCACGCCGATGTGCCGGGTCTGCGCGCTTTGCTGGTCGTCCGTGAAGCTCAGGGTGGTGCCGTCGGCGAAGGTCAGCCCGACGGTGAAGTTCGCCGGGGCGGCAATCAGCTCGACGTAACCTGTGACCGAATCCTGGTTGGGCAAAGGGCCGTGGATGAACCCCGACGGGTCATTGCCCTTTTCGAAGCCGCTGGCGCCGCTGACCAGCATGGCCGCGATGTCGTGCCCGCTCACGTTCACGAGACACAAGGTTGTTCGTTGGCTCATGGCATCCATTCCTGTCGGCTGATTGACGATGAAGGATCAACGCTAGCAGGCCTTGGCGAAAACGCACTGGGCCGGCACCGAAGCAGCATCGGCGCTAGACATTCGGTTGGCCTCCGGCACCGCGATCAGGTAAACAGGCATCTGTTTTTGGGAGGGCGAACCCGATCATGGAGAGGCATGGATGAGCGAAGAGATCTTGAAATCGAAACTGGCCAACTTTCTGGTGGCCGATGCCGAAATGAACGACGACGAAGTCGCCGATTTCTATGACGACGTCGGTGAAGGCCATGTCGCTGTCCTGGCCGGAGTGCTGGACGCGTTCAAGGAGGCGTACGGCGGCCTGTGGGTCGGCGGCAAGGTGGAGGTCACCCAGCGCGCCGTGCGCTTGAGCGCCAACGCCATGAACCGCGCGGTGCAGACCGGCACGATGGACATCGAAGTGCCGATGGCCGCGATCCGCAAGGTCACCGTCGAGGGCGGGTTCGTGACCAAGATCGTGCGCCTCGACACCCCGGCCGGCAGCGTCAAGTTCCGCTGCTTCGGCGCCAAGGAAATCGCCGCGCTGATCGGCAAGATGTCCCTCGCCTTGGCGTTGCGACGCGCCCCTTGATCCGCAAGGCGCCCGCCTTCACGGCGCGGTCGCCTGCCGGTACTGGCGCGGCGTGAAGCCGGTCGAGGCCTTGAATTGCCGGGTGAATGCGCTGTGGTCGGTGTAGCCGCACTGCAGCGCGACCTCGGTGATCGGCAGGTCGGTGTGCAGCAGCCGGTGCGCATGCTCAAGGCGCACTTTCTGGATCATCTGCCGGGGCGTGAGGTGGAACACCCGCTTGCAGTAGCGCTCCAACTGCGCCACTGAAATGCCGGCGATGCGGGTCAGCTCGCCCAGGGTGACACGCCGGTTGAAATGGGCGCGGATGTGTTCGTCCACCGCCGCCAGCCGCTGGAACGCCGGGTGGGTTTCGCTGGCCGACTGCAGGTCCACGGAAATCCCCGCCAGGCCGATGATCGCACCGTCGCGGTCGTACAGCGGCCGCTTGTGGGTCAGGCACCAGCCCGGCTCGCGGCTGCCGTACAGGTGCAGCTCAAGCTGGTCCTCCAGCACCCACCCTTCCTCCAGCACCCGCCGGTCCTGCTCGGTGTAGCCCGGCCCCAGCTGCGCCGGAAACACCTGCGCGCTGGTCTTGCCCAGCAGCGGCTTGAGGTCCTTCAACCCGCAGCGCTGCACCAGCGTGCGGTTGGCCAGGACGTACCGCGCCTCCACGTCCTTGATGAAGATCGCCGCGTTGGGGATCGCATCCAGCATCGGCAACAGCAGCCCCACCCCCGCCAGCAGCTCCTGGAGCGTGCGGGGCCGGTGCGCGTCGTCGCCCTGGCACAGGATCGCGAATGCGTCGTGCATGGTGAGTCTCTCCCTCCGGCGGATGATCCGGCCCGATGCGGTCCAGATGCAATGCGGTTCGGGTGCAATGCGGTCCGGGTGCACTGCAGTCCGGGTGCAATGCAGTCCGGGTGCAGAGTGCAGCAACGCCGACGGCGTGTCGAGGGCTGGTGCGCGGAACCGCGACTGTGCCGATTTCGTCATCGGTGCCTGCACAAAACATCAATCGCGCCGCAGCCGATGGGTTCATTGTTTGGCCGTTCCAATGACGTCACGACTGCCTATCCAATAACTCACAAGAAGGCGATGCCATGTCAGGCCAAGGCAAGTTCAAGAAACAACTCTCATTGATCGACCTCACCTTCATCGGGCTCGGTGCGATCTTCGGTTCGGGCTGGCTGTTCGCGGCCAGCCACGTGTCCGCCATCGCCGGGCCGGCGGGGATCTTCTCCTGGCTGCTGGGCGGGTTCGCCGTGTTGCTGCTGGGCATCGTCTACTGCGAACTGGGCGCGGCCCTGCCCCGGGCCGGCGGCGTGGTGCGTTACCCGGTGTATTCCCACGGGCCGCTGCTCGGTTACCTGATGGGCTTCATCACCCTGATCGCCTTCTCCAGCCTGGTGGCGATCGAAGTGGTGGCGTCGCGGCAATACGCGGCGGCTTGGTTCCCCGGGCTGACCAAGGCCGGCAGCAGCGACCCGACGCTGCTGGGCTGGCTGGTGCAGTTCGGCCTGCTCTGCGTGTTCTTCCTGCTCAACTACCGCAGCGTGAAGACCTTCGCCAAGGCCAACAACCTGGTGAGCGTGTTCAAGTTCATCGTGCCGCTGCTGGTGATCGGCGTGCTGTTCACCTTCTTCAAGCCAGAGAACTTCCAGGTCCAGGGCTTCGCGCCGTTCGGCCTGTCCGGCGTGGAGATGGCGGTCTCCGCCGGCGGGATCATCTTCGCCTACCTCGGCCTGACCCCGATCATTTCGGTGGCCAGCGAGGTGAAGAACCCGCAGCGCACCATTCCGATCGCGCTGATCCTGTCGGTGCTGCTGTCCACCGCCATCTACGTGCTGCTGCAAGTGGCGTTCCTGGGCGGCGTGCCCACCGAAATGCTCGCCAACGGCTGGGCCGGCGTGACCAAGGAATTCGCCCTGCCCTACCGCGACATCGCCCTGGCGCTGGGCGTGGGCTGGCTGGCCTATCTGGTGGTGGCCGACGCGGTGATCTCCCCCAGCGGCTGCGGCAACATCTACATGAACGCCACCCCTCGGGTGATCTACGGCTGGGCGCAGACCGGCACCTTCTTCAAGGTCTTCACCCGCATCGACGCCCAGTCCGGGATTCCGCGCCCGGCGCTGTGGCTGACCTTCGGCCTGTCGGTGTTCTGGACGCTGCCGTTCCCGTCGTGGGAAGCGCTGATCAACGTGGTGTCCGCCGCCCTGGTGCTCAGCTATGCCGTGGCGCCGGTGTCCGTGGCGGCGCTGCGCCGCAACGCGCCGGACCTGCCGCGCCCGTTCCGGGTCAAGCGCATGGGCGTGCTGGGGCCGGTGTCGTTCATCATCGCCGCGCTGATCGTCTACTGGTCGGGCTGGAGCACCGTGTCCTGGCTGCTCGGCCTGCAGATCCTGATGTTCGTCGTGTACCTGCTGTGCGGCCGGTTCGTGCCCACCGCCCACCTGAGCCTGGCGCGGCAAGTGCGCTCCTCGGCCTGGCTGATCGCGTTCTACGCCGTGACCCTGGTGCTGTCGAAACTCGGCACCTTCGGCGGCCTGGGCTTGCTCGCCCACCCGTTCGACACCCTCGTCGTAGCCGCCTGCGCCACCGGCATCTACTACTGGGGCGCGGCGACCGGCGTGCCGGCGCACCTGCTGCAGCTGGAATCCGAGGACGACGAAAGCGAAGCCGCCGCCTCCGACCACGCCACCGCCAAGCCGCGCACCGCCGGCGCCTACTGAAACCACTCAACGGGACACGTCCATGAAACGAGTACACGTCATCGATTCGCACACCGGCGGCGAACCCACGCGCCTGGTGATGAAAGGCTTCCCCGACCTGCCCGGCCGCACCATGGCCGAAAAACGCGACGCCCTGCGCCAGCACCACGACCAATGGCGCCGCGCCTGCCTGCTGGAGCCCCGCGGCAACGACGTGCTGGTCGGCGCCCTGTACTGCGAACCGGTGTCGCCGGAGGCCACCTGCGGCGTGATCTTCTTCAACAACGCCGGTTACCTGGGCATGTGCGGCCACGGCACCATCGGCCTGGTCGCGTCGCTTGCGCACCTGGGCCTGATCGCGCCCGGCGTGCACAAGATCGACACGCCGGTGGGCCCGGTCAGTGCGGTCCTGCACGAGGACGGCGCGGTGACCCTGTACAACGTGCCCGCCTACCGCCACCGCAAACAGGTGCCGGTAGACGTGCCGGGCCATGGCCGCTTCCTCGGCGACATCGCCTGGGGCGGCAACTGGTTCTTCCTTGTCTCCGAGCACGGGCAGACGCTGACCCTGGACAACGCCGAAGCCCTCACCGAGTTCACCTGGGCGATGCTCAAGGCCCTCGAAGCCCAAGGCATCCAGGGTGAGGACGGCGCACTGATCGACCATGTCGAACTGTTCGCCGCCGACGCCCAGGCCGACAGCCGCAACTTCGTCATGTGCCCCGGCAAGGCCTACGACCGGTCGCCCTGCGGCACCGGCACCAGCGCCAAGCTCGCGTGCCTGGCCGCCGACGGCAAGCTTGCGCCCGGCCAGCGCTGGGTGCAGGCGAGCGTCACCGGCAGCCGCTTCGAGGGCCGCTACGAATGGGAAGGCGAACGCATCCGCCCCGCCATCACCGGCCGCGCCCACATGACCGCCGACAGCACCCTGCTGATCGACGAGACCGATCCGTTCGCGTGGGGCATCTGAGCCGCCGCGCCGCTTTTCAACCCGATCAATCACTGAACCCTGGAGAACGACCATGAGCGACAACATTTTCACCGGCTGCATGCCCGCCCTGATGACCCCGTGCACCCCACAGCGCAAACCGGACTTCGACGCGCTGGTGGCCAAGGGACGCGAGCTGATCGACATCGGCATGAGCGCGGTCGTGTACTGCGGCTCCATGGGCGACTGGCCGCTGCTGACCGAAGCCGAGCGCCAGGAAGGCGTGGCGCGCCTGGTGGCCGCCGGCGTCCCGACCATCGTCGGCACCGGTGCGGTCAACACCCGCGAGGCCGTGTCCCATGCCGCCCATGCGGCCAAGGTCGGCGCCCAGGGCCTGATGGTGATTCCCCGCGTGCTGTCCCGGGGCGCCTCGGCGACCGCGCAGAAGGCCCACTTCGCCGCCATCCTCAACGCCGCGCCGAAGCTGCCGGCGGTGATCTACAACAGCCCCTACTACGGCTTCGCCACCCGCGCCGACCTGTTCTTCGAACTGCGCCGCGAGCACCCGAACCTGATCGGCTTCAAGGAGTTCGGCGGCGCCGCCGACCTGCGCTACGCCGCCGAACACATCACCTCCAAAGATGACGACGTGACCCTCATGGTCGGCGTCGACACCCAGGTGGTGCACGGCTTCGTCAACTGCAACGCCACCGGCGCCATCACCGGCATCGGCAACGCCCTGCCCCGGGAAGTGCTGCGACTGGTGGCCCTGAGCAAGCAGGCGGCCAAGGGCGACGCCAAGGCCCGTCGCCAGGCGCGCGAGCTGGAATCGGCGCTGGCGGTGCTGTCGTCCTTCGACGAGGGCACCGACCTGGTGCTGTATTACAAGCACCTGATGGTGCTCAACGGCGACAAGGAATACACCCTGCACTTCAACGAGACCGACGCGCTCACCGACGCCCAGCGCCGCTACGCGGAAAACCAGTACGCGCTGTTCCGCCACTGGTACGAAAACTGGTCGGCGGAACAGAACCTCGCCTGACCTGCGCTGCGCGCCCACCCGCCGCAGGCACCTGCGGCGGGCCTCATTCTCTTGACCAGGTACACGCCATGACCCTGACGGGCAAACTGCTGATCGGCCAACACGCCGTCACCGGCCACCGCGAGGCGATCCGAGGGATCGACCCGACCACCGACACCGCGCTGGAGCCGGCCTACCTCGGCGGCGACGCCGAGCAGGTCGCACAGGCCTGCGCCTTGGCCGAGGCCGCTTTCGATCCGTACCGCGAAACGCCCGTTGAACGGCGCGCCGAATTCCTCGACACCATCGCCCTGGAAATCGAAGCGCTCGGCGACGCGCTGATCGACCGCGCCATGGCCGAAACCGGCCTGCCGCGCCCGCGCCTGCTGGGCGAACGCGGCCGCACCTGCCAGCAACTGCGCCTGTTCGCCCGCACGGTGCGGGCCGGCGAATGGCTGGACGTGCGCATCGACCCCGTCCAACCGCAACGCCAGCCCCTGCCCCGCGCCGACCTGCGTCAGCGTCAGGTGCCGGTGGGCCCGGTGGCGGTGTTCGGTGCGAGCAATTTCCCGTTGGCGTTCTCCGTGGCCGGTGGGGACACCGCGTCGGCGCTGGCGGCGGGCTGCCCGGTGGTCGTCAAGGCCCACGGCGCCCATCCCGGCACCAGCGAACTGGTGGGCCGCGCCGTGGCCCGTGCGGTGAAGGCCTGCGGATTGCCGGAGGGGGTGTTTTCGCTGCTCTACGGCTCAGGTCCTGAGGTCGGCATCGCGCTGGTCAGCGACCCGCGCATCAAAGCCGTCGGCTTCACCGGCTCGCGCAGCGGCGGGCTCGCCCTGTGCCAGGCCGCCCAGGCGCGCCCGGAGCCGATCCCGGTGTACGCGGAAATGAGCTCGATCAACCCGGTGCTGCTGTTTCCGGCGGCACTGCGCAACCGGGGCGAGGCCCTGGCCCAAGGCTTCGTGGCGTCGCTGACCCTGGGCGCCGGCCAGTTCTGCACCAACCCCGGCCTGGTGATCGCCCTCAAGGGGCCGGCGCTGGACGCCTTCGTCGCCAGCGCCGCCGAGCACCTTCAACGCAGCGCCGCCCAGACCATGCTCACGCCGGGCATCTTCAGTGCATTCGAGGCCAGCGTGAACGCCTTGGCCGAACACCCGCACGCGCGCATCGCCGCCGTCGGCCAACGCGCCACCGGGCCGAACCAGGGCCAGGCGCACCTGTTCGTGACCGACGCCGCCGATTTCCTCGCCGACCGCCGCTTGCAGGCCGAAGCGTTCGGCGCCGCTTCGCTGGTCGTGCAGTGCGAGGACTTCGACGAGATCCGCCGGGTCACCGAGCACCTGGAAGGTCAACTCACCGCCACCCTACACCTGGACGACGACGATCTGGATCAGGCCCGCGCCCTGCTGCCGACCCTGGAGCGCAAGGCCGGACGCTTGCTGGTCAACGGCTGGCCCACCGGCGTCGAAGTCTGCGACGCGATGGTGCACGGCGGCCCGTTCCCGGCCACCTCCGACCCACGCAGCACTTCCGTCGGCACGGCGGCGATCCAGCGTTTCCTGCGCCCGGTCTGCTACCAGGACTTCCCGGACGCGCTGTTGCCGCAAGCGCTGCGCCAGGCCAATCCGCTGGGCCTGCGCCGGCTGCTCGACGGCCAAAGGGAAGCCTAGGCCATGACCGACGACACGCACGACATCGCCGTGGTCGGCGCCGGCATCATCGGCGTGGCCTGTGCGCTGCGCCTGGCGCGGCAAGGCCTGCGCGTGGTGGTGATCGACCGGCAGGCGCCCGGCCACGGCGCCTCGTTCGGCAACGCCGGGCACCTGGCGACCGAGCAGGTGTTCCCGATCGCCGACCTGTCGATCCTCAAGCGCCTGCCGGCCATGCTCATGGACCCCATGGGCCCGCTGCGCCTGGACTGGAAATACCTGCCCCGGGCCCTGCCCTGGTTCACCCGCCTGCTGCTGAACCTGCGCCCGGCGCCGTTTCGCCACACCGTTGCGGCTTTGCGGGCGCTGAATGAACATTCGCTCGACGCCTGGCACCGGTTGCTCGGTGACATCCAGCGCCCCGACCTGCTGAAGGTGGACGGCTCGCTGTTGGTGTTCGAACGGCCCGAGTCCCGTGCGGCCATCGAAGCGCTTCAGGCACGCCTGCGCCAGCAACAGGTGCCGGTGGACCTTTGGCAGGCCGGTGCGGTGCAAGACGTCGCGCCGCAGCTCAGCCCGCACATTCAGGGCGGGCTGTTCTTTCCCGCCACCGGGCATTTCCTCGACCCTTACCGGGTCGTGCGCGAACTGGTCGACGCCGCGAAATCCAGCGGCGTACAGTTCCTGACGCGGCAAGTACAGGGCGGCCGGCTGAGCGGCCAAGGCGTCGCGCTGACGACCGACGCCGGCGCGCTGCACGCCCGCCGCGTGCTGATCGCCTGCGGCGCCCACTCGGCAGCGCTCACCACTGCGTTGACCGGCCAACGGGTGCCGCTGGACACCGAACGCGGCTATCACCTGATGCTGTCCCAGGAACACGCACGCCTGCCCTTCCCGGTGACCTCCCTGGAACGCAAGTTCATCATGACGCCGATGGCCGAAGGCTTGCGGCTGGCCGGCACCGTCGAGTTCGCAGGCCTTGAGCGCCCGCCGACGATGGCCCGCGCCTGGCAGCTGCACCGCTTGAGCGACGGCCTGTTCCGCACCCCGCTGAACGCCGACGCCGCCACCCCCTGGATGGGCTTTCGCCCCTCGCTGCCGGACTCCCTGCCGATCATCGACCAGGCCTGCGACGGCAAGGTGCTGCTCGCGTTCGGCCACCAGCACCTGGGGCTCACCCAGGCAGCGGTGACGGCGGAACTGGTGGTGCGAATGGCGTCTGCGCTGACGACCCAGAGCGGGCAACTGCCGGATCTGGCGCCGTATCGGTTGAGCCGGTTCTGAAACGACAAAAGGCCTGCTTTCACAAGCAGGCCTTTTGTTTCAGTGGTCGGGTTCGATCAACCCTGACGCGCCGACAGCGCCGCGTAGCTGTTCATCAGGTTGCGGTAGTTCGGGATGCGTTGGGACAGCAGGTTGCCCAGCCCTTCGATGTCGTTGCGCCAGTCGCGGTGCAGTTCGCAAGCCACCGAGAACCAGTTCATCAGTTGCGCGCCGGCCGCCGACATGCGGGCCCAGGCCGCTTGCTGCACCGTGGTGTTGAAGGTGCCGGAGGCATCGGTCACCACGAACACTTCAAAGCCTTCGGCCAGCGCCGACAGGGTCGGGAACGCCACGCACACATCGGTCACGACGCCGGCGATGATGATCTGCTTGCGGCCGGTGGCCTTGATCGCCTTGACGAAGTCTTCGTTGTCCCAGGCGTTGATCTGGCCCGGGCGGGCGATGTACGGCGCATCGGGGAACATCTCTTTGAGTTCCGGCACCAGCGGGCCGTTGGGGCCTTGCTCGAAGCTGGTGGTGAGCACGGTCGGCAGGTCGAAGAACTTGGCGAGGTCGGCCAGGGCCAGCACGTTGTTCTTGAACTCGTTCGGCGAGAAGTCCTGCACCAGCGAAATCAGGCCGGTCTGGTGATCCACCAGCAGTACGATGGCGTCGTCTTTGTTGAGGCGGTTGTAGGTGTAAGCGGTCATGGGTGGAGCTCCTTTTTCATTGTTGAAGTGCGTTGCGTTCAAGATGTGCACAGATTAATGAGTCACCCTCAGGTGATAAATCGGCTGAAACGCGTTTCACCGTCAACTCAAAAAGGACAATCCAATGACAACCTCAAGACCGGCCCGACCTTGGCGCCGATCCTTGTCATAATGGCCCCCTGCAATACGTCCAGAATGCCCCAAGGAGATGTTGATGCTCGGACGCAACCGGCCAGAGCTGACAACAGACCACGCCGCACCGCCCCCTTCCCGCCACGCCAAAGCCGGATCGACCCTGCGCCTGACCGTCAGCTTCATGTTGGTGGTGGTCATCGCTTTTGTGGCGGTCGAGAGCTGGCGCACCTGGCGCGACTACCGGGCGGCGTTCGCCTCTGCCCGCGATTCGGTCACCAACCTGGCCCGCGCCACCGCGCAGCACGCCGAAGACACCATCCGCCAAGTCGACGTGCTCACCGCCGGGCTGTGCGAGCGGGTCGAGGGCGACGGCCTGCAGAACATGGATGTGAAGCGCATCCACAACCTGTTGGTGCAACAATCGAAAATCATGCCGCAGCTGCATGGCCTGTTCATCTACGGCCCCGACGGGCAATGGATCGTGACCGACAAGGAGGTCACGCCGGAGATGGCCAACAACGCAGACCGCGACTACTTCCAGTACCACCGCACCCACGAGGATCGGCAGGTGCGCATCGGCCAGGTGGTGGAAAGCCGCTCCACCCATGACCTGATCATTCCCATCTCGCGCCGCCTGAACAATCCCGACGGCTCGTTCGCCGGCGTGCTGCTGGGGACGGTGAAGGTCAGCTATTTCGTCGACTACTACGGCGATTTCAGGATCGACGACAAGGGCGCGCTGGTGCTGGCCCTGCGCGACGGCACCATCCTCGTGCGGCGCCCGTTCATCGCCCAGGTGGTGGGCAAGAGCCTGGCCGGCAGCGAGATTTTCAGGACCTACCTGCCCAGCGCCAACACCGGCACCGCGCAGATCAAGGCCGTGGTCGACGACACCGAACGCCTCTACGGCTACCGCGCCCTGACCACCTATCCGCTGGTGGTGGAGGCCGGCCTGTCCCGGGATTCGATCATCGCGCCTTGGCGCCGGGATCTGTTGAAGAACGGCCTGGTGCTGGTGTTCCTGATCGGGGTGCTGTCCACGTTCGGACTCATCGTGCTGAACCAGTTGCGCCAGCGCATGGCCATGGAGCGTGAGATCCGCCAGGCCCACCAGACCATGCGCGACATGGCGCTGACCGACAGCCTCACGGGCCTGGGCAACCGCCGCCGGCTGGACGCGGCGCTGGCCGACGAGATCCGCCTGGCCCGCCGCCAGGGTTCGGCGCTGTCGCTGATCATGCTCGATGTCGATCACTTCAAACGCTACAACGACCGATACGGCCACGCCGCCGGCGACGACTGCCTGCACGCCGTCGGCCAGGCGATCCGGCTGGCGGTCAAACGCCCCGGCGACCTGGCCGTGCGCTACGGCGGCGAAGAGTTCACCGTGCTGCTGCCCAACACCGACGGCGCCGGGGCCATCGAGGTGGCCGGGCAGATCCTGCAGGCCATCCGCGCCTTGCGGCTTGAGCACAGCGGGCATCCGCTGGGTTACGTCACCGCCAGTGCCGGGATCGCCACCGGCCATCCGGTGACCGACGACGTCACGCCGGCCAGCTTGCTCAAGGCGGCGGACACCTGCCTGTATCAGGCCAAGCAACAGGGCCGCAACCGCTGGTGTTGTGCGCCCCCGGCATGATCGGCCGGCAGCCCGAGCGCTGGCGAAGGGAGCCGAATCAGGCCTGACCCACCTGTCAACTCTGACAGTTATGCGCTGTTGGTTTCGTTGCTACGTTACGGACTCACGGATCCCCCCGTGAGCCTCTACAGGGAGCCAGCCATGAACAACAGCATGAAAGCTTCGATCAGCTACTACGAAGAGACCTTCGTCGGCCAAGACGATTTCGAGATTCGCCGGGTCGGCAACCGCTATGTCGTGCAGGCAAGTCAGGCCTTGCCGAACGGTGAAAAGCACTCCATTGCCTTCTGGGTTCCCGTGGACATTCCGGGCGACGGTTCGTCTGTGACGCTGTCCTTGGTGCCCGACCCCATGCAGCTTGGTCAAGCCCGTGGCGAGTACATAAGGTATTCATCAGGAAACGGTCTCGTCCTGGCTTCCCGTTCCGGAACGCTGACCTTGAAGCTGGACATGCAAACGCAACGGATGGAGGGCGATTTCCAGTTCGAGGCCCGGCTCGGCGACACCACCGTCCATATCAGTGCAGGCAGCTTCGACATCACAGGCATCACCGGTGGCGTCGTAGACACAACCGGCAGCGGCACGTTCACGGCCTCCAGTGAATGGGGCGATTTCCGTGCCGATCAGCTGAGCGTTCAGCTGACGCCAGAGGGCTCAACGCTCCGTGTATGGGAAGTCATCGGCCGCATGACCGTGGAGGACGGGGTGCCGCCGAAAAAAGCTCAGATCGGCGTTTTCTTCAAGGACGACACGAACCTCGGCACCCACGACCTGAGGAACAACCCAAATGTCTGGATACACTACTCCAGACCGTACGAAGGTGCTTTTTTCGCGGAGGCCGGCACTCTCACCCTTACCGCCCTTCCTGTAACGGGGCACACCAAGGGAACATTCGCAGCGGATTTCCTTGAGAATGGCAAGAGCGTAAAAGTGACCGGCCAATTCGATATCCTGAGTGCGGTCGGGAAGAACCACCGTCATCACCGGTGAGTCTGAAGCGGCCGCTCCAGGCGCGTCCCCCACAACGAAGCACCCCTAGGTGCCTCGTTGTGGTCGCGATCAGCGGGCCACGCCCACCACCGCCGCCCGCGCCGCATGCAGCTTCTTGTAGCTGTCGATCAGCCGCAGGTGCCGGTCGAGCCCTTCGAGCTTCATGCTCGTCGGCGTCAGGCCGTAGAAGCGCACGCTGCCGTCCACCGAACCGATCACCGCGTCCATCCGCTCGTTGCCGAACATCCGGCGCAGGTTGGTCTCGTAGTCGGCCAGTTCCAGCTCGTCGTCCAGGTGCACTTCCAGCACCGCGTTCAGCGCCTGGTAGAACAGCCCGCGCTCGACCGTGTTGTCGTTGTACTGCAAGAAGGCTTCCACCAGCTCCTTGGCCTGCTCGAAGCGCTGCAGTGCCAGGTGGATCAGCAGCTTGAGCTCCAGGATCGTCAACTGGCCCCACACCGTGTTGTCGTCGAACTCGATGCCGATCAGGGTGGTGATGTCGGTGTAGTCGTCCAGTTCGCTGTTGTCCAGACGCTTGCCCAGCACCCGCAGGCTGCGGTTGTCGAGGCTGTGCAGGTTGAGGATGTCTTCGCGGAACAGCAGGGCCTTGTTGGTGTTGTCCCAGATCAGGTCCTCCACCGGGTAGATCTCCGAGTAGTCCGGCACCAGGATCCGGCAGGCCTGCGCGCCGAGGTGGTCGTACACCGCCATGTACACCTCTTTGCCCAGGTCTTCGAGGATGCCGAACAGGGTCGCGGCCTCCTGGGCGTTGGAGTCCTCGCCGTGGCCGGAGAAGTCCCACTCGACGAATTCGTGATCGGCCTTGGCGCTGAAGAAGCGCCACGACACCACGCCGCTGGAGTCGATGAAGTGCTCGACGAAGTTGTTCGGCTCGGTCAGCGCATGGCTCTCGAAGGTCGGCGCCGGCAGGTCGTTCAGGCCTTCGAAGCTGCGGCCCTGCAGCAGCTCGGTGAGGCTGCGCTCCAGCGCCACTTCGAAGCTCGGGTGGGCACCGAACGAGGCGAACACGCCGCCGGTGCGCGGGTTCATCAGGGTGACGCACATCACCGGGAACTCGCCGCCCAGCGACGCGTCCTTGACCAGCACCGGGAAGCCCTGGGCCTCCAGGCCTTCGATGCCGGCGACGATGCCGGGGTACTTGGCCAGCACCTCCTGCGGCACGTCCGGCAGCGCCAGTTCGTTTTCCAGGATCTCGCGCTTCACCGCCCGCTCGAAGATCTCCGACAGGCACTGCACCTGCGCCTCGACCAGGGTGTTGCCGGCGCTCATGCCGTTGCTCAGGTACAGGTTTTCGATCAGGTTGGACGGGAAGTACACCGTCTCGCCGTCGGACTGGCGCACGAACGGCAGCGAGCAGATGCCGCGCTGGGTGTTGCCGGAGTTGGTGTCGTACAGGTGCGAGCCGCGCAGTTCGCCGTCCGGGTTGTAGATCTCCAGGCAGTATTCGTCGAGGATCTCGCTCGGCAACTCGTCTTTCGGACCCGGCTTGAACCAGCGCTCGTCCGGGTAATGCACGAACGGCGCGTTGGCGATCTCTTCGCCCCAGAACTGGTCGTTGTAGAAGAAGTTGCAGTTGAGCCGCTCGATGAACTCGCCCAGCGCCGAGGCCAGCGCGCTTTCCTTGGTCGCGCCCTTGCCGTTGGTGAAACACATCGGCGACTGCGCGTCACGGATGTGCAGCGACCACACGTTGGGCACGATGTTGCGCCACGAAGCGATCTCGATCTTCATGCCGAGGTCGGCCAGGATGCCGGACATGTTGGCGATGGTCTGCTCCAGCGGCAGGTCCTTGCCCATGATGTACGTGCCCTCGCCCGAGCCCGCACTCGGCATCAGCAACGCCTGGGCGTCGGCGTCGAGGTTTTCCACTTCCTCGATCACGAACTCGGGGCCGGTCTGCACCACCTTCTTCACGGTGCAGCGGTCGATGGAGCGCAGGATGCCCTGGCGGTCCTTGGCACTGATGTCCGCCGGCAGCTCGACCTGGATCTTGAAGATCTGGTTGTAGCGGTTCTCCGGATCAACGATGTTGTTCTGCGACAGACGGATGTTTTCGGTGGGAATATTGCGGGTCTCGCAATACAGCTTCACGAAGTAGGCCGCGCACAACGCCGACGACGCCAGGAAGTAGTCGAACGGCCCCGGGGCCGAACCGTCGCCCTTGTAGCGGATGGGCTGATCGGCGATCACCGTGAAGTCGTCGAACTTGGCTTCAAGCCGAAGGTTGTCGAGAAAGTTGACCTTGATTTCCATGCGGGGTTACCAGAATAGCGGGCTGTACGAATTGGCCGCCATTATCCGGCTTTTGCGCCGGAAGTCTTGTGCGAATGTCATTCGGTCGCCGGACGGAACCCCGCGTTGAGCAAACGCGGCTAGGCGCGGGCCTGCCGCCCTCGCCGATGCTATGGCCGACCGCAACCCAGGAGCCTTGCCCGTGGCCGACACGCCGACCCGAACCGCCTACGCCAAACGCTTCAACGCCGTGCTCGCCTACATCGACGCCAACCTCGAAGGCGACTTGTCGGTGAAGGCGCTGAGCCGGGTGGCGAACTTCTCCGAGTTCCACTTCCACCGGCAGTTCTCGGCGTTCACCGGCGTGCCCGTCTCGCGCTATGTGCAACTGATGCGCCTGCGCCGGGCGGCGCACAACCTGACCGCCCGCCCCGGCCACACGGTGCTGGAAGCGGCGTTCGACGCCGGGTTCGAAAGCCCCGAAGCGTTTTCCAGGGCGTTCCGGCGGGCGTTCGGCAACTCGCCCGCCGCCTTCGCCAAGGCGCCGGACTGGAAGCACTGGCACGCGGTCTTCGCCATCCCTCACTTCTCAAGGAACATCGCCATGCAAGTCAACATCGTCGAATGCCCCCCGATCCACGTCGCCGCCCTCGAACACCGCGGCGCACCGGGCCGGCTCAACGCCAGCGTGCAGCGCTTCATCCAGTGGCGCCAGCAGAGCGGCCAGTCGCCTGTCGCATCCAGCCGCACCTTCGGCATCCCCTATGGCAACCCCGACACCATTGCGCCGGAGGACTTCCGCTTCGACATCTGCGGCGAAATCCACGAAGCCGTGGCGCCGAACGACGCCGGGGTGCGCGACCTCGTCATCCCCGCCGGCCGCTGCGCGGTGGTGCGGCACGTGGGCTCGACCGATCACGTGGGCGAAACCATTTACCCGGTCTACCGCGACTGGCTGCCGGGCAGCGGTGAGGAATTGCGTGATGCACCGTTGTTCTTCGAGTACCTGAGCGTGGGGACGGACGTGCCGCAGGCGCAGTGGCAGACGGATGTTTATGTGCCGCTGAAGTGAAAACGAGGCGCACGCTCGGCCTGCCCCCGACACCTGACCCGACGGAGCCCGCCGGTCAGTGATCCGCCAGAAAACGTGACATCGACTGCGCCAACGCATCGAACACCAGCGCGATGCGGCGCACCCGCCGCAGGTCGTGGTGCATGGCCATCCAGATGTCCACCCGGAAATCCACCGACTGCGGCAACACCCGCACCAGCCCGTGGCGCCGCGCCAACTGGCTGGAACAGACGCCGATGCCCAGCCCGGCCCTGAGCGCCGCAAACTGCGCCAGGTGATTGTCCGTGCGCAACACCGTGCGGGCCGTGGCGCAGAGAAAACCCTGCTGCTGCAGAAACGCCACTTCCGTCAGGTTGCGGTCGGGGCCGATCAACGGGTACTCGCTCAACTCGTCCACACTGCGGGGCGCGCCCTTCTGCCCGAGCAGATCCGCCGAGGCGTACAGACCGATACGCAAGTCCCCCACATGACGGGCGACGACGGCCGCCTCCGTCGGGCGCCGGATGCGCACCGCCACATCGGCCTCCTGCAAGGCCAGGTCTTCCAGACGGTTCGACACGCTGAGCTCGACCGTCAACTGCGGCTGGGCCGAGCGGATTTCGCGCAGCATGGGCGGCAACACTTCCACGCCGAGCAACTGGCTGCTGGTGACACGCACCGTCCCGCCCGGCACGCTGGCCTGCGCGGACGCGGCGCGGGTAAAGGCCTCGGCCGCCATCGCCATGGATTCGGCATGGCCGATCAGTTCCCGGGCGGTGTCGGTGGGCATCAGCCCCGCCGGCGAACGCACGAACAGCCTCATCCCCACGCTCTGCTCAAGCGCATCGATGCGCCGCCGCGCGGTGGCCTGAGCGATGCCCAGCGCACGGGCGGCGGCGGACAGGCTGCCGGTGCGCAGGACGGCCAGGAAGACGCGCTGGGTTTCCCATTGGAGCTGAGGGGCGTTCATACATTTCCTATGAGCGGCTGGGCAAGTTTGATCAATTCTAATCAATCCGAAACGCGCGCATGCTGTACCCAACCCATCAAATCGCACTGACACGAGACCTGATCCATGACACTTGCCGGTGGATGCCGCTGCGGCGCCGTCACTTACCGCTCCACGACCGACCTGCCGCTCGCGGTCTACGCCTGCCATTGCCAGCATTGCCAGGCCTGGAGCGGCAGCAGCTTCGCGCTGCACGCCTTGCTGCCCGCCGACGCCTTCACCGTCGACGGCCCCACCCGCGAATACGCCTACGAAGACCAAGGCGTAATCTCACACCATCACCTGTGCGCGACCTGCCACACGCGGATCTACAACACCACCTCCGCCGCACCGGGCCTTTGGGTGCTGCGCGCCGGCACCCTCCATGAACGCACCGCCCTGAGCCCCGTGGCGCACATCTGGGTCAAGCACAAACAGCCGTGGCTGAACCTGCCCGCCGGCATCCCGACCTGGCCCGAAAGCCCCACTCCCGAAGCGTTCGCCGCCGCGTTGAGCGCTTCCGGCCAACCGTCCTCCAACCCCTGAAAGGAGCATTGCCCATGACCGATCCCACCCCCTGCGCCACCGGCAGTTGCCGTTGCGGGCAAGTGACCTTCCAGGCGTCAGGCCGGCCGGTCATGACCAGCGCCTGCCACTGCACCGGCTGCCAGAAAATGTCCGCCAGCGCGTTCTCCCTCACCGCCCTGTTCCCCGCCGAACGCTTTGCCGTCACCCAAGGCACCCCGGTCATCGGCGGCCTCCACGGCCCGACCCGCCACTACTTCTGCCCGCACTGCCTGACCTGGCTGTTCACCCGCCCTGCGCAGAACGAGGCCTTTGTCGGCGTGCGCAGCAGCCTGCTGGACCGGCCGCAGGACTATGCGCCGTTCATGGAGACGTGGGTGTCGGAGAAGCTGCCGTGGGCGGGTACGGGGGCGTCCGTCAGCTTTGAGGGGTTTCCGGAGGTGGGGGAATATGCGGGGTTGATGGAGCGGTTTTTGCGGGGGTGATGTTGGGTTCGGGGAGGTGTCGGCCTGCGATTGATTGCGTGCAGCACCCCGAGGGCATCAGTTCCCCCTTCGCCGTGCTCTGTCATGGTCCTCTCTGGGCAGACAACAAAGCTTCATCGTTGAAATAGAATAGAGATGCCGGCAGGACAATCGAGAAGGCAGCATGACGAGCAACACTTACAACCCTAGCATTGAGGATCAAATCGCTTACCTAAGAGAAGCGTTAGAACTCGGTGTCCTTGAGGTATCCGACATCGTGCAATGGGCGGATAACCAGATCATGGCACAGGAAGATCCTGCCTATGAGCTGATAGAGCTAGCACTGATGAGCAGCTCGAATCGGTACGATGTTGCAAGTCAGTTACTTCGAGTCGCGACACCCTCCTTGAGCAGCGCAGAGGTGTTGCCCTATGTGCTAGCCAAGGCACATGAACAACTCCTCATGAATCCCGATTTTGGAATGGTCTTGGCGCAAGGACTGTACCGATCTTGGTCTCGATCTAACTACGACTTTCCTGACGCTCTTGGCCTGTGCGGCTATTTCGAAGATGCCTATTCATTGGCTGAGGGCGGGACAGTTGGAACAGTTGACCAGATCAACCGGGAGTTGCTTGAGTTCACCGCCCGGTTTCGGGATCGCAATGGATTCGAGAGCGTGCTTAGCCGACAGCGTTCCAGTCTGGAGGCTGGCTCTGTGATGGCGCATTGGCTCAGGGAGTACCCGTCTTGAAAAAGGGGACAGATCTATAGTTACCGATGGATCTGTCCACTTTCTGTTATCCCCCACTTGGAGTCTGTGCCGAGCCAAGCCCAAAGAGGAGCCCGCCATGACCGCCGTCGATTGCCTCAAGTACTTACGCATCGTGCTGGTGTTGGCAGGCCTCGCGTGCCTTGCCCTCTACCCGCTCATGGTGTTCTGGCCGTCCGGTTGGGCCTGGCACACCGGTCACTCGGACTACCCGATGATGATCGTCGGCCTCTACGCCACGCTTGGCGTGTTCCTGATCCTGGCCGCGCGTGACCCGTTGGCCCACTTGAGCCTGATCGGGTTCACCGTGTGGTCCAGCGCCGTGCACGCAGGCATCATGACCGTCCAGGCGCTTACCCAGTCTGGGCAAATGGGGCACCTGGCAGGTGACGTGCCGGCACTGTTCATCGTGGCGGTGGCCTTGGCCGTTTTGACACGGCGCGCGCGGTCGGTCGCTCGGCCCAGGACAGGCAACGGGGCCTGAGAGCAGGATCAAACCAGGAGCGGTGTGGCTGCCGTCACCCGATTCTTATAGATATGCAGATCAAGCCCCACGGATGCCCACCCACGGCTCAGATACCCGCCCGACAGGTACGTGGCAGAGTCCCGGATATAGCCATTGGGATCCATCAACTGGGTATCGCTGATGTGCACGACGAAGTGGCCATTGTAGAAATCGAAGCTGAAGAAAGGCACCGTCCACGATTTGCTGATCAGGCTGATGATCAGATAGTCATCGCCCAGCACGCCGCCCGGCATCGCGCAGGTGCAGCCGCACGACCAGTTGACGCTGCTGCACGTCTGCAGCCCCATGCGCAGCCCGGCGTACCAGGGGCGCACGGACCAATTGGTGATGATCTCCGTCGGTGCATAAATGCTGACGGTGGGCTCATGCGTTTTCAGGTAGGTGGCGATGTTGGCGGGGGTGCTGCCCAGGAAGTTAGTGCAATCGACCGTACGGGTATAGGTCATTGCGTGCGTGACTTCCGCGTTTACATCGCCGCTTACCCCGTCCGCCACCCCTTCCCTCAAACCCAAATCCCTCAACCAGTGCAGCACATACACGGCACAGGCAGCCCCGCAAAACGGGCCGTTGCCTTGGTTAATCGGGTCGGTCAGAACGAATGGCATGACTCGAATCTCTCCCTGAAAAATGCTGGCGGATCCCGCCTCTACTCCCTGAAAACGCGCAACGACACCCGGTGTCCCAGACACTCTAGTGCAAGCGTACTTGGCGGATTTTGGACTTTTTAGACCAAGTCAACATGAGCAACACGATGGTTATAGCCATTGTGGATTCACGGTCTTTAACTCCATTTCCAGACCCTGCACAATCCCCGGGCTCTGTGCGACAGGACGTCCTCATGCAACGGATTGCGATCTCACTGATCCGCCAGTAAACGTGACAGCGACTGCGCCAACGCATCCCCATCACTTTCGATAGATAAAAATGAAAAGAACGCTCATCGCGCTGCTGGCAAGTTCGATACTCCCCCAAACAACGCCCGCTTTCGCCGACACCCTCAACGGCAAGAACCTCTATGCCCAGCGATGCGCCGTGTGCCACGGGCCGGACATCAAAG
Source organism: Pseudomonas sp. B7(2017) (assembly GCF_002112745.1). Taxonomy (NCBI): domain Bacteria; kingdom Pseudomonadati; phylum Pseudomonadota; class Gammaproteobacteria; order Pseudomonadales; family Pseudomonadaceae; genus Pseudomonas; species Pseudomonas sp. B7(2017). The sequence continues at coordinate 27,849 of NZ_NEIP01000013.1, read as the reverse complement.
GCACCGGCCCGCTGGCCAAGCGAAGCAACCCGCCGACACCGGACCTGACGACACCCGCCTTCAAGAAACGGCTTAATGAATATCCGGGCGTTATCGTGTCTTCGGTCATTCTTCGCCCCAACGGCGACTTGATTCCAAGGACCCTGCGGGAGAACGGCGTGAAGATTCCGCCCCATGCCTGGAGCGTGAATGACTTTCGCGATTTGCATGAGTACATGACTGGCGTCATTTCAAAGGCGAAGTAGCCTTCAAATTGATGCATGAGAAAAGCAGACGAGCATTCACGATGACGCAAGAAAGCCTAATGGGGTGGACATATTTTCCATGTACGTCCGCTGCCTACCGTAAGCCAGCGCCTGTGAATGACATCAATCGCCGCCGGTAAACATGGTTAAACACAACCAGAATCAAGCAATTTAGCCAAACCACGAAATAACATCACGCGAATCAGAGTTTGTGGAGGTCAAGACACTGTTAATCGCGCAAAATTAAGAGCCTAGCAGGCTGCCAACCCCGCTTATTGACTTATGACCTTCCTAACCAGAGTCAACTATAAACCTTATGCTTCCACGGAAGCGCACACAGTGCCTTGGGAACCGGATTGTTCGTATTGGATAGTTAACAATTAATACAAAACCGATTCGCTACCGATTAAAGCGCCCTCAAAGCTGTATTCAGTACAAAAAGTACCTACCAAGACAAAAACAAAAATATTTATTGACATCTAGCAAGGCTGAATGATATTCATTAGCATCCCTGAAGGGTAACCTAGTTGAATATAAATAAAGGAATAATTCATGTTCAAAAAAAACAAAGCTCAAGCTCCTCGTTCCACGAGGACCAGCTTCGTGACATTCAAAGCTAGCCCTACCATAAATGGATACAGTGGAGGCTGCATCATGGAAGGGAAATATTTTGTTTATCGGCCAGACTGTGGCGGCCCAAGAATCCCTAACCATTGAAGCCCTAAATAGTTCACTGAGTACTCAGCATTGAGTACTCAGTTGTTATTTCAAAGAAAAGCCAAAGGAATGGCCGTGAGCAATAAAAGACAGCCCCATAGGGTATTTTCACCTTTTTCAGATAAAAACCTAGAGACAAAAAAAAACCAAATAACACATGTGAACCCTGTATTTTCTGGAAAACTAATAGTCATAAACAAGAGCAACGGTAAAATCGTTGCCGATAATGACCAAGCCAAAATATTAGACAAAGACGAAATCCTTCGTCAAATTTCATTCGAAGAAAAAATAACGACTTCAAGCTATTGGGAGAATTGCCTATTACTACCTCCCGGATGTACGTACACACACGATCAAAAAAATAATACTGACAATATCAAAATTAATTTTCCTCACCAGGAAAGCATTGATAGCAACGAAACTCCTGATCCGTTTAACATACTTCTTACTTGCATCGCTGAAGAACATCAAAGAAATGGCCATTGCAAAATTGTGGTTCGGCTGTCCGGCGGCGTTGACTCAACATGCTTACTTCTTGCAGCCATAGAAATTGCTGGGGCAGACAATATTATTGCGATAACTTGGACCGATGAAAAATCCAGCTCCAACAATGATCGCAACGCTGCCACCGCCCTTTGCAGAAAACTAAATGTAAAACAACTTCTATTCAAGTTCGAGCCACATTATCTTTTTCAGAGTATCGAGCCAGGAGATCACTTATTTCTTCATTCCGGCATGGCGTCTGATAAAGTCTTCGAAAAAGAGAGAGAGTTCCTAAATTATAAACTGAATGAAGATTACATTGTACTGGATGGTCACGGTGGGGATCACCTTTTTTTAGATCCTGTTCCCGCTGCCGCATTTCATGATTTATTACGAAATAAAAATTTTTTTCAAGCCGTTAAAATTGCTGCAATGGTGGCAAAGCTAAGCGGAGCTAGCCTCTATGAAACGATGGTTAGCGAACGAAAGCAGCGAAATCATGAAAATCTTCTACGAAATCACTTTTTAAACGTAAAAACCCCACCTTCGCTGAACATAGAACAGCCAAAGAATCTATCAGATGAACATATACAGGCTGTGGCACAAGCCCTATGCCAGAATGCCTCAAGTTTATTTTCAAACAAACAAAAAATTAAGGTTGTGTACCCATTCACAACCAAACGAATGGTTGACTATGTGTTAAAACAGAACCCGTACGACATGTTCAACCATCACGAAGTTAGAATTCCACTAAAAAAATCCGTCAAAATAAAATATTCAGACATCCCCCTAAGAAGTGACAAGGGCCACATCACGGGCGCATACCAAAGAGCACTCAGGCTCCATGAAGAAAAAATCCTGAGTAGCCTAAGAGGTAGTTGGCTTGCAAAAGAACGCCTGATCAATGTTCCCAACATTGAAAAGGCACTCAAACGTTCAATGATGGGTATTGGTGGAATGGAAAAACTTCTAATTAAAGTAATTTGCGCCTCTCTTATAAAATAAGTCTGAATATATGAACATGCCTTTTCAGCCCCATGCGCACCACATCCTTATGCACGACCAACTCATAATCCTCAATGAAAGAGAGGACTCCTATATTATCCTTGATGAATCTCAATCAAGGGCACTAGTCAATGGAGACACACGTAGCGCGTCATACCTGGCGGTTATTACAGAGCTCTCCAAGCTAGGCATTATCAACAACTCAGCTGAAAAACTGCAGCCACTCAATAAGGCTTGCGAAAGCTATGAGGGATTAGACAACTATGTCTGGAAGACAAACAACATAAAAACACCAAGCAACACAAAACTCCTACCAACGCTACGCGCCTTAATGGACTTATTTCTGCTAAAAATAAACTTAGCATGGTTTGGACTAGAAGATACTTTAAATGAGATGAGAGCATCAAAAAACAAAGCAACATCAAAAATCCCACTTGACCGAACCGCTAATCTTGAACATTACGTTCGTGGAATCCACATCGCCTCTTTAGTTCTGCCATTCAAAATAAAATGCCTAGAGTCTTCTATATGCATATTCAAACATGCCACGAGGAACAATTTTTCCTGTGACTTTTTTATTGGCGTTCAACTGTACGACTTTCTTTCGCATGCGTGGGTAGAGATTGATGGGCAAGTAATAGCTGACGACAAGGATCTCTCAAAAAAGCTACCAAAAATCTTAACCATTTGAGGCAAAATCACATGAACTGGATCAATCAGTACATTAAGAGTTTTAGAATTATAGCAGCCAACTATCGTTGGTTCATCGCAGGATTCTCTGCAGTATCGGCGATATTCATCTTTTGCAGCGTTCTGAACTCTCTACTTCCAGTCTTGTTGCGAAGCGCCGCAAATACTTTCGAAAGTGAAAACAACGTTCAAGCAGAGTTTTTATTTTACTCCGGGTGCTACGCAGCTTTATGGACATTCTCACAAGTCCTCTCCAACATTCGAGGCGTCTTTTCCGCTTGGATACTTGCCAAGTGCGACGCCACCATTTACGAGGCCATTGTATCCAGAATATTTAGATACCCATATAGAGCACAGCAAAAACTTGATCCGGGATACGTAGTTGCAGATATAAACAGATCATCAAGTAGCTTCAGCATGGTAACAGTTGGTATTTTTTGGACAATTGTCCCCATAATAGTAGAAATCACGATCGCCATAAGTGTTCTTTATACAATAATGGGAGCGATGTATGCAGCCCTGTTTTTCGCTGTTTGCATAATACTAGTTAGCATCTCCATTTATGTCGCAAAATCTAGCTCTAGCATTCATAGAGCGCTATTCGAGGCTGACAACAACCTGTCCAGCTACACCATTGAGAGACTTGCTCGCGTCTACGATATAAAACTCAACAACACCCTGATGAAGGAATTTCAGTCCAGCAGAACTTTTTTTGACAATTATGTCAATACCATCAGAAAGGCAAATCTTGCTATGGGTGTAAAAATCGCTAGTCAGGGACTTGCGATTGGTACAGCGCTAGCATTTTTCATAATGCTTTCAGGGCTTAACTATGACTCGACCTTCACTGCCGGCGACTTCGTCATGGTGGTTGGGTATATAACCATGTTTACTTTGCAACTGCATATGCTAGCCGGAACCCTTATAAATCTACAGGCCCACCTAGTATCTTTAAACGATGGAATTAAATACATCGAAGAAAGTGTAATCAAACCTATTCACCCTCAAGAGCACTCAGAGATCGAAGGTTTTACCCTAGAAGGTGTTTCGCTAAAAAAAGACAATAAACCTATTCTTAACCAAATCAACTGCCAATTCAAAACCGGCATGAACATAATATCAGGCTGCTCCGGCGCAGGAAAAACAACGCTTATTAATGTACTGCTAGGATTTGAGCACGAATATACAGGTGCCGCATACTACAAGGGGCTTTCGATAACCGAAGCGCTTAGTGACCATATTCTTTCGGAAGTCGCCGTGGCTCCACAAAAACCGATTCTGATACCTGGAACTTTTAGGGATAATTTAATCTATGGAGCTGAAACGGTTAGCCCTCAACGATTGAGACAGGTTGTTGAACTATTAAGGCTGACTCCATCAGGTTCTGACATAGATACTTTTCTATCTAGTCCTATTGACATTTCGGGCAGTGGACTGAGTGGAGGAGAAAGACAGCGAATTGCCATTGGCCGAGCTATTTTAAGAGAAAAGCGGACAATTATACTGGACGAACCAACATCAGCTTTAGACGAAAAAAGCTCTCAAACAATTATTGACTGGCTCGTTCTCAACATACCGTGCCTGATAGTAGTCACACATGATGAAAATTTGAAGAAGAAATACGGCATTGCACTTGAACTTAGCAAAGAACCTATTGAACCGGAGGAGTGCATATAACATCTCCCCATATAATAGGTCACTTAATCAGCGATGGCAGCATTTTGAATCAGTACATGACTGGCGTCATTCCAAAGGCGAAGTAGCCTGGGACTTTGTCAATCCCAGCGTCCATAGGAAGGATAATGGGCCCTTGTGCGGGCCCATTACCTGTTGCGCTACAGCGCTCGCACCGGAATGCAGATGTCGCAGCTGAATTCACCGGTCCGGACGTCAAATGCGGTGGCCGCTTCAAACCTCTCAAAGCAAGGCCGATCGTCGCATTGCAGTCCGCTGGACGGCATCCACTCGCGCGTCAGCCAAGTCCAGGCGTTGGCCAATCCCTCGGTTTTCCCTTTGAAACCCGCCACGGCGTAACGGCCACCCGGCAGGACTTGAGTATCCACCTGGCCGCCGGCCACGAAATGCGCGGGCACTTCGACGCAAGCGTCATAGCGGCACTTGTCGGCCGGCGTGATCGAGGGGTCGTCATAACCGATGCCGTAGCACGTTTGGTCACTGAGGCCATTGGAGTGCATCCACGGCGCAATGGCCGCTCTCCAGAATTCGCCGATGGCCGGACCGTACGGGCCGATAAAACGTTGATACGCGACTCGCGCTTTTGGTAGATCAATGATGCGTACTTCCATGGCGATGGCTTCCAGTGGCCGATAAGAGCCGCCAGATTCACCGAACGCGCCCTCGCCTGCCTGATGGCGATTGCCGAAGACCTGATCAGGATTGCTCTCTTGGCCGCCGGGTGACTGCCCGATCGCGGCCGCCTGAGCCTTGAGCCGCTGAGGCGTGGTGTCGCGCCAGGCCGATGGCGTGCAGCCGAACTTGAGCTTGAACGCCCGCGCAAACGCCTCGCCCGACTGGAAGCCAGTGGCCAACGCGGTTTCAAGCACCGTTTCATGGCCGCCGCAGGCCAACCGTAACGCCGCCTTCTCGAGCCGTCGCCGCTGTGCATAACTGCCAAGCGTCTCTCCCATCCAGGCGGCGAAAATCCGATGGAAATGGAAACGCGAGAAATTGGCGATGTCGGCCAAATGCGCGCCATCCAGAGGTTGATCGATGTGGGCATCGATGTAGTTGAGCACGCGGTTAATCCGTCGCGCGTACTCAGCGCGGGAGGCTTGGGCGGAGGGGTTGGTGGTCATGTTGGGTAGTCTGAAGGTTACCGTTCATGGGGGTGTTGAGCTGTTGAGGTTCTGCGACAACCGTAGCTCGTTTTATCGACGTAGGATTGAGTATTCGCGACTGGCGAGTTTTGCTTGTTGCCGCCGTCAGCTGTGGGTCGAAGGCGGCCTCATTTTCCATGGCGGCTATCGGCCAATAGCAGTCGTTCGCGGCCGGCTGCTTACGACCCATAGCTGCCGGTCAGCATCGGCGGAAATTGGCTGAATTTTGATATCTAGACGAGGCTATTGTGTCCGCTTTCGGTTTTTTTCATGGTTGTATTAATTGCGCTCTACACAGACCTGCTGAAACCACGCCGAAAAATTCGGCCACCTTTCATTCGTCGCGCCATTGTAAGACCAAAAACTTACCTCACCGGTTTTGTGAGACGCAGAAGTAGTCGCCATTGCCCTCAACGAAAGGGAGCCAGTCCTTTGGTACACCGCTATGGTTCCATGCTGACTCGGCAATTTGAAATATGTCGACATCGCTGCTCCCAGGAAGAATAACAGCGGGTTCAAAATAGGCATTCGCCACGTTACTTCCCCCCCCTTTAAAAACTCGACATAGGCGGGAGGAAAATGGAAGTAAGGTTACGTTCTGCTTCTGCGATATCTGCGTCTTCAAGGACACGGAACGGATCGCTAATCACAAACGAGTCACCTTACGCTAGGATTAATGAGCAAACTGTTTGGTTCCGTCAGCGGAACCTGGCTATCGAAGGATTAAAAACTTATACCCCAGCGAGGCCGGGACACGGAGTTATCAGGAGGGGCGCAGTCCCAATAATCAAGTCTGGTCGCGGCCTGCTGCATGGCTAGAATTGTCTAGGTGAGTTCACCTTACGTATACCACTGGACAGCTCTGCTACCACTCGGCCGACGGACAAATCTGTGTGATAATAGCTCTGCGCGGGTGATCGCATGCGGTTGGACGATATGCTTCTTAGAATATTGATATGAGATCAAGATTTGAATCCGGAATATATACACCCACCCCCTAAATTCAGTGCTGCTGCGTGGGTCTATTGAACAGACGCATTACAAACCAGTTGGAGTTGTAAAAAAATGACAGAAGAGCGCAAGGAGAAAGATATTTTTCTTTATCGCCCCATGCGAGATAACGAATATAATTCATGGGAAATTCTGTCTGTAGATGATTATGCTCAGGATTTAATGGCTAGCCATCTCTACAGTCAAACCAAAGCGAGATCAGAGGCTTTCAGAACCTATAGAGTCGCATTGCCGCAAGGAATGAACACGAAGAACAACCATTTTCGAGTTTACGAAACTGGGGGGCAGGTGGCTGGATACATTTGGTTCAGTGTTGATAATGACTCAGCGTTTCTGTCAGATATAATTTTACTTCCTGAGTTTCAGGGTAAAGGTATAGGGAAGAGTTTTATTTGTGAGCTTGTAAATGAACTAGGCGCTCTAAAAATCAGTGAGCTAGAGCTCAGAGTGTCTCCTGACAATCATCGTGCTATGAATTTATACAGAAAGTTAGGTTTTCGAATCACTGGCTTTGACATGAGTCTCTTATTGGATACAGAAGCACCGTGTGGATAATTAGCTAACTTTCAATCAGCTGATGATTGGTAAGTGGATAGGCAACATGCCTTGCACAAGACAGGCAAGCGTCCCCTGATGCGGTAGCAAGTACCCGATCTCACTGGCCCGCTGTGTCGGCAGTCGTGTCAGCACATCTTTGAGATAGGCATACGGATCATGCCTATTCATGCGCGCCGATTGGATCAGCGCCTCGACCATCTACAGCGCCATTGCAAATCCGGCGGCACAATCGCTGGCACCCCACAGACCGTGGGCACTGTCGGTCTAATGGATGCGCGCCAGGCGTAGAAGATGGCTGCCGTGAGTCCAGCTGGCCGGGAGATGGTGGACCAACACGGGTCGGCGTGATTGCCGGGCGAGCAAGAAAAGGCTCCCGCACAGGAGCCAGGTGTGGGAGCAGATTGAGCATAGGGCGGAAGTCAATGTAACGGTGGTGAAAGACCGTAATCGGCCAGTAGTATCAAGCTTTAAAAGCTTCCTGCACGCTGTCTGATTCGAGAATGCTCAAGAGGTGGTGTCGATCAAGCCTCTTGTCGAATCACCGGCGGCTCAGTCAGCATCCTCGTTCATGAATGATTGGGCTATGGACGATACGTCCTGGTCGCCATGCCCCATTGATTGCGCGTGCTGAGCCACTTGGCACACAGCGTCGAAGACCGGGGTACGGCGATCACACGCAGCGGAGAACGAAGCGGCAAGGGGCCTGTGCTTCGAGACTTAGGTATCCACGCGGCTTTGAAAATGGCGGTGAATGTCTGCTCTTGGCTGTGGATTCAACCGGCCGACGCAACCGCCGGCACGATCAGTACCCTGCGTGACAGCCAGGAAGCGATTGATGTCTGCCGCCGTCAACAGTCAGGCAACCCGTCCCCCGCCCCTATCAACATCTGCACCAGATTCTCCGGCCACACCGTTTCCTGCGTAGTGTTCAACGCCTGAACCGACCACCAACGATGCTCAGCCATGACCTTCTTCTCATGCTCGGTCCATTCCGAACGGCAGAGGTCGTTGTCCGGAACATGCACGACAAAGTACTGCTCGACCGCCAACACAGGTTCTCCGCTCGGCAACAGCAGCGACACTCTGCGCTCCGCCACGGGGCCGGCCACTTCGTTGACGTGAATGCCTGTTTCCTCACGCAGCTCACGGATGGCCGCGGCGTGAAACGTTTCGCCTTCCTCCAGGCCGCCGCCCGGCGTCGCCCAGTGGCTGGTGCCGGCCAAGGCATCGTCGTGGTGGCAGAACTTGAACAGCAGGACTTCCAGAGAAGGGTTGATGACCAATAGCCGGGCTGCCTTGCGCTCTCGCATCTGTTCGTTCCCTGAGTGAAAAGGCGCGCAGGTTAAGGGTGACTCCGGGCAACGGCAAGGCACAAACTTCACCCGTCGCGCCAGTGCCGGCAACCGACCCCGTGCGCTCGCTGGACAGGTGCGCTTGCGGCCGATAGCCTCCCCGCCTGATACCTCGCCTCACGGACCGACTGCGGAGAATGCAAAACATGATGTTGAGACTGGATCAGCCGTTCTCCGAACAAGAGCTTGCGCAAGCCGATGAGCTGCAGCTTTACAACGTTTCAGACAAAACATGGCCCATCGTGCTGTCCAACTGCAACGCGGTCGAACTTCAACTCCGCCTCCTGAAGCTGACATCACTTGAGGGAATCGCCGGGTTAACGAACACGCGGCGATTGAAGTTGGAACGGGCGAAGAAAATTGAAACGCTGGCGCCTGTCTTCCAAATGAAAGGCCTGACGCACCTCACCGTCGAAGAGTGCGTGGGACTGCATCGGCTCGACGGGATCGAAGCCTTGAGCGAACTGACTGAACTGCGCCTGACCGGCACCTTGTGGGGCGGCTCGACACCGCTGCGCCTAAACACCCTCGAACCGCTGTTACGCCTTCCCAGGCTCAACAAGCTGTCGCTGGCGAACCTGAAGCTGGGCGACGACGATATCACTGGCCTTGCCCGCTGCACCCACCTTCGCCATTTGAGTTTGACCAATCAGTTTGATCGCGCTCAGGTCGCCTTTCTCGCCAGCCGGCTGAACGGGCAACTTCTCGAACCTTTGAAGGCCTACGTCACAACCCATATCGGTTGCGCGACGTGCAATGGCCCGACGGCCATGTTCACGGGGCGGAGAATGCCTTTCCTTTGTTCGGCCTGCGATGCTCCGAGGTTTCAGAAGCTGACCCGTCAATTCGAACAGATGGTGATCGATGCATCGCTCCCGGCGATGTCGCAATCTGTATAGGGCAAGATCTTTTGGGGCTGCACCCGACAGAACCGGCCCGCCAACGGCAAGCCTTTGCGGCGACCGGACGCAAACGCATTTGAAGGTTGCCGGGCGATTTGATGAAATGGCCGCGCGGTTGTGCGAAGCAGCCGTCGTCTGACGAGAGTGGAAAAATGAACCGTCGCAAAAAGATCAATCAACTGCTCAAGGCCCACGCGAAAAAGGCCAGCGCCAAACTGGCGCCCAAGAGCAAGCCCAAGTACATCTGCAAGGCGGACCGGTTGAAGATGGCGGCCGAGGCCAGTCAGGCGTCGGCCGAGGCTGCGCAGGACGCCGCGCCGGTTTGACCGTTTGGGGCGGTTCGCTGCGCTAGCGCTGCTGCAAGGCGATCTTGACCCCCAGCCCGACAAACAGCGTCCCGATGATTTTCCCTTCCCAGCGCCGCAGCTTCGAAAGGCCTTTGATGCACCGGCTCAACGGGCGGATGCTGACGGAGATCAGGCTGGTGTAGATCGCGCTGAGCCCTGAGAAGATCAGCCCCAGCACGGCGAACTGGCTCAACGACGAGCCCGATTCCGGATGAATGAACTGCGGCAGGAACGCCAGGAAGAAAATCGCGGTTTTCGGGTTCAGCACTTCGGCGCCGACGGCCTGGAAATAGGCTTGGCCCGGGGTCACGGCAGGCAGTTTGGCCTGTGCGGCAGCGCCCGGCTTGGCCAGAAAGGCGCACACGCCCAGGTAGATCAGGTAACAGGCGCCGACGATCTTCACCACGTTGAAGGCCAGCGCCGACGTCATGAGAATGGCCGACAGCCCCAGCGCCGCGCTCAGCGTATGGACCAGGTCGCCGGAGGCGACGCCCAGCCCGGTGGCGATCCCCACTTTGCGTCCGCCCTGCAGGGTGCGCGTGATGACCAACAGCACGGCGGGGCCGGGAATCAAGAACAGGCCGATCACCACGGCCACGTACGTCACGATAGATGCCGGATCGAACATCGCGTATCCCCCTCAAGGCAGTTCAGCGCCACAGTTATCCTGATCTGGCCGCCGAAAGCAACCGAGTGCCTTTCTCCCCGTGCGCGCCGACGTGAAAACAGGCTTAATGCCCAGGCAACTGAATGGCACCCGCATCGGGTTTCGACCACGGACGAAGGCAGGCGCGCCCAACGGCGGCCCCGGTTGTTCGTGCTCTTTTCTGCTCAAGGACGATAACGACATTGAAAACAGCTTTCGGCGCCCTGCTCCTGACCTGCGTGACAACCCTCGCACTGGCTGACGAGACCCCGGTCGGCTTCCATGCTTCGACACTGCCGGACACGGGCAACGGGCGTGCCGTGGAAATGGTCGTCTGGTATCCCGGCGCGACGGCCGCAGCAACGCAACTGATCGGCGATGACGTGGTGTTCATCGGCGCACCCGCCGTGCGCGACGCGCCGCCCGCTGCCGGCGAGCATCCCTTGGTCGTGCTGTCCCACGGGTTCAGGGGCAACTGGAACAACCAGACTTGGCTGGCCAGTGCCTTGGCCCACCGAGGTTACATCGTCGCCGCCGTCAACCACCCCGGCACCACCACCCACGACCGCAGCCCTGAGGCCGCGGCGCAGTTGTGGCAACGTCCGGTCGACATCAGCCGGGCCATCGAGGCCGTCACCGCCCAGCCTGAGAGGTTCGGAGCGGTGGCCGAGCGCCGGATCGCGGTCATGGGCCACTCGTTGGGCGGCTGGACAGCGCTCGAGATCGCCGGTGCCCGATTCGATCCGGAGCGTTTCGCCGATGACTGCAAAGCCCACCCGAAGTTGGCCAGTTGCACCGTTTACCGGCAGATGAACCCCGCAAGCACCGCAGAATCCAGAACCGCCCAGGGCGCCGACTGGCGCGATAAACGCGTCACGGCGGTGGTCACCTTGGACCTGGGCCTGGCACGGGGGCTGACCGATGCGAGCCTTGCCGCGCTGCCGGTGCCCACGTTGGTGATCGCCGCCGGCGTGCCGTCGCCGGAGCTGCCCGCACAGCTAGAGTCCGCCCACTTGGCCAAGCGTTTGCCCCCGGCCTCAAGCACTTACGTCGAAATCAGCGACGCCAGTCACTTCAGCTTCCTTTCGCGGTGCAAACCCGGCGCGCAGGCGTTGCTCGAAGAAGACTCGCCCGGCGACGGCATCATTTGCCGGGATGGCGACAACGGCCGCCCGCGTGAGGCGATCCAGCAGCAGGTGACTACGCTGATCACCGAGTTTCTGGCCCAGACGCTCTCTGGCCGATGACCGGCGCAATCCACCGTCGCAAGCCCCGCCCAGCATCACCAGTTGCGCGATGCCGACGGCGGTCTTGCGGTGAGATGGATGACCTCTAGAGAGACCTGAAACGATGAACCGCCGGAAAAAGATCAATCAACTGCTGAAGGCTCACGCCAAAAAGGCCAGCGAACAGCCTTCGAGACAATGACGATGTCCCGCTTATCGCTCGTGAAAATTGACTTGAGTGAAGTCAGAAGTTCCGCCGAACTGCATGCCATCCTGAGAGATGCACTTCAGTTCCCTGGCTGGTACGGCTGCAACTGGGACGCTTTCTGGGATGCCATTACAGGGCTCGTTGAAATGCCCCGGCACTTGCATCTTTTAGGGTGGAACATTCTGTCGGGGCGCTTGCCGGAAGAGGCAAGGCTCCTGCAGAAATGCCTCGCACACATGAAAACCGAATACCCGGAATTCGCGCCGGATGTTGAGTTCCTGTAGTTGGTTTTCCGGCCGACACTCAACAACCGGCCTGCAAATACTCACTCTGCGGCCAGCCCTCATCGGCCCGCCGCAGAGGTTTTGCCCTTACGTCCCTTACGTCTTGGGCTCGACGTTATCCAGCGCCTGATTCACCGCCACCTCCCCCAGCATCACCAGTTGCGCGATGCCGACGGCGGTCTTGCGGTGGATGGGCTCCAGCACGGCGGCGAAGTTGTTGAGCATGGCGCCGGCCGAGCCCAGGGATTCGCTGGCGTTGGCCAGCAGGGATTCGGTGTCGTAGACCGGGTTGGCCAGGTACATCGGTTCGGGCGCCTGACGGTGGCCCAGCAGAGGGGACGGAGGGTTGAGGTAGTGGTCGAGGGCGCGTTCGGCGGCTTCGTTGAGTTTTCGCGAATCGGCGGATTCGTACGGGGATGCCGGATCGGTGACGGGTGGATTCGGTGTTGGCTTGAACATAGATGAATCTCCTGGGCAAACGCTTTAGGAGTCATCACCCTTCGCTACCAAACGATGGGTGGCGACCATACACAGGTTGGTAGACCGGTCCAGGAACCCGGCGCTTCCGAAGAAGCCCTGCGCATGGCCACCATCAAGCACACAGACGAAAGCGACGTCTGCGCAAGGTGGCGTAATGCGCCTGGAATGTCCGGGCTACCAAACCCGATCACTGTTCTTCAGTGACCCGAAAACGATAAGACCCGCCCCCCAGACGCACAAGCCGGCGGATTCTGGCGCAGGCGTAGGCAACGGCGCAAGGCGTCGTAGCCTTGGGGAAGTAACCGTGGGTGTCTTTAAACACCACGACTTAAACACCACTGGCGTCGGCCCTCTCCCCTGCCCTGCGCGTCGGCCGGGCCGAACCTGCACGGGCCGCGCTCAGTCCTCCCACGAGGCGGGCTTGACCACGACCAGGCTGCACGGCGCACGGTTCAGCACGCTTTCGGCGGTGCGGCCGAGCAAGCGCCCCACGATCCCGCGATACGCCGAACCCAACACCAACATGTCGAAGGCGCCTTGGCGGGCGAACCGGACGATGACCTCGTCGGGAATGCCCGTCAGCAGGTGCCGACACGCCGGGGCGATGCCGTAACGCTCGGCCAGGGTCGCGAACGCCTCTTCCTGGGCGTCGTTGATCGCCTCGCTCAGGCGCGGGTCGAGGCAAGCGGTCGGCCTGCTCAAGGGAGCGCCGTCCGTCACCGCCCAGCGCGTCACGTTCAGCACGTGCAGCGAGGCGCCGCAGCGCTCGGCGAGCGTCGCGGCCACGTCCAGTATCCGGTCGTTCAGGCCTTGGGTGAGTTCTTCGAGGTGGGACAGGTCGACCGCCGCCAGAATCTTCTGCGGCGCGGGGTGGACGGCGTCGGTGACCAGGTGCAGGGGCGCCGGGCACTCGCGCATCAGTTGCCAGTCCGCCGGGCGATGGAAGGCCCGGCCCAGCGCCACGACATAGCGGGCGTCCTTGATCACCAGGTCGGGATGGAAATCGTTCACGTAGTCCAGCAGGTGCGCCGGGCTCGCCTTGGACCAGACCACTTCGGTGGTCACCTGCAGGCCCGCGCACTGCTGGAGCCGCGCCTGCTGTTCCAGCCAGTGGCGGTGCACCTGCAGATAGCCTTCCCGCGCCTGGGCCATGGCTTCGTGATCCAGCAGGCCGGCCACGGCCAGCACCCGGACGTAATCGAACGCGACAATGTGCAGCAGCGCGCCGCTTGCGCAGGCCAGGGCCCGCGCCCGTTCGAAGGCCGGGGTGCGCACCGTTTCGCGGGGCGCGATCAACAGAATCCGCTTGAGCTTGACCATCGCACGCTCCCGAAGGGCCGTGGCCGGCGCTGCGTGTTCACACCGCCAAGACGCAGCAAGGCACCTGGTAGAGGATGTGCTCGGTGGTGCTGCCCAGCAGTTTGCTCAGGCCGCGGGACTGCACCCGGCCCATCACGATGACGTCGACGTGGCGCTCTTCGGCGAACTGGCTCAGCACGTTGACCGGCTGCCCGTCGATGAAGTGACGGCACTCGGACGGCACGCCGAAACGGCTGGCCAGGTGCAGAAAGGCCTTTTGCATGTCGTCGCGCATGGCCCGCGTGAGGTCGGCCAGGGGGAAGCCGCCCATGTCCGCCAGGTAGGCCGCCGACAGGTCGCAGGCGCTCACCAGGTGCAGCTCCGCGTCGCACTGGATGGCCAGGGCGTTGGCCTGGCGGATGATCCGTTCGTTCAGTTCGCTGTCGGCGGACTCGCTGTCCGAGACCTCGACCGCCGCCACCACTTTGCGCGGCAGCACGTAGCCGTTGCCGCCCACCAGGTAGATCGGCACGGGGCAATGGCGCAGCAGGTGCCAGTCCAGCGGGGTGAAGAACGCGCGCTTGAGGGACGAGACCTGCTCGATTTCCTTGATCAGCAAATCGGGCCGGTACTCGGCGACGTGCTGGAGGATGTCGCGCTCGATGTCCTGCGCCCAGACCACCTGCGACGTCACCTCGATCCGGCGGCTGCGCAGGTTGTCCACCTGAGCGTCGAGCATCTGCCGGTGCTCCTGCAGGAAGCTCTCCCGCGCCTGCGCGCGGTTGCCCTCTTCGAGCAGCGACAGCCCCTTGAGCGACGGCATCAGCGCCAGGATGTGCAGGCCGGCGCCGCTGGCCTTGGCCAGCGCTGCGGCATGGTTCAGCGCCGACGACTGGCGCAGGAGCGGGTTAGTGATCAATAGCAACCGTTGATACTGGCTCATGCCAATCTCCCTTCAGGTGGGTGAAACCCACGTCTGTCCCCTCAATCGGCAATGCCGGCGGCATCGCCCGTTCGTGTCTCACCCGCGGCATGCCCCACCGCCAGCAGGCTGCCCGGCACCGAGTAGAGCGCCCGTTCGGTGTTGCTGCCCAGCCACCGGTCAAGGCCGGTGCGGTGCACGGTGCCCATCACCACCACATCGGCCAGGTACTGTTCGACGAACTCGCTGATGACCGGCACCGGCAGGCCCATCACGAAATGCCGGCGTTCGGGCGGCACGCCATGGCGCTCCGCCAGGTCAATGAAGGCCCGGTGCATGGATTCGCGAAGGGACTCGACGAAGTCCGCCCCCCAGCCGCTGACCAACGGCGCATCGCCGTTGAACGCCGGCGTCAGGTCGTAGGCATACAGCAGGTGCAGCGGCGCGTCGCATTGGATCGCCAAGGCGCTGGCGGAGCGGATGATGGTGTCGTTCAGGCCGCTGGCCATGCCGGCGGGGTCGAACGGGTCGACCGCCGCCACGACACGGTGCGGCAGGCTGTAGCGGATCTGGTTGACCAGGTGCACGGGCACCGGGCATTCGCGCAGCAGGTGGCAGTCCAGCGGCGTGACGAACACCCGCTTGAGCAACGGCTCCAGGGTCACGTCCTTGATCAGCAGGTCGGGCTGCAGATCCTGCACGCAGCGCAGGATGTCCAATTGCGGGTGGGTGGTGAACACCACCTCCACCGTCACGTCCAGGCCCAGCCCCGACAGTTGCTCCAACTGATCGGCGACCCAGCGGCGGTGATGGCGCAGGTAGCG
This sequence comes from Pseudomonas sp. B7(2017), assembly GCF_002112745.1. Classification (NCBI taxonomy): domain Bacteria; kingdom Pseudomonadati; phylum Pseudomonadota; class Gammaproteobacteria; order Pseudomonadales; family Pseudomonadaceae; genus Pseudomonas; species Pseudomonas sp. B7(2017). The sequence goes on along the minus strand of NZ_NEIP01000013.1, from coordinate 11,813 downwards.
CTGGTATTCGGCCTCGTCGATCTTGTCTTCCCACAGGTGAACGACCGGTGCGGGCTCCGCGAACACCCGCACGTCCAACGCGGCCCCGCTCGCCCCCGCCAATGCCACGGCACGTGACATGGCCGGGGACGGATGCAGGGTCCGGTCAGCGATCAGCAGCAAACGCCGGTATCGATCCATTTCACGCCTCCGCAAGACAATTTCAGGCCTTCAGCTTGGCCTCGGGGGCTGCGCACCCGTTTGATTTACGTCAACCGGGCGCCATGCGCGGCCCGCCCTCGTCGGGCTTGCGTCTGCAGCATGGGCCTGTGCGCCGGGCGCGCGTTGATCTTTGTCAGCCCTTGGGCGAATCGCCGCTCAATGCACCAGCAGACCGGCCCACATGGCCAGAGTCAGCAGGAGCTGTCCGGGGACGACATACGCGGCGTACCGCCGCCCGCCGCTGACCCAGGCCACCAGGCATTTGCTCAGGGCGTTGCTGGTCAGGGCCAGCAGCACCGGCGTCGCGACGGCGCTGTAGGCCAGCAGCCCGCCCTTGGCCAGCGAGGCGATGGAGGCTGTCGATGAATGGGCATCGGCGAACCCGCCGAGCAGCGCCGTCACCCTCACGCCCGCCTCGCCGAAGCGGTCAAGCATCAGCGACGACAGGAACGTCACCCCGGCCATGGTCAAGGCGACCGCCAGCGCGAGCTTGAGGTTGAACGCCCCGCCGACCTTGACCGGCTGCCCGGCGTTGGCCGCCGGCCGCAGGAACAGCAAACCGAGACTGAACAGCAACGCGGCGCCGAACCCGGCCAGCAGCGGGTTGCGCAGGTACGGCAGCAGCGCCGTGTCGACCGTGCCGAGGATCAGCGCGACCTGGGTCACCGTCGCCAGGTTCGACACGATGGCGGCTGCGCTCAACACTTTGAGGTTGTCCGGCTCCTGGCGGGCGATGTGCCCCATGGCGGCGACGGTCATGGTGCCGGAGGCGAAACCGGACGCGATGGCGCTGACGACGTAGCCGTAGCGCACCCCCAGCGTGCGCACGGCGATGTGCCCGACGGCGCCGACGCCCATCAGCAGCACGGTCAACGTGCACAGCGTGCGCAGGTTGAGCGCCGAGTACGGGCCGAGGTAGCGGTCGGGCGTGAGGGGCAGCACCACCAGTGCGGCGATCAGCAGCACCAGGCCGTCGCGCATCTCCGCGTCGCTCAACTGGCTGCGGGCGAAGTGGTGCAGCCGGCGCCGGTAAGCCAACAGCCCGGCCATCACCACGCCGATGGCGACCGCCAGTTCCGGCGCGGTGCCGCACAGCGCGCCCAGCAGGGCCACGGTGATCAAGGCCACTTCGCTGGTCACGCCGGGATCGCGGCTCAGGCTGCGCCAATAGGCCACGCTGACCAGCACGGCCAGGCAGCCGCCGACGACGCCCACCAGCGGCGGGCCGCCCACCTGCATCGCGACGTAACCGAGCAACGCGGCGATGGCGAACGTGCGCAGCCCGGCGCAGGCGCGGCTGTCGCCCCGCCCCTTGTGCCGCTCGCGCTCCAGGCCGATGAGCAATCCGATCCCCAGCGCGGCGGCGGCGCCCGCCAGTTCCAGCGCGGCATTCATGAGCCTGTCCCCCGAGCGTCTCGCACCCCGCCCAGACTGCGCCGCCGGGCCTTGGCGGCACTTGATAATGATCAACAATCCATGACGCGGGCCACGTCCGACCGCCCGTCGGCGGCACGCGGGCCCGTCGCCGGTTGTTGATAAAGGTCAAGCCCCCCGCCACCGCCGGTCGCACCCTGTGGGCATTGATCCCAAACGCCTCGCCACAGGAGTTTCATCATGTCCGAGCCCTCGCGTTTCATGCTGGTCGCCTCACCGTTGATGGAAAACAGCCCCGCGTTCGACCGCGCCGCGGCGTTGGCCAAGGCGTCGGACGCGGCCCTGCACATCGTGGCCTTCGATTATCTGGAGGGGCTGGCCACCGCCGGGATGGTCAATGAACAGGCGCTGGAACAGATGCGCATCGGCTACACCGAGCGCCATCGCCAGTGGCTCGAAGAGCAGGCGCGGCCCCTGCGCAAGATCGGGGTGCCGGTCACCACCGAAGTGGTGTGGGTGGAGCGGCCGCTGCAGGAAATCCTCATCCACCTCAGGGAGCAGCCCATGGCGGCGCTGATCAAGGCCCTGGAGCCGGAATCGTTCCTGTCGCGCCTGATGTTCACCCCGCTGGACATCCACCTGCTGCGCGAATGCCCGGTGCCGCTGCATTTCGTCAGCCACGTCGGGCACGCCCTGCCGCGCAGGATCCTGGCGGCGGTGGATCCGTTCCACCGTGAGGGCCAGTACGCCGACCTCAACGACAGCATCCTGCGCGAGGCCGTGAAGCTGGCGAGCATCTGCAACGCCGAGCTCGATGTGATCTACGCCCATGACCTGTCGTCGATCAGCGCCGATGAGTTCGGCTTCGACAATGCCTCGGCGTTCTTCTCCTCCAGCGCCGCCAAATCGCTGTTCGACGCCCAGGCCGACGCCTTCCGCGACATGGCCGAACGCAACGGCATCGCGCCGGAACGCCGGCACATGGTGATGGGCAACCCGGCCAAGGTGCTGTGCAGCTACGCGGCCGGGTATGACATCGACATGATCGTCATGGGCCGGGTCGGCCACCATGGCGCGGGCCGGTTGGTCGGCAGCACGGTGGAACACTTGCTGTACAAGATACCGTGCAGCGTCTGGGTGATCGCACCGCAGACGCTCTGAGCCCGCCGCGCTGCGTCAGCTGCGGTCACGCCCGCCGAGCATGCGGTCGAGGGTGTCGTCGCCCACCCAATAGTGGTGGAACAGCCCGGCGGCCGCATGCAGGCCGATCAGCCAGTAGCCGGCGCTGCCCAGCAGTTCGTGCCAATGCTTGAGCTGCTTGGCCAGGTCCGGATCCACGGCCACCGGTGCCGGCAGGTGAAAGCCGAAATAGGGGAACGGCTTGTCGCCGGCGGCGAGCATCAGCCACGCCAGCACCGGGGTGGCGATCATCAGCACGTACAGCGCCAGGTGCATGAGGTGCGACACGCCGGTCTGCCAGGCCGGCGGCGCGGGGGTGATCGGCGGGCGCGGGGTCAGGCGCCCGAACAGGCGCAGCCACACCAGCACGAAGATGCTGGCGCCGAACACGCCGTGCAGGCCCATCAGCAAGCCCCGCGCTTCGCTGCCGCGGGGCATGAAGCCTTTGAGTTCGACGCAGGCGTACACCCCGACGAACAGCGCCAGCATGAGCCAGTGCAAGGTGATCGACAGTTTTCCGTAACGGTTGACGCCAGTGTCGCGGGCCATGGGGGGAACCTCCTGATTGTGTGGGCGACTCGATCCGATTGCCGGTGAACCGACGGCGACACCCTGCCCGCGAAGTCTTAAGCCAATCTGAAGATGGCCGCCCGGCCCTCGCTTTTCTCACCTTCAGACTTCGTTAAGAAATGGCTCGGATACTGTCCCCGAACCCATTGAGGGAGGCGCCCGCCCCATGCCCGGCTCCGACTGGAATATCCCCCTGCCCCTGCACTTCGGTCAGGCCGAGACACCGCAGATGCGCCTGTCGGGCGCCCTGCCCGACGAGCCTTTGCGCGAGACGTTCGAAGCGTTCATCCAACAGCGTTTCCGAAAGGCCCACGGCGCCGACATCCGCCATTTCATGCCGCAGCTGTTCGGCATGCACGACGGCGCCGGTGAGCTGTGCGCGGTGGCCGGCGTGCGCCGCGCCCATCTTGAACCGCTGTTCCTGGAGCGTTACCTGGACGAACCGATCGAGCCGCTGATCAGCGCCGCAGCCGACCGCACGGTGATGCGCACCGCCATCGTCGAAGTCGGCAACCTCGCCGCCAGCGACACCGGCAGCGCCCGCATGAGCATCATCGCCATCACCTACCTGCTGGCCATGGGCGGCCTGGAATGGGTGACCTTCACCGGCAACGTCGGCCTGGTCAACAGCTTCCACCGCCTCGGGCTCAAACCGGTGACGCTGTGCGCCGCCGACCCGCAACGCCTGGGCGACGACCGTCACCAGTGGGGCAGCTACTACGAAAGCAAGCCTTGGGTGCACGTCGGCAATATCCGCGCCGGCTTCATCCATTTGCGCAACATCGGACTGTTCAGCCGGCTGGGATTGCCGACCTCCCTCGAAGGAGCCTGCCATGTCGCTTGAACGGCAACGATTCCAGGAAACCCTGCGCGAACACGCCGGGCGCAACGACAACGCCCTGGCGCTGTGGGGCGACACCCTGAAAATCAACTACACGACGCTGTACGCCGAGGTGATGTACCGCCAGCAACGTCTGCGCGATGAGCAGGTGAAGGTGGTCGCCCTGGCCCTGGACAACGGGGTCGAGGCGATGCTCTGGGACTTGGCGGTGCTGTTCGAAGGCCTGGCCTGCGTGACCCTGCCGCCGTTCTTCAGCCCGGCGCAAAGGGCCCACTGCCTGGCGCAAAGCCAGGCCGAACGGGTGATCGCCGAGCCGGAACTGGCCGCGGAACTGCTCGCCGCCGGCTACACCCCAAACGGTGAGTTCTGGTGCCGTTCGTTCGACGGCCCCGGCCGCCTGCCCGCCGGCACCGCCAAGCTGACCTTTACCTCCGGCACGTCCGGCACCCCCAAAGGTGTGTGCCTGAGCGCCGACAGCCTGCTGCGGGTGGCGCGGGAACTGGAACAAGCCAGCGCCCCCACGGCGCCGCGCCATCACCTGACCCTGCTGCCGCTGGCGATCCTGCTGGAAAACCTCGGCAGCTACGCCGCGCTGTACGCCGGCGCGACGCTGAGCCTGCCGAGCCAGCAGACCTTGGGCATCCGCGGCGCCAGCGGCGTCGACCTGCCGGCGCTGCTCGGCTGCCTGGCCGGCCGGGCGCCCGAAAGCCTGATCCTGGTGCCGCAGTTGCTGTTGCTGCTGGTCAGCGCCGCCGAACAGAAAGCCTTCAATCCGCAATCGCTGCGCTTTGCCGCCGTCGGCGGCGCGCGGGTCTCTCAGGACCTGCTGTACCGGGCGCAACGGGTCGGCCTGCCGGTCTACGAAGGCTACGGCCTGTCCGAATGCGCCTCGGTGGTCTGCCTCAACCGGCCCGGCGCACGGCGGCCGGGCAGCGTCGGCCAGCCCCTGCCCCACGTCGAGGTGCGGCTGGCCGAGGACGGCGAGGTGCTGATCAAGGGTTCGACCCTGCTCGGCTACCTGGGCGAACCGCCGCACAGCGGCGAGTGGTGGCCCAGCGGCGACCTCGGCGAGTTCGACCCGGAAGGCTTTCTCTACCTCAAGGGCCGCAAGAAGCATCAGTTCATCACCAGTTTCGGCCGCAACGTCAATCCGGAGTGGGTCGAGTCGGAGCTGACCCAACGCCAGCACATCGCCCAGGCCTTCGTGTACGGCGAGGCCTTGGCGCACAACCATGCCCTGCTCTGGCCGCACCGCCCGGACTGCACCGACGAACAACTGGCGGCCGCCGTCGCCGCCGCCAACGAGGCGTTGCCCGACTACGCCCAGGTGCACCGCTGGACGCGCCTGACACAACCCTTCACACCGGCCAACGGCCTGCTCACCGCCAACGGCCGCCCGCGCCGCGAGGCGATCGTCGCGCAGTACCGCGGCCTGCTCACCGAACCTGCCCTTTCCGAGGACTCCGCATCATGAGTTTTTTCGACACCCTGCAAGAAGCCACGCAGCAGGAACGCCACGCGCTGTTCAACCTGCCGGTCATCGTCGACGCGCTGCAAGGCCAGGTCACCCTGGAGAGCTACCGGGCGTTCCTCGCCCAGGCCTACTACCACGTCCGCCACACCGTGCCGCTGATGATGGCGTGCGGCGCGCGCCTGCCGGCACGCCTGGAATGGCTGCGCAAGGCGGTGTGCGAATACATCGAAGACGAGTACGGCCACGAGCAATGGGTGCTCGATGACATCGCCGCGTGCGGCGGCGACCGCGATGCGGTGCGCGACGGGCAGCCGTCGCTGCCCATCGAGCTGATGGTCAGCTTCCTCTACGACCTGATCGCCCGGGGCAACCCGGTGGGCCTGTTCGGCATGGTCAACGTGCTGGAAGGCACCAGCATCGCCCTGGCGACCCATGCGGCGGGCAGCATCCGCGAACGCCTGGCGCTGCCGGAGACGGCGTTCAGCTACCTCAGCTCCCACGGCTCGCTCGACGTCGAGCACATGCAGACCTACCGCCGACTGATGAACCGGCTGGACGATCCGGCCGACCAGGCAGCGGTGATCCACGCCTCGAAAGTCGTCTACCGGCTCTACGCCGACATGTTCCGCGGCTTGCCCCGCGGCGGGGAGGCCGATCATGCAGCTGCGTGAAGCCCGCGTGGTGCTGACCGGCGCCAGCGGCGGCATCGGCCTGGCCATCACCGACGCCCTGTGCCGGGCCGGGGCCCGGGTGCTGGCCGTCGCCCGCCACCACGAGGCCCTGGCGCCCTTGCTCCAGCGCTACCCCGATACGCTGTCCTGGGTCGCCGCCGACCTGACGTTCCTGAGCGACCGCCGCAAGGTGCTGGTCGCCGCCGAAGCCATCGGCGGCGTCAACCTGCTGATCAACGCCGCCGGGGTCAATCACTTCGCCATGCTGGAGCAGCTCGACGACAGCGAGATCCACACGATGATGGCGGTGAACATCACGGCGCCGATCTGCCTGACCAAACTGTTGGTGCCGCTGCTCAAGCAGGCCGACAGCGCCATGGTGGTCAACGTCGGTTCGACCTACGGCTCGATCGGCTACCCCGGCTACGCCAGCTACTGCGCCACCAAATTCGCGTTGCGCGGCTTTTCCGAGGCGTTGCGCCGCGAGCTGGCCGACACCCGGATCAACGTCCTCTATGTCGCGCCCCGCGCCACCCGGACGGCAATGAACAGCCCCGCCGCCCAAGCCTTGAACGATGCGCTCAAGGCCAGCGTCGACGCGCCCCAGGCCGTCGCGTCGGCCGTGCTCCACGCCATCGCCGGCGACCGCCGCGACCTGTATCTGGGCTGGCCCGAGCGCTTCTTCGTGCGCCTGAACAGCCTGCTGCCCAACCTGGTGGACCGCGGCCTGCGCAAGCAATTGCCGCTGATCCGTCACCTGAGCGAAAAAACCGAGAACGAGACGCCAAAACCATGAAAAGACTCTTCGCGTGCCTGCTATTGACCGTACTCGGCCAGAGCGCCTGGGCGCTGGACGCCGCCGATCAGCAACGCCTGAGCGCCATCCAGCAGGGCTGGGCGCACATCCAATACGAGACGCCGGAAAAGCAACGCGCCGCCGCCTTCGAACAGCTGGCCGCCCAAGCGACGGCCTTCACCGCCGAACGCCCCGCCGTCGCCGAGGCCTGGATCTGGAAAGGCATCGTCACCAGCAGTTGGGCCGGCGCCCAGGGCGGGCTCGGCGCCTTGGGCAAGGCCAAGGACGCCAAGGCCGACCTGGAAAAATCCCTGACCCTGGATCCCAAGGCGCTGCAAGGCTCGGCCTACACCAGCCTCGCCGCGCTGTACGACCGGGTGCCGGGCTGGCCGATCGGCTTCGGCGACAGCGACAAGGCCGAGCAACTGCTCAAGCAGGCCCTGCAGCTCAACCCCGACGGCATCGACAGCCTGTACTTTTGGGGCGATCACCTCTACCGTCAGAAACGCTACGCTGAAGCCAGGGCCGCGCTGCTGAAGGCCCAGCAGGCGGCGCCCCGTCCGGGCCGTGAAAGCGCGGACAGCGGCCGCCGCAAGGAAATCGCCGCGCTGCTGGCGGACGTCAACAAGAAACTCGACTGAGGAACCGGTGTGCGCCTACTGCTGATCGAAGACGACGAGGCCCTCGGCGAGGGCATCCACCAGGCGCTGAGCCGCGAAGGCTATACGGTCGACTGGATCAAGGACGGCAGCAGCGCCTTGCACGCCTTGCTCACCGAGACCTTCGACCTGGCGGTGCTGGACCTGGGCCTGCCGCGCATGGACGGCCTGGAGGTGCTGCGCCGCCTGCGCGGCGGCGGCTCGAACCTGCCGGTGCTCATCCTCACCGCCCGCGACGCCACCGAAGACCGGATCGCCGGGCTGGACGCCGGCGCCGACGACTATCTGATCAAGCCCTTCGACCTGGCCGAGCTCAAGGCCCGCCTGCGCGCCCTGCTGCGGCGCAGCGCCGGCCGGGCGCAGATGCTGATCGAGCATGCCGGCATCAGCCTCAACCCCGGCACCCAGCAAGTCACTTATCTGGGCGAACCGGTGGTGCTCACGCCCAAGGAATACCAACTGCTGCACGAACTGCTGTCGCCGCCGGGCCGGGTCATGACCCGCGACCACCTCACGCAACTGCTCTACGGCTGGAACGAGGAAGCCGAAAGCAACACCCTGGAAGTGCACATCCACCACCTGCGCAAGAAGTTCTCCACCGACCTGATCCGCACCATCCGAGGCGTCGGCTACCTGGTGGAGGAACGCCGTTGACCTCGATCCGACGCCGTACCCTGACCCTCATCATCGGCCTGATGCTGTTCGGGCTGACGGTGCTCAGCGTGTTCAACCTGCACGACAGCAACCACGAGATCGCCGAGATCTACGACGCGCAACTGGCGCAGAACGCCCGCCTGCTGCAAGGGGTGATGCGCATGCCGCTGGCGGAGCGGGAGCAGACCGACCTCTACCGCGCCTTCAACACGGCGCTGGCCGAGGCGGTGCCCCGGGGCGACGGCCACCCCTACGAACGCAAGTTGGCCTTTCAGGTGTGGAACAGCAAAGGCGAGGTGCTGGTGCACACCGCCAGCGCACCGTCGTTCACCGCGCCGCCGAGCGATCCCGGCTTCAGCGATGTGGTGGACCTGAAGGAACACCGCTGGCGGGCCTTCATCCTGGAGGATAAGCAGAACGGTCTGCGCATCTGGGTGGGCGAGCGCGGCGACGTGCGCGCCGACCTGGTCGACCGCATCGTCCGCCACACCCTGGGGCCGAACGTGATCGGCAGCCTGATCCTGGCCGCGATGATCTGGCTGGCCATCGGCTGGGGCCTCAAGCCGCTGGCGAACATGGCCGCCACCCTGCGCGCCCGCGACAGCGGCTCCTTCGAACCGCTGCAACTGACGCCGTTGCCCAGCGAGCTGGAACCGATGCAAGCCGCCCTGAACCGGATGCTCGCGCAACTCCAGGAAGTGCTGGGCCGGGAGCGGCGGTTCATCGCCGACGCCGCCCATGAGATGCGCACGCCGTTGGCGGTGCTGCGCGTGCATGCGCAAAACCTGCTGGAGGCCGGCACCGAACAGGAGCGGCGCGAGTCCCTGGCGTTCCTGATCGCCGGCGTGGACCGCACCAGCCGTCTGGTCAACCAACTGCTGACCATGGCCCGCCTCGACCCCAAGGCCAACGCGCCGGCCCTGCAGCGCATCGACCTCAGCGAAACCGTGCGCAGCACTCTGGTGCAGCTCACCCCCTGGTTGCTGAGCAAGCACCTGGAACTGGCCTTCGACGCCGACGACCGGCCCTTGCGGGTGCGGGCCGACGCGGCCGCCATCGACATCGCCCTGAACAACCTGATCACCAACGCGGCCAACTTCTCGCCGGAAAACGGCGTGATCAGCGTGCGGCTGGCCCTGTCCGACGGCTTCTGCCACTTGAGCGTCGAGGATCAGGGGCCGGGAATCGACGAAGCGGATCGCGAGCGCCTGTTCGAACGGTTCTACAGCCGCGGCAACGCCCAAGGCGCCGGATTGGGCCTGACCATCGTCAACGCCATCGCCACGCGCCTGGGCGGGCGCATCGAGATGGCCAACTTGCCTGGACGCGGCCTGCGGGCGACGCTGTCCATCCCGGTGCGCGAATGAACGGCGGCCCTTGCGCGGTTATTAGCTAATAGCCCCTTCATTAAACCGTCTCTGAATCGTTGTATTAGGATAGGATCCAATCTCCGACGCGCAGCCATTAGCCACGGAGTTGGCATCCGGTGTGTCGGAAACGAGTACCCCATAGCCACTCATGGATGAACCATATGAACTCACATCTGTTCCCCCACATCGGCAAGGTCATTGCCAGCACCGGCAGCCGCCACTTTCCGCGGATGCTGCATGACCTGATCCGCACGCAACTGGCGGTGGATGCCATGCACATCCGGCAGATGCGCGTCGAGCCGGTAGGCCGTTCGGCGGCCCGCAACGAGCCGGAAGCGGTGAAGAACCCCGCCCTGCTGGCCGAGACGGTGTTCTCCGAGCTGAGCACGGTCGCCCCGGCCGACCGGGCGGCCGAATGCGGGCCCGCCACCATCTCCGACGCGTCGCAGCTGCACCTGACCCGGCGCAAGGACGGCTACCGTTATGTGATCTCGGTGTACCGCTGCCCGTCGCAGCGTTTTTCCGCCCAGGAGCGCAGCCTGCTGCAGGACATCTCGCCGGTGCTGCTGCCGATGGTGGAGAAACACATCACCGCCCTCCACCCGCCCGCCGAACACCTGCACCCTTCGCCCGAAATCGTCCAGCAAGGCCTGGACACCCTGCGCCAACGCTTCCACGACCGCGTGCGGCTTCAGGGCCTGCGCCTGTCCAACCGGGAAACGGAGGTGTGCGTCGGCCTGCTCGCCGGGCGCACGGCGCCGGAGCTGGCCGAGCAGCTGCAACTGAAGGTCAACACCGTGGAGAGCTACCTCAAGCGTGCGGCGATCAAGCTGGGCATCAGCGGCCGGCACTCGCTGATGCGCTGGATGTACTCGCCGGAGGAGCGCGCCATCGACGCCGCGTGAGCGGCACGACCGCCGGGGAGCCAGGATGCGCTCCCCGGCGGTCGTGCTCATGCCGGCGCATCGGCTTGAGCGGCCAATTCCGCTTCGCGCTGGACGATGGCGGCTGCAAGCGCCGGGGAGCGTTGGGCCCATTGCTCGGGGGGCAGGGGTTTTGACCATTCGAGGATGTCGGGGTGGGACAGTTCCGGCGGCGGATAAAGCTTCCTCCTTTGCAGATATGTGGCGAGAGGAGCGTTGAAGATAAAGACGCCGACGACGCCTTCCCACAGCAGTGTCAAAACCCAGCCACGCTCCTCGGCTTTTTCCTTCATGTAATCGATGTAGTAACGCAGGTTCACGCCCGCCCCGAGTGCCGCGGCATCCGGCACTGCCTGCGGCCCGACCTCCATGTAACTGCGCATGCATTCCCACAACGCCATCGCCGTGGTGCCGCCGCCGCAAGGGAAGCCCAGCGAAAAATGCCTGTTGTCCTCGCTGGCGGTCGGGTCGGGGTTTTCGAAGCCGATGACCAACAGGCCCATCGTGGCCCTGCCGCCCTGACTGACCGATGAATGCTGGGTGGCGGCGGCGGTCACGGTCTCCCAGGGGACGATCCAGTATTCGCCGTTGTCGCGGGGCACGCAGACTTCGCGGCGCTGGCGGTTGAAGCGGACGGGCAAGGGGACTTCGCGGAGGAGGCCCTGGATCAACCAAAAAATCGGGAGGGCCATGATGCAGGCACCCAGGATCAGAACATCGCGACTGAATTCAGGGTCGATGTTTCGAATAAAGAATGAAATGGCTAAAAACAACACAACTCCCGGCCACATCACCATCACCGCCGAACCGATGCTGTAGTTGCCGATGTCAATAAAGACGTCGTTCTTGCGCCAGATGGTATTGAGCACGTCACAGGGCTTTTCCCCCGTAGGGATCGGCAACGGCGCCAGATAGTCATTGCGCGAAAACATCCCTTTCTTCGTGGTGCCGGCCGCTGGCGTGCTCATGCCGGCGCCTCGGCTTGAGCGGCCAATTCCGCTTCGCGCTGGACGATGGCGGCTACAAGCGCCGGGGAGCGTTGGGCCCATTGCTCGGGGGGCAGGGGTTTTGACCATTCGAGGATGTCGGGGTGGGGCAGGT